>MWDJ01000002.1 GCA_002070505.1 Bacteroidetes bacterium ADurb.Bin145 | reverse complement strand
TTTATAGCCAACCTGCTTTTTAGCAACGATATAGATAAATTTAACCAATGTTGTAAATTTTTGTCATGTACTTAGTTAATGGATATAAAGTAAAATTAAATGAACATTCGTTCATATAAAAATTATTTAGACTAATTTTGAATAAAAAAGTTCATGAAGATTTCAGTTCTGACGGAAAATCATGCCGGATCTTATACAATGGCCGAGCACGGGCTCTCATATCTAATTGAGCATCATGGAAAACGAATTTTGTTTGATACAGGTCAGAGCGACCTTTTCATGAAAAATGCAAAAAAGATGAATATCAGTATTGATAATATTGATATGATTATTCTGAGTCATGGCCATTATGATCACGGCAATGGGTTGAGTTATCTGCATGAAGGCTCCCTGGTTTGTCACCCCGGATGTTTTGTGAAGCGTTACAGCAGGAAGGACAACAGGTATATAGGACTGAAAAACACACGGGATGAATTGCAGAAGAAATTTAATTTGAAAAACAGTGAACAACCTTATAAGATTACAGAAAAAATAATCTTCCTTGGACAAATACCCAGGAGAACAGACTTTGAATCAAAAAGCACTTCTTTCATTTTTGAAGACGAGTCTCCTGATTTTGTAATAGACGACAGTGCATTGGCCCTGATACTGTCTGAAGGTTTATTTGTTGTAACAGGCTGCGGACATTCAGGGGTTGTTAATACCCTGGAGCATGCAAAAAAGGTCACCGGGATAAGTAACATATATGGGATAATAGGAGGGTTTCATCTGAAAGAAATTGATAGTCAGACAAAGGAGACGATACGATACCTGAAAGATAATAAAGTAAAGCATGTTTTACCTTCACATTGCACGGAACTTCATGCCTTATCAGCTTTTTATGAAGCGTTCAGCATTAGGCAGGTTAAATCAGGGGATATGTATGAGTTCTAAGATCATCAATAATTTTAAACAAACTTAAGTCAACATTCGGGGAATAATAAATATTTTTAATTAAAGTGAACATATGTTCATTTTATTTTGTATCTTTACAGGATAAACCAGTAACCAAATAACATTTAATTGATAAATTTCTATAGTTCGTTTACATCAAAATGTCAGTAGTTCGTTTACATCTAAGGTAAAAATTTGTTTCACCAGTTCGTTTACATATATTTTAAAAAAATCGTTCTTTGAAATTTTGGAACTTCGTCAAAAAAAGATGAAAGACGAAGAGATACTCAGAAAACAGGCTGTCGAATTACATCTAAAAAGCATTCCGATTAAAGACATTGCTGACACTTTAGGTAAAACTCGTCAGTGGGTTCATAAATGGCTTCAACGGTATAAGACAGGAAGCGAAGGTTGGTATCAATCACTGTCCAATGCACCGAATAAGCCAATTAGCAGGATCCCGGCAGATATTGAAAGAACAATCGTATCTATTCGAAATAACCTTAAAGAGCAGAAATATGCACAAAAAGGTGCTTTGAATATTCTTTATGAGTTTAAGCGATTGAATATTATCCCTCCTTCAATGTCTACAATTAATAGGGTCATCCAACGCAATGGCTTTTAGGCAAGGGGACAAAAAGAGAAGCAAAAAAAAAGAATATCCTGATTACTTCACTAATGTTCAACAGATGGACCTTATTGGACCGAAGTATCTCAGAGGGGGCTGTAGGTATTACATACTTAATATTATTGCGGTTGAGCCACATTATGCCGGGGTTTACCCTATCCCAAATAAATCTTCAAAAAGCGTAATGCCTGCCGTATGCCAATTCTGGATAGACTTTTCAATGCCTGATTATTTACAAATGGACAATGAGCTGTCTTTTAGAGGGAGTAATCGTTACCCAAGAAGCTTTGGCCCATTAATACGGCTTGCGTTGTCAGAAAACATTACTCCAGTATTTATTCCTCCTGCCGAACCATGGCGCAATGGCGTGATTGAGAAATTTAACGACAACGTGCAAAAGTATTTTCTGAATACCCAAACCTTTTCATCCTTTGAGCAACTAAAGGAGCGTGCTGTTGAGTTCATGGCCTTTCATAATCAGAACCATCGATATTCAACCACCGGAGGAAACACACCTAATCAAATGGTGTCAGACTCTCCATGCTTTAAACTAAATGCCACCCCCAGCCCGAATCAACGAATCCCAATGACTGAAGGTGAAATAGTTTTTATCAGGTTCATCCGGAGTGATTGTATGATCAGGATCCTGGATATGAAGTTTGAGCTTAAAAAGGAATTAATGTACAGCTATGTAATCGCTCGGATAGTTATAGAAAACCATATCCTGCTAATCGAAAGAGACCATATTGTTTTTCATGTATTCCCCTTTCTGATGCCTGTTGACTGAAATTCCAAAATGTCAATGAACTTATGATATTTTGCTCTCCTTAGAGCCGGCGCCCCCTAGGGGGCAAGTACAAAGAATGTAAACGAACTCTTGATACAGTATTTTGCTTAGAAAATGTAAACGAACTTATGACATATTACATTTAATAATTAAAATAAACTATAAAATTAAAAATTATGCCAGGAGGAGATCGTACCGGACCAGTGGGACAAGGTCCCAGAACCGGAAGAGCATTTGGGTATTGTGAGGGATTTGATTCCCCGGGATTTACAAAAGGAGCTGGAGGTGGAATGGGAAGAGCTATGGGATTCGGCAGGAGAGCCGGATTCGGAAGAGGTATGGGTTGGGGCAGAGACTATGGATATGGCTTCCATTCGGGAGCTTATAACCAGGGATTCGTACCGGGCTACCCCTGGACGCATTCAATAAGCAAAGAAGATGAGATCAAAATGCTTAAATCTCAGGCAGACGCACTTATCCGCTCGCAGAAAGATATTGAAAAACGACTGGGTGAACTGGAGAAAGAGTGACAGTCGATAAAGCACTTCAGGATCTGACCTCTGTTCTTGAAATTATCATTTCTGCTATCTGCTCAAATGCAGCTACCACAGATTTATTTTTTTGGCTGAATACACTCAATCCCTTTTCGGCAGCCTCACCTACCTCCAATACAAGGGGTATCTGTCCAAGCAGAACTGTATCGAATTCTTTTGCCAGTTTAAGGCCTCCTCCCTTGCCGAAGAGATAGTATATTTCGTCGGGGTGTTTTTCGGGGGTAAACCATGACATATTTTCAATAATTCCAATAACAGGGACATTAAGATCAGGATTTTTGAACATGGAAGTTGCCTTTCTGGCATCATTCAGAGATATTTCCTGTGGTGTGGTCACTATTATTGCTCCTGTAAGTTTAAGTTTTTGAACAGTTGTGAGCTGGATATCGCTGGTTCCGGGTGGAAAATCAATGATCATGTAATCAATATCTCCCCACTGGGTGTCTTCAAAAAGCTGGGTAACAGCTTTACCGGCCATTGGTCCCCTCCAAATAAGTGATTGACTGCGGTCGATAAAAAAACCTATCGAAATGATTTTAACCCCGTATTTAACTATCGGGAAAATCATTTCTTTATCTCCAAGGGCCGTAACATCTGGTCTTGCATCTTCTATCCCGAACATTTTTGGTATTGACGGGCCAAAAATATCTGCATCAACAAGCGCAGTACTTAGTCCGTTTCTTGCAAATGCAATTGCCAGATTTGCTGCCACTGTCGATTTTCCAACGCCGCCTTTCCCTGACGCAACAACAATAATGTTTTTAATCCCTTCCATCGGGATTTTTTTAAACAGATCACTCACTTCTTTTGATTTAAGATTTTTTTCCATATTACTTTAATTTTGTTACTGATTTCAAGATAGGGATTAAATTCTGTTATGCTTTTTAACTGTACCATTGCCTCTGTCATTTGTTTGTCAAAAGGCAGTTTCCCTGCGATTGTGATTTCATTTTGAGTACACCACTTTTCAATTTGGTTGCTCATTGAAGAATTAAGATTATATTTATTGATTACAACAAATGCAGGCAGACTAAATTTTTTAACAATTTCAATTGTTCTTTGCAAATCGTGAAGGCCGGAGATAGTTGGTTCTGTAACAATCACGACCTTGTCCACTCCTGTAATGGTGGATATTACCGGACAACCAATTCCCGGCGGACCGTCAAGTATAGTAGTATCCAGGTTATTTATTTTTGCAACCTCTTTAGCTTTTTCCCGTACCATATTCACCAGTTTACCCGAATTTTCTTCACCCGGGGCAAGCCGGCCGTAGACCATTTTGCCATTGCGAAATGATCCTGAATACATTCTGCTCTTATCATTCCGAACCATGGTTATGGCTTTTTCAGGGCATATATGTGAACAGAGGAAGCAACCATCACAGGATATTTCTGAAATAACCACCTTTTTGTCTATTATTGATATGGCATCAAACCGGCAATAACTTTCACAGATACCGCAACCGGTACATAAAGAATAATTTATAACTGCTTTACTACCACTGATATAGACTATTTCTTCTTCATGTATAGGATTAAATAACAAATAAAGGTTTGCTGCATCAACATCACAGTCGGCAACAACAACTTTCCCGTTTAATGTGGCAAATGCAGCAGCAATGCTCGATTTACCTGTGCCTCCCTTTCCGCTTATTACAGCTATCTGTGTCATTTCTTCAGGTATTTCATCTTAATTTTATCATAACCGGGAATATCATTTGATGCCCATTTTGCTAATATGGTACCTTTATGCAAAATTATCAGCCCGGGATTTGCACGGATTATGGTTTTAAGGGTTATAGGATCAGTGATATAAAATTCATAGACTGCATTATGAGCGGTTTTAAATTGTTCTATTTCACTGCCTGTAACGGCTGTAAGGCAAACAAATTTATGGTTATCGGCAACAGCCTGATTAAAGAGTCTGTTTATTTCTGGCTGATATTTTATTTCAGATTTTTTGAGGTCATATGCAACAATAATAAAGTAATAACCCGTATCTGCAAGAACCTTCTCTGTAATATCTTCACCTGAAAGTGAAGAAATACTAAAATCATGAATAGCAGGCTGATAGCCTCTTTTTACCATTACAGGTTCAGTTGATGAAATAAATTTCCAGGTTGTACCTTTCTTCCAGTATATTGAATCGCTCGAATAAATGTTGCTTTCTATTGAAACCTTTTTACCGGAAATGGTATCAAGTAATGTAAAATATTGCTCATATACACTGGCGGGTGCATCTTCCGGAATTATCATTCCCTCAGGAATGTTTGTTCCGATCTTATAAGGCCTGAAATCGATAACAGGAAGATGCCAGTAATTAAACAATGAAAAACCAGTGATTAACAAAGCTGTCGAGGCAGCAATTACCCATTCTGCTTTGATTGACATCCAATGTTTTGTGGAATTACGATAAATAAAAGAAATTATCACAAGAGCAGATATTAGTATATTTTTATAAAACGTCTGCCAGTTTGAGAGAATAATTGCATCGCCAAAACAACCGCAATCCTGAACAGGGTTTGTAAGTGCCAGCCAAAATGTAAGCGGAGTGAAACCAGCCATAAACAATAAAGCACCCCAGTTTGCTAATTTGTTCCGGATAAACAGCAACAAACATACTCCGATTAAAAACTCCGATCCGCTTAATAGTATTGCCAATGGAAAAGCAGCTTGTTCAAGCCATGGCAAATTGAAGGCATGGAAATAATCAATAAACTTATAAGTCGAGCCCAGCGGATCCACTGCTTTTACAAAGCCTGAAAAAATAAACACCAATCCCGCACAAATACGTGATAATATGGCAATTCTACTCATTAAAACCTTCATGAAGTGTGTTCCTATTTTTTTATAACCTTTCCGTTAAGCTCTAATGTTACCGGCATTTTTGTTGCATTCGAAAAAACAGTGACATTTTTATGAATAATACCTGTTTCGTCAGGCAGATAGTTAATCACAATTATATCGCTGTCTCCTGGCATAATGGGCTTTTTAGGCCAGGATGGCACAGTACAGCCACAGGTAGCAGAAATATCAGATAATATCAGAGGTGATCTGCCTTTATTATAGAATTTAAATTCACAGAATGCAGGGGAATACAAGATTAGTTCACCAAAGTCATGAGATGTTTTACTGAATACGATTTTGGGTGCATTTGCATCTATGGTGTTAACTGATTTGGTTTGTCCGGATATTGAGGCCGGAACATAAATACTCAAAACAATCATTAAAATCCGCTTAAACATATTTCTGATTCTTTATTATATGATTGATCTTCTTTATTAAATTCAGAAACTGATTCCTGTAATTAACATTATCTTCAGTCAATATTCTTCCCTCGGAATAAATGTGGGCAATTTCTTCATCAAAAGGAATTTCCATTAGAAGAGGAATATTGTTCTCCTTCAGCCAATCGTAAACAGCAAAATTCCCTATCCCTGCTCGGTTTATTATTACTCCATAAGGGATACCAATCTTTATGAGAGTATCAATGCTTTGTTTCAAATCACTTAAACCAAATGGAGTAGGTTCCGTCACAAGAATTACATAGTCGGAAGCTGATACTGTTTGAATAAAAGGACATGATGTGCCGGGGGGAGAATCAAGAATTGCAATTTCGGCCTGGCCGTTGATTTGTTTTATAGCTTCTTTTATAATGGGAACCGGTGACATCACGCCGATATTCATTCTTGCTTCGATGAGTGCAGGCTTGCCATTGATTGAATATAAATTAACCATACCCAATGAGACCGGCTTTTCTATAATAGCGTCATATTTGCATGCAACACTGCATGCTCCGCACCCATGACAGAGATCTTCTATTACATTGATTATTTTCATTGGAGGCAGGATGAAAATGGCATTATAATTACAGTATTCCTGACATTTTCCACAAAAAGTACATGCATTGGTATCTATAACCGGTACCAACTGGGTTACTTTAAAAGCACTGGCCTGCTTTGTTTGAAAGAAAGCAACAGAATTAGGCGCTTCAGCATCACAATCAACGAGAGCCGCATCAATTTGATTCTTAACCAGAGTATGGAAAATATTTGTAGCAACAAATGTTTTACCTGTTCCGCCTTTCCCACTGGCGATGGCAATTTTAATCATAACTAAAGCGGGTTAATTCATCAGTAAGGGTGGGTTTAATAGATTCTGAAAGAAATTCACTGTGCCATGTATCCAGATTTTTATGTGTGAGGTAGTATTTCTGAGGAATAGGATGTGTTCCGTAAATTACTTTCATTCCATATTTCTCTTCTATGAATTTTTTAAAATGTTCCATATAAGGACAAGGTGGATAACCCACGAGGAATCCGGTTGCAAAATGGATATGAGTTATCCCGTTCTTTTTCATTTCTTCAGGAGCATATTCGATATTACCTCCCGGGCAGCCTCCGCACGTTGTGAATCCCGCGATTTCAATCTCGCAATCATTATAAATGGAGAATGCGCCTTCCCTGTTAGCAGCTGATCTGAAACATTTTCCGCCAGAGCAAGTGTTGTACCTGTCACAGATAATAATTCCTATTTTGATTTTCTCCATAATTCAATTATTTACCAGTTAGCTCTTTCAGTGTATCTGATATTCTCTTTGGCGGAAAACAGGCTTTGCCTGTACTCTTTCTTACATTGGTAATCATTATCTGTTCCTCATTTTACCTGCAATTATTTCAGCTGCTTTTATCAAAGGATAACCTGCGGGTGAGGCTGTCAGACAAGGATGCGTCCCTATCTGAGAAGTAAGTAATGAATTAACTGTCATTCTGTTCTGGATTGCGAGTCCTATAACATTGGTAAGTTCGCCAGCACTTAATCCTCCAATTACTTCACCCCCGATTATTACACCTGACTGACGGGCTGCGATGAGTTTGATAAGTTGCTTATGCGCATCAGGAAGGTTACCGGGATGACGGTCAATACCTTCAAATGTTCCAGTAATGGAATCAATTCCTTCTGCTTTCGCCCTTGCTTCAGTGATGCCAGCTGTACCGAAACCGGTGTTGCCTATTGCTGTGGAATAAATAGCAATGGTACCGCTGAAGGTCTTAACAACATTGAGATTAAAAAGATTCATTCCAGCTATTCTTGCTTCAGCACATGCAGTTGAGGCAAGCATGGTTGAGACTCTGGCACGTGTAACAAAATCGCGTTTCTGTGCACAATCACCGACAGCAAAAATATCCTTTATGTGAGTTCGCATATATTCGTCTACAGCAATGAAACCGCTTTCGTCTACATAAATCTCAGACTTTCTGGCGAGCTCCACATTAGGTTTATAACCAACAGAAAGAATTACTGCATCAGACTCAATAATATCTCCGTTTTCGAGTTTAACTGATTCTACTTTCTTTTCACCAAGTATTTCTTTGATTCCATTTCCGGTTACAATATTTACCCCTCTGATTGTAAGTATTTCTTCTATTTTCTTTGACAGTTCAACATCGAATGCAAGTATTAAAATATCAGGTAGCTTTTCTACCAGTGTTACTTCATGCCCTTGTTTTATAAGTTCATCAGAAAATTCCACTCCGATGAAGCCTGCTCCAATAATAACTACCTTTTTGCATGAAGCAAGTTTATTCTTCATTTCATCAAGATAGATCTTGTCTTTGGGTATAACGAATACATTTTCTTTTTCTCCCCCTACCAGCCATTTGGGTTTGAGAGGTATTGATCCGGTTGCCAGCACAAGCTTTTCATACTGAATTGTTTCTCCACTGGCAAGATCAACTGTTTTTATTTCCTTATTTATTTTAACAACTTCATCAACAATCGATTCTATGCCAGCTTTCCCCAGCATGGCGTCTACCGGCATTAAATTCTGATCGCTGCTATCGAATGTTCCGAAAATATATGGTATTCCGCATGGGACCATCATTTCCTTTTGTTTTTTAACTAAAATAAAACTCTTCTTTGGCCATGAAGATTTTCCTGTAAGTGCGGCAACCATACCTGCAGCACTTCCTCCGATCACTAATACATCAGTCGTTTTCATATTTACTTGTTTATTGATTGCTATGTTTTTATGAATTTTAATATTCCATACCATTGAAAATTACCATAGATTCTAAATGCATTTCAATACCTGCGGATGTTCAGGATTCCCGATATCTTCACCATTGAAACCTTTATATTTTTGATCCGGATTATATCTGATCCCAAGCTTTTCAAGCAGTGGTTCGACTGATACCTGGTGTGTTTGCAACCCTATATCCCAGGGATCATATCCTAACAGAAGTCCTGCTATCTCTTCATATGTCAAAACAGGGATGCCATAACCGTTGTCCCCATAAGTTATGCCTTCCTGTTCAGCGATCACATATTGCCATCGATCGAGAAAAAAAGTACAACCGGGACAATTCGCTATTATAAGGTCAGGTTTGAAAGCGAGCATCGAATCAAATTTCTTTTTAGAATTTGATACGGAATAACCCCTGTTTGATTTTAGCAAATATTGTCTGAATCCAAACCCACAACAGTGTCTTCTTTCAGGATAATCAACCTGTTGTCCACCCAATTCATCAATTAATCCTGCCAACACATATGGATATTCAGCTCCGCCTATTCCATGTGATGGAAATATCTTTGCATAATGGCATCCGATGTGATCAACAACTTTTAGAGGTTCCCCCGTATTTGTATTTACCAGCCTGTATTTTGATCTTGCGGCTATCTCTTTCCGAAATTTATAGATAACATCACTTGCATGAACAAGATTTTTCGGAATCGAGAATGTCATACCAGTTGCCCGTTTAAGAGCCTCCCGCGTCTTTTGTTCTGTTTCAGGAAAATGTTTCCATGTCTCAAGCATTTCCACATAAATACCAAATGATGTAACACAGGAGACAACAAAATTTTCATATCCGGCTTCGTTCATCAGTGCAAACTGGCGAGCGACAACAGTCATTATGGTCTCCATCGGGATTAACCCTGAATGATATGCTATTCCTGTGCAGGTAGTTTGCTTTATATCGTCAAAAATATCTTTACCCAGAACATCCTTCAGAATGTTTAAATACAGATTTTCTGCAGCAGGGAATATATTCTGCCTGATACAACTGCGCGCAAAATAATAATGATCATCTGCTATTTCTTTCTGGTATGCAGCCCAAATATTATTTTTCCCGGATATCACAGGATATACTTTTAGTTTTGTTATTTATTATACAAATACCTGAAGTACTCATCTTTACCTTCTTTAAAATCCTTATCAAGTTCTTTTGCCTTTACAGAAGAATATTGTTCTATTTTTTCGAACCTTTGTGTGCCTCCTGTTTCGTCAAATATCTTTTTCAGGTCATCAAGAGATTTTTTCGATGTTTTACGAAGAGTACCAGCCTGGTCTTTATTATAACTTGTATTAAGCCGCTGCAGAATTGATCCCCTGTTTTCCCTCATCCAATCCCATACCGGGCCTTGTTCAGGATACATTTCAAGATCGACTTCATCAATATATACGCAATAACCATATTTCAGAATATGATCACCAACAGTTCGCTTAATAGCTAATTGTTTTCTGCCCTGTTCACTTTCAATAAAAAAACCGGTTTCAATTGATACGCCTCTTAATGCCTGAATTACATAGCAGGGAGTATTTCCACGCGGGCACCTTGTTTTGCAGGAAAGACACTCGCCGCATCTCCATATCTCGTCACCTTTTAATAATTCCTCAAGGGCAGTATCGTTTTTCTCCTGTACAATGTTGAGTATTCGCCGGGGATCGTAATCGCTTACTTCAGCTGCCGGGCATATTGCAGTGCAAACACCGCAATTGAAGCAGGCTTTTAAACCTTCCCTGTAACGGACATCCTTTTCCAATTCTTCATAAAGTGTCGGCATATATCTGGTTATTTTGAATCTTTGATAATCTTTTAATCTTATTTAATCTACCACTCAGAATTTTCCTTTTTAATATGCTGATTTTATCAATGAACAGAACTCCGTCAAGATGATCAAGTTCATGCTGGAAAATCCTTGATTTTATTCCATCCAATTCTTCTTCATGTGTTATAAGCCGAATATCCTGATATCTAACCAATATTTTCTCTGGCCGAACAACTTCTTCAAAAATATCCGGGAGACTCAGGCACCCCTCACGGTATATTATATCCTCACTATCCCGGTCAATTAGAACTGGATTTATGAATATACCTTCAAATTTCTCTAAGGTTAAATCCTGCTCGTTTAGTGGTGAAGTGTCAATTACAAAAGCCCTCTTTAAGATGTTGATCTGAGGTGCTGCAAGACCTATTCCTTCAGCTTCTTTAAGAGTTGCAAACAATGAATCAACGATCTCCTGAATATTATCTTTTTCATTCACTTCTGCTGAATGTTTCCTGAGAACTGAGGAGCCATATAAAATTATTGGAACAACCACTTGTTAAATATTAAGATGATATTCCCTCATATAAAATTTTTCCCCGCCATATACAGAGATTCTTATTAATCTTTGCCGGATAAGAGAATCAACCACTCCGAAGTCAGCATTATCACTCTGCAAAAGCTTAATCAGTGAGTCTTCCCTTAATGGATGAACGGCAGTAATATTCAGAATATCTTCATATATATTGCCTGTAAATCCGGTATTGGTGCCTTCAAAACCTGTAAGAAATTCTGTATTGATATTCATATCGTTGAATATCTGCCATGCCTGGTTCAACTTTTCCGGGCCTGGCGCTTTCACCGAGGATCTGGCAGGGGGTCGTATTGGAATTGACAGGTATGCTTTAGCCGGATTTAAATCATGAACCAGCTTTGCCACGTTTATTAAGTTCTCAGAGAAGTCGTTTAACCCTTCAACCAGCATTGTTTCAGTATATAAAATACCCTTAAAATCAGAAGCAAACAAATTTTTGCCTTCTGTCACTTTTTCGAATTCGAGTCGTGGAGCCGGACTGTTGACTTTTTGCCATGTTTCGTTATCTCCTGCGTCCATTTTTACGGACACTAGGTCAGAAAGCCTGAGGTCTTTTCTTATTGAATCATCGCCCAATAATGAAGCATTTGTGATTACGGCTACCGGAATTCCGATTTTTTTCAATAATTCTATACTCCTGCCCAGGTTTATGTCAAGAGTGGGTTCTCCATTGGAAACAAAAGTCAGATAATCGGGATAATTTTCACTACTGAGTCGTTTGAGATGCTCTTCGACTTTTTCAAAGATTATTTCTGATTTAAAAAATGTTTCTCTTTTAATACTTTTTTTTATTGTCTTTCCCACCTGGCAGTAAACACATCCATAAGAGCAGGCCTTGGGCGAAATGATATTATTGATCCCAAGGCTTTTCCCCAGTCTTCTTGATGGTACAGGTCCAAAACTTATCATTTTCAGTCAGTAAAAGTACCTTGATATATTTTTTTACAGGCATTATTATAAACTACCTGGCTGCCTTTTTCCACTTTCAGGAATTCTGCCATTACATCGCATTTGACCATTAAAAGGAAAAATATTCTTTTATCGTTCAAATGGAACAATCCTTCCAGGTTACCCTGGCCTTTAGAAATAATAACATCCGCATTCCTGAAGTATTCCTGAAACTGTTTACTCGATTTTTCAGGAATAGTTGATGCTGCGTCATATCCGCTTGAAATTACATCTGCTGCCTCTTTCATACCCGTATATTCGGCGTCATCCATTGTGGCGTCATTTATTACCGGGCCTCCTCTTACAACAAAGGTCAAACCCGGATGATTAATCGTTTCGATAAAGAGTTTGTCCAAAACAATTTCACCTGCATTATCTCCAAGATAAAGGATAGAATGAGCGCGCCTGATTTCTTTCTCCAGTTGTTCAGAGTGATCGATGGCAAATTCTGTTTCAAGAGCTGTCTCAATTGTAGCCTGAAGATTAAAAGTGTCATTAGCTGCGAAGTCGATAATATTACCTGCAATTGCAAGCTTCAGTGCAGTACAAAATGGATTTGATGATTTCCGTACAATCCTTTCCAGCTTTGGGATCATCCTGGTCGCCTGATCATTACTTTCCTTCTTTTCTTTTAAGTAAGGATCATGATTATGGGTATAGTTTCTTAATTTATAATGAAGCTCCCTTGAAAACTCAGGAGCCGAAAGCTTATCCCAGTTAGTGTGATATAAAAGGATAATTTCACGTATAAAATTATTTTTTGCTTCATTGGTGATATTTTCTTTAGCTATCAATTTTTCAAATGCCCTGGTGAAGCAAAAAAAACATCGGTGATCCGGAATCATTTATCTTCAGGATTAATGATCGCAATAGTTAGCTCCGGCCGAAAGGGTATTGTTAAGAAGGTCATTTGCCAGATCTTTTGATTTTTTTATTGGTGCACCAACAAAAACATTTATTTTTTGCTGATTGAACAGGTCAATTGCTCTCTGGCCCATGCCACCTGCGATAACATCTGTTACACCTTTCTCTGCCAGCCAGGCTGGGAGTAATCCGGGTTCATGGGGTGGTGGTGTGACAAATGTTTCACCTGTAATTGAATTGTTCTCAGCATTTATAATTGCAAATTGCTGACAATGACCAAAATGTGAACACAAAATCCCGTTTTCCAACGGAATTGCAATAATTTTTTTCATTTTATTTTTTAATATTATTACCAGCTAATTAAATTAATCTTCTTGTTTTTGTTAATTTCCTTCTCTGAGACGATTTTGCCGTCCTATTCCACGTACTCTTCCTCTCCCTAATCCTGCTCTTCTCAAGCCAAAACCAAAACCTCTTCCTGGTAAATTTTCAGGCGTATTGTCATTTTGTTCGTTGGAAGAAGCATTTTCTGTTTTTTTCAAATTCCTGCCATAATTTGTGCAGCGACCCATTCTGCGGCCTGTCATGGAACCTTGTCCTACAGGGCCTGTTTGATCAAAACCTGGCATAATTACTTCCGTTTTTAATTGTGTAACATATCGATAATTTCTCTTATACTTTTTTCAGGTTGTTTGAGAACAATCATCTGGATTTTCAGACTGTCAAGCAACGACTTGATCTTAATTCCGAATTCTCCTGAAATAATCTTCTGGACATTGCGTGATGCAACAAGTTGAACGGACGCAGGTCCTGCCCCTTCCTGTGCATCTTTATTGGGATTTGGCAAGAATTCTATCCCTTTAGTTTCAGTATCATAAATAGTAAAGTATCCACAACGGCCAAAACGCTGATCCAATTTACTTTCAAGGCTGTTCCCATTACTTGTAATAGCTACTTTCATATCATTTGTTTATTAAAAATTCCTTTTGTGTGGTCTTCCTTTTCTGACCATATTGGTTCCACATTCAGGGCATATTTCATCCTTGCATGGACAACCACAGCGGTGAGGTGTTTCATAACCACATGAGGGACAAATACATATATCCGAATATCTTGTTGTATTTTCCTCAGTTTCCTCATTATCAGGTTCATAATTTAGAATATTGCTGTTCCTGCATAATGGACATTCTTTTATTTCTTCCTGTTTGTCAGGATTATTAAAAAAACAACCACAATTTTTGCAGGAATACCATTCGCTGTCAAAATATATCTTGCCTCCTTCGATAATAATCTGTTTCCCCTGGACAAGCGCTTCTGCTATTTTCTGCCTTGCTTTTGAGTAAATACGAGTTAGTGTAGGTCGTGATACTGCCATTAATATCGAAGCCTGATGGTGATTAAGCATTTCATAGTCGCATAACCTCAATGCTTCATATTCTTCCAGATGTAGAAATACACTCTCAGTTTTACCTCCAATTTTTTTATTACCGTAAGGTTTAAAACCCGAAATCACCGGTGGGTTGCTTATTTTTCGTAATCTGAATGGTCTTGGCGACATTAATTATGAGCAATAGTTCACTACAAAGATATTGAACCTGCGTTCATAATGCAAATATTTTTCATTTTTTTTGAGAAATCTAATTATTGGGTAATACAATCATAACATTAACTTTTATCATTTCAGGAAATCCTTTTACAGCAGTTTAAAGTCAAGCAGCACTGCACGTTGAAGCAGTCATAAAATGACCTGAAACTACACTATAACTTCCTCCTCACAACGGCAATCAATTACATAATTGGAATTTTTCTGTTCTCATTTCAATCCCACTGAATTTGCCAATACCATCAATGAGCTTAACAAAATCTATTAAATATATATCCGATAATGAAGCATCCATTGAACCTTCCGTAATTGCAAAACCCAATCCTCCAGGCCACTTGGCGCCGGATTAGATTGATCATCTGTCACCGGAAGTAATCCTTTGATAATTAAACAAATACAAAAACGTCATTATGCCCGGCTAAATGTGGTCAGGACTTCCAGCTTTTCCACTCTACTTCGAGTGTCGCTTGAAAAATGCCCATATAACCTCATTGGCATCAATATCCCTGGATGTCTTTCCTATGATCCATGCCGGCAGGTACTGAAACCCGCCCGGCCAGGTATGACCACCCCCTTCGACAGCATAAAGGATTACTTCTGTTCCGTCACTCTCATTAACATATCTCGTACACTTTACCCTCGTACCATCATGAGGATCCCTGTCAGGCTCTTCAGTAACGACAGACACCATTGAACAGTTATTCCGTTTTACCCAGAATCCCACTGATTCACTCGCGGATAGAACCTTACCCAACTTTACCCTTTTAATTTTTCCCTGGATCTCACCCCCGTAAAATGGTACAAGCGGATCATTTATGTTATTAATGGCCAGAACTGATACTGGTCTCGATGGTGAACATTCGTTAATGAGCAGGTAGGGTAGATTCCCGTCCACCGGAGCAATAGCGGTGATTTTTTGAGATAATTCGCAGGCCAGACGATACGACATTATAGCTCCATTTGAAATACCCGTGACGTAGACCCGTTTTGGATCTATGTTGTAATCTACAATCATGAGGTCTATTAAAGCAGAGATGAACCCAACATCATCAATATTTTCTCTGTGTGCCCGATCGTTTGCCTCTTCATCCATTCTCCCGTCGTTCCAGTTCAGTTCAATTCCGTCGGGATAAACCACAATGAATCCATCCTTGTCGGCCAGTTTATTAAAACCCTTAAGTGTAACGAGAATCATGCTCTCCCCGTTACCTCCCCTGCCATGTAAAGCTATAACCAGTGGACTTTGTGTTGATTTATCAAAGGAAGGCGGGATATGGATATTGAAGTTCCGTTTCAGATTATTATGTATAAGTGAGGTTCTCTGATCACTCCCTGAAAGCTTTGGCAAGAATATGAGGTTGATTCCAACCATCACTTTCAGATATGCAGATAATCCGGTACTTATTAGTGATTTGAATTTTTGCTTTATCATGATTCTCCGGGAAAACAGTGACCCTGACCATATTCGGCCGGGATAAACTGACAATCAGAAGCCGAAGTTAAGTATTTGTTGTTAATTATATCTATCAAATAAATTTTGACACACTGAAAGTGGTCATGATGATCAGCTTTTGCACTGGTACTTTCACAAAATGATTCTGTTTTAATTTGAATGAGATGCCTCGCTGGCGCTCGGCATGACATTGTCAACCTGGTCAATAAGGGGGAAAGGGCGGCGGGCCGCAGAAGAAAGATCTGTGATAACACTTTTAAGAACCTGCGGCCAGCCGCCCTTTCTCCCCTGTTCCTCTCTTGTCAACTGTCATCCTGAGCGAAGCGAAGGATCTCCTTAAATGAAGCAGCATTGCTCCGAGAAGTGATCATCATTTACCGCTTCTGCGAAAGCAAAGCGACATATCTCACCCATTATGATTATTTAACTCTTTCAGATACCAACAAATAAGATTTCTTCTTATATTTCACACAATATGTAAATGGAAGGATTATGAACAGAAAAGATAACCAACTAATCGTCGGAAGACGTCAGGCACTTAAGATGCTTGGTCTTGGCTCTGCCGGTATGCTGGCAGGTGGTTTCTCTGATATTCTGGCTGCTGAACCGGCTGAAATGAAATATGCCACTAAACCGGTAACCACTCCGGGGAACAGCAGCGTTGCTTTTACAACTGGTACTGACAGACAACAGATGCTGTTTGAAGTTGTAAAACCTTTTGAGGCAGAAATAAAAAAAGGCCTGAAAGGTAAACAGCTTATCATCAAGGTCAATATGGTCCAGACAAGCAAGCCGCTCTGTGCAACTCACGTCGATGCTATACGTGCCCTGCTCGAATATATGAAACCTATTTATAATAAGCAGATCATTATTGCAGAGTCAAGCTCTGTTGTTGACTCCGCTGAGGGCTTTAAAAACTATGGCTACCTCGACCTGGCAAAAAACTATAATGTTAAATTCATCGACCTGAATACTCTCGAAGGAAGTCCTTTCTATATCGTTGACAGTAACCTTCACCAGGAGGTGATACCTGTTGCCAATCCATACGTCGACCCGAATAATTATTTTATATCTCTGTCAAGGCTTAAAACCCATAACCGCGTTGTAATGACGGCCGGTGTAAAAAATATGGTTATGGGTGCGCCACTTGTAAAATCAAATGACAGAGCCAGCGGTAAACACTATAAAAGCAGAATGCACTCCGGCGGAGAACGCTTTTTGCATCTTAATATGTTCCTGGTAGGACAGCGCGTTCGTCCCGATTTCACTATAATCGACGGCGTTGAGGGAATGGAAGGAAATGGCCCAGCTGACGGTACCCCGGTTAATCACAGGATTGCTCTTGCCGGAGAAGATGTTCTGGCCGTCGACAGCATGTGCACCAGACTGATGGGCATTCCACTCGAGGATGTCGGATATCTCAACTATATGGCTGCAGCCGGACTGGGTAATGTCGATCGCGCTAAAATTGATATCATCGGAAGTGAGGCCCCCGAAAAACACATAATAAAGTATAAACTCCACGATACAATCGAAACCCAGCTGCAGTGGAAAGATCCTCTGAAGCTCCAGTAGACAGGGCATTATCTTGAAAATACTATCGTAGATGCTGAAGGATAGAAGGACCCTCTGCCTTTTAGTTTGCGGTTAACCTGTTTTTTGGTATCTTTGCAGTCAGATCCAGCTTGGCGATCTTGAGCATTTCTTCTGATCATTCATCCGGTTAGTCCACATCTGCGCATAATCATTTCTGACAGCTGGCTTCAGTTTGTAACCAACAACCAGATTAATTAAACATATGGGCAGATCACAGGAGACATCAGGCAAGAAGGAAGTAAGAAACAAGAAAGAGAAGAAGAGAAAGGAAAAAGAACAGAAACGCGCTCTGAAAAAAATCAGCGGGAAAAAGAGAAGTTTCGATGAAATGATCGCTTATGTCGACGAGTTCGGAAAGATTTCATCTGTACCACCCGATCCGGACAAAAAAACAGTTGTTGATGCAGATAGCATTGAACTGACGGTCACCAGAAACAGCCAGGAGATTGTCTCTGACCCTGTAAGAAAAGGGATCATCACTTTCTTTAACGAATCAAAAGGTTTCGGATTTATCCGCGATATAGTTTCAGACGAAAAAGTATTCGTTCACGTAAATAATCTGACCGAGCCGGTTAAGGAGAACGACCTCGTCGCTTTCGAGCTGGAAAAAGGCCCCAGAGGACTATCTGCAATAAATGTAAAACTTCTTAAAGAATAATAAGTTCCACTGATAAGTTTAAAAAAACTTGATATCGGTTTAATTTGATTATCTTTGCCGCCTTATTAACAAAGTGATTTCCAGGCAGTGTTGTCACACGTTTAGCCCAGTCTGCATTTGAGTTCATTTCAGCCGGGATAATTAATCACCGCTCCCGGAGCCACACAAGAAAAATATTGAATGATAAATTTTGATGAAATGGGATTTACTCCTGATATACTCAGGGCGATAGAGGATCTTGGATTTGAACAACCAATGCCTGTGCAGGAGAAAGTGATACCCCTAATCCTAAGCAATGAACAGGATATTATAGCACTTGCCCAGACAGGAACAGGGAAAACTGCTGCTTATGGGCTACCACTTGTCTTTTCAACTGATCCCGATAAAAACACTACACAGGCAGTTATAATCTGCCCTACACGCGAACTATGTATTCAGATCACCGGAGACCTTTACACCTATGCAAAACATACAGGTAACCTGAAAATCCTTGCAGTGTACGGTGGCTCAAGCATCGAGAACCAGATACGTGAGCTTAAGAAAGGCGTCCATATTATTGTTGCTACCCCCGGAAGGCTTATTGATCTTATAGGAAGAAAGGCAGCAAGGCTTGGGAATGTCCGGACAGTTATACTTGATGAAGCTGATGAAATGCTAAATATGGGATTTATCGACAGTATAAACGAGATCCTTGAGGAAGTGCCTGAAGGAAGAAGGACACTTCTTTTCTCAGCTACTATGCCGCCTGAAATATCCTCAATCGCAAGGAAATACATGCACAATCCCACCGAGGTCGTCATTGGAACTAAAAACTCATCAGCGGAAAATGTAAGTCATAATTATTACCTCGTCCACGCTAAGGATAAATACAAGGTGCTTAAACGAATTGCTGATTTCGAACCGGATATCTATGCGATAATTTTCTGCCGCACAAGGAGAGAGACACAGGAAGTCGCATCAAAACTAATTAACGACGGTTATGATGCTGATGCCCTCCATGGCGACCTGTCGCAGGCTCAGCGTGATGCGGTTATGCAGAAATTCAGGCAGAAGAACCTGCAAATGCTTGTCGCTACTGACGTTGCTGCACGCGGACTGGATGTCGATGATCTGACTCATGTGGTCAATTTCAGTCTGCCCGACGACACCGAGGCTTACACTCACAGGTCAGGACGTACAGGCAGAGCAGGAAAAACAGGTATCTCAATCTCTCTCGTTCACCTCAGGGAGAAGAATAACCTGCATAAAATTGAAAGAATGCTGAAGAAACCTTTCAGAGCACTTCCTGTGCCCACCGGTACCGAGATTTGCGGGAAACAACTATTCAACTGGGTGGATAAGCTTGAGAAGGTTACGATCGATCATCAGGAAATTGAGAAATACCTGCCTGAGATTAAAGAAAGACTTGAAAAGCTTGATCGGGAAGCTCTTCTCAGAAGGGTTGTATCACTTGAATTTAACAGGTTTCTTAATGACTATCGTACTGGAGATGATGAAGTTGAAACTTTTACCGATAAAGAGACCAGTTTTAACAAGGCTGATAAAAGAAATTCAAGACAAAAATTCAATGGTAATTATAAACGTTTGTTCATTAACCTTGGTAAATCCGACGGTTTTTATCCTGAACAACTTATTGAACTTGTAAATAAAAACACAAGGGGGAAGAAGATCCCCCTGGGCAAGATAGATCTTTTAAAGAACTTCTCATTTTTTGAGGTTGAATCTGATTTTGCAGATGAACTGATCAGATCATTAAACAACGCTATGTTTAAGGACACAAGAGTTGCAGTGGAGGTAGCACAGGCAAAAACTGCTGAACCTGGTGCTGGTAAACACTATGATGAGAGACATGCAGGATCAGGTGAGAGAGCTAAAAGGAAAAAAAGAAAGGAAGCTTTCCGCAAATCTCTTTACAGAGGTTGAGCTGCACTCTCAGTAAAAGTTAATAACATTATGATTTCAATATAAAGTAAGAAAAAATGAATCCGGTAAAAATAGGCAATCTTGCTATAGCGGTTCCAATCATCCAGGGAGGAATGGGTGTGGGGATATCACTGTCAGGGCTGGCATCGGCAATAGCCAACGAGGGGGGAGTGGGTGTAATTTCAAGCGCCGGACTCGGACTTCTTTACAGGGATATCTCAGAAAATTATCTTGAAGCCAGTATTAATGGGCTAAAGGCGGAGATACGAAAAGCAAGGGAAAAAACACTTGGAGTTATTGGCGTTAATGTCATGGTAGCCATGACAAATTTCGTTGATATGATAAAAACTTCAATTTCTGAAAAGGCAGATATCATATTTGCAGGTGCTGGTCTACCTCTCGATCTGCCATCATTTCTTAAGAAAGATAGTGTAACGAAGCTGGTTCCTATAATCTCATCTGCGAGGGCAGCCAGGATCATTTGTGAAAAGTGGAAGTCAAACTACGACTATCTGCCGGATGCTTTTGTTGTGGAAGGGCCCAAAGCAGGTGGTCATCTTGGCTTCAAAACAGAACAGATCATGGATGATGATTTCCGTCTTGAAAAACTAGTACCTGAAATAGTCAACGAACTAAAACAATATAAAGAAAAATATAATAAGCCGATCCCTCTTTTTGCCGCCGGAGGGATTTACACGGGTGGAGATATAAAAAGAATCATGGAGCTTGGTGCTTCTGGCGTGCAGATGGGAACGAGATTTGTCACTACTTATGAATGCGATGCATCGGATGGTTTCAAACAGGCTTATATTAATGCTGTCGAAAAAGATATAGAAATAATTAAAAGTCCTGTAGGAATGCCAGGGAGAGCTATCTTCTCTAATTTCATCCAGAAAGTGAAAGAGGGGAGGAAACAGCCGAAAAAATGTCCTTTTAAGTGTATAAAGACGTGTGATATCTCAAGTAGTCCTTATTGTATAATCACTGCGCTGATTAATGCCTTAAAGGGGAATTTTGAGAATGGTTTTGCTTTTGCCGGAAGCAATGCATTCAGAGCAACAAAAATATCTTCAGTAAAAGAGATCTTTCAATCTTTGCTGAAGGAATATAAGGGATGTAAATAACTGTCTTTATTCGGCAATAATCCTAATTGTAGCTTCTTTCAATCCCAGGGATATTGCCCTGACGGTTATTAAACCAGCACTTTTTTCTTCTGAGCGGATAATGACAAGTGCCATTCCGCTGAACGCTTTACGCTTATTCGAAGGGAATTCTTCCATATCCGATGGATCACCGTTATCCGTTGCTACTATTTCTGCCGGTCCCTCAATACTGAATTCAATGAGATTGTCTGAATCAGGCACTTTATTTCCTTTTTTGTCACCAATATATATTGTTATAAAAGAGAGATCATTTCCATCAGCTTTTATCCTGCTACGATCTGCTTCTGCTATCAACCTGGCCGGTTTATCAGTAGTTTTAACTTTCTCCTCTGCCCATTTCTTGCTGTCCTTATAAGCAACCACTTTTAATTCGCCAGGCTCATATTTAACATTATCCCATCGCAGGCGGTACTCATACTGACCTTTTTTCTTCCTTCCAAGAGATTTACCATTCAGGAACAGTTCAGCTTCATCGCCTGAGGTAAACACATGCACGGGAGTTACTTCACCGACCCGGCCGGGCCAGTTCCAGTGAGGCAGTATATGGACGAACGGCAGTTCCGGCTTCCAGCGCGATTGATACAGGTAAAAACGGTCCTTCTTAAAACCGGACAGATCGATGATCCCGCAATAAGAGCTTCTTGCTGAGTAATAGGGGGTAGGCTCACCAAGATAATCCCAACCGCTCCAGACAAATTCTCCGGCAACATAAGGATGCCTGTCCTGTGCAGCAAATACCTTATCGGGAGAGGCTCCAAACTGCGAAGTGTATAATTCATAAGCACTGACATACATCCTTTTCTGATCTCCGCCAGTTTTTTCTTCTGCAGGTGCACTGATACCTTCTATCACAGGGAAAATATATGTACCTCGTGTACTAAGTGCTGAGGCAGTCTCGCTGCTCAGGATGACTTTGTCAGGGTAACTATCGTGAAAACTCTTATAAAGTGGTGAGGTGCGGATACCTCTCAGGTGTGAATAAGCTTCAGCATCCCTGATGCCTTCTCCCTGGTAATTCAGACTAATTACCTCCGTCACAGCAGGCATCTCCATCCCGGGCCTGGCATAATTCATTGATGCTGTCGTAAGCCTTGTCGGATCTTCGTCCTTTACAATGTCAGCAAGTTTTTTCGCCAGTTCGGCACCTTCAGCGCCGGTATATTGTTCCCCTACCTCGTTACCATAGCTCCAGAGGATCACCGATGGATGATTACGGTCACGACGTACGAATGAACGTGTATCCTGTTCATACCAATCGGGGAAGATCAAATGAAAATCGAGAGGCGTTTTTCTCCTTTCCCATACATCAAAGATCTCATCAATCACAAGGAAACCCATCCTGTCGGTCAGTTCAAGCAACTCCGGAGCCGGAGGATTATGCGAAGTGCGAATCGCGTTGCAGCCCATTTCCTTCAGTATCTCAAGCTGTCTTTCTGCAGCCCGCAGGTTGAAGGCAGCACCTAAAGCTCCAAGATCATGATGCTGGTTGACACCTTTTATCGGAATATGCTCTCCGTTGACAAGGATACCACGATCGGGATCAAATGTGACAGACCTTATGCCAAATTGCGTTACATAAGTGTCAGTCGTCTCACCATCCTTAACAACTTTTGTAACCGCTTCATAAAGTTCAGGATTTTCAACCGGCAATGGACCCCATAAGCGGGGATTCTGTAAAATTACAGATCCGTTTACCGTAGAACTGCCTCTGGCATTGATAGTTGTATAAAGAGGCGGAAAAACGATTGCGGGTTCCCCAACCCGTTTGCTTTCGGGACCAAGAGAATATACTTCAGTATTTACTTCGACCACTGCATCATTTTCCGAATCGTTGTCAATCGTTATTTCCAGATTGATTGTTGCCGATTCTATCGATACATCCGGAGTTGTTATGAAGGTGCCCCATTGTGCAACATGAACAGGATCAGTCTTTACAAGCCATACATTCCGGTAGATTCCGGCGCCGGGGTACCAGCGGGCCGAATTGGCAGGATTGTCAATTCGGATGGCAAGCTGATTATCACCTCCGGGACTGATATATGGAGTAAGATCGAGCCTGAAGGAATTATATCCATACGGCCATCCTCCAACAAGATGCCCGTTCAGCCATACAATAGCATACGACATGGCACCGTCAACTTCCAGGAAAACCGACCTTCCCTTATCGGTAGCAGGAATATCAAGTTTCTTTCGATACCAGGCTACTCCGTTAACTGGCAATCTGCCCATCCCTCCGCCGACGACAACATCGGGTCCTTCAAGAAAAGGACCTTTTATCGCCCAATCGTGAGGAAGGTCAATTGCCTCCCATGAACTATCGTCAAAACTGTTTAGTACAAATGGGAAATCATTGCCGGGATCGCCTTCAGGACGAACATACCACCGGGCAGTATCCTTGATAAATCTGTTTCCTGAGGGTAAGATCCATGGCTTAAGAATATCCTGTATACTTTCCGCTCTTACGGCTTCAGTGGGTCTCGAATCAGCAACCCTGTCATCACGCCGGTCAGTGACTTCTGGGCGTACATCATAGATCAGCTTATCGGCCAGTGAATCTGATGGATACTTATAAAAAAACCAGCCATCATTGATGCATATTTTTTCCCTCTTTGTTACGTCAGTAACCGTTATTTCTGCTGTCGATGTACGTGAACCGCAGGCGGTAAGGATCAGGTATCCTGCAAAGATCAGCGTTTTGAATGTGTTGAAATTTATTTTAATACAGGAATTTGTATCTGCCATGCTTTAATTTTGAAGAATTATACAATGTTGAACATAGGGGAGAAGGAGCAGGTCTTCACGATATTAACAATGATTCTGTTCAGAACCATGAACTAATAACCTTGTTATTCATTTTCTGAGGCTGGCTGAGGATATATTTTATATTATCCCTGTCCGATTCGATCTGGTATTGCCATTCTCCCCATACACTGCCATTATCCGACAATATCCTCCTTATGTATAACCTTTCCCCTTCATTGAAGTCGCACGATTTTGAATAGGCAGCTATTTTTCCATATGTGCTTTCCAGCGTTGTTGTGATCCAAATAAGATGCGGCTCACTGGCTTTCGAGGGTGCGGAATATGTTGATTCCACGAAATCACCCACGTACTTGCGGGTTATCATCAATTGATCTTCACCACCGGTAAAAGGAACAGCCGTTGAACATGAAACCAGCAGTACAAATAATATGGGAAAACCAGCAAATTTCTTCATCAGGCATAAGCTTGAAAGATCAATTCGGCTGGTCTAAGTTAAGAAAATTAATGAAGAAATGTTACGTCTCCAACGATATCAAAGTATTTTCCATCGGCATAACGGCCCGTCACTTTCCATACATATACTCCCTGGACTGCCAGGTTACCATCACCATGGTATCCGTCCCACCCTTTATAGACATCGTCACTTTCATATATCAATACGCCCCATCTGTTGAATATCTGCAGCTTATATTCAAGTACATTCTCAAAGAAGGGTCTGAACACATAATCCATTTCCGGATATACACCTTCATGCCATTCACCGCCGGTCGGGCCTGTCCCGTTCCATTTGAAAACATTGGGGAACCTTATATTACCAGTTTTCCACTCCACATTTATCGGCGTACTAAGAATTGTTGAATCAACACATCCTCTGTTCGTCGTTACTGTCAGCGATACAGTGTAGCTTCCGGGATTTTCATATTTATGATAGGGATTCTCCTCTGTGGAAGTGTTACCGTCGCCAAATCTCCAGAGGTAAAGCGAATCGTAGTAGCTGTAATTGTAGAATATAACTATCTGTTCATTATTCACAACATTAGTCGGGTATGCATCAAACATTGCTACAGGATTCTGATAAACCAATATTGTACTGTTGTGGATATCCTGGCCGGCAATATTAAATACCGTAAGCTTGACTATATAATTACCAGGCAGATAATAAATGTGTGTCGGATTCTCCTCATTCGAATACTGCTTATCGCCAAAATCCCATAGATATGATTCTCCGTACAGGCTGGAATTATTAAAATGAACTGTTAGCGGAGCGCAGCCTACTGTATCAGGCGTGAAATTCGCTACAGGAGGAGGAGGCATAATAACCTTAACGTGGATAGTGTCTTTTGCCATACAACCCCACCTGTCAGGTATTGTTTCATATTGCAAAATATAGCTTCCCAAGCCGACACTGTTCGGATTGAAACTGTTGCCTGTAACACCATTACCTGTCCAGATCCCTCCGACAGGTGTAGCTTCCAGAGTTATCTGAGGACCATTAAGGAAAGCATCTCCGACAGGCTGAATTGTGACGACAGGGACCGGCATAACAGTGATCTGAATACTGTCCCGGTCACTGCAGGCGGGATTGATTATTTCATATTTGATCCAATGGGTACCTACTCCGGCAAGAACAGGATTAAAGGTGTTGCCGGAAATGCCCGGCCCTGTCCATACACCTCCCTGATCTACTGCTGTCAGAGTAATGACAGGATTATCCGCACATAAGGTATCAACAGGAGTGATCGTAGCATCGGGCGTTGCTACTGTGATCATCGATTCATCGGTATCTGTGCAACCATTTGCATCCAGTATCGTATATGTAATAATATGGTTGCCTGCACCTGCAGTTGCAGGATCAAATATATTTCCGGTTACTCCTGTCCCGGACCATATCCCGCCAGGCTCCTCGGATGCAAGAGCGAAAGGCGGGTCTGAATTACAGAATATTCCTTCTGAGATTATTGTAGCGTCCGGAACCGGATGAACAACAATTGTTATCTGATCCTGGTCATGGCATCCATAGGCACTTGTTATATCATATTTTATTACATGATTCCCTGGTCCCGCGAGCTTCGGATCGAAGAAATTCCCTGCAATTCCGTTACCTGACCACATACCTCCCGGTGTTGCAGCAGTAAGGCTGACAGGAGCAGCATTGGCACACATCGGAGCTACAGGTGTTATTGTTGCATCAGGATATGGGACGATCAATATCCGGGCGGTTGTTACAACCGGAGGGTGATCACCGTTCTGCTTGTCTGCAGGTTTCCCCGGTATGTTTGGATCATCATAGGGATTGCAATAATTCCAGTTGCGCAGTGTCACTTCAAAATACTGTCCTACAGCCTTGTCGCTGGCTACATAAATTACATCGGACCAGACCCCTGAACCGGTAACTGGGCCTGGAAGCTCAATAACATTTTCATAAAAAGGAAAGGTCCGGTTTTTCCCGCCGATAGTAACAGGAGCACCTGTCATCGTATTATCTGTTCCATATATCCATTGGATCCATCTTGTGTTAACATTCGGATTATCCTGTTCCTGGGGAGGAACACAGTTGAATAATGTTGCATCCTGGAAGCGAACATAGGCGCTGTTACCGAAACAAACCGGATAGGTTTTTGGATTAATATACATGTAACCCCCGTTATGATCGTCCACATCCCATACAGTAACTATTTGTTCCTGAGATGAAGAAGTACATAAAACGCCATTTACCATCAACGTTGCCTTTGGGTGATAGTTACAAATATTCCCTGCGGATGTATATACATTAATGGCTGTAGCCCTGAAAATACCGGCGCCGATCTTTGTTGCCGGGATCGTGACGACAGTACCGTTATCCCAGTCAATCCTTATGCTTACAGGAGTTCCTGCATCATTGACTCCTGTATATGTAATTTCCCAGGTTGCAGTGACGGGAGCACATAACCTATTGGGAGTGATATTGTTGGCTTTTGAAAGAATTGAACAATTCTGTCCTGATATGTTTATCGAAATAAGAGCAAAAAGTATATATGGAAACCATTTTTTCATCAATCCGGGATCATTATATTCTTCAAAATCAAAGTTTAACCAGCAAATTATAAGACAATTAAAACATCTTTGACTTTCATTTATTGAAACAGAATTAGTTCAAATTTATTATACTTTCTAAATAATTGTATTATTTTCAGTCTTTTTATTTGCAGATCATAATTTAGATTCACTTTTATCAGTAATTTCACCACGATTATCCATGTATACGAAAAAGACCGGAATTTGTTTAAAATTTGGATCTGAGTTATATTAATGAACTTATTTACAACATAAAGATTTATAAAATGAAAAGGAGAATTTTAATTGCTGTTTTATTTTTTTCAATCATGTGGTTACCTGTTACATCGCAAACCGCAACAAAGATCGTAATAGGTCAGCAACCTGTTTATAATATTCACCGGGCAAAAGAAGCTATGGTAATTGACGGAAAAATGGATGAGGCTGCCTGGCGGAATGCTGAGGTCCGTACTTTCGATAATTTCTTTAGATTAAGGGGATCACTTGACAAGCAGAACACAAAATTCAGGATATTATATGATGATGAAAAGATATATCTGTTTTATCAGTGTGAAGATACATCGCTGATGGCCAATGAAACAAGACATGACGGCGCTACTCATGTGGATGATTGTGCTGAATTCTTCTGTGTTCCAATTGCCGACAGTGCTTATATTCATTTCGGGTTCGAAGTTAACATTGCCAAAACAGCTTTTGATTTTGTCGTGCTCTGGAAGTATCTTAACGGAAGAACTCTCTTCATTAATGGTTATAATCCGGAATATGAAGTGGGAGTTACTTATGAGGGAACAGTAAATAACGAAAAGGATAAAGACAAAGGCTGGCAGATGGAAATGGCGATTCCTTTTACATGTTTCAACCAGTTTAATGCCCGTGTAAAGCCAGGTACAAGATGGGCCTTCCAGGCAGTGCGTCAGGACAGGAATCTGGTATCTGACCGGTTCAGATCTACTTCAATACTCTTTCCGCTGTTTGATCTGAAACAGGATGTTCATCAACCCTGTCATTTCGGATTGATGGAATTTTTAGCAGATTGATTATATGTCGTAATTGCTCTGATAAATGTAATTACCGACATAGCTGCAAAATAAAGGATGATTGGCGCGGATAATAGTATAGCTGCCTGACAGACCTAATTTTATAATATGAAAAGAAATGAATTCCTGAACGGATGCAGTGCCTGCGGAGCTCTGGCCCTTTTTAAGATAACTGGCCTTGATGAAGCGCAGTTTCATAAAGATGAGAATGCTATCCAGGATACAAAAGATGACCCGGATACGATCGCGATCAATAGAGCGCAGATCCTTACATTGCTTGGGTATATAGATACTTCCGTGAGCGAATCGCAGAAAAAGAAGATCTTCTCAAAACTGGGTTCAGAGTGTCTGTATTCAAGAGGTCTTGATAAATGGGTCAACGGTTTCAAAGATAATCAGGATGAATTCTTTGACCGTGTGCAGCGGGATGAATCGAAATACTGGGAGAAGCTCGAGTATGACAAGGAAAAATCAGTCATCACCCTTATAGGAAGAAAAGTTACATCGTGCGCCTGTGAGTACAGCAAAACGGAAAACCCTCCGAAATCCCTATGTAATTACTGCTGTAAAAGGTTTCAGGAAGAGATGTTCGGGTTACTGCTAGGCAAAAAAGTCAAAGTCCGGATCGATGAATCTTATCTCCTTGGCGGAGAACGATGTTCAACAACAATATTTGTGAGCTGATCAATGTAAATCCCTCTTCCGGGTAATATAATCTATATCTCTTATTAAAGAGGGAGATTCCTCATTCCCCCTAATCCCTAAAGAGGCTGTGTCATCCCGAGTGAGTCAATCCTGAGCATGCGAAGGATTGACGAGTGAGGGATCTCCTTCCCATTCCACAAATACCATAAGGGGTTTCATCGAAGCGAATCTTCCCTGAGATTTCCGAAGGATTTACGAGTGAGGGATCTCCTTCATAGTAAACAGTATACTTAAAAAATCTCTTTGGAAAACCTTTTTGACACGGTTATTGGAGGAAGAATTGACGAATAAAGGATCTCGTTCTTTTTGAAGGAGTTAAGGAATAATTTGTAAAGATTAACCAGGCTACTACAGGGATTGAATGAGATATACCAGTTCCTTAAAAGGACAGAATACTGTAATTGCCAGTACCCGGTTCCTTATCTTTTCATCATATTGCCTTGAGATATCCCTGAGTCCGTATCCGTAATTAATGATGAACTGAACATTATTATCAAGTTCCACTCCGGCCCCGAGGTTAATCCCATAATCCATTCTCCTGAATTGACCTAATTCGGTACCGAATTCTATTTTTTCCTTATCATCGCCCCGTTTTGACTTTGCTGATAGTCCTATCCCGGCATATAAGCCTGCCTGCCCGAACATTTTCCAGGTGATGAAGTCGTATTTGCAAAGAATATTCACCGGAATTTCAAGGTAAATCACCGGAATTTTCTGATCGAGGTCCGCAATATGCCTTTTCACTCCTTTTTTAATGAATAATGCTCCGGAGTTCAGGTATAACGATTCAGACAGAGGTACCTCACCCGAAAGGCCAATGCTCAGCCCCGGGAAAAAATGAGTCTGCTGTTTTACCATTGAATATTTGAACGTTCCTTTTGCAAGAGATAAGCCGCCTTTTAAACCTATACTCTGACAATGAGCAAACTGAATTATGATCAGGGAAAGAACTAAAACGGAAGCTAAATATTTTTTCATGATCAGATGATAAATTCAAAGGTCAGACCGCTCTATTCATCTGTTTTAGGCTGCACATAAAGCACATCCTCCTTGAGCCTTATTGACTTTTCTTTCCGGTTTGCGATAATCACTCCTAAAATGATCAAAAGGGCCAGGATAATTAATATCCTGAAAGGAGGACTTTTTATCAACTCAATTATGAATGAATTTCTTTTCATTTTATTATGGTTAGGCTAACTGAGCTTTTACAGATGTAAAATTATTAAAGATCAGCAAATAGAACAAATTTTTTTGAATGAATGTATCTATTTTAATGGTCTGAAGAAACTAAAATTAACTCCCCCGTAATTACGGTGCTCAAAAAAAGATTCATGACTGTTGAAATGCTCATTTCTGGGGTGTTCAAGGATGAAAAATCCATCTTCGGCAATTACGCCGGAACCAAGAACGAGATCAGGGATATCCCTTAGCCATGTCAGGTCATAGGGAGGATCGGCAAAAACAATATCGTATTTTACTGAACAGGTTTTCAGGTAGGATTTTACATCAATATGAACAGGTTTGATGGTTTCAAATCCCATTTCATTTATTATCCTTCTTATACCCGAAATGTGTTTTGCATCCTGCTCTATAAGATGTACGGCACTTGCTCCACGGGATGCAAACTCGAAACTTATACTGCCTGTGCCCGAAAACAGATCGAGTACCGTAATGTTCTCATAATCAACCCTGTTGTTCAGGATATTAAATAAGCCTACCCGGGCAAAATCAGTTGTGGGCCTTGCTTTCAATCCCGGCAAAGGATTAATTATCCTGCCTCTGTATTTACCTCCTGTTATCCGCAATTTGTGATGCTGAAAAGGTTTATATACCGGTGAAGTTCTACGTTATTGAACACATAACTGAACGAAAAATTTCCCGACGGACCGGTGAATTTCATATTCCTCACATAGATAGCAAAGCTTGAATACAGGTCATCGTATTTTTCAGTCAATCCGCTGAAATGTAAAGTAACATCCTGTCCCAGACCAAATGTCCTGAATATATTCAGCACATAATAAAGTATATCTGAAATATTCCTGAATCTATATGTATTCGAGAACTTTAGCACGTTCTGTTCGAGAACAAGAACATTGAAATACTCTTTTTCAATATGAACGTGAAAATAGGTCCCGCTATGGCTTTTGCTGTATTGGGTAACCTGGTTAAGCAGAGGCTTGATATGGTGTGAAGGATAAACCGAAGGATAGAAATGCCCTGCAATCTCAAACAGCGGCCTTGCAACTGAAAAGATCAGATAGGCTGCAGGTTCATGGACTTTGTTTGTAATGATTGTTTCATTTTCTTCCTTAATGAGGTTGAGGCAAAAGTACTCATCCTTTTTGCCGGGGTCAAAAAGCGGTTCGGGCACAAGTGTGAACTTTTGCGAAGGCATCACAATATTGACCTTTTTATATTCTTTCGTAAGGAAGTCATCCCTGGCAATTATATCCCTTATATTATCATCCGTGAAGTAACGGTTGCCATCGGGATCAAAAGATCTGAGAAGAATGTACTTGCTTCTTATAGTATCAAGTATCGAGAATGCTACTCCGTCAGGACTTAACTGAAGTGATAACTCATAATTATGAGTCGCATTGATATCAAGTGTCTCATCAAAAAGTTCAAGATAAGGCATTCTGCCGGGATCTTAAGTTAACTACGTATCTTATTCTTTGCCGCTCTCTGCCACTCTGGGTGAAATTTTTTAAATATCCATTTTTATACACCAAGGAGGCAGTGAGTATCAGCTTTTAATTGAAACGGAATGATTAAGTTTACGAACAAAATTAAAAAAAATATCCAAGCAGCCCATAATACCTTGTAATTTGTAATGCGCGACACGATAATATTCAATAATCTCTGCAAGAACCTTGGTAATGTACCAACAGATGATCAGTCGTCAGCCTTGAAGAAAATCGCTTCCTATATCTGTGAGAACACTAGTGATGTAATTTTTACTCTCACTGGTTATGCAGGGACAGGTAAGACAAGTGTCATAAGCTCTGTTGTGAAAACACTTGAACTCCTGAGATTTAAATCGGTTCTTCTTGCTCCTACCGGAAGAGCTGCAAAAGTACTCGGGTCGTATGCGGGCCGTCAGACATATACAATTCACAAGAAGATATACCGGCAGAAATCGTCAAAGGATGGCATGGGCAGTTTTATCCTTGACAGGAATCTTCACAGGAACACATATTTCATAGTTGATGAAGCATCGATGATCTCAAATTCGACAAACGAGATATCACTTTTCGGGAGCGGCAAGCTGCTTGACGACCTTATCGAGTATGTCTACTCGGGAACCGATTGTAAGCTTATCCTTGTCGGAGATCCGGCCCAGCTGCCTCCCGTAGGTTCAGATCTAAGCCCTGCCCTGGATCCAACAGTACTTAAGGATTACGGATTCGGACTTCTGACTGCAGAACTCAGGCAGGTCGTCCGTCAGAGTGAAGAATCGGGAGTTCTCATGAATGCTACAAGGGTAAGGTTGCAGATAGCTGAAAACGATCTGGTCCATCCATCAGTTGATTGCATTAATTTCAATGATGTAATAAGGATAAATGGTGAGCAGCTTATTGATGAACTGTCAGCTTCTTACGGCACATGCGGGCTTGAAGGGACGATAATTGTCGTTAATTCCAATAAACTCGCAAACAAATATAATCAGGGTATCAGAAGCAGGATATTCTTCAGGGAGGAGGAGATCAGTCCCGGAGATATGGTGATGATTGTAAAAAATAATTATTCACTAATTGAAGATGACGGAGAGGGCCCGGGTTTTATAGCAAATGGAGATATCGCAGAAGTGAAAAGAATAAGGAAATATGAGGAACGTTACGGATTCCATTTTGCGGAGATGACTCTCTGGTTTCCCGATTATAACTTTGAGGTTGAATCAAAAGTGATGATGGATGTACTGCATCTTGATACGCCCTCACTTCCGTCGGAAAAGAACAGTGAGCTTTTCCATGCTATTCTTAACGACTATCTTCATATAAAAAGCAGGAGGAAGCAATATGAAGCAGTGAGGAATGACCCCTGGTTCAACGCCCTGCAGATAAAATTCTCATATGCTGTAACCTGCCATAAGGCCCAGGGCGGTCAGTGGGAGAGGGTCTTTATCGACCAGGGTATGTTCAACCGCAATGAGATATCACTCGATTATCTCAGGTGGTTCTACACCGCACTGACCCGCTCTACAGACAGGGTATACCTTGTCAATTTCAACGATAGTTTCTTTAAATCATGAAGAGTGCAGCTTCCAGGTCTTTGTATTCTGCTTAACTGAAAAAATCAGAGGTCTGATAATACATATTTATAAATTAGATTATTCTCCAATGATTTTCACTAGCACTCTTTTACGGCGTTTTCCATCGAATTCACCGTAAAAGATCTGTTCCCAGGGTCCAAAATCCAGATGTCCATTAGTTACAGCACATACAACCTCCCTGCCCATGACCTGACGTTTCATATGAGCGTCAGCATTGTCCTCAAAGCCATTATGCCTGTATTGTGAATGAGGCTTTTCAGGGGCTAGTTTTTCCAGCCAGACCTCATAATCATGATGCAATCCTGATTCATCATCATTGATAAAAACACTTGCTGTTATATGCATCGCGTTGCATAGCAGGAGGCCTTCTTTAATGCCGGATTCACTTAAACAAGTTTCAACTTGTGAAGTTATATTGATAAATTCCCTTCTCCTGGTGGACTCAAACCACAATTCCTTTCGATATGATTTCATATAGTTTTTTTTTGTAAGATAATATTTTCTTTAAAAATACAAGCTTCAGTTTCTCATTCCCCCTTTCCTAGTAAGAAGCCGTTTCATCCTGAATGAGTCAATCCTGAGCTCACGAAGGATTGACGAGTGAAGGACCTCCTCCCCTTAAACAGATGTCAAATAGGATTTCTGTTAAAAGATTACTCCAATAGCTCATGAAGTATTAGTGGATAACGGATTTCACGGAAAAAACACGGAGTTATTTCCTGTTATGTATCACATTCTTAATCCGTGTCCGTGATCCCTGTGGTGAATTTTGAATCATTTCAGCTTCATATCATTTATTATCCCCTCAATCCTTTCATCGAGAAGCTTCATCGTATCATCATAGGCAGCTGCCGATTCAAGTCCCGTATTCACACTGAAATAGAATTTGATCTTGGGTTCTGTGCCTGATGGCCTTACCGATATCTTCGATCCGTCTTCAAGGAAGAACTGGAGAACATCAGATTTTATCAGGTTGATCCTGGTCTTTTCACCTGTAATGCAATCAGTTGATACGAGAGTCTCATAATCGTTGATCCTTATGACCTTGCTGTTATTGATCTTCTTCGGCGGATGGTTTCTGTAACCTTTCATCATTGCCTTTATCTCATTTGCACCATCTGCACCCTTCCGTACTATATTTATGAGTTTCTCCTTATACAAACCGTACTCAAGGTAAATATCAATAAGGAGGCTGAATAATGATTTACCCTTGCTCTTAGCCCAGGCAGCAGTCTCTGCAACCATTGAACATGAAGCTACTGCATCTTTATCCCTGACATAATCACCGGGAAGGAAACCATAACTCTCTTCTCCTCCTCCGATAAATTTCTTCTTACCTTCAAGATCCCGTATCAACTCGGCGAAAAATTTAAATCCGGTAAGAACATTGAAACATTCAACATTGTATTTCTCCGCTATCCTGTCGAGCAGGTCTGTTGTAACTATCGTCTTGATTATGTATTCATTGCCAATGTACTTGTTCTTCTCCTTATACTGTGAGAGGATGTAATAGATAAGTAAAGCACAGGTCTGGTTACCGTTCAGCAGAACGAATTCACCTTCTTTGTTTCTGACTGCTATACCCAGCCTGTCGGCATCGGGATCTGTTGCCATCACAAGGTCAGATCCGTTTTTGGCAGCTGTTTCGATAGCAAGTTTCAGTGCTCCCGGTTCCTCAGGATTAGGTGACTTGACTGTCGGGAAATTACCATCAGGTTTTTCCTGTTCAGGCACATTGATTATGTTTCTGAATCCGAATAACCTTAATGCAGGAGGAACCAGTTTTATTCCCGATCCGTGAATGGGCGTGTAAACAATGCCAATATCATTATGTCTTTTTATGATATCCGGATTAAGACTCATTTTGATCACCTCTTTCAGGAAGGCATCGTCTGTCTCTTTTCCAAGAATCCTGATTTTGGTTTTATCACTTTTGAACTTTATATCACTGACAGACTGTATTTTGCGTACTTCCTCTATAATGGCTTCATCATGAGGGGCGACAACCTGTCCGCCATCATTCCAGTAAGCTTTATAACCATTGTATTCCGGAGGATTGTGTGAAGCTGTTATCACAACACCGCTGTGGCATTTATAATACCTTATTGCAAATGAAAGTTCCGGTGTAGGGCGCAGGGATTCGAAAAGATAGACATCGAATCCGTTGGCAGTGAAGATATCGGCTGCCGTTTCAGCAAAATACCGGCTGTTGTTCCTGCAGTCGTACGCCACTGCCACCCTGATACCTCTTTCACCAAATTGCCTTAAAATGTAATTTGAGAGCCCCTGTGTAGCCATTCCAAGAGTGTAGATGTTCATCCTGTTGGTGCCGGCTCCCATAATACCACGAAGACCTCCCGTACCAAACTCAAGATCCTGGTAAAAAGCATCGATAAGTTTTTTTTCATCTTTTTCGAGCATTTCGCGCACCTCTTTACGCGTCTCTTCATTGAACTCATCTCCCAGCCATGTACGGGCTTTCTTTTTAATACTGCTTAGTGATAACATATAGGCTTCTTTTACATTAATTTGATACAATTTTTAAGACTTGATCTCCAGTGAGGGATCGCGATACCGTATGTTTCTTTTATCTTGCTTTTATCAAGGACGGAATAAAATGGTCTTCTTGCTGCCGTCGGGTATTCCTTGCTCAGTATTGGCAGCACTTTGCAGGAAAGACCGGCTTCCTTTACAATTTCTTCAGCAAAATCATACCAGCTGCATACTCCTTCGTTCGAGTAATGATATATCCCCGGGTTAAAAGCGATTTTGTTCCTGATTACAAGTGCGACGATTTCAATTATCGCTGAGGCCAGATCACCAGCGTAGGTAGGGGATCCGACCTGATCGAAGACCACATTTAGCGTGTCTCTTTCCTTAGCTTTTACAAGGATGGTTCTCACAAAATTGTTCCCGAACGACGAATAAAGCCATGATGTCCTGATCACCATGCTCCTGTTATACCGAAGCGCGGCCAGCTCTCCGGAATACTTTGATTTTCCGTAAGCTGAGACAGGATTGGCCGGAGAATTCTCATTATAGGGAATATTTGAATTGCCGTCAAAAACATAATCTGTTGAGACATGAATGAATTTGCACTCTGATCCGGTTATTGATTCGGCAATGTTCTTTACAGCCTCTGAATTGATCAGCATAGCTTTTGCAGGTTCGTTTTCGGCCTTGTCGACAAGGTTATATGCAGCACAGTTAATGATCCAGTCAGGCTCGTTTTTCTTAATGAATTCAGTGGTCTGCCCCCTGTTGGTGATATCGAGAGTGTCAATATCAGTAAATATGAAGTCATACCCAAGGTATTTTCTGGAGAGCTTGTTTATCTCGCTTCCAAGCTGCCCTTTGGCCCCGGTGATAAGTATTACTGCCACTACATTAATTATTAATCAGAAATTATTTTCAGCTTTGCTAAAAGTCGGATTCTTCATGTCTTTCTCACTGATTATCCTTGGAATATCCCCAAGTCTCCAGTCAATGTTTAGTTCGGGATCGCTCAGCAGTATCCCTCTCTCGGATGAACGATCATAAAAATCATCCACTTTATATTGTATCACAGTTTTATCGGCAAGTACGGAAAAACCGTGGGCAAACCCTCTCGGGACAAGAAGCTGGATCTTGTTCTCCGAATCCAGTTCAATTCCGAACCATTTTCCGTAGGTTGCTGAATCCTTACGGAGATCGAGCGCAACATCAAAAATCTTTCCTGCAACAACCCTTATCAGTTTAGCCTGATCGTGAGGTTTGAGCTGGTAATGAAGTCCGCGTATCACTCCCTTACCCGACATCGATTCGTTATCCTGCACGGGTGAGAACGAAATACCGGCTTCACGGAATTTCTTTATGCTGAAGCTTTCAAAAAAATAACCCCTGCTGTCAGCGTATACAGCAGGCTGAATTATCACCAATCCTTTAAATCCTGTCTCAATTATCTCCATAATTTTTTACCTGAATCCCTCAAATACGTTTATTTCTTCGGAAGCTATTCTCAGCAGGTACCTGCCGTACTGGCTGTTTTTTACCGGTTCTGCCAGCGCAATAAGCTGTTCTTTATTTATGAAACCCCGTTTATAGGCTATCTCTTCAACACACGATGCCTTTAATCCCTGTCGTTGTTCCAGTGTGGCTATGAAATTGGCAGCCTGTAAAAGGCTCTCATAGGTTCCTGTATCAAGCCATGCCATCCCGCGTCCCATAACCCTGACCTCCAGAGTGCCCTCTTCGAGGTAAAGCCTGTTAAGATCGGTGATCTCAAGCTCGCCTCTTTTTGATGGCTTTAACGTCCGGGCTTTTGTAACTACCGTGTTATCGTAGAAATACAAACCTGTGACTGCGTAATTAGACCTTGGTTTTTCAGGTTTTTCCTCTATTGATATCGCTTTCCTGTTTCTGTCAAATTCAACTACCCCATATCTTTCAGGATCAGTAACATAATAACCAAAGACGCAGGCACCATTCTTCAGTTCGGCGGTTTTGAGAAGGGTATCCCCGAAACCATGACCATAGAAGATATTATCTCCAAGTATCATGCAAACGGTGTCTGATCCTACAAAATCAGCTCCCAGTATGAAAGCCTGGGCAAGACCTTCAGGTCTCGGTTGTTCAACATAGCTGAATTTGAGTCCTATTGAATGGCCGTCTCTGAGAAGGGCACGAAAACCGGGAAGATCCCTTGGCGTTGAAATGACAAGAATGTCGCGGATCCCTGCCAGCATAAGTACCGACAAGGGGTAGTATATCATCGGTTTGTCATAAACCGGTAACATCTGTTTCGAAATGGCACTTGTTATCGGGTAAAGTCTTGTACCCGATCCGCCCGCCAGAATTATGCCTTTCATCTATTTTAAATTTAAGTTTGGTCAGTCAATTTAGTAAACTGTCTTGCAGGTCTTGCAGGTCTTGCAGGTCTTGCAGGACTTGCAGGACTTGCACGACTTGCACGACTTGCACGACTTGCACGACTTGCAAGGCATACAGGTCGAGCTACCTCCTCCCTATCCCGGAATAAACGAACCCCTGTCTTCGGATCTCTGCCGGATCATAAATATTTCTTCCGTCGAAGATCACTTTTCCCTTCATCAGATCAGCCATCCTGCCGAAATCAGGAAGATGGAATTCTGCCCATTCTGTCATTAGAACCATCGCATCAGCTCCCTTCAGTGCTTCATACTGATCAGCAGCATAGTATAACCTGTTGCCGAGCTTGTTCTTCGTTTCAGTTATTGCTGCCGGATCGTAGGCTCTTACAACAGCTCTTTCATCCAAAAGCTTTTCAATCAGATATATGGCCGGCGATTCACGAATGTCATCCGTCTTTGGCTTAAATGATAGTCCCCATATTCCAAATACCCTGTCTTTCAATTTATTATTGAAGAAGGAAGATATTTTTTTAAAGATCACATTTTTTTGAAACTCGTTGGCTTTCTCCACAGCCCTGATAACATTCAGTTCATAGCCATTATCCCGGGCAGTTTTGATTATTGCTTTAACATCTTTAGGGAAGCATGATCCACCATATCCGGCGCCCGGATACAGGAATTTATTCCCTATTCTTGAATCGCTTCCGATACCTTTTCTGACCTGGTTTATGTCAGCGCCCAGCAGATCGCACAGGTTGGCGATCTCATTAATGAAACTGATACGTGTGGCCAGCATCGCATTGGCTGCATATTTCGTGATTTCGGCTGAAGCTATGTCCATGAAATAGATCGGGTGGTTATTGAGCACGAAGGTCATATAGAGCCTTTTCATAATTTCCCCGGTCTTTTCATTGTCGACCCCGATAACTATTCTTTCAGGCCTGAGAAAATCCTCCACAGCAGCACCCTCTTTTAGGAATTCCGGGTTCGATGCCATATCGAATGTCAGACTGCTTTTCCTGTTATAGAGTTCTTCGGTTATAACTTTTCTGACCTTTTCAGAAGTACCTACAGGTACAGTGCTTTTTATCACTATAACCATATAACCGGTCATCGATCTGCCTATTTCCCGGGCTGCCGAAAGAATATCTGTCAGGTCTGCGCTTCCGTCGCTTCCCGACGGAGTTCCGACAGCAAGAAACACAACTTCTGCATCCCTTATGCCTTCAGCGATGTCAGATGAGAAGCTTAGCCTTTTTTTCTCAGTGTTTTTCCTTATCATGACCTCAAGCCCGGGTTCATAGATAGGAGTGGCACCGTCCTTCAATTGCTGGATCTTTTTCCTGTCGTTGTCGATACATGTGACTGTTACGCCGCTCTCAGCAAAACATGTCCCTGTAACCAGTCCTACATATCCGGTTCCTATTACGGCTATCTTCATCTGTCAAGATTATTTCAGGTAATATTCAATGAATGCAAAGATAATAGTTCACCTGAGATTGCGAAACAGGCAAAGACATCTGAAAATCTTACAATTATTGTGGCAAATTTCAAATATATACCTATCTTTGCACACTATTTTTATCAAAATAATGTCTAACTTATTAATTATTAGAACTTTTAAATTCAAATTATGAGTGAAAGCAAGAAAAAAACGACCAAAAAAGAGGTCGTTGAGAAAAACACTGAAGACGTTGTCAAACCAGTAAGGAAAATTAAAGTAAAAGAAACAAAGGAAAAACTTATTGAGGAGGCATTGGAAGAGATTGAGATACCTGAGCAGGAGGTAACTGAAGTCAGAGCGAAAGCTCCTAAAAAGGTTGAAGATAAACCTGAAGTTAGTTTAGAAACTCCGGAATCCGTATCAGATTTCTCTGTAGAAACAGGTTCTGTTGAAGCGGATTCTGCAGAGAGCAAGCCGAAGAAAGTCAGAAGCGAAAAAACGGCTGACACCAGGCCGCAGATTAACGTCACAACTGCAAATGAAGATTTTGACTGGTCAGCTTTTGAAAGTGACGAATTGAAGAATTCCCCGAAACACAAGGAGTATGAAGCCATGTATGATGAAACACTGTCGACTGTAGCAGTTGATGAGGTGGTTCAGGGTACTGTAATTCAGATGACTTCGAGGGAAGTTGTTATCAATATCGGGTACAAATCGGAAGGTGTTGTGAGCCTTAATGAGTTCCGCTACAACCCGAATCTGAAGGTGGGCGATAAAGTTGAAGTCTATGTTGAAAGCCAGGAAGATAAAAAAGGTCAGCTTCTGCTGTCACATAAAAAGGCACGGGCAATAAATTCATGGGACCGTGTCAATGCTTCACTCGAAAAAGACGAAATAATTACAGGTTATATAAAATGCCGTACAAAAGGCGGTATGATCGTAGATGTATTCGGTATCGAGGCTTTCCTCCCCGGATCGCAGATCGATGTCAAACCAATACGCGACTACGATGTTTTTGTAGGTAAAACGATGGAATTCAAGGTTGTGAAGATAAACCAGGAATTCAAGAATGTCGTCGTGTCACATAAAGCGCTTATAGAGGCTGAACTTGAGCAGCAGAAGAAAGAGATAATTGCCAAACTTGAAAAAGGACAGGTTCTGGAAGGTACTGTCAAGAATATTACTTCATATGGAGTATTTATTGATCTTGGCGGTGTCGACGGACTTATTCATATAACAGATCTTTCATGGGGCAGGGTAAATCATCCTGAAGAGATAGTACAGCTTGATCAGAAACTGAATGTTGTTATCCTCGATTTTGATGATGATAAAAAGAGGATAGCTCTCGGACTGAAACAGCTTACACCTCATCCATGGGATTCAGTTGATCCCAACCTGAAGATCGGCGACAAGGTTAAAGGGAAAGTTGTTGTTATGGCCGATTACGGAGCATTTGTTGAGATAGCCCCGGGAGTGGAAGGTCTTATCCATGTGTCGGAAATGTCGTGGTCACAGCACCTGCGCAGCGCACAGGAATTCATGAAAGTCGGTGATGAAGTTGAAGCTGTTATACTTACTCTCGACAGAAGCGAAAGGAAAATGTCACTTGGTATCAAACAACTGAAACCCGATCCATGGCAGAATATCGAGGAAAAATATACTGTCGGTTCCAAACATAAAGCAAGGGTAAGGAACTTTACAAATTTCGGTGTATTCGTTGAGATAGAAGAAGGTGTCGACGGACTGATCCATATATCTGACCTTTCCTGGACAAAGAAGATCAAACATCCGGCAGAATTCACTTCGATCGATGCTGAAATTGAAGTAGTTGTCCTTGAAATAGATAAGGAAAACAGACGTCTCAGCCTTGGACATAAACAGCTTGAAGAAAACCCGTGGGATGTATTTGAGACTCTCTTCACTATCGATTCCATTCATGAAGGTACTGTAATGGAAGTTTTTGATAAAGGTGCCATTGTAGCTCTTCCTTACGGAGTTGAAGGATTTGCAACCCCGAAACACCTCGTCAAAGAGGATGGAACAGTTGCGAAAGTTGATGAAAAACTGATGTTCAAGGTCATCGAATTCAACAAATCAGCTAAGAAGATAATAATATCCCATAGCAGGATTTATGAGGACGAAAAGAAAGCTGTTGAAGCTCCGGTGAAGAAAGCAGAAGCTGAATCACCTAAGAGATCTTCAAGGAAATCAAAATCCAATATGGAAAAAACTACCCTCGGAGATATTACGCAGCTTGCGGCTTTGAAAGAAGAAATGGAAGAAAAAGAGAATAAAGCTACCAAGAAATAGAAATATTTACTAAATTGGGGCTATCAAAAAATAACAATAATTATGGATTTCAATATTGAAAGCCGGAATAACAGCACGGTAATTCAGATCCAGGCTGAGAAGCTTGATACCCATATTGCTCCAGCTCTTAAATCTGAACTTGTGCTGGTTTCAGGAAAGGGTGAGAAGAATATCATCCTCAATCTTGAGAAATGTCAATACTGCGATTCATCAGGTCTGAGCGCCATACTTGTGGCTAACAGACTATGCAAGAACGCCGGTGGTACGTTTGTTCTTTGCGGATTAAATGAAGCCGTTGAACGTTTAATAACTATCTCTCAGCTTGATACTGTACTGACAATTACAGGATCAGTTGCAGATGCTGAAAAAATGATTTCCTGAGTTTTCAGCAATGCAGGATGCCGATGAAGTTAACCATACTTGGCAGTAGTTCTGCATTGCCAACATCAGAAAGATATCCTTCCGCTCATGTGCTTAATGCTCATGAGCGGATTTTTTTGATAGACTGCGGTGAAGGCACCCAGATGCAGCTCAGAAAATGCAGGATAAGGTTTGGAAAAATAAACCATATATTCATAAGTCACCTGCACGGCGACCATGTATTCGGATTATATGGCCTACTTTCAACATTCAGCCTTATGGGAAGAACTACCCCCGTTCATATCTATGCCCCTGAAAATTATGATGCTCTTCTGGCGTCGCATCTGAAAGATTTTGATATTCATTTGAATTTTGAGATTGACTTCATCCCCCTCAGGGGTAAGGATCCTGTTATAATACTTGACGATAAATATCTCACGGTAACCTCTTTCCCCTTGAAACACAGGATCCCGGCTTTTGGATTCCTCTTCAGGGAAAAGCCCTATGACCGTAATATTATCAAGGAAATGATCAGCAAATATGAGATAACGGCAGTAAGGATCAGGGCAATTAAAAAAGGTGAGGATTTTATAGCAAAAAACGGTGAAGTCATAAAAAATGAGGACCTTACAATACCTGGCCCGGTTTCACTGTCGTACGCCTATTGCAGCGATACAAAGTTTTTCAAACGCCTTCCCGGGTTCGTAAAAGGTGTCGACCTTCTGTACCATGAGGCAACTTTTGACAGGAGCCTTACCGAACTGGCTGAATTAACCGGACATTCAACAACAACTGATGCTGCCAGGACAGCAGCAGAAGCGGGAGCAGGGACTCTTATTATAGGCCATTTCTCGGGAAGATATAAAGACATATCCGTCCTGGTTGATGAGGCAAGATCGGTTTTCCCGAGGACACTGGCTGCATTGGACGGCAAGACATACGAGGTGCAGCATATTAACGATCTGTAATGAAAGATTATCTATATTTGGCTTTTTCGATAATTAACAAAAAGTGAACGAAAAGATACTTATACTCGATTTCGGTTCTCAATATACGCAGCTCATTGCCAGAAGGGTAAGGGAGATAAACGTATATTGCGAGATTTATCCCTTCAATCATTTTCCGGCACCTGATAAAAGTGTAAAGGGTGTAATTCTTTCCGGCAGCCCTTCCTCCGTACATGATAAAAATGCACCAAAACCCGACCTGAAGGGAATAAAAGGATCTATCCCTCTGCTGGGGATATGTTACGGAGCCCAGTACCTTGTTCATTTTTTCGGCGGAGAAGTCTCACGGTCCTCTGCAAGGGAATACGGAAGAGCGAACCTCCTCTATACCGACCCTGAAGATCAACTTTTTAAAGATATACCAACGGGATCCCAGGTGTGGATGTCGCACGGAGATACAATTGCCCGGCTTCCTGAAAACTATAAAATAACCGGTTCAACCTCTGGTGTGAGGGCAGGAGCTTACAGGATAAACGGAGAGCTAACCTGGGGAATTCAGTTCCATCCTGAGGTGTATCATACCTCTGACGGTAAAAAGATCCTTGAGAATTTTGTTGTGGATATCTGCGGATGCAACCGCAGCTGGACACCCGATTCTTTTATCGGATCGTCGGTCGCCTTTCTGAGAGAGCAAATTGGTGATGACAAGGTGATACTTGGACTTTCAGGAGGTGTCGATTCAACAGTTGCAGCTGCTCTGCTGAATAAAGCCTCAGGCAGAAACCTTACATGTATTTTCGTCGATAACGGACTACTGAGAAAAAATGAATTTGGGAAAGTGATGGATTCTTACCTTGGATTAGGACTAAATGTCGTTGGGGTTGATGCTGCTGACAAGTTCCTTGATGCCCTTGAAGGTATAAGCGATCCTGAGGAGAAAAGAAAAACTATTGGAAGAGTATTCATTGAAGTTTTTGAAGAAGAGGCACGTAAAGTGAAAGATGTGAAATGGCTGGCACAAGGCACTATCTATCCTGATGTGATTGAATCCGTTTCTGTTAAAGGGCCATCAGCAACAATAAAATCCCATCACAATGTGGGTGGGTTGCCTGAGCGTATGCACCTTAAAGTGATTGAACCCTTGCGGTTGTTATTCAAGGACGAAGTCAGGAGAGTCGGGTATTCACTGGGTCTTCCGGATACTATCCTGAAGAGACACCCTTTCCCGGGGCCTGGTCTGGCAATCCGCATACTCGGAAAAATAACAAGACAAAACATCGAGACACTGAAGGAAGCTGATGAAATTTTTATTGAAGGCCTTCGCAAACATGATCTTTATGACAGCATCTGGCAGGCAGGTGTAATACTTCTTCCGGTTCAATCAGTGGGAGTGATGGGCGATGAGAGAACCTACGAAAATACCGTGGTTCTGAGAGCAGTCAATTCAACTGACGGGATGACTGCTGACTGGTCGTATCTGCCCCATGAATTTCTTAGAACAATTTCAAATGAGATAATCAACCGGGTGAAAGGCATAAACAGGGTAGTCTATGACATAAGCTCAAAACCACCGGCTACAATTGAATGGGAATAGAACCTTAGGGCACGAAAATTGTTGTAACAGGTATATAATAAGTTATTTGACTATCGGTAATATTACATAATGAATTACAAAACGCTTGAAAATCAATACATCTACCCCAACCCCAACCTTGCTCCGCCGAAGCGGCTACGCGAAGGCGAGGGGGGAGTAAGTTGATTTTGACTTCGTCGAGCTCTCCCGACAAGTCGGGATCGGTTCTTCGCTCCCCTTGGGGCCGGGGTAAACGAAGAAAATCAAGGCCATTTAACAATGAACAATACATAGAAAGAGAGGAAACATAATCATGATAATCAGGAAAATTCTGGCAGTCGCTTTTATATTGATATTCTTGTCAGGAAGTCAATATGTATCAGGGCAGACTTTGACGAATGAAACGATTAAGTTTGGCAGGACGCTTAATCTGATCGAAGATTTTTACGTCGATTCGACAAACCTGAGCAAAATAACTGAGAAGGTTATAATTGATATGCTTAGAGATCTGGATCCTCATTCTACATATATATCTGCCGAAGAAGTTAAGGAAGCTAACCAGCCGCTTCTTGGTAATTTTGAGGGAATAGGTATTTCCTTCAATTTACTCCGCGATACTATAATCGTTATTGAACCAATACCGGGCGGGCCGTCTGAGAAAGTGGGCCTTCTTCCAGGAGACAGGATAGTCACTATAAACGGCGAAAAAGTCTCAGGTATCAGGATAACGACAACCGGTGTCAGAAACAGACTTATGGGACCTAAGGGAACAGTCGTCAATATTGGTGTCTTCAGAAAAGGTGTCAGAAATATTCTAGATTACACTATTGTACGCGATAAAATACCCATTAACAGCCTTGATGCAGCTTATATGCTTGATAAGGAAACGGGTTATGTGAAGCTAAACAAGTTTGCCGCAACGACCGACAAGGAATTCAGGGATGCAGTTGCTCAGCTGAAGCAGAAGAATATGAAAAACCTGGTGATTGATCTGAGAAACAACGGGGGCGGTTATATGGCAGCTGCGACAGACCTGGCTAATCATTTCTTCAGGGATAAGAACCTGCTTGTTTATCTCATCGGACGAAAATACCCGAGAAAAGATTACAAGTCTGCAGGATCAGGCGATCTCTCATCAGCGAGAGTTGTGGTCCTTACCGATGAAGGTTCAGCTTCAGCCACCGAGATATTTGCCGGCGCAATACAGGATTGGGACAGGGGTGTAATAATAGGCCGGCGCACTTTTGGCAAAGGACTTGTACAGAACCCGTTCTATCTGACTGACGGTTCAATGATCCGCCTGACAATCGCAAGATATTACACTCCTACAGGCAGATCAATACAGTCTCCTTATAATGAAGGTTATGATAAGTATATGAGTGCCTTTTACAAAAGATACTCCGACGGGGAAATGATTTCTGCCGATAGCATCCATATGCCTGATTCACTGAAATTCAGGACTCTCGTTAACGGCAGAACAGTATACGGCGGAGGAGGGATCATGCCTGATGTGTTTATGGCTGCCGATACAGCAAATTATTCAGATTATTACAGGTCACTTGTAAGGAGAGATGTTTTCCGTTCATTTGTTCTTGAATATACCGACAGGAACAGAGCAAAAATAACTTCCCGTTATACCTCTTTCGATGAATTCAAGGAAGGTTTTCAATTCACTTCCGCAGAAGTGAACGAATTCATAAAAAAAGGAGAGGAGTTGGGTGTAAAATATGTTGAAAATCAATTCAACAGATCAAAAGAAGAGATGCTGCTTATATTGAAGGCATTGGTTGCAAGCAATATATGGCAGGTTAACGAGTATTACCGGATAATTAACGAAAAAGATCCTGTCATAGATAAAGCCCTTGAGGTTATCTCAGATGCAGGAACCTATAACCGTATTCTGCGGAATAGATCTGGTGAACTTGCGGAAGGGACTCTTTAACTATTAATTAACCCTGTACCCCGTAAAATAGTATTCATATTTGACAGATGGCTGTTGGCTGTTAGTCTCATCATATGATAATATCATCACATCACCATCTATTGTTAATTCAGCCTGCAGATCTTCTTCAAAAAGATTACTGATAACAAGTGTTGCATTGGCCAGAGCCCAGTTAAAAACATGATTGCTGGTATATTCATAATATATTCCCGTGCCGCCAGAAACAAACTGGAAAACCATCTCATCGGCTTCCAGATATTCAGTATGAGATTCCTTTTTAATGCCGTTTTCATAAACAACAACCGTCCTGTCCTGTATTTCCCAGGTGCCGATTATAGCCTCAGCCAGAGGCTTATCTTTTTCACACGAAGTGAAAGTCAGAAGGATAAGAGAAAGGAAAACAACCGGGTAAAGATTCAGCTTCTTCATTATATTAAAAATTAATTTATTACACTACCTGTTTTAAAACGCTAAAAATAGCAACATGTTTTATTTTCTCATAGAGGATCAGGCAAAAAAACAGTTTATCAGCTCAAATAATTAACTTTGACAGTCATGGGTACAATTAAATTTGTGGCAAAGACCCTTTATGGTCTTGAGAATGTCCTTGCTGCTGAACTCAGAGAGCTGGGTGCTTCAGATGTAGAGCCGGCAAACCGTGCAGTAATGTTCACTGGCAACAAAGAGCTTCTATACAGGGCTAACTATTGTTTACGCACGGCTCTCTCTGTACTGATGCCTGTGGCAGGATTCAATATATCCTCCAGGGAGGATCTCTACAGAAGATCATATGAGGTAAACTGGTCAGAAGTGATTGATGCTGAAATGACTTTTTCAATAGCACCCGTGGTCAACTCAAAAATATTCAGCCATAATGCCTATCCCGGACTGGTAGTAAAGGATGCAATTGCAGATCATTTAAGGAACAGAACAGGCAGAAGACCAAATGTGGATACGGGTAATCCTGACCTGCTGATTAATGTGCATATAAGCGGGAACAGGGTTTCACTGTCGCTTGACTCATCAGTGATCCCTCTGTACAAGCGCGGGTACAGAGTTGAGCAGGGGAAAGCTCCTCTCAATGAAGTTCTTGCAGCAGGCATACTTATGCTCTCCGGCTGGGATGTCTCCACTCCACTTCTTGATCCTATGTGTGGCTCCGGAACCATACCAATTGAAGCCGGACTGATGGCAAACAATGTACCTCCGGGGATCTTCAGAAGCTTTTTCGGATTCACCAGATGGAAAGACTTTGATGAGAAGCTTTTCAATAAAGTAAGGAAGGAATACGATGGAAAGATACTTAGATCACAATCAAGGATTGCAGGATCGGATATCTCAGGGGAAGCAATAAAGCAGGCTGTAATAAATGCAGAAAAGGCAGGACTGAAGGGTGTGATCTCTTTTGAAGTGGCTGATTTTAAGTACTTAAAGCCTTTGGATAATGAAGGTTTCCTGGTATTTAATCCTCCTTACGGACAGAGGCTGGAGGTCGAAGAACTGACGGACCTGTACAAGAGTATCGGATCGACGCTCAAACATAATTTCCATGGACATAAAGCATGGATAATAACTTCAGGTAAAGAATACCTTAACGGAATTGGGCTTAAAGCCAGCCTGAAATATAAACTTTTCAACGGTTCAATTGAATGTATATTAGCAGGATATGAGATGTTTCAGGGTTCACGAAAGGACAATGTCGCCTGACATCTTTCTGAAAATGCCGTTCATCATCATAATTTAGCTGATTTATCAAAAAATGGCGCAATTTTCCAAGAACCGGTATGTGGAAAAGTTAAAATTTGCTAACTTCATATTTTTATTATATTTGTTATCGTAAAAAATTCCATATCCAACTGGAAGCTTAAATGGGCTTTAATATAGAGAGTTATTTACCGGACCAGTTAAAGAATAACATTATTCTTTTTTATAAAGGTAATGTTGATTCTGATGTTATCAATCATATACTTGATACGGTTGAGGATAAGATGATTCAGGTAAATGACCAGTCAAGACTCAGGAAAAAAGTCTATAACGTATTGGTCGAAAGCCTTCAGAACCTTTACCACCATGTTGACAAGGTACCTGATGATTTTGAGGATCAGACTTCTGAAAAATTCGGAATGCTTATAGTTCAGAAGGTCGACAGGGGTTATAAGATTATCACAGGGAACTTTGTTAAGGCCGATAATGTTGAAAGACTTGAGGAAAAGATCAAAAAGATCAATCGTTCAAGCCATGAAGAGATAAAAGAACTTTATAAGTTCATTCTCAATCACCAGAGGATCTCTGCCAAGGGAGGAGGGGGACTCGGGCTTGTGGATATAGCAAGAAAAACAGGTAACAAACTCGAATATACATTTAAAGAATATAACGATAAATATTCATTTTTCTATCTGGATATTTTAGTAAATGAGGACAATTAATTAAAGATAAATCAGATAAACCAAAAAAACTTTATAAGATGGAACCGATCATCATTGAAGGAACACCAAAAACCCCGACTGTCAGATTTGATGCTGCAGAAGGTATATTTGAAATCAAGGGACGTTCAATCCCGGAAAACTCAGTAGAGTTTTACAAACCTATCGTTGACTGGCTGGACGGTTATAAAGAAACACCTCTTAACAAAACTGTCGTAAATATAAGGCTTGAATATTTCAACACAAGCTCCTCAAAATGCATTCTGGATGTATTCAAGAAGCTTGAAGCTATCCATAAGGCAAAGAATGAAGTCGAGGTCAACTGGTATTATGAGGAAGATGATGAAGATATGCTGGAAGCCGGTGAAGATTATGAATCCATTATCAGGGTTCCCTTTAAAATGATAGAGATCGTTGAATAAACTAGTCTCCTGGCAATTTTCTGATCGGTAATCCAGTAACTAAAAAGGAGGGTGTCTCACAAAGACACCCTTAGTTTTTTCTACTCGCTTAACCTCGATTTCTTCCCGAAGGCGGTCTCTCCGGAATCAAGCACTTTCTTGAGAAGCCTGAAATAAAGAATAAAATAAAACATCAATGACATGAACCACAATACTATTATATTAACTACATATGTGTCCATCTGCCTTCCGAACAACCATTTCACCGGAGAGTAGAAGTGAGCTTTTATGAAGGGGTATTTGGGATCCATGTATATGGGATCAAGTTTCTGAACCAGCTCTCCTTTGAATTCGATTATCTTTTCTGTCTCATTTTTGTTTGTAACAAACTCCTCAAGTGATTCATTGGCATAATCATCACGTAGCTTCAGAAACGCCTTGTTATCCGTCTCCTGGAGCTTTGTCAGTAACGCATCTTTCTTGTTTTTGGCATTATTTGAATAGGCAACAAAATATTTCCGTTCAACCTCAAGCCGGGCAAGTGCTTCCGTAATTATTTCAGGAGTCACCTGTTCAGGAGTAAGCAGCTCATATTTATCAAATTTCAGTGAAGGATAGTTAATAGCATCCTTCCGGAATTCGTTATATACTACCCTTAGCTTGTTATCGAAATCCTTACTTCTTGTATTATTGTTAAGATCAGTCTGGATTTCTTCCAGGTTACCCTTAACCTCTATATACCAGTAGTCTTTCTTATATTTTGCAAGACTCATTGCCTTATCATAAACATAGAACTGCCGCTCATACCTGTTATCTTTGAATTGTTTCACGGACAGTGCTTCATAGCCCCATCTGGCTGATAATAGCTCACCATATACCGGTATAGATACAGGTGATGAAAGATTTGGATTGAGTTTTTCGAATTTTACCATTATACCACTTAGAATAATCTGCGGGATAACAAGGAATGGTATCAGGATATATATTGTTACAACAGCTTTAAAGCTGTCGGAGATTATTAGTCCCATCAGGTTGGCACCTGCCCAGCAGGAAAACAGTACAAGCCAGTACTGAAAGAACATCCCTTTTATACCTATTATCGTATTACCTATCAATACAAAGGTGAGTGCCTGGATAGCTGAGATACCAAGCTGAACGAAGACTTTTGATACAAGGTAACTGTTCCAGCTCAGGTTCAGGAAGGCCTCCCTTTTAAGTATTTTCCTGTCTTTAATGATCTCTTCAGCACTGACAGTAAGCCCCATGAATATTGCTATGATCACAGACATGAAAATATAAACCGGAAGATTACTGTTCTCATAGAGGGTGTATTTTGGAGCGGAGACGCTTTCATCGAAATACCGGATAAGAAAGGAAAGCGCTGCCGCCAGGATGGGTGCTTCAAGAAGTGTAATAAGAAGATATTGCACGTCAGACAGTTTGGAGAGGAGATCGCGTTTGATGAAAATGATAAGCTGCCTGAGCATCCCCGGAGACCTGAAATTGATCTCAGGCAAAGCTCCTCCTGGTTCAATATAGTCTTCTTTCTTTTCAGCTTTGTAATGATTACTCCAGTCAGCCGGAGATATTCTCCTTGTATCGGTAGGTTTTCCGCTTTCAGTAAAGACACGTGTCTCTACAATATTAAATATCTGTTCAGGATTAACGTTACCGCAGACATAACATTCACTTTCGTTATAATTAGCCTGTTCAATCTTTCTCTTGAAATATTCAATCGATTCAATAGGATTTCCGTTGTATATCAGGTAACCGCCCGTGTCAAGTATTATAAGCTTATCAAACATCTTGAAGATGTCAGAAGAAGGCTGATGTATCACTATAAAAAGAAGCTTACCTTTACGCGTAAGATCCTTTAAAAGGTCGAGAATATTTTCAGAGTCACGCGATGAAAGCCCTGAAGTAGGTTCATCAAGGAACATTATAGCCGGTTCACGGATCAGTTCCAGTGAAATATTAAGCCTTTTTCTCTGGCCGCCGCTGATAGCCTTGTTAAGGGGTGTCCCGACTTTCATATCGCGGATCTCATACAAACCCAGGTTTTTCAGTACGTTATCAACCTTATTGATTATTTCCCTGTCCGAGATATTCCCGAAACAGAGCTTGGCGTTGTAATAGAGATTTTCAAATACAGTCAGCTCTTCGATAAGAAGGTCATCCTGTGAGACATACCCTATAAGACCTTTGATTTTTTCCTTTTCCTTATGGATGCTTATGCCGTTTATGAGAACTTCCCCATCGTTGGGAGGATTAATACCGTTGAGGACACTCAGCAGGGTAGACTTACCGGCACCGCTTGCGCCCATTATCCCAACCATCCTTCCGGATTCTTCCCTGAAGCTCATATGGTGGATGCCTACCTGTCCCGTTTTGAAACGATACTCAATATTGTTAACCTCATATACCACCCTTGATGATTCAAATTCCTCCTTTAGGAATTGCATTGTCACATCCCAGTAATATATTGGTTTGATCTTATATCCCTTTACCGATGATCCTGAACTTAGAGGATAGACCTTATCTTCCTGCAGTAGTTGTCCATTCATTGAGAGTTCACCGGAACCCGTATATCTCAGGAAGTAAAGTTTTACTGAGGGAACGAATAGAATCCATATCTGCCCTCTCAGCAGCTCTTTCCAGATATGTTTTGCCTCTTTAAGATCACTTTCCTGGTTACCGTTTATCAGAAGAAAATTCTCGGAATCGGGGAAGTTATGGAATGAATTAAGGACAAACTGCTCGATGTATCCGTATTCTTCACTTGTTATGTTGAGGCCTTCAGCAAGTGTGCTTATAAAACCCAGTTCAAGAGGACTCACTTCAGGATTGCCTGATTTGCAGAATTCAAGGGCCTGTATCACAACAACGATCCTTTGCTCCTGGTCAAGCTGTCCCTGTTCGTTAATCTCCTTGCAAAGTTTCCGGATCCTTATGGCTATTGCCCCCTCACGTCGCTCAGCACTGCTCTTCTCGAGCTTTTTCCTGGCTTCATCATAGGCAGCATCATATTTTGCGAGATACACCTTCACAAGTTCCTCATTGAGAAGTCTTCTAAGGAAAGCCTCAACAACCCCTCTTCTCTCATGATCGTCAGCAAGAGGTTTTGCAATGATCGCAAACAGCTGCATCAGTGTTTCCAGGATCCTTTCACTCATTGGTGTTGCCTATTAATTCCGAGCTGAAGTTATAAAATTTAATAATCGCACAAACATTAAACAGGCTTTACATTCAGCCTGTAGAACTATTTTTCTTTCTTTTTTTCTTTTTCTTTTCAACTGAAAAACCAAATTTTCCGATCAGTTTTCCGGTTTCATAATATTTTCCGTGAACATAGCACAAAGGTTCTGCATCGTGTAGTCTGAATACTCCGGTCTCCTCATTGTAGTATCTCGTATCGGCATGAACAGCTACTACCTCTGATATGAACATGTGATGTGAACCCAGTTCCTTTACTTCCCTGACAACACACTCAATGTTCACCGGAGACTCTTTAATGAGCGGAGCTTTTATTTTGGTGGCGGTTTCCGGCGTTAATCCCATTTCCTTGAATTTGCTATGCTTGCTGCCTGATCTCACACCGCACCAGTCGGCAGCATGAGCAAGCGGTTTTGTGGTAAGATTAATGACAAATTCCCCTGTTTTACGTATAATATTATATGAGTGCCTCTCAGGCCGGATTGAAATGTAACACATGGCCGGATCGGTACATATAGTGCCTGTCCATGAAACAGTTATTATATTGTATTCAGAAGGATCTGTTCCGCAGCTGACCATTACAGCAGGCAGAGGGTAGATCATAGTACCTGGTTTCCACAGTAGTTTTGACATTAGCAATGATTGTTTCAGACTGTCTCAAAGATAACATTATATTAATTGACTTCCTATTTGACAGTTTGACATTAAAGCATCAGATAATCATGTCAATTCGTCTATTTTCCTCCAATGGCAGATAATTTGATCGGTTTTCTCAAAACAATCAGCAATGAATCTGAATAATTTCACACTTAAGGCGCAGGAATCTGTTCAGCAGGCATTTAATATAGCCTCGGCAGCAGGACAACAGGCTGTTGAATGTGCACATCTCCTGAAGGGAATAATGACCGAAGCGGAAAGCGTCACTGAATTCCTTTTTGGTAAGCTGGGAGTCTCCTCGGCACAGTTATCACGTGATCTTGATAAACTAATTGATACCTACCCCAGGGTGTCTGGTGCTGAAGCATACATCTCCGGTTCCTTATCAGAAGCTTTCCGGAAAGCAAACAGTTTTGCAGCAGAAATGAAGGATAAATTTGTCACTGCAGAGCACCTGATGATGGGTATCCTGGATACAAGCGACAAAGCTTCCCAGCTGCTTAAGGACAAGGGAGTCACTCTTAAGGCGTTAAAGGCAGCTGTTAAGGAATTGCGCAAAGGCGCCACGGTTGACAGTCAGACATCTGACGATACCTTCAACTCCCTGAACAGGTACGCGATCAACCTTAATGAAAGAGCAAGATCAGGCAAACTCGATCCCGTTATAGGCCGAGATGACGAGATAAGAAGAATACTTCAGATTCTTGAGCGCCGCACCAAAAACAATCCCCTGATGATCGGTGAACCAGGTGTCGGAAAGACAGCTATTGCAGAAGGTATAGCTCACAGGATAATAAGGGGTGATGTACCGGAGGATCTCAAATCAAAAGTGATCTACTCACTCGATATGGGAGCCCTGATAGCAGGCGCAAAGTACAAGGGAGAGTTTGAGGAGAGACTGAAATCGGTTGTAAATGAAGTGATCGGTGCCAACGGTGAGATAGTATTGTTCATAGATGAGATTCATACCCTTGTGGGCGCCGGGAAATCGGAAGGGGCAATGGATGCAGCAAATATTCTGAAACCGGCACTGGCACGGGGTGAACTCAGAGCTATTGGTGCAACCACCCTGAATGAATATCAGAAATATTTTGAGAAAGACAAAGCCCTTGAGAGAAGATTCCAGGTGGTAATGGTCGATGAACCTGACCGCGACGATACTGTGTCAATACTCAGAGGCATAAGAGAGAAATATGAGGCACACCATAAAGTGATAATCAGGGATGAAGCTATAATTGCGGCAGTGGATCTTTCTACCCGTTATATAACCGACAGGTTCCTCCCCGATAAAGCTATCGATCTGATCGATGAGGCGGCCGCAAGACTTAGGCTGGAAATGAATTCAGTCCCTGAAGATATCGATGAGGTGGAACGTTCCATAACCAGGCTGGAGATAGAGAAAGAAGCGGTACGTCGTGATGGTGACAGAGAGAAAGAAGAAAATATAGCCAGGGAGCTTAGCGAGATGCAGTCTAAACGGGCCGAACTGAAGGCAGCGTGGGCTTCTGAAAAGGATATGATAGGGAAAGTGCAGTCAAAAAAAGAAGAGGTTGATGCCCTCCGCTTCGAAGCTGAACAGGCTGAACGTGCAGGTGATTATGGCAAAGTGGCCGAAATAAGATATGGCAAAATAATCCAGATAGAAAAAGAAATCGCTGATCTGAAGGAAAAAATTGAAAAGAAACGGAGCAAGGGGGCGCTCATTCGTGAGGAGGTCAGATCGGAAGATATTGCCGAAATAGTATCAAAATGGACAGGGATCCCAGTCTCCAGGATGATGGAAAGTGAGAAGGAAAAGCTTTTGCGGCTTGAAGATGAGCTCCATAAGAGGGTAGTTGGACAGGATGAGGCTATAAGGGCAGTATCTGATGCTGTAAGACGTTCAAGAGCCGGGCTGCAGGACCAGAAGAGACCTGTCGGATCGTTCATATTCATCGGAACGACCGGTGTTGGCAAGACCGAACTGGCACGTGCTCTTGCAGAATTCCTGTTCAATGATGAGAACCTGATGACAAGAATAGATATGTCGGAATACCAGGAACGCCATTCGGTGTCAAGGCTTATCGGAGCTCCTCCAGGATATATAGGTTATGAGGAAGGAGGACAACTGACAGAAGCGGTGCGACATAAACCATATTCAGTGGTCCTGCTCGATGAGATAGAAAAGGCGCATCCCGATCTTTTCAACCTGCTTCTGCAGGTTCTTGATGAAGGAAGACTGACTGATAACAAAGGACGTACTGTGAATTTCAGGAATGTCATAATTATAATGACATCTAATCTTGGCTCCGAAATGATCAGAGACAGAATGGAAGAATGGGATAACAAGATGTCGGAGGAAGAGCATGAGAAACTGAGAAGAGAGATCTTCAACCTGCTCAGGAAATCGCTCAGACCCGAGTTCCTGAACAGGGTTGACGAAATAGTAATGTTCAGGCCCCTGGCCTTCGATCAGATCAGGGAGATCGTTGAAATTCAGATCAGAATGGTCAATAAGATACTTCAGGCTAACAACATTGAGATGAAGGTAACTGACGAAGCAATAAACTGGCTCGCGGAAAAAGGCTTTGATCCCCAGTCAGGCGCCAGGCCTGTGAAGCGTCTGATCCAGAAGGATATAGTTAACGAATTATCGAAAGAAATAATTGCCGGAAGGATACATAAGGATTCGGTTGTCACGATATCGGTAAAGGGAGGCAGGCTGGTTTTTAAGCAATAGGTAGCAATGGTGCAGGGTGCATGGTCCAAGGTACACGGTTTTCAATTCCCCCTTCGAAGGGGGTTAGGGGGATGTTTTTTCAGGGTACAGGATCTCTAATTCTCCCTTTGAAGGTTGGAGCGAAGCGGAAATCCCCTACTTCATTGCCCGCATACACTCTTCCAGGTTTTCATAGATATCAAATACCGTATTGAGATGAAGTGTCCGGAATATATCAATCAGGGCTGGTTCGTTGTTTACAAATTTGAGAGTGCCGTAGTTATTCCTGGCAGTCCTCATGATCGAAAGGAAACTCCCAAACCCTGTACTATCGATATATTTTACTCCGCTAAGGTTAATTATCACTTTAGAGTTGGCTATCTCAAAGATCTTACTTATCTCCTCCCTTATTTCATCAGTGACAAGAGCGTTTATTGTGTCGGTAGTGAATGAAACAATATCAACTTTCTCTCTCTTCTCAACATTGATCATTCATTTCTGCTTTAGTCTGTTAGAGATCAGATCATCAAGTTCCTTGACGGCCTCTGAGGTGTCTTTCTCAAATTTGCCTATGTAGTATTCGTATTTTTCCGCTCCTTTCCCTTCTTTTGCCTCAAGCTCAAAGGATTTTAGCATTGCAGCAAGATCATCCATCCCCATGATTGCAACAGACGACTTTGCTTTATGTGCAAGCAGGCCAAGAGAGTAATAATTCTTTTCGGAGTGAAGTTTTTTCATTTCCTGAAGTATCTCCGGCACCTGTTCCTTGAAAATACCAATGATTTCTGACATTATGCTATAATCATCTCCGGATACTGAATCAAGGTAGTCAGTATTGATTAGCTTATAATCCATATCTCAGGTAATTATTGATCGGGTTTAAAGTCTGCAAAGAGTGAAACAAATATAAAATATTTTTAGTCTGAAATAGTCATTTGTCATGCTTATATAGAAGGTTTTTTTAAAAAAGGAAATTAGTGCTAATTTTATGGACATAAAAACTCCATTTTATGAAAGCTATTTCAGGCTTTATTATTCCGGTAATTTTTGCATTCTCGCTGCAGGCAGGCGCCCAGACAGATGTAAAAATAGGAAAGAAGGAATTCATGAAAGAGAAAACAGGTTTCAATGAGGCCTGGAAACATATCATCGACGGTGATGCCTTTTTCCGCCTGAAAGGGATATGGTATGGCTATGCCTACGAAGAATATCTTCAGGCAGGAGTATATAATGGTCTTAACCCGGAATTGAATTATAAAACAGGTGTTGCAGCGCTGATGTCGGATCACAAGGAGAAAGCATCTGATTATTTCTTTAAAGCATACGAATTAAAAAATAATGTTACAGATGATATTCTCCTTATGATGGGAAGAGCCCTTCAATATACAGGACGGTATCAGGAAGCTCTTGATAAACTGAACTCCTGGCTCATTTCTTCTAAAGAAAAAGACGAGAAAAAAATATCAGAAGCGAATAAATATATCGCCGAATGCAATTCAGCCCTGCTGCTGGCGGGTGATACACTAAAGGCTCAGATAGGAAACCCCGGCTCTGTAATAAACTCAAATGCTGACGAGTACGCTCAGGTTATTTCTGCTGACGGTGCATCAATGTATTTTGCCTCCCGCCGCGCAAAGTCAGGCTCAAGCAAGACATATAAGGACACGAAATATGATGAGAATATATTTTTATCAACAAGATATGAAGATAAATGGGGACAGGCAGCACTGGCTTCGAAGGAGCTGAGCACAAATTACTGCGAAGCCCCGCTATACCTCAATGCAGCCGGTGATGAGCTTTACCTGTACGTGGGTTATGAGAATGGAGGGGATATTATGGTTTCACGGTTGAAAAATGGGGTCTGGAAAAAACCTGATCGTATACCTTATAAAATAAACTCTTCCGGGACTGAAACCTCATTTACTGTTTCTCCTGATAATGATGAAGTATGGTTCGTTACAGACAAGAAAAAAGACAGCAAGGGAGGGAAAGATATATATTTCATAAAGAAGATGGGGGAAAAGAAATGGTCCGGTCCTCAAAATGCCGGGAACGCCATAAATAGTGAATATGATGAGGAATCATTAAGGTTCTCGGGAGACGGCGATACACTATGGTTCAGTTCAAAGGGTAGAAATTCAATTGGAGGATATGATGTTTTTTACAGTGTGAAGGATGAAAATGGTGTCTGGAAAGAAGCCGTTAATTATGGGAATCTTTTAAATACACCTTGCGATGAGTTGTTTTACACTCCACCGAGAGGCAGGTACGGAACATTCTATTTTTCATCCAATCGTTCCGGCACTCTCGGAGGACTGGATATTTTTGAAGGGAGAATAATTCCGCCTCCTCCGGAACCGGAACCAATACCTCTGCCTGAACCTGTTCCTCCGGCAAAACCTGATACAGTTGTGATCCGGGATACCGTTTTTATTGTAAGGGAAGTAGCACCGGCACCTCCCCAGCCTGTGCAGATCCCCGAACCACCGGAAAAACCTGTTATTTTCCTTACCGGAAGAATCTCCGATACAGAGTCAGGTGAACCCGTAATGGCTAAAATCGATGTGATAGATCTTACTACTGATGCTGTTATTTCAACAACAGCCAGTTCCGATGTTGACGGTACCTACAGGGTTAGGCTCCCTGAAAAGAGATCATACATGGTAGATATACGGGGCAGCGGATTCCTGTCAGATATGAGGCGGATCAATATTCCGGAAAATTACTCAGGAGATGTCTTTAAGCTTGACGTCCAGCTTGCCAAAATCAAAGTGGGCAAGAAAGTTATTCTGAACAACATCCTCTTTGAGACAGGCAAGTCCGTGCTTACACCAAGCTCCTCTGCAGAGCTTGACAGGCTTGTTGGTATACTTCAGGAGAATGCGAATATGCGGATTGAGATTTCCGGCCATACCGACAATACCGGAAGTGAATCATTGAATTTCAGGCTCTCCGAAGCCAGGGCTAAGGCTGTAGTGGATTACCTTGTGAAGAAAGGGATCGTCCAGAGCCGGCTTGAATTCAAAGGATACGGACCACAGCAACCTATTGCTGACAATGCAACGGCTGCCGGAAGGTTACAGAACAGAAGGGTCGAATTCAAGATACTTGAGTTCTGATGGACCACAGATCAGCAATAACTGAATGACAAAAAAAAATTAAGTAATACAGCTTTTAAAACATGAAGACTACTCCCTTTACAGAATTCCATATCAGGGCAGGGGCAAGGATGATCCCTTTTGCAGGTTATAATATGCCTGTTGAATATACAGGTATAAATGATGAACACATTACAGTGCGCCAGGCCATAGGGGTCTTTGATGTATCGCATATGGGTGAATTCTGGGTAACAGGACCGTCGGCATTTGATTTCCTTCAATATATTACATCAAATGATGTCTCATTACTCTTCGATGGTAAGGTGCAATACTCATGCTTCCCGAATGGCAGGGGAGGGATAGTCGACGATTTGCTTGTCTACCGGTTCGGACCTGAAAAGTACCTTCTCGTTGTCAATGCCGCGAATATTGAGAAGGACTGGAACTGGTGTGTCAGTCATGCCCCGGAGTTTGGTTTAACTCCCGGGAAAGAGCTGATAAACGTATCTGATGATACTGCTCAGCTGGCCGTTCAGGGACCTCTGGCCCTGAAAGCCATGCAGAAGCTTACTGACTCACCGATTATGGATATGGAATATTATACTTTCAGGGAAATTAAATTCGCCGGGATCAATAATGTTATCTTCTCCACAACCGGATATACAGGTTCCGGAGGATGTGAGCTGTATGTTAAGAACAGTGATGGTGCAAAGCTGTGGGATGCCGTATTTGAAGCAGGTAAAGAATTTGGAATTAAACCCGCCGGATTGGGAGCAAGGGATACTCTCAGGCTCGAGATGGGTTATTGCCTCTACGGTAACGATATAAACGATCAAACCTCCCCGATAGAAGCCGGGCTCGGATGGATAACCAAATTTACTGATAAGAAGAACTTCATTGATAAGGAGCTGCTTCTGAAACAGAAAAATGAAGGTGTCTCCAGAAGACTTAAAGGGTTCATACTGAAAGAAAGGGGGATCCCAAGGCAGCATTACGAGGTTGTCGATCAGTCAGGAAATATTATCGGAGAAGTCACCTCAGGTACTATGTCACCAATGCTTAAACAGGGTATAGGGATGGCTTACCTTGCAAAGGGATTCTGGAAAACCGGATCGGAGATCTTAATAAGGATCAGAAACAAAGATCTGAAAGCTGAAGTTGTTGATCTTCCGTTCTACAAATAAAGGCATTAAGGCTTTACGGCATTACGGCTTTACGGCCAGAAAATTAGCCACCTATACGCCCTAATGCCGTGACGCCTTAACGCCGTAACGCCTTTTAATTGTATGTAAGAAATGAAGAAACGGACCCTGGAGACTTGTTTTTCACCCGCTATGTACGAGCCGGAGCGTCATAAGGGCTCACTAGTGGTAATAATTGATATACTTCGTGCCACCTCTGCGATATGCTCGGCATTTGCAAATGGTGTTAAATCAATTATTCCGGTTGAAAGCATAGGGGAAGCAAGGGATTACAAAAACCGTGGCTATCTGGTTGCAGCTGAGAGAGATGGGATAATCCTTGATTTTGCCGACTTTGGCAACTCCCCATTTAATTTTACACGTGATAAGATTGAGGGAAAAACTATAGTATACAGCACTACCAACGGAACAGGAATAATTAAGCTTGCATCGTCAGCCGCTTATATAGTGATAGGATCATTTCTGAATATAACTGCCCTTACAAGATGGTTGCTGGAGAAGGATCAGGATGTCATACTCTTTTGTGCAGGATGGAAGAACAGGTTCAATCTTGAAGACAGCGTCTGCGCCGGAGCCTTTGCAGAAAAACTAATGAACAGCAGGCAGTTTGATACTATTTGTGATTCAACAAAGGCAGCAATAGATCTTTGGGGACTGGCAAAGGATGATCTTAGACGGTATATCGATAAAGCCGCTCACAGATCGAGATTAAAGGCAAACGGACTGGACGATTGCATCGATTTCTGCCTGACTCCGGATTATACCGATAAAATACCCGTAATTAAAGATGGAGTTCTTGTTGATAATATTTTATAAATAAAAAGATAGTTTTAGTGTTAATTAATTAACAATAGAGTTTTTTTTTGATTATTTTTGCTGAACATACGTAGAATTTAAAATTTTTTATAAACCGTTTAAAAATGAAAAAACACAACTTTTATGCTGGACCTTCAATTCTTCCGCAGTATACACTCGACAAGACTATTGAAGGAATAAGGGATTTTGCCGGAACCGGATTATCAATAATGGAGATATCTCATAGGAGCAAGGAATTCATTGCTTGTATGAACGATACTATTGCTCTTGCCAAGGAGCTTCTCGAAGTACCATCCGGTTATCAGGTAATCTTCTTAGGAGGTGGAGCCAGTATGCAGTTCGCAATGGTTCCGATGAACCTGATGGTGAAAAAATCTGCTTACCTGGTAACTGGCGAATGGGCATCCAAAGCATTCAAGGAAGCAAAAATATATGGTGAAGCTGTCGAGGTAGCTTCCTCTAAAGATAAGAACTTCAATTATATACCTAAGAACTACACCGTTCCTGCCGATGCTGATTATTTCCATATTACTACTAATAACACAATATTCGGTACCGAGCTTAAAAAGGATCCAGATGTAAAAGTTCCGATGGTTGCTGATATGTCTTCTGATATCTTCAGCCGCCCTGTTGATGTAGCAAAATATGCCATCATCTATGCAGGTGCCCAGAAAAATATGGGTCCGGCAGGTGTTGCAATGGTAATCATCAGGGAAGATGCCCTTGGAAAGGTGACCCGTCCTATACCAACAATACTTGATTACAGGACACATATCAAGTCAGAATCGATGTTCAACACTCCTCCATGTATAAATGTCTTTGCAGTACAGCAAACCCTGCAATATCTTAAGGACCTTGGTGGTGTGAAGGTCATGCAGAAGAAGAACATCGAGAAAGCTGCGATACTATATGATGAGATTGACAGAAATAAACTTTTCGTCCCGACAATTGCTGATCCGGAAGACCGTTCAATAATGAACATCTGCTTTGTCATGGCTCCGGAATATAAAGAGCTTGAACAACCTTTCTCTGATTTCGCCAAGTCAAAAGGTATGGTGGGAATAGCCGGGCACCGTTCAGTCGGAGGCTTCAGGGCATCTACATATAATGCCCTGCCTAAAGAAAGCGTCCAGGCTCTCGTAGATGTAATGAAAGAATTTGAAAAGAAAAATTAATCCGATTGTGACCATGAAAATACTTGTTGCAACTGAAAAACCATTTGCACCTATTGCAATAAAACTTATCCGTGAGGTTACGGATGCTGCCGGACATCAACTTGTTCTTCTTGAAAACTATAAGGATGTATCAGAGCTTCTTGCTGCCGTCGCTGATGCCGATGCTATGATTGTCAGATCCGATCTGGTTACGGCCCAGGTACTTGATGCCGCTAAAAAACTTAAGATAGTCGTAAGAGCAGGCGCCGGTTATGATAACCTTGACCTTCCCGCATGTACTGCCCATAAGGTCATAGCTATGAACACTCCTGGCCAGAACTCAAATGCCGTTGCTGAACTTGCATTTGAAATGATGCTGTATCAGGCCAGAAATGGCTTTGCCGGGAAATCCGGCTCGGAATTACGGGGTAAAACCCTTGGATTACAGGCTTTTGGGAATGTCGGTAAGTACATGGCTGAGATAGCAAAAGGCTTCGGGATGGATGTCTTTGCTTTCGATCCTTTCGTCAGCGACGAAATCATAGAGAAAGCCGGAGTAAAAGTGTGCAAATCGGTTGATGAACTATATTCAAAATGCCAGTACGTATCATTGCATATGCCTGCAAATGACAAAACAAAGAAATCGATCGGTTACGATCTTCTTAAAAAAATGCCGAAAGATGCAGTTCTCGTAAATACAGCCAGAAAAGAGGTCATCGATGAAGAGGGTCTGCTTAAAATTTTCGAGGAACGTAAGGATATTAAATATCTTTCTGACGTTGAACCTGATAGCAAAGCTGTCTTCGAAGAGAAGTACAAGGGAAGGTTCATCTTTACAGCTAAGAAGATGGGAGCCCAGACTGAAGAGGCTAATATTAATGCAGGAGTTGCAGCAGCCAGACAGATAGTCGATTACTTCAAGACAGGCAACGAAAAGTTCAGACTTAATAAGTAGTATTCTAAATCAGATTTATGGCGATCGTGAAACCTTTCAGGGGACTCAGACCTCCCCGTGAAATAGTGAGTTCTTTGGCCTGTCTGCCCTATGATGTCATGAACACCGAAGAAGCCGCCGCAATGGCTAAAGACAAGGAATGTTCATTGCTTCATATCACAAGAGCGGAGATCGACTTGCGCAAGGGTACAGATGTTCATTCCGAAGAAGTATATAAAAAATCGGTAGATAATTTTAACCTGTGGCAGGAGAAAGGATGGCTTGTTCAGGATAATGAGCCGTCATATTACGTATATGCCCAGACTATGAAGGGCAGGACACAGTATGGCATTGTCGGATGCGCTTCTGTGGATGATTATCTTAAAGGAGTTATTAAAAAACATGAGCTTACACGACCTGATAAGGAACAGGACAGAATGGTGCATATCCGGGTTAACAATGCCAATATTGAACCGGTTTTCTTTGCTTATCCTCCTGTTAAGGAGCTTGATGCTATAGTAAAAAGAATAGTAAGGAAAACAAAACCTGAATATGATTTTACAGCTGAAGATGGCTTCGGGCATCATTTCTGGGTTATCCGTGACCAGGCGACCGTGAAGCGGATTGAAGAATTGTTCGCCAGTAAAGTGCCTTACACATATATTGCAGACGGACACCACAGAACGGCTGCCGCTGCACTTGTCGGAAAGGAGAAAGCAGATAACAATCCCGGACACACCGGGAAAGAAGAGTATAATTTCTTCCTGGCAGTTCATTTTCCTTCCGACCAGCTGAGAATAATCGATTATAACAGAACTGTAAAGGACCTTAACGGACTTTCATCGGCCGAGTTCCTGGCAAAACTTGAAAAGGGATTTGTTGTCAGGGAAAAGGGGACGAAGATATATAAACCCCGGAAACTTCATAATTTTTCGTTGTACCTCGATGGCAGGTGGTACAGTCTTACTGCACGGAAAGGCACATATAATGATGATGATCCTATCGGGGTCCTTGATGTTACGATCCTGACGAATGAAATACTTGCCCCGATACTCGATATCCAGGATCTTCGAAGGTCTAAACGTATTGATTTTATCGGAGGTATCCGTGGTCTTAACGAGCTTAAACGCAGAGTCGACAGCGGGGAGATGAAAGTAGCCTTTGCTCTTTATCCGGTCTCCATGAAACAACTGATCACCATAGCTGACTCCGGCAATATTATGCCACCGAAGACAACATGGTTTGAACCTAAACTGAGAAGCGGACTGGTTATTCATTTACTGAAATAGATCCTGAAGTAAAATTTGATGCTGTCTGTTTTTACACAGACTCTTTTATTACTTTTGCTTTATCTGTTTATTTATTATGTCAGATATTGCACAGAATATTATTGATCTGAGGAAAGAGATACCATCAGCTGTTAAGCTTGTAGCAGTCTCCAAATCCAAACCTGCAAGCGATATCCTTGAAGCTTATGATGCCGGACACAGAGTCTTTGGGGAGAACAGGGTGCAGGAAATGATCTCAAAATACAACTCCCTCCCCCGTGATATCGAGTGGCACTTCATTGGGCATCTGCAAAGCAATAAAGTAAGATCAATCGTGCCGTTTGTGAGTATGATACATTCGGTAGATTCGTATAAGCTGCTGAAAATCATTGACCAGGAAGCCGGCAAGGCAGGCAGGGTGATCGATTGTCTGCTTCAGTTCTATATTGCCATTGAAGAGAGTAAATTCGGTTTCAGCCTGAAAGAAGCCGTGGAAATGCTGAATTCAGATGATTTTAGCGAACATAGGAACATAAGGATCTGCGGGGTTATGGGAATGGCGACATTCACTGATAATTCAGATCAGATAAGAGGGGAATTCAGATATCTTTCAGAATGCTTTAAGAGACTGAAAGCTGAATTTTATTCTGATGACAATTCTTTTAAGGAATTATCCATGGGGATGTCGGGTGATTACAGGATCGCTATTGAAGAAGGAAGTACAATTGTAAGGATCGGAAGTGTTATATTTGGATCAAGAAATTAATAATTACATCTTAACATGGAAAAACTATCGGTCAAATATCTGGGGATGAACCTTAGAAGCCCTCTAATAGTAAGCAGCAGCGGACTAACATCAACAATCGGTTACTTAAAGGAAGCAGAAGACAGCGGAGCAGGAGCTGTAGTACTTAAATCACTCTTCGAAGAGCAGATTACCCGTCATATCAGTAACATCGATCTCGCTCATGGTTTTCCTGAAGCTGGCGATTACCTGGCAAATTATGTAAGATCTCATTCTGTTGATGAATACCTTAACCTTATTCGCAAAGCCAAGGAGGTTCTTACAATACCGGTTATCCCAAGTATAAACTGTTTCTCATCAGAAGGGTGGACGGGATTTGCCAAAAATATTGCCGATGCCGGTGCTGATGCCCTTGAGATAAATGTGTTTTTCCTTCCGACAGACAGAAAGAAATCTGCTGCTGATTCAGAAAAGATTTATTTTGAACTTATTGAAAAACTGAAGAATATTATAAAGATCCCCCTGGCAATAAAGATAGGCTACCGCTTCTCAAATATCCTTTATTTAATTGACCAGTTATATAACAGAAAAGTAGAAGGCGTTGTGATGTTCAACAGGTTCTTTGAGCTTGATATTGATATAAACCAGGTAGATATAATTCCTGCTTCAGTATTCAGTACTGAGAGCGAAATGAGGCTGGTAACCAGGTGGATAGCTATGGCCAGTGCCCAGGATATCAAAATAGATATATCAGCTTCAACAGGTGTTCACAGCGGTGCCGATGCGATCAAATACCTTCTTGCGGGTGCTGCTTCGGTACAGGTATGTTCAGTATTGTACCAGAAGGGGATACCCTTTCTTAAGGATATGAACAAGCAGATAGCCGGCTGGATGGAAAAGAAAGGATATAATTCTATTTCTGAATTCAGAGGAAAATTAAACTACCGCAACTACGCAAAACCGGTGATCTTTGAAAGGACACAGTTCATGAAGCATTTCGCGTCGCATGAGTAAGATCTTATATTCTGCAGCCTGAAAAAACATCCCCCTAACCCCCCTCGAGGGGGGAATTAGAAACCATGCACCTTGCAACCTGCACCATGCACCTTGCACCCTGCAACCTTTTCTACCTTTGCAGTATTGATACCAGCTCGCTTGTCAGCGGGCTTTTTTCGTGGGAGTAGGCGAGAGGACTATCAAGTACAAGTTTTATGATATCATCCTTGTCCTTTCTGCTTGAACGGATTACAGATTCTTCTATTACAGTCATGCATTCAATTGCTGTTGCATAATCAGCTTCAAGGTAAGCAGCTGCCATATCGGCAAGATATCCTGAATAATCAAGGCCTGATTGCCAGCATGATGAGATAAGCATGCTGATAGTATTGGCTTTCCAGGGTTTATGTATTTCTGCAATGACCTCGCTGCTGGCCGACTGGTACTTGATGTCATTGAAGAAAGATTCAATTGATTTTAAAAGTGATTTGTCGGAAGCGGAATCATAGAAGGCAGCAAGGAGAGCGATTGCTCCTTCAAAAGGTTCTCCTTCCTTAAGCGATCTGACAGCTTCCAGAATAATGCTCTTGTTACCTTTCTCAAGAACTGCGGCAAGCTCCCTGAGTTTCTTATCTGATCTGACCAAGTGAATATAATTTTTCCAAAGTTAGAAATAGCTTCAATAACCTGTTGCTGTTTTTGAAAAATAAAAATAATATACTAATTTAGTCGGGAATTAGACTTGACAATTAAAAAATTTAATTATGAATAAAAAGTTCAGAATTGGTTCAGGTATTCTTGTTGTAGTGGCTCTTTTCATGATACTTGGCAGCGGGTGCAAAGGAGGCAAAAAAGCGCAGCAGGAAGAGGTCAAAGTTGATATGGGAAATAATGCTGCTATACTCGAGGATATAAAGAGAGCTGAAAAAGTATTCCAGGCGCTGCCTTCTCCCCTCGAATCTGCAATGCTTATTAAATCTGCAGGAGCCGGGTTTGATCAGAAGCTTCTTAATCCTGTTTCTAACGTCAATAATTATGTAACAAACAAATCGATGGCGCTTAACCTGGGTATCTACACTTGCGACCTTAGTTTTGCCAGTCTTTACGAACAGACACAGTTATTGATAGATTACATGGAAGCTGCCAAGAAAATGGCTGACGGACTGGGTATTCTCAGAGCTATCGACCAGGAGGATATTGATGAACTCGAGGAAAACATAAATAACAGCGAAGTCATAATGAGAATAGTCTCAGAGACTTTCATGAACTCAAACTCATACCTTGAAGAAAACGGTCAGCCTGCTACAGCTGCAATGGTTCTTGTCGGCGGATGGATTGAAGGCCTTTATATTTCCACAAAGCTTGTCGATATGAAGACATTCGACGGCAATAAACTGATTGGCAGGATAATTGATCAGAAACTTTCTATTGATATTCTCCTTAACCTTCTCAGTGGAAGCAAAGGAAACCCTGCAGTCGATGAACTGATGATTGAAGTGTCAAAGCTGAAAAAAGTCTTTGACAAAATAAAGATCAATACCTCGCCTGTCAGACCTGAGTACGACGAGGCTTCCAGAACAACAGTTCTCAAATCTGAAGTCAATACCGATATGACTCCGGAAATTTTCAGGGAGCTTGCTTCTGTTGCATCCGAAATCAGAAATTCATTCGTAAAATAACAAAGCTATGAGAGCCTTAAAAATTATACCTGTCCTTGCATTATTCATTTTTGCTTCCATTAACTATGCTGATGCTCAATGTAAGGCATTTGCCAAAAGAGAATGTCTCCCGAAACTCAGCGGCTATACGCACGACGGTAACTACCACGCCGCCGTTCTGATAGAAGGCGAAGAAGCTGAATTGTATAAAACCTTCTATTCAGATATGGATTACAGGGTCTCAATAGTGGGAGACAGCCAGCTTCCAAACATTGAGTTCAGGGTCCTTGATGCAAATAAAAATGTCCTTTATACAAACAAGGATAAAGATTATGCCAATACCTGGGATTTTAAGCTGCAGGCCAGCCAGCAGCTTAAACTTGTAGTAAAAGTGACCTCCTCAGGAAACCAGTCATCAGGCAATGCACCAGCAAACGGCTGTGTAGCGATTATGTTCGGATTTAAACTGAAGAAATAAACCGCTATTTTTCAGGTAGTTTATTGGAAAGATATCTTCCTGTATAGGATTCCCTGCACTTTGCAAGATCTTCAGGCTTGCCCTGAAACACAATATATCCACCTTCTTCTCCTCCTTCAGGACCGAGATCTATAACCCAGTCGGAGCTCTTTATAACTTCCTGGTTATGCTCAATGAGGATAACTGAATGACCATGGTCAACAAGAGCATTGACCGACCCTAATAGTTTGTTGATATCATGGAAATGTAGCCCTGTTGTGGGTTCATCGAATATAAAAAGCATATGACCTGCATCTTTTTCCTGGCTCAGGAAGTATGCCAGCTTGACCCTCTGGCTCTCCCCGCCGGAAAGTGTACTTGATGACTGCCCCATCTTGATATATCCCAGACCTACATCGGAAAGCGGCTTAAGCTTTTCTATTATCCTTTTCTCACTCTTCCCGGGATGACTGCTGAAAAAAGCAATAGCATCATCAATAGTCATCTCAAGCATGTCGTAAATATTTTTACCATGATATTTAACTTCCAGGATCTCCTTGCGGAAACGTTTACCTTTACATGCTTCACAGGTAAGTTCCACATCGGCCATGAACTGCATTTCGACCCTTATGAGACCTTCTCCCTGGCACTCCTCGCAGCGTCCGCCTTCAATATTAAAAGAGAAATGCGACGCCTTGAAATTGTTCTGTACCGAGGCCTGTTGCTCTGCATAAAGTTTCCTGATCTCATCGTAAGCTTTTAAATAAGTAACCGGATTCGACCTGCTTGATTTGCCGATAGGATTCTGATCAACAAGTTCTACTCCTGTAAGACCGCTAACATCACCTGTAATTTCCCTGAAACTGCCGGGTTTCAGGTTATTGCCATGTATCCTGTTGCTGAGTGATTTATAAAGTATTTCAGATACCAGGCTTGATTTACCTGAACCGCTGACTCCGGTAACTGAAGTGATTGTATGAAGCGGGAACCTGACATCAATATTCTTCAGATTATTTTCCCTCGCACCTTTAATTTCAATGTAGCTGTTCCATTTCCTTCTTGTTTTGGGTATGGGTATTGTCATTCTGCCGCTCATATAAGACGATGTCAGCGATTGATTTGCAGTTGTCAGGTCAAGACTCCCCTGAAACACCACTTCTCCTCCCAGCCGTCCGGCTTCCGGCCCAAGGTCAATTATCTCGTCAGCTGCCCTGATAATCTCTTCTTCATGTTCCACAACAATTACCGTATTCCCCATATCACGAAGTTCCTTAAGGACTCTGATAAGAAGATTAGTGTCGCGCGGATGAAGGCCGATGCTTGGTTCGTCGAGGATGTACATCGATCCAACAAGGTTGCTGGCAAGTGATGTTGAGAGATTGATCCTCTGTGATTCTCCTCCCGAAAGAGTCGATGAAAGCCTGTCAAGAGTAAGATAGGGCAGCCCTACATCCAAAAGCAAACGAAGCCTGACAGTGATCTCCTTCAGAATCCTTTCTGCAATGACATTCTCTTCATCTGACAGGGTAATGTTACTGAAATGACTGTAAAGCTTATCGACCGGCAGCCTTACAAGATCCTGGATAGTTTTTCCGCCAACTTTTACATAACCGGCCTCTTTCTTAAGCCTTGACCCGTTGCATTCAGTACAGGTTGTTTTTCCACGGTAACGGCTTAAAAGAACACGGTACTGGATCTTGTATTTCTTTTCTTCAAGATGTTCAAAGAATTTATTTAGTCCGTAGAAATAACGATTTCCTTTCCAAAGAAGTGCCTTCTGCTCTTCAGTTAACTGATAATACGGCTTGTGAACAGGAAATCCAAAAAGATCGGCATTCATTATGAGCCGCTCCTTCCATTTTTTCATGGTCTCACCCTTCCAGCATACGATGGCATCATCATATACTGACAGATTCTGATCAGGAATGACAAGATTGGGATCCACGCCTATTATCTTGCCATAACCTTCGCAGACAGGACAGGCGCCGATGGGATTGTTAAAACTGAAGAGATACTCCGAAGGCTCCTCGAACAGGATGCCATCCTCTTCAAATTTATTCGAGAAATTCTCCCTTGTTAGCCCATCTTTTGTGTAGACAATTACCTGGCAATATCCTTTACCGGTATGGAAGGCAGTCTGGGCAGAATCGGCAGCCCTGCTGAAATCATCTGCCAGGTGACTTGTAATAAGCCTGTCGATGACTATATTTATCCGCTGACCGGGTTTAAAGTTCTCAGGTTCTTTTATTTCATCAATTCTTATAAGTTCTCCATCTGATTCGATCCTGTTGAATCCCTGTTTCCGGAGGAAGGACAAATAATCTGATATCTTTATTTTTTCGGGTATCTCCCCGGCAGAAGTTATAATTACCGTTGTTCCTTCAGGAAGCGCAGCCAGGAAGTTTACAATGTCGTCGACACTGTGCTTCTTTACCTCCTTTCCTGAAACAGGTGAATAAGTTTTCCCTATCCTGGAATAGAGAAGGCGCAGATAATCATATATTTCTGTCGCAGTACCTACTGTTGATCGAGGATTGCGGGTGTTTACCTTCTGTTCTATTGCAATTGCCGGCGGGATACCTGTTATGAAATCCACCTCCGGTTTGTTCATCCTGCCAAGAAACTGACGTGCATAAGCCGAAAGGCTCTCTACATACCTTCTCTGCCCTTCTGCATAAATAGTATCGAAAGCAAGCGAGGATTTACCTGAACCTGATACTCCGGTAATCACAATAAACCTGTTACGGGGGATCTTAAGGCTGATATTCTTTAGATTATGTACTCTCGCTCCCCTGATTTCTATGCTTCCGTTCATCAAAATTCTGTGATTTTTGGTGTAAATTTGAATAAAAACCCAAAAGTAATACATTAAGATTAAAAAAAATTTACTTTCTTTGATGTTGCATTAATAATTCAATTAAGGAGGACTGCCTATTAAGAAACTCTACTCTTGGTAATTAAAAGAGAGAGCTATGAACAAGATGATTCCCGACTATGAACTGATCCAAAGGTTCATAAAGGGTGATGAGTCCTGCTTTGAGCAGTTAATCCACCGTCATAAGAATAAAGTTTTTGCGTATATAAGTTTATATATACGCGATCAGGCCCTTGCTGAAGACCTGTTTCAGGATACCTTCATGAAGGTGATCCAATCCGTCAAATCAGGAAGATACCAGGATAATGGTAAATTCATCTCATGGGTGATGCGTATTGCTCACAACCTGATAATTGACCATTTCAGAAGGATCAAACAGATGAATACCGTATCGAACGACGACTACGATTCGGATCTTTTTAATTCCAGAAAGCTTGCAGAATCGACTGTCGAGGATAATATGATCAGGAAGCAGATCCAGAAAGATGTACGGAAAATGATAAGCCAGCTTCCCGACGATCAGCGCGAAGTGGTCATCCTCAGACATTATGCCGGACTGAGTTTCAAGGAGATAGCCGACATGACTGATGTAAGCATTAATACAGCACTTGGCAGGATGAGATATGCTCTCATCAATATGAGAAAGATAATGGAGGAGAAGAAGATCAGCCTGACACTTAATTAAAGGCGCAAAGGCGCAAAGGCACAAAGGCGTTACGGCTGCACAAATAAATTCCCCCTTTGAAGGGGGTTAGGGGGATGTAAAAGCGACTTTAAGCAACAAAGGCGTTAGGGCTTTAGGGCGAAAAATTTTATAATTGCTTTAAAATAATTGTATTCTATACAATTTATAGATTCATGGTTGCGTTTTTACAGAAATGAAATCATGAAGCCTATGGGATTAACTTCTACTCGTCTGCTTTCATATCGGGATATTAATACAAACAGGATAGACCTTTTTGATGATGCGTGGGGCTTTTATCCGCAATTCAACGATGTGATCGATATTCTGAAAGTGCTCAAACCGGTACCGGATTCGCGATTGACACGGCAGCTTATCGAAAAAATCAGGAAAAAACACTGAGAGTGTATTGACGTTTTCAAATTCCCCCTTTGAAAGGGGCTAGGATGATGTTTTCTAATATCACTAAGAACCTTTCTCTACTTAAACTAAATTCCTTTTAAAAAATCCTTTAAAATTCTTGTTTATTTAGAATTAAAATAATATCTTTGTGATATCATCTTAATATCACGAAAAATGAAACAGGAATTTACAGTAAAACCGATTTCAGGTTATCTGGCTCTGCTGATAACAATATTGTTTCTTGGCGGAGCGATTGCCGGATTTGCTTTTAACATTATCTGGCTTGGTGTTGTGCTTTCTATTCTCTTTATTTTTATGACTATAGGTTTCAAGGTAGTAAATCCAAACGGATCACTTGTCATGGTACTCTTCGGAGCCTATAAGGGTACAATAAGGGAAAACGGATTCTACTGGGTCAATCCCTTTTATGTTACCAGACACATATCACTCAGAGCCCGTAACTTCGACAGCGAGCCAATAAAGGTGAATGACAAGATCGGAAATCCAATAAAAATCGGTTTTGTACTTGTCTGGAAGGTCCTGGATACATATAAAGCTGTATTTGATGTAGATGACTATCAGCATTTTGTGCTGGTACAAAGTGATGCTGCCCTGAGAAAACTGGCAGGTCTTTATCCTTATGATAATTTTGAGGATCATGAAGCAGAGATAGCACTCAGGAGTGGTGGCGAGGAGATAAATGAGGAGCTTGAGAAAGAAATACGTGAGAGATTATTGATTGCAGGGATCGAAGTAATCGAAGCCAGGATAAATTACATTGCCTATGCCGAAGAAATTGCCAACGCGATGTTAAGGAGGCAGCAGGCGACAGCTGTTGTTGCAGCCAGGTTTAAGATAGTAGAAGGTGCTGTATCAATGGTTCAGATGGCCCTTGAACAGCTTTCTGATAAAAATATCGTGGAGCTTGATGAGGAAAAGAAGGCAGCAATGGTCAGCAACCTCATGGTTGTCCTCTGCGGTGATAAAGACGCTACTCCGGTAGTAAATACAGGGACATTACATTCTTGATATGAAAGAGAAAAAACCGTTTGTCCTGAGACTGGATGCTGAAAAGATGAAGGCTTTGGAAAAATGGGCAGCTGACGAATTCCGAAGCACAAACGGGCAAATTGAATATTTAATTGATCAGGCTCTCCGGAAGTCCGGCAGATGGAAATCAGGACAGGGAAAGGAACCGGAAAAAGAAGAGGCCACCGATGAACCACCTATTGGTTAATAAAGTAAACTGAATGGCAGGCAGCAACGCCTGCCGTTTCAGTTCTCAGGCGACTCCTGCCCAGGTGGACAGGAGTGAAACCGGATTCTATTGCGGCCGTTATTTCATTATCAGTAAAATCTCCCTCCGGACCAATAAGTATCACAGCGTCATCTCCTTTCCTGTATACCTCCCTGATGCCCTTCTTTTCAAAATCGTTGCCGCAATGGGCTATCATAAGCGTTCCTTTACGGGACAACCTTATGAAATCATTGAATGGGATTATATTGTTCAGAACTGTATCTTTTGCCTTAAGTGATTGTTTCATTGCTGAAACTATCAAAGCATTTATCCTTTCCGTCTTGATACCTGGTTTTTCCGTCCTTGAACAGATTAAAGGAGTGATCTCATCAATGCCTATTTCAACACTTTTCTCTATGAACCATTCAAACCTGTCGGGATTTTTAAGTGGTGAAATTGCTATATGAAGCCTGTAATCTCTTTTTTCAAAATCATTTATAACCGAAATTACCTCTATCGAGCAATTTTTAGGATCAGCATCAGCAATCCTTCCGTTGCAGAGATTACCTTTCCCGTCAATCATCCTTACTTCAGCTCCTGTTTTAAGGCGCAGCACTTTTATGCAGTGCCGGGATTCACTTTCATTAAGGAAGCAGTACTTTCCGGAAATATCTCGAACATAAAAAACCTGCATAAAGGGTATAGCTATTTCGGGTTATTTAACCAATCCGTCGAGATTAATCTGATCATTTTCATTTCCGCCTTCACCTGTCATCCTCTCAATGAACCTGACCATCCTGTCCTGGGTCGACAACATATATGAATAGGGTTTCCTGCTGTTTGAACCCGGGTGTTTCCTGGCATTGGGTTTTAATCCCGCGATCAAAGTATTGTAATTCCTGTTGCCTGAATAAGTCATCATATTACCGCTGACGAAGGAGAAATAATAATATACCGATTCGTTGGCTTTGAGGTAAATATCAAACATATCACCTGACCGGCGGCGCTGGATCTCTACGTATCCGTCGACATATACATTAACTGGTTGTCCGCCTATATATCCGAGTCCTATCTTCCCTTTCGATCTGAACGACGATGTGGCTTCGTTCCAGTAGAGTGTTACATCATTCAGAAGAAGCTCAAAATTGAATTCCTTTGGCAGTCCCGTTGTTCCGGCAAAAAGATCGAGCTGTTCCTTGAGCCTGGAGGCTGCCTCTCCGCCGATAAGGTCATCCATCCCTTTTCTGTATAACTCACTGTTGAGATTAACTGGTTTAAGAGACGGGGTAAGCCTGAACTCCTCACTCATCATTCCAAGCCCTTCCGGCGAAAAGTGGAAATCAAATGCAAGTATGGTCTGTATCTCCACTTTCCCTGAATCAAGCTTGTGAGTTACTCTCCCTGCTCCGGTAAGGTTTACGAAATTGAATGTTGCGCCAAGGTTTGTTTTTCCCTCACCCGAAAGAATGCATTTCTCAGTATCAAAGGCAATAAGGTTACCGGGGAGTGTCTGGTCGACAATCTTTCCCAGTGAGGATATCAGATAACGTTTTTTTGCCTTCTCGTAGTAGAGATAACCCTGCGAATTCACAATTGCCACATCGGACCATGATTTCTGGGCAGAAAGAAAGGCCGGATAGATATGTACTGAATCAATATTGATAAAGGATCCTGAAAAGACAAGGTTGTTATTTGAATCTCTTGGTTTTTCACTAACCGGGATCATAATGTGTTCCGGATCAATCTCCTGTTTAAACTGGATGGGATAGGACCTGAATGAACCGCATGTGTTAATTATCCCTGCAGCTCCTGAGAATAACAGACGTTCTTTCTTTGAAGAAAGTCTCACATCCCCGAAAAACGAGAAAGCAGGGCTCAATCTGAAGTTCTGGCTGACAGGAACATATCCGATAGCACTTGTCATCAGTGAATCGACTGTGATCTCAGCGATATTGATTTGCTGTGTTTCCTTGTTCTCATCAATATAATCATAAACACCGCTGCCGCTGTACTTCTTTGTTGATTCGATATCTATCCTGGCAGAGTGCAGGAGATGCTTATTGTTTATTGCCACTATCGCATTTTGCAACTGATTTATTTTCGCTCTCCTGTTAATTGTGAGTTTCCCCTGATCAGGCTGGATAAGTGCATCAGCAATATGAAGATAGTTGATATTCTCAGCTGCAATATACTCCTGATCAACGTTATAGCTTGCCTTCCAGGAGCTGAAAGCTATTGTATCACCGATCACATTTGTCGCGAAGAAAGTGGGTTTATCAAGATTCCGAAGATCAGCTTTGAGGAGTTTATCAGGAGTCAGCAGCTCCGTCTCAGCTTTCCCTTTCTGTTCCATGCTGAGTATCCTGGTATCCTGGTTATAGAGGAAATCTGTCATAGTGCATATGTACTGGATCTCAGGGAATTTGACCAAAGAATTATCGGTATTCAGGTGGAACCGTGTTTCTTTCAGGTCGAAATTGATCTCTGTACGGGTATTTTCAGCTATGAAAGCATAACCGCTTGTTGACGGCGATTTGAAGTTATAATCGCAAGTATCAGCTTTTATTGTATTTGCAGTAAAGCTGAAAGTGTTTGAAGTGATCCTGGAGTCGGTTGTATTCACTATCCCTTCACCGGTGAGTGATCCGGGTTTAAGTTCCAGGCTCCCGTCAAGTGTGGTGCCGTTATCAAACATATTGAAACCCTTATCCCTGCTGCTTTCTGCGAGCAATTTATCTTCCTTAATAAGCCATTTTACAGATACATCCCGGCTGCTGAGGATTGGATACATTCCCGCGCTGTCACGGTCGAGAGTGAAGAGCGATGCCTTTGTAACCATACTGTCAGGATAAAATTTCATTTCTTCCCCTTTGATTGCCGAAGTCAGATGTTTCAGGGTCCCCTTTCCGACAAGACCTTTACTGCTGATATTGAGACTATCGTACATTCTGCCTTTTGAACCATAGATATCTATTCCTTCCTTTGGTATATACATATTGAATCCCAGTGAGTTATCAGGTTGAATGGACAGGGATTGCCGTGTCGGACCGAGAATATTCCCACCAAAGAAAACCCCTTCTACATCCAGGTCCTCTATTTTAAAATGGTCGATATTTTCATACATGAAGGGATCTACAACGAAATAGAAATCTTTTTTCGGATAGATATTTGCCAGTCCCGGAAGATCATCGAAGAAGATATACGAACTGTCAGCGGCATTTATGATCGGATATTGTCTCAGGCTCTGCAAACCTGATTTATTATTTGGATCATCGATATAAAGTTCGGCTGACGCAAGCTGAATTGTATTATTAACTTTTTTTATAACCGGCTTACCGTAATTATCAGTTTCTTCCGTTTCAACGGCCACCCTGATCGAATCTATTTTTGCAAGCCTGATCTTGAATGTGTCATAGCTGAATGTGAAATCATGTCCGAAGAACGTAAGGAGCCCTGCTTCGACGACGCCATCAAATTTTAAAGTACGATTCTTTCCTATAGTCAACTGCTGGTTATATGGATAGAGAGCTACCCGCTGTGAATCGCTCAGAAAGACTTCTGACACGCCATTTACCTTAAGATCAAAATTCTTTAGGTCAAGGATTGCATTATCAATCGGTGCCTTGGTTTCACTATGGATCCTTATAACATCATAATCCTGTTTCTTTGTGAATGAATTCAGGAAATCATCGACTTTCTTTTTCAGTGTTATCTCATTGAATTTCCTGTCGTAGAAGATAAATCCCTTATTGGCCATATCAATGCAGAGTCCGGTCACGGTTTCGACCGGTTTATTGAGCCACATGGCAAAATCCCCTACTGGGAAGGTCTTGGAGTAGTAATATTCAGAAAACCTTTTAAATCTGACAAGGGGATGGTATTCATCAATTCCGGCAAGGCGTGTAAAGTAATCGGCATTGAAAAAAGAGCCTGATTCGAATTCCGCCTGGCCCATAGAAGCCCCCTTGGCCCTTGTCATTACAGCTTTTGATTTATTCATGTTCCACGAGAACAGTTCAAAGTACATATCGAAATTGTGATATGAGTTGAAATAAGGGCTTCGGGAGACAGGGTTGTTTGCCCTGAAAAGATTGACCTGCCTTTCTTTAGCATTGAATGAAAAAGCCAGGTTTGAGTGATAAACTGAGTCCTTTTCAAGAAAGAGCGTCATTGCTGCTTCAGCACTTGCCAGTCCGTCCTTTGAAAACATGAACTCTCCCGATCTGATCTTCAGGAAAAGGGTGTCGTTCCTGCTGAAGGTAAGTTCAGCTGACATATCAATCCCTCCGCTGCCTTTAACATTTGCTCCTTCAAAGGCAAGACCGCCTTTATAATCTATACCTTCATAAATATTCTCCAGGTGGAATTCTTTTGTATAAGTCTCGAAGCGGGGATAGGTAGCCAATATCTTATTGGTTATCGGAACAGTCTGATCGGTGAGGAAACCCATGACCGGTGCCTTGAAGTATGTTTTATGGGTCAGCAAGACTGAATCGGCTGAAAAGCTGTTTTTTGCAGTGTTTATGAAGTAATCTCCAAGTTCGGCGAATACTTCATCCCTTGAGAAACCGGCTTTTTCCCAGGTCACAATGCCTTTGGTACCATGAAATTGCTGGAATTCCGGGTAGTAGACTCCTGAAACATTATAGATCTCAGTACTGTCTTTCTGCGAATAACAGGTAAGCGTGGCATCTTTGATAATAGCTTTGAACACGGTATCGTGCAAAAAAGTCAGCCGTGAGTTCTTGACCTTCCATCTCATACTTGATACCTCAGAGATGATGTTATCTGTGATCATTAATCCGGTATTCTTGATGTACCTGTCAATATTTTCCGATGGATATCGTGGATCAAACACAATCTCGCTCAATCCTGTCAGCCAGTCAGTTAAGAATCCCGGATCGGTTTTCCAGTCAATGAATTTATTGAGAGTGATTATAAAGTTATCGAAATTTGGCACAGGCCTCATGAAGCGGCCATAAAGCTGACTGATCACATCAATGATTCTGACTTTGTCTTCCTGCCTGTAGGCTGTGCTGTCCCACTTTGACAGAAAAGCTTCCAGACTGGCTTTCTGGTCCTCATTCAGATTTGGTCCCATGAAGGTAGTAAGCTCGGCCCGGAATTTAGTAAAATCACCAGAAAAAGGCGACCTGACCTGGGAGCAGATTTTCCCCGGAATTATGATCAGAAGCCAAAAACTTAAAATTATCAGTCTTCTCAGCATATTCCTTACTTACTGTTTCATTGATCAGTCTGATAAACTTATTCAGACAGCTTCAACAATAGCTATAAAATCTTCCTTCTTTAAAGAAGCACCTCCGATAAGACCTCCGTCAACATCAGGCTTGGAAAATATTTCTGCTGCATTGGATGGTTTGCAGCTGCCTCCATAAAGGATGGTGATGTTTTCAGCAATCACGCTGCCATATTTTCCCTTAATAAGACTGCGGATGTATTCATGCATCTCCTGCGCCTGCTCAGGTGTTGCTGTGAGTCCAGTGCCGATCGCCCAAACAGGTTCATATGCAATGACGACATTTGTTATTTCCTCCGGTTTTAACGTGAAAAGACCTTCCTCCAACTGGGTTCTTACAACTTCAAAATATTTTCCCGATTCTCTTTCTTCCTTTACCTCACCGCAGCAGAAGATCACTTTAAGACCCGCACCAAGAGCCAGTATTGTTTTCTTATTCAGGATCCGGTTATCTTCATTGTAATAGGTTCTTCTTTCAGAATGGCCGATGATTACATATTCAGCACCGGTGCTCTTTATCATCGGAGCAGAGACCTCTCCGGTATATGCTCCGGATTTCTCTGAGGCACAATTTTGTGCTCCTGCCCTAACCTTCCCATTCTTCAGGATCTGGTTTACGCTGGCAAGGTGAATATAAGGTGGACACACGATCACTTCACACCTTACAGACGGTTTATCTGTAAAATACTGATTAATTGATTTTACCAGATTCAGGCCCTCCTCAAGTTCCATGTTCATCTTCCAGTTTCCTGCAACGATTTTCTTTCTCATAAATGTTCTGATTAATGTTCTGATTAATGTTCTGTTATTTATTTAATAATTCAAGTAATTCATCATCTTCAGGTATGTTGGCCCAGGACCATTTGGCTATAATTGTACCATCTTTTAGCAGCATATATCCGGGATTTGCCCTTACAATGGTTTTAAGCGTCGTTTCATCTCCCTGGCATATCGTAAACCCGTTCCGGTATTTGTTTATTTCATCGGCGCCCGATGCAGTAACAATATAAAATCCTAAGTTGTTCTCCAGACAGAACTTTCCCAGCTTAAATCCGTTCTGAAGTTCTTCGGGGTCAGCTTCATCCAGCTTTTTTGATATCATGAGAATGAAATAGTTCTCCGATGACAGTATCTGGTCTGTTATATCTATATTATCAGCAGTCGTTATAAAGAAATCATGAATAGGCGGCTGGTAACCTTTTGATACAAGAATTGATTTCTGGTCCACGAACTTCCATGTTGTGTCGTCGGCAGGATAGTTTTCGAGAGTGAATTCTTTTTGAACTCCATCTTTTTCATAGATGAAGGTGGTCTCATACCTGTCGGCAGGTTTTCCTTCAGGGATTATCATTTTATCGCGGATATGAGTTCCCTTACTGTAAGGAAGGAAATCAATGACAGGCAAATATCGCAAATTATACGCAGCAAAGAGGAGGATGAACAATGTAACTGCAGCCATTATTGCCCATTCTCTCACCTGCTTACCTGATGTTTCAATTTCCTTTCTTTTAATGAAAAGAATTATGGCAGGGACAAGCAGGATTATGTTTTTCGAGAATGTCTGCCAGTTTGTAAGATGAATAGCATCTCCAAAACAACCGCAGTCGGAGACAGGATTTGTAAGTGCCAGGACTAATGTAAGGGGTGTGAAGATTGACATCATTATCATAACAACCCATGCTCCTGTTCTTGTTCTTAACCTGAAAAGAACAGACACACCGGCGAGAAATTCACAGGTGAATAATAATATTGCAAAAAGAAGGCTGAGATCCTTCAGGAAGCCCAGGTTAAAGGCAGAGAAATAATCCTGGAATTTATAGGTTGTACCGAGCGGATCAATTGCTTTAACTATCCCTGAAAAAATAAAGACTACCCCTATTATGATCCTGCTTATGTATACAGCAATTTTCATTTCAGAGCAAACCTTTTCTGCTTATTAATTCAACAATACCGGCTGATATACTTTCAGGCGGCAGCATGTTCCCTTTCCCGTCTGCACATGATATTATACTCAGGTGTTTATCTCTTTCTGCCACCTTAAGATAGATATCCCTGACTTTACGCTGGAAAGCCAGTGATCCTTCATGTATATCTACGGTGCCGTTCAGATACTGTCTGTCCTGGCCTGAGCGGGAGGAGGACAGTTTCTTCTCTGTAAAAGAAAAAGGGACGTCGAGAAAAATATTCAGGTCAGGCCTGGGGATGGCAAAATGGAGAAATTCCAGATCAAGTATCCATTTCATAAGAGCCTCCTGGTCTTCTTTCTTTTCAAGCTTGGCGCACTGGTATGCAATATTTGAATATGTGTACCTGTCAAGAAGTACTATGTTCCCTTTATCAAGCCAGCCTTTTATAAGGTCTGAAGCGTCTTTCCGGTCTCCGGCATAGAGCATAGCCACGAGCCATGGATCAACTTTGTCAAGTGCCCCGAATTCCCCCCGCAGGAACCGGGAGATTAGTTCTCCGAAAAACGGGGCATCTGCTCTTGGAAAATGAAGAAATTCGCAACGAAAACCTTTTTTGGTTAGATGATCATTTAACAATCTGATCTGAGTTGATTTGCCGGAACCGTCAATCCCCTCAATTACAATAAGCTTCATGATTCTTTCATCCTTTCAATGCAAATGTAATAACCGCCATCCAAAGTTTATAACGAAAGAAAAGCATAATTATGATTACTTTTAAGCAGTTATCAACTCATGTTTAATAAATTCATTAATTTCGGAACCTAAACAAACGATATTGCCTGAAAGACCACGATATATCAATATAAAGGGGAAGCTTCTCGATCTCAGCAAGCCGCGGGTGATGGGTGTCATTAACATTACTCCGGACTCATTTTACAAAGGCAGCAGGGTCAGCAGTGAAAAGGATATCATTGAAACGGCAGCCCGTATGATGGAAGATGGTGCCGATATAATAGACATCGGAGGTTATTCATCAAGACCTTATGCTGATGATATAACGCCTGAAGAGGAGAGGAACAGACTTCTTGGACCACTAAAGATGATCATCAGGGAATTGCCTCAGGCAGTCATTTCGGTCGATACTTTCAGATCGGAAATTGCCAGGGAGGCGATAGTTGATTGCGGTGCTCACATAATAAATGACATTTCATCCGGAGAAGCCGATAAAAATATGTTCAGCCTTGTAGCTGAGCTAAATGTGCCTTATATTATGATGCATATGAAGGGAGACCCGGCTTCGATGCAGAATAATCCTGTTTATGACGACGTGGTCGCTGACATAATGAGGGAGATGAGTTCCAGGATCGTAAAACTCCGGGCCGCAGGTGTAAAAGATCTTATCTTTGACCCTGGTTTCGGATTTGGCAAAACAATAATCCATAATTTTGAGATGCTCAGGCGCCTTCACGATTTCAGTATTGCCGGTTTGCCAATACTTGTTGGAGTCTCCAGAAAATCGATGATATGGAAAACACTTTCCATAACTCCTGAAGATGCGCTTAACGGAACAACAGTTCTAAATACTGTTGCACTGCTGAACGGAGCCGATATTCTCAGGGTGCACGATGTAAAAGAGGCGGTGCAGGCTGTTAAACTGATCACTGAAATGCGTAAAACAAAAGATAACTGAGAAACTAATAAATATACTAATGCTCGTTCCTGTTACAGTTCTGGATATAATAGATATAGTTCTTGTTGCATTGATATTGTTTCAGTTATACAGGATAATAAAGGGCACTTCTGCTTTCAGCATCTTTATTGTAGTGTTCCTTCTGTATCTTTTCTGGCTCATTGTCAAAGCTCTTAATATGCAGCTGGTAAGCTCATTACTGGGTCAGGTGATGGGCGTTGGTGTTATCGCTCTGATAGTTGTTTTCCAGCAGGAAGTGCGGCGTTTTCTTCTCGTTATCGGTAATAGGTATATCCAAAACACAAGGTTCTCTCTGAAAAAACTCTTTTTCTCAGCACCCGAATTGCCCGGAGGGATAGGAGTGGTGGAAGAGATAGTAAAGGCTGCTGAATCAATGGCTCAGAAAAAAATAGGCGCCCTTATTGTCATAGAAAGACAGAGCCGCTTAGGTCTTTATGCAGATGCCGGCGAGATGATAAGGGCAAAAATAAGTGCCGAGCTTCTCGAGACGATCTTTTTCAAAAACACACCTCTTCACGACGGAGCTGTTATCATAGAAGATAATCTGATAATCGCTGCTCGTTGTCCATTGCCTGTAACAGATCAGCTGGTTCTTTCTCCACACCTCGGAATGAGGCACCGGGCAGCGATAGGTATGTCGGAGCAGACAGATGCCCTCGTAGTGGTGATTTCAGAGGAGACAGGCCGTATCTCGGTTGCCGATTCCGGCGAGATCCGCGAGAATCTTACCCCCAATGATCTGAGGAACATTCTTCTGATGGAAAAAGTATGGTGAAAAAATTCTATGACATTCACTATCATCTCTTTGATCTCAGTCATCCAAACCTCCTGGCCTTTCTTCTGAATGATGATCTGCTGACTGAAAATTCCCTGAAGAAACTTATATCCCGATTCCCGTTCATATTGCAGGTCCTTCCCTTATGGGTACTTAACCTTTTCCCCGGGCAGGCTGTAAAAAAGATCAAGAACTATATAAGATATGACGCCCTGAATTTTAAAAACCTTCTTTCAGTCATGGAAGGAGCCATTGAGTACCATTTCCTCTATATCGAATATTTTTTGAAGAAAGAGATGAAATACTTTGGCGATCACAGAGGGGCAAAATTCAATAAAGTGATATTGTGTCCATTGTTAATTGATTTCGGATATAAGAACCTTGCCAACGAAGATTGTTTCTATAACCTGCCACCTGCAAAACCTGTAATTGATCAGGTTGTCGATCTGATCAATGCTCTGTGGTTCTATTACAATTATGATCTGATACTTCATCCTGACAAACAGAGCCGCCTTAAATTAATTCCCACCGATACTCCCAAGGAGAAGAAACTTTTTGAGATCTATCCTTTCCTGGGACTGAATACTGTCAATTATGATCTTGAAGAGATAGTCAGGATGTTCGATAAATACTTCAGAGCTTATGAAGATGATGAGGATCCTAAGACACGCAGGGAGAAACTTTTCAGGAAGTCAGGTACAATAAGGACAGGCATAGAAGATATGATTTTCCGCACGAAAGAGGAACAGGATCCAGATTACTATACTTATCTCTTTGCAGGCATAAAGTTATATCCGCCAATCGGTTTTGATCCGTGGCCTGAGGATAACAGAAAGGAGCTTGAGAAGGTAAAATTTGTGTACAGCGAATGTGTGCGGAAGAAACTTCCTGTGACAGTTCACTGCAGTGACAGCGGTTTCGTCACTTCACCCGGAGCCCGCGAATTGACCGACCCTTCAGGGAAGTGGCAGAAAGTGCTTTCAAGGCCTGAATACAGAAACCTGAAGATAAACTTTGCGCATCTTGGTTCGCAGTCGGGCACGAAAACAGACTGGCAGGAGACTATCCTGAAATATATAGAACAGAATAAGAATGTCTTTACTGATTGTTCATGCCAGACCCCGTTTGAGGCAGATTATGAAAAGATCAGGAAGATAATGAACTCCGGCAGGGAATCTGGAATACTGTTCGGCTCAGACTTCGTGATCAATCTTATCTGGTCGCATTCCTACAATGAATACCTCAACAATTTCGTCTGTACCCCCTTGCTTGACGAAAGGCAGAAAGAGCTTATGGCTGTGATCAACCCTGAAAGGTTCCTTTTCGGGTGAATCAGTTGATACTGTAAAGCATCAGCGATTCGGCATCCTTGACATATATATTGTTCCCCGTTATTACCGGGAAAGCATATACAGCGGTTTCAGCAACCTTATATTTAACTATTTCAGAGTAAGCTTTAGGATCGGGCTTGAATACAATAAGATACCCTGTACTTGGAAATCCGATAATTACTGAACCACAATCGAGTATTGTAGAAAAATCACTGTTTGTTGCGTTATCTATCCAGGCTGTCTGACCATTTGCAGCATTAATGCAGTAGATCCTTCTCTGGTCCGTAAACCCGTAAAGATACCCGTCCTTGAGGATAGGAGTTGTCCATTTAGCGCCCACCTCAGGATTACTCCAGAGTTCTTTGGAAACATATGTATCACCCTGGCGGCTTATTTCAACAGCTTTGGAACCTGCCCCGAGCCCTGTGTAATAGATCTTATTCCCATCTATATACGGACTTACACTCACATAGAACCTCTGCATTGGCGGTGTTTCGATTTTCCAAAGGAATTTACCATTGGAGGGATCCAGTGAAATAAGGCTTTTTTCTGTGAACAATACAACCTGAAGGATTTTATCAATAGTCATCATGGAAGGTGAAGCGTAGGCGGGTCCTTCACTGGTGTATTTCCATTTCTCTGCTCCCGTATTAAGATCATATGCCACTACCTGGCCATTATCCTTTCCTCCGGTCTGGAGGATGACCGAACCCTTATAAATTATTGGTGACATTCCAGTCGAGAACTGCGGAACACCCTGGTTTTCATCCTTTTTCCACAACAGTTTCCCGGAGGTTAAATCCAGACATGAAGTGATTCCTGAAACACCGAAGGTCACTATTTTTCCCTCGCCGATAACCGGGGTGCTTCTCGGGCCGGGGTGGGAGCTGGCTGGTCCTGTCACTGCCGGCGCTGCATAGCTGTACCGCCATATCTGTTTACCAGTTGCAGCATCAAGGCACAGCACTGTCTCTTCTGCACCCTGCCGTGTATGGAGGAAAATATTCTTACCTGCAAGAACGGGGGTTGCGTCACCTGTCCCAACAGTGATTTTCCATTTTAATGTAAGCTCAGCAGGCCATTTTGCCGGAGCTTTAAAGCCTGTAACCTTACTGTCACGGCCCGGGCCCCTGAATTGTGACCAGTCCTGGGAGAATGCATTTACTGCACTGATCATTACAACGACCAGAAGAATTGTCAGGTTGGCGATTCTTTTCATATTAAGTGATTTAAGCTAATTCATGAATGATAGTATCAATTTTTCTATTTCCTCGTCACTTTTCCCTTTTGTCTCAAAGGTTTTATTGATTATATCCTTCTTTTCAGGGAACATCTTGATGAGCGATTTCTTATTAAGCTGAAGCTGGCGGAACACTTTATCCGGACCTTCGATGTAATATTTTTTTTCAGGCCGGTACTCATCGTACCGCCTGTCGATTGTATAGGGCCCTTTATAATTGGCGGCAATGAATAATTTCTCAGGGACCTTTATCAGCTGCGGAGATTTTTCTCTGAGCACCTGGTAGAACCTGTTCTCTTTTGTTGCCTTTTCGAAATCAATATTCCGCGTTGTCCTGAAAATAAGGTCCATTCCATCTTTCTTTATAACCAGCTCAGTGACTATGTCTGAAGGTATTTCCATAAGTACCCCGGTGCGGGGATGAGAGAAAAGAAGAGTGTTATCGGCTATGTTAAGGTCGCTTTTGAACTGAATATATTTTTCCTGTCCTTTTGCCAGCATAAGTGAATTCAGCAATGTGTCAAAAAGTCGGGGAGTTCCTTTTACACCCTCGTACCTTGTATCAAAACTCACTGCTCCGGCTGAGCTGGTGTTAAGATTAGCTATAGCCTGCAGATTCAGATCCCCGTTTATACCCCCCTGGTAGGTAGATGCTGACTGAGAAAAACTATCAGAAAATATGAATAATAATGCAGAAAGAATAATCAGGTTCTTCATGGAGAGTTGTAAATATTTCACAAAAACAATCGTATGTACCCGGAAAACCTCAATTCTTATACCAAAAGTAATAAAAAAACACTGCCACTGCACAATCCTTATTCGTCATTATGAGGGTATAAAATATTAAATATAGTTAAAATTCTCCAGATATCCAAGGCAGTTTTCAAAATACAGGATGCCTGTCGTTTATCTTTTTTGTATGTTTGAATGATCAGAATCTGCGGGATTTGAAAGGAATGGATCTGTATACAAATAAAACAATTTTAATAACAGGAGGCACTTCAGGGTTGGGTCTGGAGCTGGTAAAATCTTTTCTTGACAAAGGCAATACGGTTATTGCTACAGGAAGAAGAGAATTAGAATTAAAAAGTTACGAAGGTAAATTTCATCTTTACCGGGTCGATTTCAGCGACCTGAAGGAGACTGCCTCGGTTACAAAAACGATATGCGATAATTTCAGTCTTGATATTGTTGTCAACAATGCAGGAATATTGAGTCCTAAGGAATTTACCCTTACAAAAAACGGATTTGAGTATACATACCAGGTCAATTATCTTGCTCAGCATCTGGTTGACGAGATCATAATTAAGAAACATGACCCCGGAAAACCACTTATAATATCAGCGGTTACCTCACCTGTCTACAAAATTGCTGCTCGTGACCTTAATTATGCCAGAGATAAGACAAATTATAATAGAACCAGGGCTTATTCTGATTCAAAACTCTTTCAGGTTCTGATGTGCAGTCATCTGTCATTGAAGTACAAGGAACAAAATATGACCTTTTTTAGTTTTTTACCCGGAGTATTCAGTTCCCGTATTTACAGAATGCAGCCGAAATTATTTCATGCCCTCTATCATCTTGCTGCTCCTTTTATGAAGGATCCGGTAAAAGTAGCTGCTGAACTGCGCGGCCTTCTGACGCAATCCAATATTGTTACAGGGGCAGTCTATAACGGTAAAATGCATCAGAAAGATCTGCCGGATATAGATGAAGATCTCCTCAGTTCATTCTGGCGCGAGAGTTACAGTATTATAAATCAATTCCTTTGACAGAAGGTCAAAGGATGACAGATCTCTTTTTATTGTTTTTCAAGTATTTTACACGTATATTTAAAACGGCAGTTATCACATTTATTAATTTATATTTTATGAAAAATTTATTTCCGAAAATTATGGCAGTAACAGTGTTTTTTAGCTTGTTTGGTTGTAAAACCTCCGATGATCCATCAACATGGAGCGCAAAGCAGATCGATAAATGGTTCGAAAAATCTGACTGGCTTAACGGCTGGCAGGTAGAACCCGACGCAACGACAAACCGAAAAGAGTTTGCTATTTCCTATTTCAGGCACAAAGACAGGTGGGATAAGGCATTTAAATTCCTGAAGGAGACCGATCTTCAGAATATGGGACTGACCCGCGTGGATATAGACGGTGATAATGTTTATGCAATACCCAGTGAGTACATGTCGAAGAATGAGGATATTGCCCGTTTTGAATCACATCAGAAATATGCCGATATTCAGTATGTCATTGCCGGCAGGGAGCTTATCGGTATCACTCCAATGTCAGAGCTTAAAGATGTAACTGAACCTTATGATCCTGCAAAGGATATAATGTACATGACAGTCAGGACACACAAAGACTGCCCTGCAAACCCGCAAAAAGTATTTCTGCTTTTCCCTGACGACATTCACAGACCCGGATTGAAAGACGGAGAGAATTCACCGGTAAAAAAGCTTGTTATCAAAGTTAAGCTTGATTAAAGCGATAGAATGACAACGTTTGAGCGGTATACTGCGTGTAATATGCGGTATACCGCTTACAGTTTTATAAATATACGTGTCAATCCGTAGTTAAAAAAAGAAATTCACCATGTAGGCCACGGTCCCGATAGCGGGAACATGGAGGTTCTTCATGACGTTTTAATTATATTTGAATTTGAAATTCATCAAACATAACAATATATTTAAAACACATTAAATGAGTTATGAAACGAAGTGAAATAAATTCAATAATCAATAATGCTAAAATGTTCTTCAGCTCAAGGCAGTTCATGTTACCTGAATGGGCATTCTGGACACCCGGCATGTGGAAAGGCGCTTATGAAAGATGTTCGGAGATAATCGACAACAGGCTTGGCTGGGATATCACCGATTTCGGAAGCGGTGATTTCCGGAAACAGGGATTAACTCTATTCACGATACGAAACGGGAATTTAGCAAAACGCGATAAGCTATACTGTGAAAAGATAATGATCTCGGATGAGAAACAGGTGACACCTTCTCATTTTCACTGGGACAAGACTGAGGACATAATAAACAGGGGAGGAGGGAACCTTGTAATTGAACTCTGGAAATCGACACCTGATGATAAACTATCTGATGAGGACCTGACAGTGAGCATCGACGGAGTACTGACAAAAGTCGGTGCCGGAGGTCGTGTGGTTCTTAAACCGGGACAGAGCATTTGTCTGCCCCCGAGGTTATACCACCGTTTTTATGGCGAGCAGGGGAAGGGCAAAGTTCTCATCGGTGAGGTGAGCATGGTCAATGATGATGACAGCGACAACAGGTTCCTCGATGAAACAGGACGATTCCCTGCGATAGAGGAAGATGTGGAACCGGTGCATTTACTCGTAAAGGATTATCCGAAATATTTATAATGTTTTTGAGGACGAATAAGCGGTAAAGTTCAAAAATACTATCAAAGAAATTCCACGATATTATCAAGAGGTTTTCTCTGCTTTACACCGCTTTTCTTATAGCCTGACTTTGGATAACCCAGTGGAGTGATCCCGAAGATAACCTGATTACCAGGGATTTGTAGTGCCTCCCTTAGTGCAGCAGGATCGTAAGCTTCGATCCAGCAGGTGGCAATACCTTCATTTTCAGCAGCAAGTATAATGTGCGTCATGGCTATTGCCAGATCCGTTTCAATGGAGTTATATCCATCATATTTTCTGACCCATGCCTGATCTTTCAGTCCGGCGATTACCAGGATATGCGGAGCATCCCTGAACCAGTCACGTGGATAACATTTTCCTGCCTTTTCAAGCATTTCCCGTGATGAGATCACGAGGAACTTCCAGGGCTGGTAATTGCAGGCTGATGGAGCAAGGCGCCCCGCATCAAGGATCCTTGTGAGGATATCCGCGGGAACTGGCCGTTTTGGATCGTAATTCCTTACACTCTCACGGGAACGGATAAGATCGTAATATTCCATGGTTTAGTTTTCGGATTGGATTTAATATACAATTTTAGTGAAATCAGATTAAAATTGAATCAGTAATCAAAGAATAATAATTAAGAACAATGATCCCTTAAAAAACTTACTTTTTTTGTATATTTATTACCTTGTGATCATTTCATTGTAATTGAAGAAAATTGCAGCCATAATCCTGGAAAACGACAATAACGAATTGTTGCTTTACCTGCGTGATAACAAACCCGGGATTCCCTTTCCTAACTGCTGGGATCTTTTTGGAGGACATGTTGAGGAGGGCGAGACTACTGAGGAGGCTCTTATTCGGGAAGTGAAGGAAGAATTGGGCATCACCCTCGGTGAGTTCCGGTTCTTTAAAAGGTATGAATGTCTCACAGGAGATGCGTATCCAAATGAAAAATTTATTTTTGCCGGCAGGATCAATATCCCGATAGAGGATATGACATTATTTGAAGGAGAAAGGCCTCAATACTTTAAGAGAAGCGAGATCCCGCATGTTAATTTCGCTAATATTCTCAGGGAAGTAGTGATGGATTATATCAACGAAACTGACGGGCCTGGTAAGGTTTAACACTCTTTTTTTTGGATTCTTTGCGATATCTGCCGGTAATTACAGATATGATCATTTTAATTATTTCCCAGACCATGAATCCAAGAAAAACGGCCATGAAAACATATACGATCCAATATACCGGGCTAAAATCATCCATTGTAGTATTTTTTTTGTTCTCACTAGCAAATAATGTTTAATCCAGATATTAATATATTATACGATCTTTATAAAAGAATGTTCCGGTTTTGAGTACTTATCTGAGGTCATAAGATAGATCAGGATCAGGAATTTAGGATAAGGGACACATATTTTTCAGAAAATTATTGAATTCTCCCGGACTGTTGTGTAATTTTAAAGAGTCAGGTCAGTATCCTTAAGGCTGGAAGGCATTTGTAGTGAATTTATAATTGTTCCGATGGTAAAAATTGAACAGGAAGAAAGAAGTTTGTCGTTTCGGGCTGCAATTAAGGAGAGTAACTCATTTTTACGTCAGAAAGACAACAAAAGTGCTCTCAGGGCTTGCAGAAAAGCCTCTTTATACCTTCCTGATCCCTCTGATCAGTTCGATTATCTGTGCCATCTGTCAGAACTAAGGGATCTGCAGGCTAAAATATGCATTACTTATAAAAACCCTCATTATAAAGCTTTTTTGATCCATAGCCTTGAAGCTTTTGCCTTCGAGATTGCAAAAGATCTTCTTCTTTTTCCTTCAATGGCGCCATTTTACTATAAAAAGAAAATCCAGTCCTCACCTTATGTTGTCAATCCTGATGATAACATCAATTTATCACCCGATGATACAGGTTGGAACCTTGCATTAAAGAAACTGAATCTGTTCAGGTACAGGAAAGCAATTATCGAGGAGTTTAATGAATTCATTTACGAAGACCTGCCTCTTATCTATGGCATACCCCATAAGTATAATGATGAAGAGCTGCTGGAAAGAATATCTGCCACTTATAAGACTAAATATAAGGCTTACAAGGATTGGTTATATTTGAATTATACTGTTGCTAATAAATTATCCAACAAGCCGTTGAATTATCTGACTTACGAAATACACAAATTCATAAAGAAGCTTCTGGAGAAGTATCTTCTCATCAGCAGCGGAGATACCCCTGGTGCACCGTATCAGAGATGAAACTAAAAAAGCGGCTTCTTTTTTTGAAGCCGCTTTTTCCGATTAACCGGTAATCAGATCTTATTTCCGGCTCTCAGTAGCGGGAGTGTTTTCTTCAACCCATTTCTTCTGCTCTGGAGTAAGAAGACTCATGACCTTTGCCCTGTGTGCTTCCCTAAGCTCTTTCATCTTCGCCTGCATGTCTATCCTGAGCTTTTCCATTTCAGCCTGCTGTTTGCCTTTCAGATCTGCGATATCCTTCTTTTGCTTGTCGGTGAGGTTTGGGATGTTATTAAGACCTGCCATCCCGGGGCGCATTCCTCTTCCGGGCTGACGCATCATTCCACGCTGACCAAAACCCTGCTGCCTGTTCCTCATTCCGGCGGGAGGTATAAAATTATCGTTCATCCTTCCCATTCCGCGACGCATCTCCATTCGCGGCATCTCCATCCTGCCTTTAAAAGTTGAATCCGGTCTCATTCCTCTCATTCCTCTCATGCCCGGCTGTGCATCGAGAGTCATGCTTCCTGTCACTGTCAGAATAAGCATGATTACCAGAATTTTTACGTTTCTTTTCATATTGCTCTACTTTTAAGTTATTATTCTGTTTTGTTTCTTCGTTATAAAGACAATTCATAACGGCTTTTGGTTCCCGTGAAAAGGCAGATTAACATATTATTAACCTGACACATCAGGATAACGAAGAGGCGAAAGGTTGAAACATTAAAACATTGAAACGTTGAAGCGTTGAAGCGTTGAAGCGTTGAAGCGTTGACTCTAAGACTCTGAGACTCTGGGACTATCAGACTACTTTTCATATACCGATATCATACACGAAAACCTTATCCCAGTGTCTCACATAGAGACGTTTTCCAGAGATAACCGGGTGAGCCCAATACATACTTTCACCTCCTTTCGGTACAGTGAATTCACCCATGAGTTCATATTTTTCGGGAGATGCCTTGATCAGACTCATAACACCACTTCTTTCATCAAGAAGATATAGCATCCCTTCAGCATATGTGATGGATCCTTTGCCTCTTATCTGATTCCACATCTGTTTGCCGGTAAGAAAATCAAGGCAAAACCAGCCTCTTGAATTAGTGCCCGAGCCGTACAGGTGTCCGTTATGCAGTATGACTCCTCCATGATGATTGTCTAAAAGCGCAGATTCCCAGACTGTTTCTGTTTCGAAAGCATTGCCTGACCTTTTCAACCTTATAAGCATGCTTCCCTTTCCATAGTCGCTTGTAATATAAACATGTCCGTTTTCAACAACAACATCAGTGAGGTTAAGCCCCTGCTTATTCTTGAAATCAACCTTCCAGAGTAATTTCCCCGTGGCGATATCAACTCCATAATAGCAGTCTGCACTCGCTCCTGTTAAATGTCTGAATCCTCCGAAATCAAAGACAACAGCCGAGGTATATCCTTCTACACCCGGGATATCAGTATTTGCCCAGATCAGTTTGCCATCATCCTTGTTGAGGCATACCTGGAATCCCTTTTTACCTGAGGGACGCACATATATCCTGTTGCCCTCAATGTAAACCGATTCAGCATATCCATATTCAGTCTGAGGAGCATCAAATTCTTTCGGGAGATCTTTAGCCCATATCTCCTTTCCTGTCTTTGCATCATATACAGCCAGTCTTCCCGCTTCACTAAGGCAGTACAGTCTTCCGTTGTCATATGTCGGAGTACTTCTTGGACCGGTATATGATGAAGCCCAGGATGCTGTTGTTGACCAGGATTTGCCATTAGGACTGCTCCATACAGGTTTGCCGTTCAGATCAAAGGCAAATACGTAGCTCAGATCCTTTGATTTCCCGGCTGTGAATATCATACCTTCTCCGAATGAAACTGAGCTGTAACCATCTCCCAGTCCGCTGATTGTAAAAAGCAGTTTTGGTCCGCCTGCCGGCCACTTCTTCAGGAGCCCGGTTTCAATTGATTTATTTGTACGATCCGCACCATGAAAACAGGGCCAGTTTGACAGCTTCTGGGAATCAGCGTTGTTACATTGCAGTGATAACAGTATCAGCAGAGCAGTCAGAAACGATAAGGGGAAATTATGAAAGCTTAATTTCATGATTATTGTACTAAGAATTTTCAATCGTGGCTAAGATAGGAATTACATTTATCAGACAAAAGATAGTTTTCAATCTTCTGTTGAAATTTTGTCTGACAGTGGGTTATTAAAAACCGATGAGGTTTAAAATTCAGCTGTAACAGACTTTTACGCTGAACGGCCAGGCTTAAAATTATTTTTCGGTATGAAAAATATTGTTTAAATTTACTTAAATACAACAATTTATGAACCTAACACATTGTCAAAAATGAAACTAAAGGTGCTTACTGTTTTGTTTGCAGCCTGTATTATCTTCCTTCTGAATGTACAGGATGGGTACTCACTCACTCAAGATGACGGGGAAAAGACTTCAATGAACTTCGTCAAGGTAAATCTTACATCTCTTCTGATCAAGAACTATTCGGTTCAGTATGAGAGGGTTCTCTCAAAAGATTTTTCTGCGGGAATATCGTTCAGGGTAATGCCTGAGACAGGTCTCCCTTACAAAAACCTGATATTTAATATCGCTGACATAACTGAACCTGATGAAAAGGAGATAATTGAAAACCTGTCAATAACCAATTATGCAATTACTCCGGAATTAAGATACTATCCCGGAAAGAAGAAATACGGAAAGGGCTTTTATCTTTCCCTCTTCTACAGATATGGCAGTTATAATGCTAAGAATATAAAATATGAGACAGTAAACGATGAAGACGAAGACCTTACAATAATACTGTCTGCTGATGTGAAATCACATACCGGAGGCTTAATGATAGGAAACCAGTGGGCATTAGGCAAGAATCTATGCCTTGATTTCTGGATTTTTGGGCCACATTTCGGTGTGAGCTCAGGGAATGTATCCGGGACCTCTTCCCAGGCAATGACATTGGAGGATCAGCAGAATATTAAGGATGAGATGAATGAAAACCTGGGTGAAGCCGATATCCCAATGTTCAAGTATAATATCAGCACTACAAGTAATGATGTCAAACTGGACTTTGACGGTCCGTGGGGAGGACTACGATTCGGCCTTACATTCGGTGTGAGATTTTAACAGGTTATTAAATAATTCTCAGACAGCGTCTTCTCTTAAATGATCAGGGATTATATCTGTTTCCGAGTAACAGTTTATCGCCTGAGTCGTCGGCCTCATAAATTTGCGGCTTTCTTGGGCCGTTCCCTTCGGAATGATGTATAATAAAGAGGAGTTTTCCTTCAAAAGTTCTGAATAGCATTCCATGTCCTGAGTTGTCTCCCTTGAATGCTTTTTCTTCCTGTATCCATGGACCTTTGAGCTTTCCTGAAGCAGAATAGGCTACGCCCTGGGCATACCTGTTTTCTCCCCAGCTTGACCATAGCATACCCAGTTTCCCTGTTTTTGTTCTGAACATCTGGGGTCCGTCTGTGACCCATCCCGGCATTTTCAAACCAAAAGTAGCCTCGCCAATGCTGTTCATTTCTTTAGACCAGGCTGCTTCACTTGCACGAAAGATGGTTGTCGGTTCAGCGGTACGATGAGTCAGATCCTTTGAAAGAGGCATATAATCCATTGTTCCGTCGATGAGTTGGGTCCATTCATGAACGATCACCATGTATGTGGTATCGTTTTCAGTGTAAAGAGTACCGTCGATTATATCCCAGTCTTCCGGACCCAGGCAGAATTCGCGTTCCTGGACCAATGGTTTAAAAGGACCTTCTGGAGAATCACCAACCAATAACTGAGTCTGGTTGCGGGGCACGTTGTAACGACGGGGGACAACCTGTATCAAAGTACTGTGGTCGCTCCAGGTGCCGGCATAATAATACTTATTGCCGATATGATGGATCTCTCCGGCTGCAACAAAGAGCCCATCCATCCATGTCCCTGTGAGATCTATTATCGAGTATGGACCTGTCCACATCTTAAGATCCTTGCTTTTATACAAACGTCCACCTGTACCTGTCAGATAATAAGTTTTGGTTTTTTCATCCGGATAGATAAAGGGATCACTCATTGAAAGATCATCAAGAGAAACAGTAGTGATTTTTGGTTCAGGCCGCGGCAATCTTTGCGGAGGCTTCTGCCCCTGAGTACCTGCAGGAGGCTGCATCCCGCCGAAATTCCTCTGTCCCGGATCAGCAGGTGGAGCCTGTTCTCCAGGAACAAGAGGTTTCTTTTGACCTGATTGTGCCTGAGCAGTAGAATTAATGAGGTTGCAAGCCATCAGGATTATAAATAAGAAAGCAGCCAATGAGAGATTGAAAATTTTTTTCATGATAAATCAATATTAGTTTTGAACGATCAGCTAATCAATTTTTAAGAATTATTACTCAAACATACACAAAATCCGGTATCGGTTTTCTGAAGAGATAAAGAATTCAATTATTTTTTTATATGAGTATCAGGGATCATACACAATATTTCATTGATTTTGGCTGCGCCGAGCTCTCCCGATGAATCAGGATCGGTTCTTCGTCTACCCCGGCCTCATTCCCCCTTATCCCCAAGGAGACCGTGTCATCCCGAACGAGTAAATCCTGAGTGTACGAAGGATTAACGAGTGAGGGATCTCCTCCTTTCGGCAGAGAATAAAAGAAAGATGTGTATAAAGGGTAGGGGTTGATAAATTGATTTTCAAGCGATTTTTTAAATAGCATTAATGATTCCTGATACTCATATTATTTTAATATTATATTAGAATACCCTCCATAAACTGAAAATGGCTGCCGCCTGGACTGGAAATTAAATGTAAGGCAAAATATTTAAAATATGTTAAATATTGATTTTTAGTGTTTTATCCTGAAGATTGGCATATGATTTGAGTTGTTTATTTATAAAATTCAAGAGGTTATGAAAACAATAAAATTAAATATGGCAGGCCTCTTTCTGGTACTTGGATTATTATTGATTTCTTCATATTCTAATGCTCAGGATCTCAAATTAACCCGGAAGGAACGAAAAGAGGTAAGAAAAGCACAGATGAATGCAAATTTCCATATTCTGGATTCTCTCCTGAATGCAAGAAGTTTTGTGCTGGAAGCAGATTTTCTGCAGGATAAATATGGTATGAGAGTACCAGTTATTTCAAATGTGAATTTTATAAGGGTAGACCAGTTCAAGAGTGTGTTACAGACAGGCACTGGAACAGGTTTCGGTTATAATGGTGTGGGCGGAGTTACTGCTGAAGGTAAGATCAACTCATGGAATATACATAAAAATGCAAAGGAACTAAGCTATACACTTCGTTTCACCGTGATGACCCAGATCGGAACATATGATGTATTAATGACAGTCAATTCGGAAAATAACGCATCAGCAATAGTTACAGGATTATGGCCAGGTAAACTTACCTGGGTCGGACATCTCTATACTCTTAACAACTCAAGAGTCTTTAAAGGTCAGAACACTATTTGATCTTAACGGAATAAGTTACCTGTCCGGGATCATAATGTGTCATCCTGGTTGGAGGAATTCTATTTTATAGAGGAAACAATTTCCCTGATCTTGGTTCACCACACTGTACGCATTCGGCATCGTACCAGCTCATTGGCAGGCCGCACCTGGGACAGCGCCAGCGTTCCTCTTCATATTTAACCCATTCCTGAACGCCCATCTTACGGATCTTTTCAAGATTTGGCAGGTATTCGGCACGGTGCAGCAATCCTGTATTGATAAAACCCATTATACGGGTACAGGGCAATTCGGTACAGTCAGAACAACGTGTCACATTCTGTTTGCCTGCAGCACATACCTTCATCGGGCATTTTTGGCAATGGGGAGCTAATTCGCCGCCGCTGAGACAGCCGTCGCATAGAAGGCCGTCCATCCATTTCGGATCCGGAATCGACTTCTTTGCCGTCACCGGTCCGGCTGATAATCTCTTTTGCAGTCTCATTTTTATCTGCTTTTCATCACTGTGTTTAGCGATGTAAGCCGGACAAGCTCCGCAAAATGTTCCGCACACGGCTGCCAGATGTACTTTACTATCATTATTTTGCTCTGAATTCCCTTCTGAGGCTGCCAGGCGATTGAATGGCTTGCATGCGCAATAAACAGCTGCAACGGCTACTCCTTTTACAAACTTCGACCGGCTTATCTTCTTGTTATTGCAGAATTTCATATTGGCTTTTGCATTTTTGAGAGTAATTATCTTAAGTCTCGTTTATTATGTGCTTGGTGTTGTTATTCAGGGTCGTCTCTCCTGAAAGATTCCGGATATCAGTACAAAGATAGAGATTTGTCAGAAAGAGGCGCGCTGATTCATCATGATTAACCTTGGTCATTTTGTTTCTGGATCCCTATGAGGTTTAATTCCTGTTGATTTGCAAAGATTGAATTATTTCCGGGAATTGTCTGAAAGAGTATTTAAGTTATTGTCAAAAAGTACTTAGTAATTAAACTATTATCCGGAATATTTCTTACAATTGCAAAGTGAAATTGCATATTATAGTTTAAATTAGTTATTTATGAAATTACCACACGAATGTAACAGCATTGGAGAAGTACGTCAGGAAATTGATTATATCGACAAAAATATTATCAGCCTTATCGGGCAAAGGTTTTCTTATATCCGGGAAATAGTAAAGTATAAGAATGATATTGATGCGGTGTACGCAAAAGAAAGATATCTTAATGTTATCAGGATACGGCGCAACTATGCTGCCGACAATAAACTGGATCCGGACCTGATAGAGGATTTATACAGGATAATGCTTGACTATTCAATAAATGAACAACTTGAATTATTTAAGAAGAAACAAAAATAATTTACTATGTACAGGAAGGAAATTAAAGTAGTTGATTGCACAGTCCGTGATGGAGGCCTGATGAACAACTGGCATTTCAGCGACGATTTTGTGAGATCGGTGTACAAGGCTTGTGTTGAGGCCGGGATTGATTATATGGAGATAGGATATAAAAGCAGCGAAAAGATCTTTTCGCGTAATGATTTTGGCCCCTGGAAATTCTGTGATGAAAAGGATGTGAGGCGGATTGTCGGTGACAATAAAACAAATACTAAGCTGTCAGTCATGGTTGACATAGGCAGGGTTGATCTCGACAATCTCCCTCCAAAATCGAAGAGTGTTATCGATATGATAAGGATCGCTACTTACGTCCATCAGATGGACAAGGCAATATCTATGGCGGAACACTGTATTGATAAGGGATATGAAACAACAATAAACCTGATGGCTGTATCGAAGGTAAATGAGCGTGATCTTGATGAGGCTCTTCACGATGTTGCGAAGTCTCGGGTGCCTGTCTTTTATGTTGTAGACAGCTTCGGTAGTATGTATTGTGAAGAAATAGAGTTGATAACTAAGAAGTATCAGGAGCTTCTTAAAGGAAAAACAATAGGTATCCACGCACATAACAATATGCAGCTGGCTTTTTCGAATACAATCACTGCCATAATCTATGGATGCAATATGATGGATGCAACTTTGCTGGGTCTTGGAAGAGGTGCCGGAAACTGCCCGATCGAACTTTTGATAGCGTTTCTTAAGAATCCAAAATACAGATTATTGCCTTTGTTCCAGGCTATCCAGGATATTATTCTCCCGATGCAAAAAGAAATTCAGTGGGGATATCATATACCCTACCTTGTTACAGGAGCCATGAACGAACATCCAAAGGAAGCAATGGAATGGATGAGTTCGGAAAAGAAAGACGATTTTGTCGGATTCCTGAAGCATATGCATGATAATTTTGCGCTTCTCGAATAAATTGGAAAAACGGTAGTGTTAACCACATCTGGCCGCTTAGATTACTTTAATCTAAAATACTTAGGAACAATTGGTTATGTAGGGTTAATAATGGACAATTTACTCCGGCTGGAGGTGGCCAGGGCCTCTGGCTTTTCTACAGAAAAGAATTCTTAATTTCGTTGTCGTCAGGATTTGCATCAGTTATTAAAGATATAAAATTCAGTTATGTTAAACCTAATCCAATAATCCGTTATGAAAAAATTGGTATGGCTTCTGTCAGCAATTATTGGACTTCTCTTGATAGTCATTATAATCAAGACTATTGCCTTCAAATCTATGCAAACAGACCCCGGGAACATCTCGCTTCCTGTGTTTGGTGATGAAAGTGCAGATCGTCTGTCACGTGCGATCAGTTTTCCCACTATTTCATACGAACCCGGTGCACCAATAGACACAGCCGCTTTCGGGGGATATCATAAATTTCTGTCTGAAGCCTATCCGTTATTACATTCAAAATTGAAAAAGGAAATATTTTCCTCATTCAGTCTCCTTTATACCTGGGAAGGCAGGAATAAGAGCTTAAAACCGGTCATTCTTATGGCACATATGGATGTTGTTCCTGCCGGTGAAACTGGTTCCTGGACAAAGCCGCCTTTTTCCGGCGAGAACGATGGAACATATATCTGGGGGAGAGGCACCCTCGATGACAAAGCCGCGATGATCTCAATATTGGAAGCTGTTGAAAAGCTTCTCTCCGAAAATTATCAGCCTGAAAGGACTGTTTACCTTGCATTCGGACATGATGAAGAGATCAGCGGACTCAAGGGAGCTGCTGTAATTGCTGCTGCCCTGAAGGAAAGAGGTGTGGAAGCGGAATTTGTTATTGACGAAGGTTATGCCGTAACAATAGGCATGGTTCCTTTGATTGATAAACCTGTAGCATTGATAGGGACATCCGAAAAGGGTTATCTTTCAGTAAGCATGACAGTCGAGATGGAAGGAGGCCATTCAGCATATCCTGCTGCAGAATCTGCCATAATTGTACTTAACAGGGCGCTTAAAAATATTGTCGATAATCCGATGAAAGCGAAAATATCCAGGCCAGTGGATGATTTTATCAGGTATATCGGACCCGAAATGCCGTTTTATGCCAGGGCAATATTTGCAAACAAATGGCTTTTCAAAGGTGTCATTCTTAAGATCTATGCAGGCGGGAGTAATTCCAATGCCCTGGTCAGGACAACCACAGCACCGACTATTTTCAATGCAGGATTCAAGGATAATGTTGTCCCGACAAAAGCGGAGGCGGTTGTGAATTTCAGGATTCTGCCGGGTGAAACATCAAATGATGTCATTGAGCATCTGAAAAAAGTAATAGCCGACAACAGAGTTGTAATTAAAGAACTGGAGGGACGCAAGGAGCCTGCACCCGACTCGCCGATCAATGTTCCGGGCTTTGACGTTATTCATAAAACCATAAGGCAGGTATATCCTGAAGCACTTGTTGCCCCGACAATGATGATAGCAGCATCGGACAGCAGGAAATATACAGGGGTAAGCAGTAACATTTACAACTTTGCCCCGATCATGGTCACTTCCGAAGACCTTGCAAGAACGCATGGATTGAATGAAAGGAATAAAATAGAAGATTACAAACGGGGTATAGGGTTCTTCTACCAGCTGATAAAAAATTGCGATAATTGAACTGATACTTCAGAAAGAGGAATTTCCTGGTCTGGCAGAGGAAACTGGAGAGGTCACGACATTAATCAGTTACAGGAAAAATATTTATCTTGAGTGCTGAAAAAATCTTACTGACAGAGTAAAACAGATAAATAATAAAACCTTATATGAAATGAAAAAATCAAATCTTATCCTTCAGTTTTTTTTTGTGATCGTGCTGTTGTATCTGCTATCAGGATGCAACGAGCCGGCTCAGAGGGAACAACCGGTTGAATACGGGCCCAGGGCCCGGACCTATGAATTGCCCTCTGTCCCCGGGGTAGTTTATTATGCTGCACCTGACGCCGGCGCATCTTCCGATGGTCTTACACCTGACAGTCCAACCACTATCGAGACAGCAATTAAAAAGGTTGTTACAGGTGATGCCATTATTCTGCGCGGAGGTGTTTACCGGACTGGCGATCTGGTTTTCAATCAGGGAGTTGTCATACAACCGTATCAGGATGAGAAACCTGTTTTGAAGGGCACCATGGTGGCTCAGTCCTGGTCGAAGGTTTCAGACAGTCTCTGGGTTACGGAATGGGATCGTTTATTTCCGGCAGGTCCGGAATCATGGTGGAATCGCAAACGGAATGAACAGTTTACTCCTATGCACCGCTTTAACAACGACGGGGTATTTATAGATGGTCAATATCTGCAATCGGCCGGCAGTATTGAGGAAGTCAACAAGGGTACTTTCTATGTTGATTACAGTAAAAACAGGATTTACATAGGTGCCGATCCGGAGGGCCGCCTGGTGGAAATTACTGCATTCCGGAAGGCACTTTACAGGACTCTTGGAATCGCAAATGACAGAATCCCTGACAAGAAAGGTCCTGTAATAAGGGGACTTGAAATAACCCAATATCCGGATACAATGGTTCACATCGGTACAACAGTGCTGGCTGTCGATGGGCATGGCAGAGATATCGTCAGTACACTTATCGAAGACTGTATCTTTTCGAACTGCTTCAGGATTGGTGTATTCTGCAACAGCGACAGCATGGTGATGCGTAATTGCAGGATATTCAATACCAATACGGAAGGATTATATGTTGTTGCATCTCAGGATATCCTGATCGAAAGGAATATTTTTGAGCAGAACAATATTGAGAAATGGACAGGGTTTTACCCGTCAGGAGTAAAGATCTTTAACCGGAGTCACAGGGCTGTGTTCCGTGAAAACCTGGTGACAAACCAGCCTAATTCAAACGGAGTATGGTGGGATGTGGGTAATCACGATGCTGTTTTCGTAAAAAACGTTGTAAGTAATGTAAGCCAGAACGCCCTTTTCTTTGAGATCTCTGACGGTGCTGTTTTTGCCGGTAATTTCTTTCTGGACTGCAACCAGAGCATATACGTTTTGAACTCAGCTAACGTGGAAGTGTACAACAACACAATGATCAACAGCAGGGTTCAATTCAGCCGCGATAGCCGTGGCGATCAGCTTGGCGTTTTTGGCTGGCACGATACTACAGGACCCCGGGTGGAGGAACGCCACGGCCATGTCTTTGTCAACAATCTGATGTATATGAGCGGCGAAAACACTTCGCCGATGTTACAAACACAGCAGTCATCGTCCTTGTGCGAAAGACTAAGCACACCCCATCTGAAAAGCCTCAACAATAATATATTCATCAGGGGAGATGCGGCAGGAGAGAATAAAATTCCAACAATACGGTGGACCCCGTATCCCGATGATGATTGCAGTATCGATATCTTCTCACCCGAAGAACTCAGTAAAATTATCCCTGAATTTTGCACAAAGTGTCAGTATTTTGAAAATTACCAGGGTCCGTTGTTTGCTGATATAAAAAACAATGATTACCGGCTGGTAAAAGCATTTCCCGGCATTAAGGCTGCTGCAGAAATACCTGATCGTATCGTTAGATTATCCGGATTGAAAGGAACAGGGAAACCTTTCCCGGGTGCCTTTGCACCGTAATAGTGTCCGGCATTAAAAGGTTCAGGTAATAAAGCAAGTCAATTTTGTCTTTGGTTTCGTTGATGGCAAAAGAAACACTATCGACGGCCGATGTTTTGATGTTATCACTCCTGAAGACTTCATGAATCGGAAAGAGCGACAACGATGTTAACAATCAAATAATTGATATTTTTTGTCATGTACTAAACAGATTATTTATTATAATTGGAATGCTTAGTATAAATGAATCTATTTAAAACCTCATCATTTACCGTTAAAAACCCAGGAGAATAAAACATGAAAAAGAAAAAAAATCGTCTCTTAGTTGTTCTTGCATTGGCTCTCATAATGCCTGCCACCATGATGATGGTGATTTCAATAGTTGGAGCAGGATGCAATGTAGTTACACCACCCAGACCGGAAGGTCCATGTGACATCTATGCTGCAGGTGGCAGTCCCTGTGTGGCTGCCCACAGCAGTACCCGTGCGTTATATGCATCATATAACGGACCTCTTTACCAGGTCATACGTCAGTCGGACGGTAAAACCCTGGACATAGGTGTAGTAAAACCTACCAGGGACGATCCGGGCGGATATGCTGACGCAGCCGCCCAGGATAAATTCTGTGCCAATACCTACTGCTGGATCTCAATTCTATATGACCAGTCAGGTAAAGGCAACAATCTTATTCAGTCACCCCGTGGTGGTGCAGGTAACCCCACGGCCATGGGCGGATTTAACAGCCTGCCGATCGCCGACATGGCTCCTGTTACACTCATGGGTCACAAAGTCTATGGCATCTTCATCGAGCCGGGTATGGGCCTTCGCCAGGACGATCCGAAGGGTACTGCAGTTGATGATCAGGCAGAGGGACAGTATTGGGTTATTAACGGTCATCACTATAACGGTGGCTGTTGCTTCGATTACGGCAACGCTGAGATCGACAGCCGCGATGACGGCGACGGTACAATGGAAACCACCTATTATGGCAACGCCGTTACGTGGTATTATGGACAGGGACCTGGTCCATGGATCATGACCGACCAGGAGAATAACATTGTAGGTTGTGTAACCGACTCACCTGCCAATAAGTATTGCCCTGATCTACCTACAATTACCTGGCGTTTTGTTACAGCCACATTTGATGGAGAACCAGGCCACTGGAGGACAATGGGCGGCGACGCTCAGAGAGGCGATCTGTCAATAATGTTCGACGGACCCCGCGTCCAAAATGAAAAAGCGACGCGTCCGGAATTAATAAGCAGCTATGATCCTATGCGCAAGCAGGGAGCTATCGACCTGGGTAACGGTGGCGATAATGGCAACTGGTCCCAGGGAACTATGTACGAAGGCGCAATGACAGCTGCAGGTACATTCCCGACAGAAGAAACCAACCAGAAGGTACAGGCCAATATAGTGGCCGCCGGCTACGATGTCCCCCGTCTGAGCGTCGCTCCGGCCAATGCAACCGACATGCCTCCGGGTCTTCAGACTTTCTCACCGGGATCGTCACAGAACACGACCTTAACATTTACAAATACTACAGGCGCACCGGTAAAGGGTCTTAACCTGAGCCTTACCCTTCCCGGGGGATGGAAGGCTGTTGTTCAAAACTCCACAGAGACTTCAAAGAGTTTCCCGGATCAGATAGAACCAGGGGCCAGCGTAAATGCAACTTTCACTGTAACTTCAGGATATAAGGCTTTCAATGGTGACCTTGTTGGCAAAGCCTCATGGAAAAATACAGCAAACGGTAAATCTCAAACCGAGACAGCAATTGAGAAAGTTCGCAATGTAAGTCCGGTAAAGATAAATGAATTCCGTATCAGTGACGGATCCAATACTACGAACTCTTTCGTTGAGCTCTATAACGCCGGCAGCAGTGAAGTTGATATTTCAAACTGGACACTTACTATGCGTCCATACCAGATGCCAATCTTTTCATCCGTAAATATACCGTCCGGGACAAAACTGGCCTCAAATGGTTTCTACCTGTTAGGTTTGTCCACTTCCGGGCTGGCTGTTCCTGCAAAAGCCGGTGAATCGGTCATTTATGTAAGAAGCACGACAGGTATGTCGGCAGGTGATGTAATTGAAATAGGGGAAGGTGCCAACATGGAAAGACGTACTATCAAAAGTGTCGGTACAGCAGCAGGTCTTCCTCCGGGAACCTCATCGGGAATCCGTACTGCCGGACAAGATACACCTCCAACCGTATGGCAACCTCTTCCTGAAGGTCCGGTTATTACGATCCCCAAAGGATCAACAAACGTGCCTGTTGCGAGTGTGGCAGGTATCGTAGCAGGTCAGAAGATTGGTATCGGTTATGGCGCCACATATCCTGTTGCAGTTAATCCCATTGAAAAGTACGAGGTGGTTACGGTTACAGAAGTAGGCAAGCCGGGTACGCAGGGATTTCTTTCAATGGACGCAAAAGCAGGCGATACAAACATCAAGGTGCATCCTATTGGTAACATATCGGTTGGTGACAAAATAAGACTTGACGTTGAAAGCGAAGGTCACGGGATCGAGTGGGTCACCGTAACGCGTGTTGGCACACAGTCGGTTCGCAACACTTTCAATGGTCCTCTTGCAGATAACGAGGATCCTGGTACCGGACTCGATCTGGCAGAACCGCTGAAGTTCAATCATTCATCCAACCTCCCGTTTGCCTGCAATGGAACAGGGATCACCTTCGAGCCGGCAACGGCTTTCGATCACTCGAGCAACGAGCCGGTCCTTCCGCTCGGTACCGGTATCACTCTCGACCAGCCACTTACCATGGACCATGAGATCAATTCTGTTATACGTGATGAAAAAGTAACAACCGCCGGTTACCAGGGAACTCCCGCACCAGATCAGTGGTTCGGCGGCCCTGCCTTCTTTATCAGTGCAGGCAATATGGTGCTGCGTGATGCAGCAGGCAATGTTGTTGACGGTCTCAACTATGGACTGATAGTCGATCCATGGGCAGCAGAAGGGTACATGGGTGTTTCAGAAATTGAAGCGAGCGGATGCAAAGCACCTTCGCCCCGTATTACTACAACCGGAGTTAACATCAGTGCTAATGCAATCAATCCCGTCCAGCCCGATATGAGTACGGGTCGCTACCCGGACGGTAAAGACAACGACTCCAATTGCAGCGATTTCAAGGTTCAAAACAACGTCTTAATGCTGGCAGCATCAACAGCCGGTTCAGATAATATTAAAGTCGCCAGTGTTGCAGGTTTCAGCAATGGTCAGAAGATCATTATCGATAAAGGTGCAAATAGTGAGACCGCAGTTATCAGGGCTGTTGGTACACCCGGGGCAACTACAACAGGAACTGCCTCCAGGGCGGGAGCTACTGCTATCACTGTTGCGGGTCTTTCAGGCTTTAGCGTTGGTCAGACAATTACAATAGGCAGCGGTGCAAACGCCGAGACAGCAACTATTGCTACCCTCACTCCGGCACGTGGTCGTATTGGAAGTGCCAATTACAATCCGGTCAACTCCATTACTTTCACTGCTCCGCTCAAGAAAACACATGCTATGGGAGCACAGGTCTCCGGCACTGGGATCACCCTCACCATGCCTCTGACAAGGGCTCATAACAGTGGTGCACAGGTAGCCAGTAACCTTCCCACACCGGGTCATCCCAATCAATATTAGGAAACCTTAACAGTAACTAAAGCTGGATTTAATTAAAATATTTATATGTGAGGTATGAATCTGTAGTTTTATCAAGTGGCCCCGGGATCTTTTATCTTTGACATACCGGTATATATCAGAGCATGTATTGCAGGATTCAAAAAGCTCTTTATTGGTCATTTTCTCAGCCCCGGAATAGACACCGGGGCTTTCATTTTACTACTACTATTCTTTAAGAATTTGCAACTTTGATTATGTGAACTAAAATCGAATAGTGGTTTTATCTACCAGTTTTGGCGTAATATGATTATATTTATTACTCATTAAACCGAGCAACAAGTTGATTGTCAGCGCGATAACTTTAGTTTTAAATTAAAATTTTAATATTTAATAAATCAAGTGAAATATTAAATAAGGATCAATATTATTTAATATAATATTGTATATCTTAAATAATGTTTATCTTTGTTTAAAATAGAAGACATGAAAGATTTTCTTGCTGGTACATACATCAGTCAAGGTTCTTACAAAAGTTTTCAGCCAACCCTGATTAACCGTCAATGGAATTTGGATAATATGGAAGTCATTCAGCTTCTAAGCAAAGCCGACAGGGACTTAGGAAGGCTGGACATGTATTCAAATTATATCCCAGACATTGATTTATTCATAAGTATGCATGTTCTGAAAGAGGCAACTCAAAGCAGTAAGATCGAAGGCACTCAGACAAATATAGAAGAAGCATTGCGTGAAAAAGAGGATGTACCTTTGGATAAACGCGATGATTGGGAGGAGGTACAGAACTACATTCATGCAATGGAGACAGCAATCAAAGAGCTGGATAAACTACCATTCTCAGCCAGGTTAATAAGAAATACTCACAAAACACTTCTTAAGGGAGTAAGAGGAGAAAAGCGCCAGCCAGGTGAATTCAGACGTAGTCAAAACTGGATCGGAGGAGCAACAATAAATGATGCAACATTTATACCCCCGGTTCATACAACGATTCCTGAGTTGATGGGAGACTTGGAAAATTTTGTTCACAATCAGGAGATTTTCTTTCCTGAACTTTTAAAAATAGCTTTGATTCATTATCAATTTGAAACTATTCACCCATTCCTTGACGGAAATGGAAGAGTTGGTAGACTTATGATAACCCTCTATCTTGTAAATAAAGGTATTTTAAAAAAACCAATTTTGTACCTGTCTGATTTTCTGGAAGCACATCGCAGACTCTATTATGAGAATTTAATGTGGGTAAGGGAGAAGAATGATATAAGTCAATGGTTCAAGTTTTTTCTTGTAGGCATTATCGAAACTGCAAATAAGGGGATTACCACATTCGACAGAATACTACAACTACAGAAACAACTTGATAGTCAAATTCAAACACTTGGAACAAGAGCGATAAATGCACGGAAGATTGCTAATTATTTATTTCATAAACCTCTGATTAATGCAGAAAAAGTGTGTGAAGTAGCAGATATTTCATTCCCTTCTGCATACAAACTGATAGGCGAATTAGAAAAGCTGGGAATCCTTAAGGAAATTACCGGAGGACAAAGAAGCAGAAAATACATCTTTGATAAATACATAAATTTATTTCAATTATAATTTAATGTACCCCTGTTGCTAATACTGACAATGGAATTGACAAAAGAAAAAGCCCTTCTTCGCTCGCTTCGCTCGCTGACGGGGTGGCGGGATTATTTCATGATCCCGGTCTGGGAGAATTGACAAAAGAAAAAGCCCTTCTTCGCTCGCTTCGCTCGCTGACGGGGTAAGGTTTTTAGTTCGCTTATGAAAGCGGGGCTTTCAACGCGAATAAAAACCTTACCCCTCCCGCTTGCAGCGGGAAGGGCTTTTTCTTTTGTCGGGGTGGCGGGATTCGAACCTGCGACCCTCTGGTCCCAAACCAGATGCGCTAACCGGACTGCGCTACACCCCGTATTACCAGCCGAAGTTTCAACGAAGGCTGGTTCTGTCCTCCGTAGCTTCAGCGAAGGAGGACCTTATCCTTGTAACCTCCAGGTATACCTTCAAAGTGCCGCAAAAATATAACGAGTTTTTCAATATTCATAACCTGTCCCAAAATAAAATTGTAAATCCATGACAGGAAATTTCAGAAAATCACGAAATTTACGTCTGCTCAAAAAAACTATAAACCTTTACTCATCATGAAAAATCTGATTAAAAAACATCTTCTCTTGACAACTATTATTGTCGCAATCATAGTTTGTAATATTCCTGTTATTGCACAGACAGCAAACAAGCAACTCACTCTCAGATATAAATTTCCGGAAGACAGATCAGTAACCTATAAGCAGACAAGCAAAATTATGCAGACAATGGATATCGAAGGACAACAAATGCAGAACGAAATAAATTCTCTCTTTGGATGTTCGGTGAAGTCTGCCGGCGGGAGCGGACCTGATCTGGCTCTTGAGGTAAGGGTTGATACAATAGCCCAGAGCGTAGAATCACCAATGGGCGCCTCCGGCGGCGGAGTAAGCGGAATCTCAGGCAAAATATTCAAAATGGTAATTACACCTTTGGGCAAAGAAACAGATATCACCGGGGCTGCTAATGTTGTTTTCGATGTTCCTTCCAGCGGAAGTACTAACCTGTCATCAAATATGATTGATTTTTTCCCCGACCTGCCTGCTGGTACTGTCAGTCAGGGCTATAAATGGAGCGCCACAGACTCTCTTAATACCGGGTCGGGCGCAGTATCGATGCGACTCCTGACAAATTCTGAAAACCTCATCGAAGGCATAGAAAAGGTAAACGGATACGACTGTGTAAAGATCACTTCAAGTATTTCTGGAACCCAAACGATAAAGACAGTAGCACAGGATATGAATATAAAAATCTCTGGACCCTACACCGGAACCTATACACTTTATTTTTCTCCGGAGGAAGGCTATTTTATAAAATCTTTTGTTGAGACAAAACTGAAAGGAACAATGCTGATAACAGAAATGGATATGAAAATGCCCGTTCAGATGAATTCTTCAACTGTTACCGAACTTGTGGAATAATAACTCAGGTAATTTCTTTATCATAATTGAACTTCATCAAAGATTATTTGTTTTAAGTGTACCAATTCAAAATGATATAAGATGAAGATATTAAAATGGCAATTAATCTTAAGCCTTATCCTGTTTCCCATTGTAGTAACAGCACAATCAGGCTTCTATGATTTCAAAGTCAAAACTCTTGAAGGAGAGGATTTTAATCTGGCTTCCCTGAAAGGGAAAAAAGTCATGGTCGTAAATACAGCATCAAAATGCGGCTATACGCCGCAATATAAAGACCTTGAGGAGCTGTACAAGCAATACAATGGCAAACTGATTATTATCGGATTCCCGGCAAATAATTTTCTGAACCAGGAACCGGGATCTGCTCTGGAAATAAGACAGTTTTGTACAGATAATTATAGTGTCACTTTCCCTCTGATGGAAAAGATCTCGGTGAAGGGCAATGATATGCATCCTCTCTACAAATGGCTGACAACAAAGTCATTAAATGGAGTTATGGACTCCGAGGTCAAATGGAACTTCCAGAAATACCTCATCGATGAAAACGGGAAACTCGTCGATGTACTGTACTCAAAAGAGAAACCAGGCTCGGAGAAAGTGATTGCGTGGCTGGGTAAATAGTCTTGCAGGTCTTGCAGGTCTTGCAGGTTTTGCAGGTCTTTAGTCTAGGAGTCTTTAGCGGTGTGTTTGCAGGTTTTAGGGTTTATAATCGGATAATTACTAATTGCTAATTACAAATTGCTAATTGCTAATTGTTAATTGTTAATTGTTAATTGTTACAGGATAAATGGTATGAACATCTTGGTTTCGTGCATATATTCTTTATAGTTCTGTCCGAATTTTATGACCATTTCCTTTTCTTCAATCCTCGCAGTCAGAAATATTGCAAGGGCATTTATTATTCCCAGTATAATCTGAAATATTCCGGGATCTTTTAGCATAACTCCTGTTCCAAGCAGAAGCAGGGAACAATACAAAGGATGCCTTATATATTTATATATACCTGACTTAACGAGCTCAGTGGTTCTCTCGATGTGCTTATCCGGTTTTCCCCTGTTTTGGAGCAACAGATAACCGGCAATACCGGGATAAATTGATGAAATAAGAAAGATCCAGGAAAAGATCTGATGTAAGGAAAAAGGTTCCCTGAACCATATCCGGTAATTCATAAGTATCAGTATATAAATACTTTCAAAAGAAAAGAACCGGGCAATACCATGATATCTTTTCTCTCTGATGGAAAAGAACCAGGAGAACAGGATTATTAAAATTGTTCCTATTAGCAGGGATGTATTGTTCATTAAAGTAAGTTATTCGTTTTTATTTCCATGTTTCTGCATTAATGAGAACTATTTCTCGTGGATTTTCTTCAGGTAATTGTAAACATCAAGCTGGGAGCGGTGCTCTTTTTTACCGGGTTTAACGAATTTATTTGAGAGAGTTGAATCGAGTTTCCTTGCTTTAACATTATCGTTCCATTGGATCTGGAATATTTCTTTGAGTTCGTTTTTTATGTTTTTGTCAAATACCGGGCAGGTAACTTCAATACGATGGTCGATATTCCTTGTCATGAGATCGGCTGATGAGATGAAACACTCTTCATCACCACCATTGCAGAAGATCATGAATCTTGAATGTTCAAGTAGCCTGTCCACTATGCCAATAGCCTTAATATTTTCGCTGATATCCTTTAATCCCGGAACCAGGGACATCATTCCTCTGATTATCATCTTTATATTGACACCTGCTGAGCTGGCCTCGTAAAGCCTGTCGATTATCTCGGTATCGCTTATATTGTTAAGCTTCAAATAAATATAAGCTTTCTTTCCGGCTTTCGCATTCTTTATTTCATTATCTATCAGAAGATTGATCTTATTCCTGAGTGCAAAAGGAGAGAGGACCAGATGATAATAATTATCCTTTTTATAATTGACATTAAAAAAGCTGAAAGCTTTAAAAACTTCATTTGTGATCTTGATATCTGTAGTAAGCAAAAGATGGTCAGTATAGACCCTGGCGGTGTCTTCGTTGAAATTCCCTGTACCGATGGCTGCATATCTCTGAATGACATCATTTTTTACTTTTGTGATCAGCAGCAGTTTCGCATGGACCTTAAGTCCCGGGACGCCATATATGACTTTTACACCTGCATCCATCAGTTTATTCCCCCACAAAATATTTGCTTCCTCGTCGAATCGGGCTTGCAATTCAACCACAGTTGTTACTTTTTTGCCATTCATTACTGCATTTAACAGGGCATTAATAACGCTTGAGTTCCTGGCAAGCCTGTAAAGTGTTATTTGTATTGAAGTTACAAATGGATCAATTGAAGCTTCCCTTAAGAGGTCGATGAGATAATCGAAAGGATGGTAAGGGAAGAAGAGCATTATGTCTTTCTTCTTTATTGCCGATAAAATACTCTTCCCGGCCTGGATGTCCTTATGATTTATAGGTACAAGAGGTTCGTAATAAAACTTTTTCTTCCCAAGGCTGGGGATGTGCATCAGGTCCTTCAGATTGTGGTATCTGTCAGCAGGAATAATAACATCGTCAGGTCCGAAATTCAGTTTTTTTGTCAGGATATTCAGGAGGTCAGCCGGCATTTTGCGATCATAGATGAACCTTACCGGAGAACCCCATTTTCTCTGATGAAGACTTTTTGAAAGTTTTTCAATATAACTTTCAGAGATATCATCAGCTATCTCAAGCTCTGCATCTTTTGTAAGCTTGATCGTATATGCTGAAAATTCATCAAAGTCAAAAATGAAAAAAATATCTTTCAGGCCAAAACGGATTATATCATCAAGATAGATAAGGTTTCTGCCGGTTTCTGAATCAGGCAGTATTATAAGCCTGGGCAGTATATTTGTCGGAACTTCAATAAGTGCGTACCTCGTTTTGTCAGAATCTTTTTTCTTTAGAATTATTGCCAGGTAAATTGCATCATCGGTAAGGTTAGGCATCTCTTTATCTTTCTCAAGAAGAAAAGGCATAAGCCTGGTCCTCACTTCAGAATGGAAATAACTCCTGACAAATTCTGACTGTTCATGGTTCAGTTGTTTTTCATTGATAATATGGATGTTATGTTTTGCCAGTTCCTGGATGAGCATTGTATATATCTTCTCAAACTTCGTGTTCTGTTCAAGAACAATCTTCTGGATCTTTTTAAGTGTTGCCTTTGGTGAATATCCAAGTACGTCCTTTGATTTGTTTCCAAGGTGGGACAGTCTTTTTAAAGTTGCCACTCTCACCCTGAAATATTCATCGAGGTTGTTTGAATAGATACCAAGGAATTTGAATCGTTCAATAAGCGGAACTTCCTTGTTTTCAGCTTCCTGCAGCACTCTTTCGTTGAAGGACAGCCAGCTGATCTCCTTTGGGATGTAAGTCCGGCTCATATTATTTGTCAGGTTTAAGGAAATATTCCAGCTTACCCGAACCGGTTTTTATTTCAGCCCAGGTTTTGATTTTAAAAGAAATGCAGACGATGCTGGTCTTTGTCATGAATTCACAGCCTTCAGCACATAATCTGTCGGCCATTTCTGTAAAGGAGGGATTATGTCCGAAAAGGGTAACAATATCGATCTCATCGTCAATAGATTTAAGCATCTCCAGCAGATGTTTCATATCTGCCTTGAAGTAGAGATTGCTGTCGAGTTTGATATTATCGGAACTGATCCCGAATGATGAAGCAAAGATAAGGGCTGTTTCCAGCGCCCTGAAAGCCGGACTGGTAATTATCAGTCCCGGGTTATTCTCATGGCCCCTGAACCTCAGTGCCATTTCCTTTGAGATGAGCTTACCTTTGGTTGTCAGTGATCTTTCATAATCTGATATGCCGGAAGAACCATCCTCTGCACGGCCATGTCTGACAAAGATTATCTTTTTCATTGGTGTTACAGGATTTTTGGGTTCAGAGATTATGTGCCAAAGCTTGTTCCCATGTTCTTCAAATGTATTATCAGAGGATCATCAGGATCGACCATTTTAATTTTGCCTGCCACATCTTCCAGTCGCACTGATGTGATCTCATTTTTCTTCAGGGCAACCATTTTACTGAAGTCTTTTGCAGCTATCATATCGGCCGCAGCTGTCCCGTAACGCGTAGCCAGTACCCGGTCCATCGGAGAGGGCGTTCCGCCGCGCTGAATATATCCGAGAACAGTTTCCCGGGTTTCAAGTCCTGTCATTTCAAAGATCCTGTTGCTCAGGTACTGGGCAACTGATTTTTCTTTCCCAGGGTTCCTTATTCCTTCAGCTACAACAACGATAGAGTAAGGTTTGTTCTCTTCAACACGGTGAAGCAGGTATTCGGCAATTTTTTCCTCTTTGTACGGTATCTCGGGTATCAGGATTACATCTCCGCCACCAGCTATTCCTGAATAAAGTGCGATCCAGCCTGCATTATGTCCCATCACTTCGATTATCATGATCCTTTTATGGGAGTTTGCAGTAGAGTGGAGTCTGTCGATCGCTTCAGCAGCAATGTTAACGGCTGAATCGAAACCAAAAGTTATATCAGTCCCCCATACATCATTGTCAATTGTTTTTGGAATACCAATTACATTCAGACCTTCCTGGGAGAGGAGATGAGCCGTCTTAAGAGTTCCGTTGCCTCCTATACAAACAAGACAGTCCAGTTCCATTTGTTCATAATGTTCCTTTATAAGGACAGGTTTTTTAATTTCACTTTTTTTCTTTCCGTTATTTTTGAAAGGTTTCTCCCGGGAAGTTCCCAGTATTGTTCCGCCAAGTGTAAGGATGCCTGAAAGATCCCGTTCTGTAAGTTCCGAATATTCCTTGTTTATCATCCCGGTGAATCCGTCGCTTATACCTATCAGTTTCATTCCGTATTTGATGATTGCCGTTTTCCCTACACCGCGTATGGCTGCATTTATCCCGGGACAGTCGCCTCCGGCAGTCAGAATGCCTATTCTCATCCCGTTGGTTTTTCTGCTCATAAAGAGAATTTTCAGGTTACTCTAGCAAATTTAGTTTTTTCTTTTTGTTTCCCGCTGATCTCGCAGATTTTCGCAGATCTTTCCTCGCCTCATTCCTTTGACCTGAACTTCGTAGTTTCACTTCTTGTCTCCTCTTCACCCCCTCTTTCTTCCGTCCCGCTTCGCGGGATTGCGTCGCTTTGCTCCTTATCTCCGGTCTCCGGTTCTTCTTATTTCCCTCTGAACTAGCAAATTTTGTAGGAAGTTTTGTATATTTATTGACTTTAGTCATGATTAGTGCCAGTCACAACATAACAGATGGATCCTGATTTTGTAAAATTAAGAGATATCAAACCGGTGCTGTCGGCATACGTGAATGAAGCTCATCAGCTTCTGGAGAAGTCGCAGATCCCTGATGACCGTACTGTGCATGATGTGAGGGTCCTGATGAAAAAATCGAGGGCAGTAATGAAGCTTATTGCATCTCAGGTCGATGCAGATTTTTATAAGAAGCAGTACGATGTTTTTCGTGCGGTGGGACTAAAAACCCGCTGCTGGCGCGATATGTCGGTTCACAGAAAGACACTCAAAGACCTTAAAAAAAAATATCCCGATGTTTTTTCAGGGCTTTCAGCTTACAAGGAAATAAATGCTCTTCTGCAGAAGAAAGAATCTGATGAAGAACCACACAACGGAATGGCTGGTGAAGTTCAGACAATACGCGATCTTCTGAGCAAAACAGGCTACAGGATACGTTTCCAGAGCCTGACTAACCTCGATCCGAAGAAACTTATAAATGATCTTGAAGAGACACACCGGATAGTCACTGACCGGTATCTCGACAGCAGGAATAATCTGAAACCTGCTAAAATTCATGAGTTTAGGAAACGTTCCAAAGATTTTCTTTATCAGCTTTATTTTTTCAGGCCGCTAAACCCGTCAGTGATCAGATCCGTAGAGAAAAAACTTGATAACATAACACGGAATCTGGGAAAATATAATGATCTGGCACAGCTCATTATCAGCCTGGATTACAAATATAAACCTGACTCACCCAATCCGGTCCTCGATGAACTGATCGTACTGATAAGAGAAGAGCAGGACAAGTGCTTGTCAAAAGTGTGGCCGGCTGCCCGAAGGATTTTCAATCCGGGACAAAGGCTTATAAATTTATTGGGCTTCAGGATCTTAATGATATGATATACACGAAAATATTTATCGTCAACTGAACTTATGCTGAGTTAAATTGTTTATTATCTCTGAAACAAATTATCTTAAAATTAAAATCAGATTATGAAAAAGAATGTAGGTTCTACCGACAAGGTGATAAGGATTATTTTAGCAGTAATCGGAGTGGTACTGTTTCTGACAAATGTGGCATCCGGTACTCTCGGTTATATCGTTCTGGCTATTTCTGCGATTCTTGTAATTACAAGCATCATAAGCTTTTGTCCGATTTACATTCCTTTCGGGATCAATACAGCCAAAAAGAAAAGCTGAAAGGACTGGTATTTTTTTCCGGCAGATTGCGGGATTTGCGTAGTACTGATCACGCCTGATCCAGGTTGAACCAATGTTCATACCCAGGGATTTCTTTTTCAGGAAAGGTCCTGTGATGGAATTCATTGGTATGGATATCGTAGACATAATCCTTTTCCCATTCCTTTGATCTTCTTATCGTTTCTTTTATTGCATCGATTATGAAACGGAGCTCATCATCTGTCATAGTAGGATGAAGTGATAACCTAATCCAGCCCGGCTTAAGCGACAGATCGCCGGCATCAATTCTTTCAGTTATCTCCTTTGACAGGTTGAAGTCGACATTCAGAAGAAAATGACCGTAGGTTCCTGCACAGGAGCATCCGCCTCTCACCTGGATACCAAAGTGGTCGTTCAGGAGCTTTGTGAAAAGGTTGTGATGGACATTATCGACATAGAAGGAAAAGACTCCCAGACGGTCGCGGATATCACCCGAAAGAATATGAAGCTGTTTTATCTTAAGTAACTCATTAAATGTCAATTCAATAAGTTCCCGTTCTCTGCTCCTGATATTCTCAACGCCCATCTTTTCTTTCAGAGTTATTGCCAGGGCTGCCTTGATTCCCTGAAGAAAGCCGGGTGTTCCGCCATCCTCCTTAGTCTCAATATCGCTGATATAACTATATCCTCCCCATCTGTTGGTCCATTTCACTGTTCCGCCACCGGGAGTATCGGGTATCTGGTTTTTATAGAGTTTCTTATTGAAGATCAGAACACCTGCGCTTCCCGGCCCTCCGAGAAATTTATGCGGGGAGAAAAAGATTGCATCAAGGTATTGCATCTTGTTTTCGGGATGCATATCTATTCTTACATATGGGGCGCTTGCCGCAAAGTCGACAAAACAATAACCGTTATGCTGATGCATTACTTCGGCAAGCTCATAAAATGGCGGATAATATCCTGTTACGTTTGAACATGCTGAAAATGATCCGATCAGCAGAGGTCTGTCCTTATATTTTACTATCTCTCGTTTCAGTATTTCCGGATCCACCTTCAGGTCAGGTGATGGTTCAAGAACAACAACATCTGCAAGCGTCTCAAACCAGGAAGTGTGATTTGAATGATGCTCGGTATGAGTCAGGAAAACAACCGGCCTGTTCTTATTCGGAACATCCTTGCATTTTGTGTATTCTCCCTTTGTAAAAGAACAATAATGAAATGCCTGCTCCGGGACCTTGAGCCCAAGTAATCTTTGAAGCTTGGCTATAGCAGTAGTCATGCCAGTTCCGGTAAATATAAGGAGATCATCCTCAGCGGCATTAACATGATTCTTAACTATCCTCTGAGCATGATGATAAGCATTGGTCATGGCAATGCCGGTAGCAGACGATTCCGAATGTGTGTTGCCGACCATCGGTCCGATATCGTCTGAGATCCTTTTCTCAATGGGAGTATAAAGCCTTCCGCTGGCTATCCAGTCGGCATATACCAGTTTCCTCCTGCCATAGGGCGTTTCTATCTCGGTATTAATACCGGTAATGTTACGCCGGAAATCCGCAAAATATCTCTCAAGATCAGTCATGACTAGTAGTTTTATAAATATTTTGCAGCATTAAAAGTATAGATTACTATGTAATTAAATATGAAAACAAAAAAATATCATTTCAGGAGAAGTTCTTTTTGTGAGAGATAATAAGGTCAAAGATCTTGTTAATAATTGTTTCGGTTTTATCATGTTCTATATCAAATATATATATATTCAACTGGTGCCATTTCCGAAGCACTTCACCAAGGATTTTTTTTCTGACTATCCAAAGCTGAACGAGATCTTTATTCCTGAAGGAATTATCTATCTCCCTGCTCCAGCCTTTGTTTTTAAGCTCAAGAGGACCTATCTCATCTACTACGACAAGCTCATTATTTTTATTTGAATAGGCCTGTTTCAGCAAATCCAGGCCCTTGTCAAGTGTGTCCTGATTAAAGTAGAACCTGCCCGTTTTCTGACGTTTTTCATTGAAAGTCATAGTGCATAATTCATGCTTATAAGGACTTCCGATTTCCTGGAGGAAGTATCCTTTTCTTTCACCGTTTTCATCATTTCCCGGGCAAAGGAATCCGGCTATTTTTATGTTACGTTCCAGCAGATATGAAATTACTCCTTGCGCAACTGTTGTTTTTCCGTGGTTGACCTCACCGGTGACGATAACCACGTCGGGTCGTACGAGATGTTCTTTTTCAAAGCTTGATAATAATGTATCAGCATGACCAAGAGAACCTGAGAACAATTTTTGAAGGTTTCCCGGGGTAGCTTTATCACGGTTTAATGAGATATTTGAGATCAATACCGGTAATGCAGAAAATGCAAGATTAAGTGACTGGTAAAGAGAGGAAAATCCTCTGTTATATAATAATGATTTTATCAGAGGATTTTTAAGTTCAACACTTATAGCTGCAAAACCTATAATCAGGATTACAGCACGGGCATTTATTTTAAGCCCTGCTATCAATCCTTCTGTTGAAAAGAAAACACGCTCGCTAAAACCCTTCCAGAGAAAGGCAGCTGTAAAAGTAATTATCAGGAAACTTAACCAGAAGGATACCTTCTTCAACCTTCGCAGAGAATTCTTATACCTGATAATACAAAAAGATACATATATCAGCCCGACAGCAAATGCCGGAATAGTGTAGTTAAGATTAATAAGAAAAAGAATTACAGCCAGAATAATGATATTGATCAGAAGCAGAGGCCAGGCATAGTTCTGCTCCGTATCGTTTTTATTCAGTTCAGATTCGAATTTTAAAACATTGTTGTCTTGTTCAATTGTCTGCCTTACCCCGGAACTCTGTCTTCTCCCGGTCATATATCCAACAGCAGCACCTGCCATTCCTGCGACAATATAGAAAACAGATATTACGCTGAGCAGGATTGCCGGGCTTTCATTATCGATGTTTATCTGTTTTACAGCAAACTGGTACAGATCAGATAGTATTTTCAGGAAATCGAAGCCATAGATTATCAGTAAACTTATTACTTTATGGATCAGAGTGCTGAATACTGCCAATGCTCCTGCAATAAGGTAGCCAAATATATTTTTACCGAATAACCAGACCGATAATTCGACAAGAAGCGCCTCAGTAAGTATGCCTGTCATAGGACCAAGTATGACTGCACTTGGGGAGATGGATTTCATAAGTGCACAGATTATCCCTGCGCGCCATATAAGTCCGTTTTCCCTCCATATCTGCAGGAAAGAGATCATCAGCCAGACACTGATAACGGACAGCACCATTCCTGAAAGAGGTATTTTCAGGTTATGCAGGAAGCTCCCGATTATTATCTCTATTGAGGCCCATATACTTCCTGCGACTGCCGCTTTCAGCCATATCTTTCTGAGAGGTGTGGGAGTAATTATCTGCATTTTAAAACTCTGAAAGAGAGTGAATCCGTAGTTGTTTGAACGGCAAAGATACTGTATTTTTGGTTTAACATTTTGCCGACTAAAAGATTATCGGTTTGTGAAAAAAATCAATTTTTTGTAATTAAATTCGAGAACTTTTATGTTCCCGGATTGTTATTAAAGATTGATAAAATCTGTTCTGTTACTAATTTAACTACTCAGTATGACAAGCCGCAGACAATTCATCAAGATTTCGTTTGCAGGTGCAGGTACTCTGGCAGCAGGAGGAGCTGCATGGGGTGCTGTAAAATGGATATCCGGTAAGGATGAAACAGGAATTACTGAACCACCATTAAGCAGAACTCCAACATACTGTGAAGTATGTTTCTGGAAATGTGCAGGCTGGATTTACAAGGACTCCGACGGACAGATATGGAAAATCATCGGAAACGATGAGGATTTAAATTGTAATGGCCGCTTATGTCCCCGTGGTACCGGAGGTGTAGGCATGTACAACGATGAAGATCGTTTGAAAACACCTTTGATACGGGTAGAGGAGAGAGGTAAGCAGGTTTTCAGGGAAGCTTCCTGGGATGAGGCTTTTACATATATCGCCGATAAAATGAAGGCCATAGCCAGGGAGCATGGCCCGGAATGTATAGCACTTTTTACGCATGGCTCAGGCGGCAAATATTTTGGAGATCTTCTGCAAGCCTTTGGATCAAATAATATTGCTGCACCATCATATGCCCAGTGCCGTGGTCCACGTGAAGTGGCTTTTATGGCAACTTTCGGAGAAGGTCTTGAATCTCCGGAGCCTACAGATATCAGGGATACAAAATGCATGGTCCTTATTGGCTCACACCTGGGTGAGAATATGCATAACGGACAGGTACAGGAGATGTCGGATGCAATTGATAAAGGAGCTGTGATAATCACAGTTGATCCTCGTTTCTCGACAGCTGCTTCAAAATCGAAATACTGGCTGCCAATCAAGCCGGCCACTGATCTTGCTCTCCTGCTCTCCTGGATACATCTTATTATAAAAGAGGAATATTACGATAAAAAGTATGTTGAAAAATATACTTACGGTTTCAGGGAATTATCTGAAGCCGTAAAAAATTACACTCCTGAATGGGCTTATGGAATAACGACAATTCCGCCGGACCTGATAAGAAAAACTGCAAAAGAAATGGCGAATGCTGCTCCGGCTGTGATAGTTCATCCCGGAAGACACGTTACCTGGTATGGTGACGATACACAGCGTTCACGAGCGATAGCTATCCTGAATGCACTTCTTGGAAGCTGGGGCAGGAGAGGGGGGTTCTACAGGTCAGAGATTGTTGAGATACCATCATACCCTCATCCTGAATTCGTTGAACCTTCCAAAACATGGAGGGATGCTTTTCCCGGAAAGTATGTGCTCGCAGACCTGGCTCTGGCAAACGGTATCTGCGATGCGACAATTCCGGTAACGACACGCGACTGCAGTTTCAAGGGATGGATCGTTTATGGTACCAATCTTATTGAAACCCTGCCGAACCAGAAAAATACTTTAGAGGCAATTCAGAACCTTGATCTGATGGTAGTTATAGATACCATGCCAATGGAGATCACCGGATGGGCCGATGTTGTACTGCCAGAATGCACCTATCTTGAACGGTACGACTCAATCCGGGTTGTGCCTCATCGCCTTCCGCAGATAGCTCTCCGGATGCCGGCAGCTGAACCAAAGTACAATTCAAAGCCGGCATACTGGATGGCCAGGCAGCTGGCCTTAAAGCTTGGTCTGGAAGCATATTTTCCTTTTGAAAAAATTGAAGATTTGCTTGACTGGCAGCTGAAAAAGATCGGAACATCCCTTGATGAAATGAAACGGATTGGCGTCAAAACCTTCCCTAAAGCTTATGATAATCTCTATTTTGCTGATGACGAAGAAGTTGAATTTTTTACGAATACAGGTAAAATAGAACTCTATTCAACGGCATTCGCAAATGAGGGATTCGATCCGATACCCACATATACAGCTCATCCTGAGCCTCCTCCGGGTTATTACAGACTTATTTACGGAAGGGCTCCGATGCATACTTTTTCGAGAACTTCAAATAATCCGAACCTGTTTGACCTTATGGATGAGAACAGCCTCTGGGTAAACCCAAAAGTGGCTAAAGAATGGTCACTCGAAAACGGACAAAGGATATATCTGAAAAATCAGGATGAAGTAGTAAGCGAATTCCCGATAAAAGTCAGGATCACTGAGAGGATAAGATGGGATTCTGTTTATATGGTACATGGGTTCGGACATGCGGAGAAAAGGCTCAGGAGAACTTACGGCAGAGGAGCAAGCGATACAAAACTAATAACTAACGTGATGCTGGATCCAATAATGGGAGGAACAGGTATGAGGGGTAATTTTGTTACATTTATACTAAATCCGGAAGAAGCGGGGGTAAAGGCATGAGGTATGCAATGGCAGTAAATACGCGTAAATGCGTGGGATGCAGTGACTGTGTAGTAGCATGTCAGACAGAGAACAGCGTTCCGATAGGTTTTTGCCGCGACTGGATAGTTGAAGTCAATAACGGCACATACCCTCAGATTACAACTGAGATCAGATCCGAGAGATGTAACCATTGTGATAATGCACCCTGTGTAAGATGCTGTCCCACCGGGGCCAGTCATATCATTGCCGGAGGTATAGTGCTTGTTAAGAAGACTGAATGCATTGGATGCGGAGCATGTATTGCTTCATGTCCCTACGATGCCAGATATCCTCATCCTTCCGGTTATGTTGACAAATGTACTTTCTGCGAACACAGGATTAAGAACGGGATGTTACCTGCCTGTGTGGAAGTTTGTCCGACTAAATGCCTCTATTTCGGTGATCTTGACGACCCGAACAGTGATGCGTCAGTGGTACTGAAGAAGAACAGGTATAAAACCCTGATTCCTGAGGCAGGTACCGTACCGCAGTTGTATTTTATTTATTAATATAATGAATATCAGAAATATATGAAAGAAGAGCTAATTGTTAGCGGCAGAATGAATGATCTGGTGGATCCTAACCTCCATATCTGGCACTGGCCCATTCCGCTCTACCTCTTTCTTGGTGGTATGGCTGCGGGGATCTTGTGCCTGGCTGCCCTTTATTACATGCAGGGAAAGGAAGACAAGTACAGGACGGCAGTTCGTATAACACCGTTCCTTGCCCCTCTGCTTCTTGTGCTTGGGTTGCTGGCCCTTTTTATAGATCTGAGGCATAAACTTTACTTCTGGCAGCTCTATACTAATATTAAATTTCAGTCACCTATGTCATGGGGTGCCTGGACTTTAATGGTAATCACTCCCGTGTCATTTATCTGGTGTGCACTTAATATAAAGGAACTGTTCCCGAAATGGGACTGGAAGTTCAGGTGGCTTAAATTCCTTGATGAATTTTTTACAAAATATAAGAAAGCGCTGGCCTGGGTAATGCTGATTTTCGGGATCATACTTGGTATTTATACCGGAATCCTCCTGTCTGCATTCAATGCCAGACCTTTATGGAACACATCAATCCTTGGTCCGCTTTTTCTTGCCTCAGGTATCTCTGCCGGGGCTGCTGCAACTCTTATATTATCTAAAAACAGCGAAGAGAGAACCCACTTTGCCAGAATTGATCTGGTTTTTCTAGGGGTTGAACTTTTCCTGATAATACATATGTTCATGGGCTTTCTTGCAAGTACCCAGGTGCAAATCGATGCGGCGAGAATGTTCCTTGGAGGTGAGTTTACTACTTCATTCTGGATTTTTGTAGTGTTTATGGGTATGATTATTCCGGCCCTGCTGGAGATAATGGAGCTGAGAAAATATCATATACCTGCTGTTATACCGGCACTTCTGGTCATTTTCGGCAGCCTGATGCTGAGATTTATCATAGTACATGCGGGTCAGGCAAGCAGATGGCTTTATTGAAAGGAAAAAACAGATTAGAAAAAAATAAATAGGAAATAATATGAATGAGACCAAGGTGATAAAAAAAACAAAATACCTGAATCCTTACGTTGGAGGGGTACTTCTTGGACTTGTATTATTGGCTGCAAATTTTGTCGCGGGCCGGGGCCTGGGTGCCAGCGGTGCCATTAAAAGCGCAGTTGTTTCAGCTTATACCGCGGTTGCACCTGTGACAAGTGAAGCATCCGGATTTGTCAGGGAATTCCGGGAATCACATCAGGGAAACCCGCTGAAGACATGGCTGGTTTTTGAAATGCTTGGTGTTATTGTGGGAGGCTTCATCTCAGGCGCTATTGCCGGAAGACTTAAACTTAAAGTTGAACATTTTCCGGGGATCACCTCGAGAAAGAGACTGATCCTGGCTTTTGGAGGAGGCATTCTCTTTGGTTTCGGGTCACAGATAGGAAGAGGATGTACAAGCGGATCGGCACTCAGCGGTATGGCTGTTCTTTCACTCGGGGGGTTTATAACTATGATGGCTATATTCGGGACTGCATTTGCATTCGCATATCTGTTCAGGAAGAACTGGATTTGAAAATATCATGTTTGAATATTATTCTGAACATTCATGACAAAAGAAATTAAACAATGTTAATACTAACAGGAAATGGGACCACTGGCAGTAAATGAAATAATTTCGGAAAATACAAACCTTTTACTGGCTTTCATTATCGGGATAGGATTTGGGTTTGTTCTTGAGCAGAGCGGTTTTTCATCAAGCAGAAAACTGGCAGGCGTTTTTTATGGCTATGATACTGTTGTTCTGAAAGTTTTTTTCACAGCAGCTATTACTGCAATGCTGGGATTATTATTTTTCAGTCTCTTCGGATGGATAGACCTTGATCTTGTATATGTCAACCCGACCTATCTGACATCTGCAATTGTCGGAGGTATAATAATGGGAGTAGGATTCATAATGGGAGGTTATTGCCCCGGAACAAGTTTTTGCGGAGCATCAATAGGCAAAATAGATGCTATGGTTTTCGTAGGAGGACTGTTTATCGGGGTGATAATATTCGGAGCCGGTTATGGCATCTGGGAGAAAATGTACATGGCAAAATTCCTTGGATTCCCAAAGGTCAGTACAGCACTCGGATTATCTGACGGGATATTTGCGTTAATACTGATAATAGTCGCTCTTGGGATGTTCTGGGTTGCCGAATGGGCAGAAAAGAAATTCCCGAAAGCAGAATACTAATTTTGAAATATTAATCAATAAAATTGAAATAGAGATGAGACCACGTTCATTACTTGCATTATTTCTTATACCAATGGGATTAATAATTGCAGCAGTTCCACAGAATACGACAAGGCCTTATAAACTCACTGCAGAAGAACTTCTTGCTGAGGCTAATACACGCACTCAGTTCGTGACCCCTGAGGTGGTTGCGGATATGATAATAAAAAAGGACCCCTCACTAAGGCTTATAGATGTCAGGAGCCAGGATGAATTTGAGAAATACAGTCTTCCCGGTGCAATTAACATCCCGTACGCTGATCTTCTTTCGGATGAACATACGGATATACTGAACCAGGATGTTTTTATGAACGTATTTTATTCCAACGGTACACTTACAGCAAATGAAGCCTGGATGCTGACACGTCAGCTGGGCTATGAAAACAATTACGTATTGGAAGGAGGACTGAACTACTGGTTTGATACCATTCTTAACCCAGAGAAGCCTTCAGATTCAAGTTCCGACGAGGAGTTCGCTAAATACGATTTCAGGAAAAGTGCAGGAATGGCTCTCGGCGGAGGGAATGTTATAATGCCCAGCCAGGAACAGTCGGCTCCTTCAACCAAACCTGCGGTTAAAGCTGCATCAAAGAAGAAAAAAGCAGCTGGCGGTTGTTGATAGAAAGTGTCACTGAACCTGGCTGAACACTTTATTACGTTCTGATGATAAATGTTATTTCAGGTGTTGTTTTAGCAGGTGGAGAGAATAAACGCTTCGGAGGACTGACCAAGGCAAAGCTTCTGTTCCGGGGAGAAACTTTAATAGGCAGAATAATAGCCATAATTAAGGAGCTTTTTCCGGAAATAATCATTGTAACAAACAAACCGGAAGAGTTTACTGAATTTAAGGACTGCCTGATTGTTGGAGACATCATTAAAAAATCAGGTCCTCTTGCAGGGATCCATGCAGCTCTGAAATCAACATCATCAGATGCTGTATTTGTTTTTGCCTGCGATAACCCTTTTCCCGACAGGAAAATCATCGCCTCGATGATCAGACAATTCAATGAAATTAATGCTGATATACTGGCTCCGCGATTAGGTGATTCTGTTGAACCTCTTCATGCTATATACAAAAGAACACTTGTGAGTGAAATCGAAAGATTTATTCTTGGAAAAGAAAGGAAGGCAGTCCACGATTTTCTGAATGAAGTAAATACCGAGTATTTTCGATTGGCTTTAACTGACAGGAACTTGAAAGCGTTTACCAATATCAATACCATGTATGATTTATTGAATTTCCAAAAAAAATAGTTATAGTTTGAAAAAAGCAAGTTTGTCACTTGTTTTTACCGTAGAAATGATTTTCGATAATACGGCATATTGTATGAAGTACCGGTCTTTGAAGCTCCTGAACATCAGCAGTATCTACCGCCGGAACATTAACAAGGATATCACACAGTGTTTTCATTTTACCCCCTGTTTTACCAGTTATTCCAATGACTTTCATGTTAATGGCTCTTGCAGCAATGCAGGCATCAAGAATATTCCGTGAGTTGCCGGAGGTACTTATAGCGATAAGAATATCTTTTTCACTCCCGTAACCGATAATTTGCTGAGCGAATATAAGATCAGGGTCAGTATCATTAGAGATGGCTGTTGTGAGTGCAGTGTGAGCCGAAAGAGAGACAGCCGGTAATCCATGTTCAAGTTTTTCAGCCAGGTATCCGCCGCGTTTCCCGGCAATTCTGGCAAGTCTTTCTTTAAAGCTCCTGTCAAGAGGTCTCCTGATCTCGAAACCCTTCATCAGCTCGGCTACTGTATGTTCTGCGTCAGAACTGCTTCCTCCGTTGCCGCATATCAGGAGTATGCCATTACGCATATAACAATCAATTATCATCCGGGCTGCATTGTCTAATGTTGATCTCAATCCCGCAAGGTCCGGGTACCTTTGGCACATCTTGTCAATTTCCGGCTCTTTCTTCATTTTTCCTTTGATTTCTGCGATAAAAGTATTAATTTTATTAAATATGGCTGAAATAATCCGGATTAATCCTTTGCTACTCACTACTCACTACTCACTACTCACAACTCACCGCTCACCGCTCCCTTGAAAAAACATCCCCCTGCCCCCTTCAAAGGGGGAATTGGATCTGTGCCGCTTTCTGCTCACCGCTCTCCGCCCCCTGCCCTCCGCCGTTGTACCGTTGCACCGTCCATACGTATAAATACCCTCTGCAAAATAGGTTTTAACCCTCTTATGAGATTGATATCTAAGACATACTTTTGTTTTTAGTTAGTCAAGCTAAAAAAAGAACCATGCATGATTACAGCAAAATGCTGATGGAGGATATCAGGTTCGAAGAAGGACTGCATGCCTGTATGAACTGCGGCGTTTGCACAGCTATCTGTCCTGCAGCAGAATTCTATGATTATGATCCGAGAAAAGTAGTGGACCTGGTTCAGTCGGGAAATAACGAGGAGATAGAAAAACTTCTTAAATCTGAGACCATCTGGTATTGCGGTGAATGCATGTCATGTAAGACCAGATGTCCCAGGGGAAACACTCCGGCTCTTATAATTATGGCATTGAGGACCTTGTCAATTAAGCTTGGATTTTTTACTGAGTCTGAGAAAGGAAGGCAGCAGTTTGCAATAAAGAGAACTGTCGGAGAGAATATTTTCAAATACGGCTATTGTGTTGCAGCCTATGCAGTAAGTCCGGAAATGCACAGAGAACAGGGTCCCATCTGGGAATACATCATCAATAATACAAAAGATGTATACGAACGTTTTGGCGGACATGTAAAAGTACCCGGTGAAGGTCCTCTGAGAGAGATCTCAGACGAAGTGAGACAGGAGTTGAAGAGCATCTTTGATGTAACAGGTGGAACTGAAATGTTCAATACGATTGAGAAGCATTCAAAAAAGAAAGCTGCCGAAATGGGTCTGCAATATAAGAAGGATGGTATTGATAATGAATATTTTATAGAAGTATTCACTTCCAATAAAAAGAAACACACAATCTGAAACAGTAATACCTATGATCGAGGAAGGTAAAAAAAGGGTATGGTCAGATTATCAGAAGGAGATCCCTGATGATCATTATTTTTATGTGAGGTCATGCATCAGACAGAGCTTTTTCCCCGGTTCTGAACAATTCTTTCTGAGATTCATGAGAGATATTCTGGGTAAAGATTTCTTTGAAAATCCTTCTCATACGACCTGTACCGGAATTGGTTATCATGCTGACGTTGTTCCATTTCAAACTATTCAGACTGTAGTAGCCCGGCATTTTGCCCTTATGAAAGAATCGGGATATAAGAACATTGCAATATCCTGCGTGACTTCTTTTGGTATTTACACGGAAATAATTGAAACATGGAAACATTTCCCTCAGGAACTTGAAAAAGTAAGGGAATTCCTTTATAAAGCTACAGGCAGGGAGTTTGATGTGCCTGAAAATATGGCACATACAAGCGATATTATATATAAATTCAGGGATGAAATAGCAGCAAAGGCAAAAAACCTCCTGATAAACAAGAAAACCGGCGAACCTCTTAATATAGTTGAACATATTGGTTGCCATTATGCCAAGATGTTCCCTAAATACGGAGTTGGCGGGGCTGAATTCCCGAGGGTGCTGAGTGGTATGATCGAAGCCTGGGGTGGCAAAGTAATTGATTATCCCGAGAGAAGACATTGCTGCGGATTCGGTTTCCGGCAGTATCTTGTCCAGGCTAACAGAGGGTATTCTCTTTCCAATACAATAAAAAAATTCTCTTCAATGCAGCCATATAAACCCGATATGGTGCTCACTAATTGTCCGGGTTGCACTATGTTAATGGATAAATGGCAGTACACGATGAAGGAGATGGAAAATGTTGTTTACGGTGAAAATGGTGAATCAATCCCGGTCCTGACTTATGAAGAACTTGCAGGCCTTGTACTGGGATATAATCCATGGGATCTCGGTCTGCAGTACCACATGGTCCAGTCGGAACCGCTTCTCAGAAAACTTGGGATCGAATATGATCCTGATGATAAGTACAAAACAAGCGATGGCAGGCAGATGCCCATCCCGGAGAATATGATTAATGTGTGATATGGGTCGCAGGGTTGTTGTTATCGGTGGAGGAGTTGCCGGCATGGAAGCTGCTGGTCAGCTGGCGAGAAGAGGATGCAATGTTACAGTATTCGAGAAGGAAACTGAGACCGGCGGCCATGTTAAGAACTGGTTCCATCTTTTTCCCGACAGAAAAGACAGCAGGGATGTCCTCAGGTATCTTGGAAATAAAATAAATCATAACAATATAACTCTTTTTACAGGCATCGCAGTTGAAGGTATACGCCCTTCAAATGGATCATTTTCGGTATTTACCGGTGACGGTAACGAAATCACTGCCGATGCCGTAGTCGTTGCAACAGGCTTCGATCTGTTCAGAAGCGAAAAAAAAGAGGAATATGGCTATGGAATATATGAGAATGTTATCACTTCCGCCGATCTGGAGAGAATGTTCAGGAAGGACCAGATCAGGATGCATGATGGAAGCATACCAGGAAAAATAGGATTGGTACATTGCGTAGGTTCCCGTGATGAAAAGGCAGGTAATCTTTATTGCTCCAAGCTATGCTGCGTTACAGCAGTAAAACAGGCGATGGAGATAGCTGAGCATCTGGAAGATGCTAAAGTATTCTGTTTTTATATGGACATGAGGATGGGAGGGGCCATGTACGAGGAACTTTACAGGGAAGCCCAGGAAAATTACGGAATAGGTTTTATCAGGGGAAAAGTATCTGAGGTGGCTCAGAACATTGATAATAAACTCATTGTTAAAGTAGAAGATACGCTTACCGGCAGACCTCTCAAAATGGAGATTGACCTGCTTGTCCTTATGGCAGGAATGGAAATGTCGGAAGGCGGAAAAAAGATCGCTCAATCAGCCGGTCTTGATACCGGAGAAAACCGTTTCTTCAAACCCGCTGATCTTCATTTTGCAAGTAACGAAAGTAATATCAAAGGTGTTTTTTATGCAGGGACCTGTACAATGCCGATGAACATTACTGAAGCTATTTCTCATGCCCGGGCTGCAGCTGCTGATGTAATGGATTACCTTGATAAGCAAAAAAACTGAGATGGATAAGTTCGGGTTCACACTTGTAAAAGGCAGGAGGATAGATTATGATTCCAATGACAGGAGCATTGCTGAATATGTCTCAGCCCATGAACCCAGTTTCAGAATATGCATAGAATGCGGCTGCTGCTCGGCTGCATGTACTACTGGAAACTTCACGCAATTCAGTCTGAGAGAAATTCAGATCCTGTTGAAACGTGGTGAAAATGATGGAGTTCGTGATAAAATCAAAAAGTGTATGTTGTGTGGGAAATGCACTCTTGTTTGCCCCAGGGGTGTAAATACCCGTAATGTAATATTACTTATTCAGGAAGCTTTCAGGAAGAACATAAAAAATGCAGTTTGATCCCTTTGTCATACCATTTAATATCGGGCTCTACTTCATACTAATCTATGCAGTAGTAAGAAGCGTTCGCTGGTTCAGTAATCTTTCCAGACCTGATAAGCTGAGACTTCAGCGGGGATTCTTCGGAAGTGCTTTTGGCAGAAGCCTGAAAGAGATATTCATGGAAAGCCTGATACACCGGAAGATCCTGAAAGCGAATTTCCGGCTTGGATATATGCATATGAGCCTGGCATTCGGATGGTTTCTGCTTATCTTATTCGGTACTATAGAAGCTGATATATTCGGTACTCGCCATCTCAATCCGCCTTATAAGGCAATATTCTTTAAATTTTTCAATCCCGACCATGGAAGGACCGGATTTGAAGCTGTATATTCATTCCTGATGGATCTGATCCTGGCTTTTATCCTTTCCGGATTGATCCTGGCTGTTATAAAAAGGTTTTCATCAAAAGTTGTCGGGATGAAGAAGACAACTAAACTCAAGCTGCCCGATAAAATTGCCCTTACTTCTCTCTGGCTTATTTTCCCGAGCCGTCTAATCGCTGAGAGCCTTACAAGCGGAGTGTATGGTACAGGCAGCTTTCTAACGGGATCGCTGGGATCAGTTCTCGCTTCATTCCTTCCTGCCAACCAACTCGCATACCCATTCTGGTGGTTATATTCCTTGTCGCTGGGAACTTTCTTCCTGCTTTTGCCTGTGACGAGATATATGCATATTCCCACAGAACTTTTCCTGATATTTGCCAGGAATTCTGGTATCAGGACCGGCGATCAGTCCGGCGCATTCACTGAGATACAGACGTATTCATGTTCATCCTGTGGTATATGCATAGATGCCTGCCAGCTGAATTTCTCAACGGGTATTACAAACATACAGTCAGCATACCTGATGAAAGGCATTCGCAATAATGAAGATGTAAATGACATAGCATTCAATTGCCTTATGTGCGGACGCTGTGACCGTTATTGCCCTGTAGGAATAGAACTGACTCCTATCAGGATGATACGAAGAAGGGCAGAATCGGTTGAGCCACCTGAAAAAAGTCTCTGGTCAAGATATTTTCCCGATCTGATTAAAATTGTAAATACGAGGTCAAATGGACATCCCGCTTTCAGCTGGCTTCCGCAAATTAAAACAGAGGCAACAGAGGTTTTGTACTATGCAGGATGCATGACTCACCTTACTCCGGCAATTAAAAAAGCTATGATCCGTATACTGGATGCTTCGGGCATGAATTACAGGTTCCTGGATGAAGCTGGCGGTGTCTGCTGCGGCAGACCTTTGATGCTTGCAGGAAAGGATAAAGAGGCCAGAGAGCTTATAAACTTCAATTCAGGATTGATTAGGGACTCGGGGGCAAGGATACTCGTTACTTCATGTCCTATTTGTTATAAGGTATTCAGGGAAAGCTACTATCTCGAGGTGGAGCTAATGCATCATACACAATTCATAAAAATGCTGATCGATGAGGATATGCTGAGATTGAGATTTCTCAGGAAGAAAGTGGTTTATCATGCACCTTGTGATCTTGGACGTGGATCGGGTATATATGATGAACCTAAAGATGTTCTCAGGCACGTTGCCAGGCTTCAGCCGACTGGTTTTGATGATGATGATTCACTGTGCTGTGGGGGAAGCCTCGGAAACACCAGGATTAGTTACCGGCAGAAGAATAAGATAGCCGCTGATGCTGCATCGGCGCTTACAAAAGGGAACCCCGAAATCCTGGCAACTGCATGTCCGCTGTGCAAAAAGACATTTACAACAGTCACTGATACGCGGGTGGCCGACATAGCTGAGATAGTTGCCGAGGCAATTGCCCCGAATCCGCCGGAACTTAAAAAGCATGTAGTAAAAGAATTATACAGGGAACCAGCCGACATGATCTGATAAGTTATGTATACTGCAAAATCACTGATGTACATTTATATCCTGTTTGTCAAATTTGGTCTTAAGTTCATCATTTCTTCATAATATTATTTAGATATTTGACGTTAAATATTAAAATCCCCTTTGAACACAATGGAACGAAATTTGTTCCGTTATAGAGAAAAATAAATACAGTATTAATCCAAAATGAGAAAAGCAATATTCGTGTGGACAACAATAATAAGCATCGGCTTGTTATATTCGTGTAATAATTCAACTCACAAGAAAGAGTCAACTAACAGAAGCGCAAAAGAGATCCAGCAGAGAGAGGATGGTACTATCTCGCTTAATCTTGAAAAGGCAGACTGCTATAGTGACATGGTCAATCCTTCAGTGAATACTGCCGAGTGGAGTGTTGTCGTTTCGAAAGCCGGAAGGTACAATGTATGGCTTTCAAGTGCAACCAAGGACACTACGGACCTGAGATACAAGAATAATGTCCTGGTAAGTGTCCAGGATACAAGGATCGAAGGTCATCCGAACTGTGATAAGATAGTTCTTGATTCAAAAGATGTAGTGTATCCTTACTTCAGATGCGACTCATTCATAGGATCAATGTACATTCAGGACACTGGTGTCTTCAATGTGCAGGTAATAAGTGAGAAGATCCTTCCAAAGGATTATGAGGAAACTGAAATGTCAGGTGCAGCTATTTCAAAACTGCTCTCAGTATCTTTTACGCCAGAAAAAAGAAATTAAATATTTAAAGCTTTTTCTCGATCCATCTTCTTGCATTGACAAATGCCTGAAGCCATGGAGTTACTTCATCATTTTTTCTCTCAGCCGGATAATAGGCACATTGCCATGGCAGGTAAGCCCTCTCCAGGTGTGGCATCATCACAAGGTGGCGGCCATCATATGAGCATAAAGCAGCTGTGTCGTAATCCGAGCCGTTGGGATTTGCAGGATAAGTATGCGCTGAGTATTTCAGAGGTATGTTATATTTATCCTCACTGTAAGGCAGCCTGAACCGTCCTTCTGCATGTGCAACCCATATTCCCAGTTCCATCCCTGCCATATTACCCAGCATTACTGAATTATTTTCCAGGATTCTTACACCAAGGTAGGCTGATTCAAATTTCTCCGATCTGTTATGAAGAAGTTCAGGCTTTTCCTTATGCCCGGGGTAGATAAGCCCGAGTTCGGCCATCAGCTGGCAGCCATTGCAAACACCCAGTGAGAGCGTATCATCTCTTTTGTAGAAATTCTCAAGAGATTTTTTAGCCCGTGAATTATACCTGAAAGCACCTGCCCATCCTTTTGCTGATCCCAGTACATCAGAATTTGAAAATCCTCCGACAAAGACTATCATACTTATATCCTCGAGATTCTCCCTTCCTGAAACCAGATCCGTCATGTGCACATCTTTCACATCAAAACCGGCAAGGTAAAGAGCGTAAGCCATCTCCCGGTCACCATTAACACCTTTCTCCCTGATTATAGCTGCTTTCACCCCGCTCATTTTCCTTCTTTCAGGTGTTACCCCCAGAGACCTGAATGTTCCGGCGAAATTTCCCAAATCGGGCTTAAGAGCGTGATTCAGATAATTATCAAATCTTTCTTTTGCCAGCTTTTCCAATGTTTGCCTGCAATCGAGGAGATAGGACGTCTTAAACCATTTATCCCGAAGATGATCTATATCAAATTTTGTATGAAAATCACCATGGGTAAGGAATATCATACGTTCATGCACCGGATGGCCAATTGAAAAATACGAAATTCCATTTTCAAGGAGTATCTCAGCAACCTCATCCTCATCCTTCACCTGTATGATTATTCCGGGGTTCTGACTGAAGAGTATTTTGATAATGTCATTTTCATTTATTGCCGACAGGTTAACGGCAAGTCCTCCGGAGATATTTGAAAAACACATTTCAAGAAGTGTAGTTAACATGCCTCCGGCTGAGATATCATGTCCGGACAATATCTTGCCTTTATGAATAAGGTCCTGCACTGTATTGAACACTTCAGCAAAATAGGCAGGATCAGTTACTGTCGGTGCTTCAGAGCCAAGCCTGTTGATAACCTGTCCGAGAGCGCTTCCCCCGGTTCTGAAGGAATCCCTGCTCATATCGATATAGAGTAGGCTTGTATAAGGATCGTTCACAACAACCGGTTCTACGATCTTCCTGATATCCTTTACTTCAGCAGCAGCGGTGATGATTACTGTTCCGGGTGAGTAAACAACCTGGTCGGGGTATTTCTGTGTCATCGACAGACTGTCTTTTCCGGTGGGAATATTTATTCCGAGGGCAACAGCAAAATCGCTGGCAGCTTTCACAGCATCGTAGAGTCTTGAGTCTTCACCCTCATTTTTACAGGGCCAGATCCAGTTAGCTGATAATGAAATACTTTTAATTTTATTTTCAAGAGGGGCCCATATAATATTTGTTAAGGCTTCTGCAATTGAAAGAACCGGACCTGAAGCAGGATCAATGAGTCCTGCGGCAGGAGCATGACCGATCGATGTTGCCATCCCTGATCTGCCCCTGTAATCGAGTGCTATGACACCGGTATTATTCAGTGGCAGTTGGAGCGGGCCGGCACACTGCTGTTTCGCTATTCTCCCGGTTACAGACCTGTCAACTTTATTTGTTAGCCAGTCTTTACATGCAACCTCCTCAAGTTGCAGGATCATCTCGGCATATTTATGTATTTTCCCCGTATCGTAGCTGATCGCGGCATAAGCCTTTTGGATCCTGATATCCTTCATGATTGTCTTCGGCGGGTTGCCAAAGAACGATTCAAGATCCAGATCAACGGGTTTATCTCCGGTTATTGGATTGATCAGGATGAACTTATGATCTCCTGTCACTTCGCCAATGACATACAGCGGGGCTCTTTCTCTTTCAGCTATCTTTTTCAGTAAGTTAACTGATCTCTTCTTCATTACCAGTCCCATACGTTCCTGCGACTCATTCCCGATGATCTCTTTTGCTGAAAGAGTAGGATCTCCGACCGGGAGTTTGCTTATATCAATAATCCCGCCGGTTTCTTCGACAAGCTCGGAGAGGCAGTTCAGATGCCCTCCGGCGCCATGATCGTGAATTGAGACAACAGGATTCTTATCCATCTCGCTTAAAGCCCTTATTGCATTATATACCCTTTTTTGCATTTCAGGGTTTGCACGCTGAACGGCATTCAATTCTATCGAGCTGTCATATTTTCCTGTCTCTACGGAGGAAACGGCTCCTCCTCCCATACCTATTCTGTAATTATCTCCTCCGAGAAGGATTATTGCGTCACCTTTTTCAGGAGTGTCTTTTTTACTTGAATTTTTTTTACCGGTTCCGATACCTCCGGCAAGCATTATCACTTTGTCATAACCATATTTCCTGCCATTTTCAAAATGTTCAAAGGTCAGGACTGAGCCACAGATAAGCGGCTGACCAAACTTATTTCCGAAATCGCTTGCTCCATTTGAAGCTTTTATGAGAATATCAGCGGGAGTCTGATATAGCCAGGGCCTCTCTTCAGTAGCCTGTTCCCAGGGCCTTGGACCTTCTGTCCTTGGATATGCGGTCATATATACAGCTGTTCCGGCTATCGGAAAAGCTCCTTTACCTCCAGCAATACGGTCTCTTATCTCACCTCCGGTACCGGTTGAAGCTCCGTTAAAAGGTTCAACAGTCGTGGGAAAATTGTGTGTCTCTGCTTTTAAAGACAGAACGGATTCAAAATTCTTTATTTTAAAATAGTCAGGCTTATCCTGTGATGCGGGTGCAAACTGTTCAATGACAGGCCCTTCAATAAACGCACAGTTATCCTTGTAAGCAGACACTACCTTATTTGGATTCTGTTTTGTAGTGAGTTTGATCATCTGAAAGAGGGTTGATTCTCTTTCCTTCCCGTCAATAATGAAAGTTCCGTTGAAAATTTTATGCCGGCAATGTTCTGAATTCACCTGTGAGAACCCGAAGACCTCACTGTCAGTAAGCTTCCTTCCAAGCTTAAGGCTGAGTTCTTCAAGATATTCAATCTCCGCTTCATTAAGTGCAAGGCCTTCTTTTTTATTATACTCCCTGATATTATCGATAAACAGAATAGGTTCGGGAAGGCGGTCGATAGTGAAAAGACTTTGGTCCAGTCCTTTATAGACTTCCTGAAGCATCGGATCACGGACCGAATCTTTACGTGAACGGCGAAATTCCTCTATCCTCTCAATTCCTTTTATCCCCATGTTCTGGGTTATTTCAACAGCGTTGGTACTCCAGGGAGTTATCATTTCCCTGCGGGGACCGATATATGTTCCGCTCAGGGATTCCTTTTTGATGAGTTCGGCATTTCCGAAAAGCCATTTTAATTTACTTATGTCTTTTTCTGAAATCTTTGAATGAGTTCCGGCTGCGATTATGATTCCGGGGCTGTATTGAAAGAATAGGATCATTGTAATGATGATAATAGATTGTTAATCAGTGCTATAAAATAAAATTTTACTGATTTATTGTAATGGTAAATATAATACTTGTTTAATAAATACTGAGTATCAGGTATCATGCACATTCTTTCATTGATTTTCTTCGATTACCCCGACCCCAAGGCGAGCGAAGAACCGATCCCGACTTGTCGGGAGAGCGCGGCGCAGCCAAAATCAATTTACTCCCCCCTCGCCTTCGCGTAGCCGCTTCGGCGGAGCAAGGTTGGGGCTGGGGTAATTAAATTGATTTTCTAGCGGTCTTAGAAATTGTATTAATAATTCTTAACACTCATATAAAAAATTAACAGGTAAGATGAAGTATCAACTATCAGGATACTTTTAAACCGCTTCTTTCAAGAAGGGCATCTATCGAGGGTTCTTTGCCCCTGAACATTTTGTAGAGAACCATTGGTTTATTACTGCCTCCTCTTTCAAGAATGTTTTTTCTGAAAGATGTTGCAGTGTTCCGGTTAAAGATCCCGGTTTCCTTAAAATAGCTGAAAGCGTCAGCGTCGAGCACTTCAGCCCATTTGTAACCATAATAGCCTGATGCGTAGCCTCCTCCGAATATATGTCCGAAAGAGACACTTATATTGGTTCCGTCGACAGGAGGGAAGAGCTCGGTTGAGGCGACAGCCTTTCTTTCAAATTCATCAACCCCCGTGTTTATTTCCCCGGTTAATGTATGCCATGCCATGTCGAGGAAACCAAAGCTGAGTTGTCTGTTGCATGCATATCCTTCGTTATAGGTAAGAGATTCCCTGATCTTCTCTATCAGATTGTCAGGGATTGTTTCACCTGTCAGATAATGGCGTGCCCATGTTTTAAGCCACTCTTTTTCACCTGCATAATTTTCCATGAACTGAGATGGCAGCTCAACAAAATCGCGAGCAACATTTGTACCAGCGAGTGATTCATAGCTGCATTTTGAAAAGATCCCATGGAGGGAGTGACCGAATTCGTGAAGAAAGGTATTCACTTCTTCGAAGGTAAGCAGTGATGGTTTAGTACCGGTTGGTCTCGTAAAATTTGCAACGATTGAAATCAATGGCCTGATATCCTTTCCATCGGAGATCCTTTGTTCCCTGTAACTTGTCATCCAGGCTCCTCCGTTTTTGCCTTTGCGTGGAAAATAATCAATGTAAAGCACAGCCAACGGGGAGTCATCAGCATCGAGCACCTCCCAGGTCTTTACTTCAGGATTATAGACAGGGATATCGTTCCGGCGAATGAACCTGATACCGAAAAGCGTTGAAGCCAAACCGAGCACTGCCTGTTCAAGATTTTCAAGTGCAAAATATGGTCTCAGCAGTTCATCGTCAATTTCGAATTTTGCCTTACGCAGCTTCTCCGAATAAAAGGCCCAGTCCCATCTCTCGAATGTGCCTTTATGTCCGTTTTTCAGGGCATAATCCATTACATTGTCAAAATCGCGACGTGCTGCCGGAAATGATGCATGATGCAGCTCGTGAAGAAATGATCTGACTTTTTCCACCGAGTCAAGCATCCTGTCGCCAAGTGTCAGATCTGCAAAATTTTTAAATCCAAGAATATTAGCCAGTTCCAGTCGAAGATTAACAATCCTCAGGACCATTTGCCTGTTATCATTATCATTGGAGTGGTACGCTCTGGAAGAATATGCCCGGTACATTTTTTCCCTCAGGTCCCTTCTTTCAGAATATTTCATGAAGGGTATGAAGCTTGGGGCATGCAGTGTAAAGACCCATCCCTTTTTGCCACGGCTGACAGCTTCCTCCGATGCAGCTTCTATAGAATCCTCCGGCAATCCCGCAAGATCATCAGGAGACATAAGATGAAGTTCAAAATCATTTGTCTCATTGAGTATATGCTCCTCAAACTTCAGTGACAGCTTCGATAATTCTTCTGATATTTCCCGGAATCTTGTTTTTTTATCCTGAGTCAGACCGGCTCCGCCAAGGATGAAGTTCCTGTAGTGTTTTTCAAGAAGCATCTGCTGTTCAGTGTTCAGGCCGCAACTGTCTTTTCGCTCATAGACATATTTCACTCTTTCGAAGAGTTTTTCATTCAGGGTAATATCATTTGAAAAGCGGGTGAGGAGGGGAGAGATATCCTGAGTGACTATCTGAAGTTCTTTGCTCGTCTCCGCGCTGTTAAGGTTGAACAGGATTGAACTTATGTCGCCAAGTTTTTCACCCGCACGATCGAGTGCAGCAATACTATTTTCGAAATCAGCAGGATCCTGATTTGAAATAATTAAGTCTATTTCTGCAGAAGCCTGATTTATCAGCTCCTCAATTGCCGGCCTGAAATGGGATATCCCAATGGCAGGAAATGGAGGCGTGCCAAAGGGAGTGTTCCAATCCTTTAAAAGAGGATTTTCCATTTCTCAGAATGGAAGATCGCTTAGTTCGTCAATCTCGGACGGAGAATCTTCGAGTGTGGGACCCGGAGCAGAATCCTGGCTTCTTGTTATGCCGGATGTCTTTTCTATCTTCCAGGCATCAAGGTTGGTGAAATAATTGATCTTGCCATCACGTTCCCATTTATTGCCTTTCAGATTGAACCATATCTTCACGTCCTCATTGAGAAATGATTCATTTATAAGGTCGCACTTATCCTGTATAAGCTGGAACTTAATATAATCGGTAAAGACTGCTGCTCCGCCGCTCTCTTTCTTTTCAATAACAAATTCGCGTTTTCTGAACTTATCACTTACCTGATTTACAGGCAGGATATCAATTATTTTCCCGGTAATTTCAAAAGCCATCTTGATTTACTCTTCTGATGTTATCAATCTGAAAATATTACTGAGATGATCCGGAGTATACTCCGGTCATGAACTATCTGGTTATTTCAAGAAGTTCCACTTCAAAGATAAGAGTAGAGAAAGGTTTTATAACATCACCTGCTCCGTTTGCACCATATGCAATGTTCTCAGGAAGGTATATCTTGAATTTTGATCCGACAGGCATAAGCTGAAGGGCTTCTGTCCATCCCTGAATTACACCTGATACAGGGAATTCAGCGGGCTGGCCTCTGTCGACTGATGAGTCGAATTTTGTACCATCGACTAATGTACCCGTGTAGTGGACTTTAACAGTGCTTTCTGCTGTAGGTTTGGCACCGGTTCCCATCTTGATAACCTCATACTGTAGTCCGCTCGGTGTTACCGTTACACCTTGTTTTTCTTTATTTTTCTGAAGGAATTCTTCGTTCTGCATAATATAGTCTTTATATAATACTTTATTTTGTTCAGCCTGTTTTGCTGCCCTGTCCTCTTCACGTTTGTTCACATATACCATAATGAAAGCTCTTGCTTCATCATCAGACATAGCTGGTTCTCCTTTTTTTCCATCCAGCATAGCTTTGGCCACAAGCATAGGATCAAGCATCAAACTGTCATTTACAAGTGCATTATAATTAACGATGCCAAATGCATATGAAAGAGTATCACTTACACTTTTCATTTTTGCGTTTTTAACCGAACTTTGTCCGCAGGAGCCAGCTATCATGGCTATCACAATTGTCAGAACTACTAATCCCTTGATTTTCATTTTATATTTTAAATTTAGTTTCCGCAAAGATAACACTTTGACCTTTGTAAAAAAGAGTTTATTTGTTTTTTTCAGATTTTGCAGGCGCGTAAAATATGCCTCTTTCCGGGTGGCCCGGGGCAGAGCATTGTATCAAATCCGACTTCCCTGAGCTTCCTTTTTACATCGCCTTTGCAGGAATATGTGACAAGTATCCCTCCCGGTTTTGTTATTGCTGATATCTTCTCAAATACTTGCAGTGACCATATCTCCGGCTGCTTGTCCGGACCAAAAGCATCAAAATATATAAGATCATATGATCCTGATAATAAATCAGTTACAAGATCTCCGATAATTTTTTCAATATTGAAAGTACTGCATACAGGTGTCATTATTCCAGGCTGGGCATTATGGATCTGCTTGTAAAGCGTTTCCCCTTGAGGACCGGCGAATACAGCATGATTAAGAACATCAGTGACACTCTTATCGAGGGGATATTTCTCAATTGACGTATAATATACCTGTCTTTTAGAATTAATACTTCTTATTGCTGTCAGGAGCGCATTCAGACCAGTTCCGAATCCGACCTCAAAAATTTTAACCGGCTCAGCTTTACAAACATCAAATCCGTTATTTATGAATATGTGCTTCGATTCCTGGACGGCACCATGGATGGAATGGTAGTGTTCCTTTAATTCCGGAACATAAATAGTATGGGAACCATCAGAAGTTGTGACTATGTTTCTAATATCTGTCATTCCTCAACCATAAATTCATTGGATTATTCTTCCCGTCCCGCTTCGCGGGATTACGTCGCTTTGCTCCTTATCTCCGGACTCCGGTCTCCGGTTTTGAGACTCCTACCAGTTCGAATCATACCACGAGCTGACATCCGTCACTATCATACCTGCCCTTCGGGCTGCCTCCAGCCCGAGATGGCCGTCTTCAAATACCTCAATACAAGAAGGATCGACATTCATGAGTTCAGCGCATTTAAGGAATGTCTCAGGATGGGGTTTAAAATTATCAACATCGTTTGATGTCACGACAATATCGAAGTAATTTTTCAGCCCGATAATTTCAAGTGTACGTACCACTGTTTCCCGGTGGCCTCCGGTTCCTACAGCCATTGGCAGAACACCATGATACTTCCTTACTAAATCAGCGACTGGTTTAACAGGTCTGACTTTATGCTGGAACTTATCGAACTGTCTGATCTTTTCCCTTATTATCTCGTCTATGGAAATCTCACCTTCCTTACCATAGGTTTTAATAAGTTCAGTGGCAATTACTTTTCCGGGACTTCCGTTAAGCTTCCGGAGGAAAGCCTTATCCATGTCAATTCCGAATTTTTTACTTGCCAGTTTCCAGCCCATGAAATGATAGGGCATTGTATCGGCAAGTGTTCCGTCAAGATCAAAAATAAGTCCTTTTACACCGGGCTTTATATCGTGTTCCATTTTTCAAAATTATGGGCGCAAATATAATAAAAATAAGGCCGCTGATGAGGCGGCCTTAAACGAATGATCACAATGTTTACTTTTTATATTGAGCCAGGTACTCTTTAACCTGACGGTAAACATTCTCAGCAGTAAAACCGAATTTCTCGTCGAGGACTTTATAAGGAGCAGAATATCCGAAAGTATTAACTCCCCATACTTTACCTTTAGGACCGACAAGTCCCTGAAGTGTAACAGGTAATCCTGCAGTAAGTCCGAAAACAGGTATTGAATAAGGTATAACTGCTTCACGGTAGAATTCCTCTTCGCCTCTGAACAAGCCTTCAGAAGGAGCAGATACGATCCTTACTTTAAGATTATCCTTTTTAAGGAGGGCAGCGCCTTCAACAAGAGTTGACACTTCTGAGCCGCTGGCGACAAGAATTACATCAGGGTTATCCTGGGAATCCTGCACAATATAAGCTCCATGTTTTGATTTCATAGCATCATGGAACCTGTCGTTGGTATCTGATGGGAGATCTTTAATATTCTGGCGTGAGAGGATAAGGGCTGTAGGTGTACTTTTATTTTCAAGAGCCAGTTTCCAGGCTACATTTGTTTCGACAGCATCGGCAGGCCGCAGGACCAGCATGCTGTTCTCTCCACGATGGTTCTTCAGGTGTTCCATAAGCCTTATCTGAGCCTCCTGTTCCACAGGCTGGTGCGTCGGGCCGTCTTCACCTACCCTGAAAGCATCATGGGTCCAGATATACTTGACCGGCAGTCCCATAAGACATGCAAGACGTACGGCAGGCTTCATATAATCGGAAAAGACGAAGAATGTTCCGCAGGCAGGTATCACACCGCCATGGAGGGCCATCCCGTTCATGACTGCCGCCATTGTCAGTTCCGCAACGCCTGCCTGAAGGAATGCCCCTGAGAAGTCACCTCTTGTAAAGGCTTTTGTGTTCTTAAGGAAGCCGTCAGTCTTATCAGAATTTGACAGGTCGGCAGACGCAACTATCATGTTCTCCACCTTTTTGGCAAGAACACTGAGCACGGCAGCTGAAGCGGCTCTTGTCGCTGAGTTTTCTTTCTGCTGTATGGTTTTGAAATCGATCTCCGGGATATTTCCGGAATAAAAAAGTTCGAGCTTTTTGTTTAGTTCACTATTCTTTGACGCCCAGTCAGCTTTTTTCTTTCTCCATTCCTGAGCTCTTTTTCTTTTATCTTCAATTATTTTTTTATAAAGATCTCTTACATCATCAAATATTTTAAAAGGATCTGAGATATCTCCTCCAAGGTTAAGAAGAGATTTTTCAAAAGAACCACCTGCCTCGCTTACGGGCATACCATGTGTTGATGTTTTTCTTTCAAAAGAATTCCCGTCGTTATCGAGCAGGCCCTTACCCATTATTGTTTTTCCGATTATAATAACGGGTTTTTCCCTGGAAGCGACAGCATTGTTCAGGGCTTTTCTGATCTGGTCATGGTCATTGCCGTCTATAGTAATAACTTCCCATCCCCATGAACGGTATTTCATTGCAGTATCTTCAATAGTAACTGCATTTGTTTCGGTTGAGAGCTGGATACCGTTGGAATCGTAGAACATAATGAGGTTATTCAGGCCCAGGTAGCCTGCAAGGCGTCCTGCTCCCTGTGATATCTCTTCCTGAACGCCACCGTCGGAAATGAATGCGAATGTCTTATGAGCAAACAGATCGCCAAATCTTGTGGAAAGGAATCTTTCAGCTATAGCAGCTCCCACAGCCATTGTATGTCCCTGTCCAAGAGGACCGGAAGTATTTTCTATCCCGCGCATCACATCAAGTTCCGGGTGACCGGGAGTAGGGCTTCCCCATTGACGGAACTGTTTTAATTCCTCAACTGTAAAATTTCCTGTGAGTGTAAGTATAGAGTAAAGCATCGGGGACATATGTCCGGGATCAAGAAAAAACCTGTCACGGTTGATCCACTTCGGATCATCAGGATCGAAGTTCAGGAATTCAGAAAAAAGAATATGAATAAAATCAGCACCACCCATGGCTCCGCCGGGGTGACCCGATTTGGATTTTTCAACCATCGACATCGCCAGGATGCGGATATTATCAGCTGCCAGTTTGTTTACATCAATGCTCATAGGATAATTTTAAATATTAAAACGGCAGTAAAAATATATTTTATTGTTGAATGAAAAAAGATAAACAGCTGCGAGGTTCAAATTTTTTCGGGGGATTCATTGTAAACTAAAAAGGGTGTCAGATAAACACCCTTATAGAATGAAATACTTGTTTCTCAGAGATATTTTCTGTCCTCATCGGGTACCTCAAAATATTTATCATAAATCCTCACATCAGGCCCTGCCTTCTTTTCAACCTTGTTCCCCCTGATCTTATAGGTGCACTTCTCACCTCCGATACCGGAGAAATATATGTTGAATTCCTTACCAGTATCATCAATCATAAGGATCCTTACCATGTGGAGATACTTCATACTGTTAAGTTGGGCTCCGCATATCGGGCAGGTGAAGATATATTCCTCTCCTTCTTTTATGTCAAATGAAGGATGGGTTGTTTTTGTATAGTTCCCGAGCTCAGGATTCAGATAGACCAAGCCTCGTTGTGTCCGGTCAGCCAGATTAGTTGCACTAAGGATAATTGAGGTCTTAACGTTCAGGTGACCCCTGCAGACTTTACAAAGATATTCTACTGCCATAGCTACCTCCTGTTGTTTATTTGTTTGATTATCTTATTAGCCATATTCTTTACAAGATACGAAATATTTTCACCAAAATCAATTTTTTTCGGCTGAATTCCCAGAATATAAACTTCCATTTTAAAAAAATCAGTGAGTCTTTTTAGTGAGATATTATGAGTATTAAATGTTAGATCCTGTATCTGATTTAATGTTAATAGTTTATATGTTCCGGGTGAGGATTTGAGGTCAACACAATCAACCAGTACCAGGATGTCAGGGTTAAGGCTGTTAATTTTTCCAATGTGATTTTCGATGCCGGTTTCGACTGTAAGGGCAGAGATCCTGTCGGTTTTGATTATTCTCTGGCTTATGTAAACACCTGCACCATCATCTGTTTTAAGGACATTACCGATACCGACAAAGAGTATGTTCCTGTCAGCCTGTTTTAGAATGGTGTCGAGAGTATCCTGCACCTTTTCAGAGATATTTTACAAGTACCTGTCTGAGGCAGTTAGGACATAAGATATTGAACATATCTTTTCTTTTTAGCTTATCCCTGATCTCCACGTCAACATCCTGCCCTTCGGCCAGTTTTAGCTTCTGGTTAAGCATATTAAGATTAAGGATTGAAGAGAATGCCCTCGGACCGAGTTTGCGGTGCATATAAAAAAGGTGCTCCTTTGTTGTGATTATAGCTCCGCAGTTTTTACATATAAGCAGTTCCTTGTATTGATACTCAACATTATTCTGCCGGTCAAACGCAGCGATATCATATAACTTATCAGATAATTTTACTCCTTTCTGAGTGATGCAATGCTCCTCGCATAATCCGCAAAAAATACATTTCCCGTAATCTCTTTTTATGGTTCTGATCCCTTTTTCCCTGTCGTCGGTGAATGTTATTGCGTATGGAGGGCACACATTTGCACATGTTTCACATCCCACGCAATTATCGTTATCCACAACAGGTTTTCCCCTGAACTTCTCAAACGGGACATGGGGCTCTTTCGGGAATCCGGATGTATAAGCCGGTGTTACAAGTGATATAATGGCCTCTTTGAGCTCTCTCAGTTTGGGATACTTCATTTTACAGCCTCCTTATAATCGTCTTTCACGGTTCTTTTATCAAGTTTCGCACCGAAATGATATGCTCCTCTTATGAGGGCATGAGCTGCGACTGTTGAGCTGAAGAAAATTATTGGTATTGCAAACAACGCCTTGAATCCTGCATCTCCGATACCAAAATGGAACAACACACCGAGCAGGATACTGCAACAACCAAGAGTGACGCATTTGGTGGCTGATTGCAGCCTGTTATAAACATCCGGGAGGCGGATCAGTCCTATACATCCGAAGATGTTGAATAACACACCAATACATATTAAGATAATAGTGACCATATTACTCATTCAATTTTTTGCCCGTAAGATATTTTGCAAGTGTTAATGTTCCTATGAAACTCAGTATTATCCACGCAATACCTATATCAAGTATGAATGATTTTTCAGTCTGGATGGAAATGATGGCACATATCCCTACCACAAGGATTCCGAAGATATCAATGCCAACCATCCGGTCAGGAATCGTCGGACCGCGTATTATCCTGTACAAACAAACGCCGCTGAGCCCGATCTGTATATAAAGCAATATGTTCAGCCACTCAGTCATTCAATGATTCTTTTAATGTATTTTTCAAATTTGCCGGTAATCAGCCTGCCATATACTTCAGGATCTTCAGACCTGACATATATCCAATGCACGAACAATTCATCTCCGATAATATCAACCGAGATAGTACCTGGTGTCATTGTTATCGAATTCGCCAGCAGAGTTCTGGCGAGTTGGGATTTCAATTCCATCCTTACTTTAACAATTCCCGGACGGATAGGCATAGCAGGATGAAGCACCCTGTATGCGACATCAAAATTGGCCTTGATACATTCCCAGATAAATACTGTAAGATAAATCAGGAACCAGTAATAGCGATGAGGCTGGAGTATCTTATAAACATTTTTTATGAAGAACCTTGTAAAAATCAGTGAACAGATCAGTGAGGCCACAGATCCAACAATAATATTCGGAACAGTAAATCTGAATGTAATAAGCAGCCAGAAGATCAGCGATAATATGAAAACTGTTACGTGCCTCATTTAAATTCCGATAATTTGAGTTGAATATTTTACAGGATCCATAAGGATATCGATTGCAGGGCCAAGGATCGTATCCCTGATATCAGGTATTGCAAGAAGGCTTAGCAACACACACAGTAAACTCATTATCACCATGCTGAACAGCATGGGGAACGGGACCTCCTTTATTGTTTTTTCCCTCCCCCTGTCAGTCTTGTTATAAAAGGCATAACGCTGGAATTTCAGGAATGACGCCAGAGTAATTATGCTTACAAGAACAGCAAGAGCGGCCAGCAGGTAGAATTTTGCCATAACGCATGCAATTATTATGATAAGCTTGCTGAAGAAACCGTTAAAAGGCGGTATACCCGATATTGACATTGAGGCAATGAACGATGTAGCCGAAGTAGCAGGCATCTGCTTAGCCAGACCGCCCATTTCCTTGAGATCACGGGTACCGATGGTATATTCAATCGCACCTGCATTAAGGAATAACAAACCTTTGAAAACCGCATGATTGACAAGATGAAAGATCCCGCCCGCAATTGCAAGAGTCGCTATTTCAGGCTTTTCTCCCTGAGCGACAAGTATCATACCCGCACCAACCGACAGTACAACATATCCCATCTGGCTGATACTGTGATAAGCCAGAAGCCTCTTTATATCCCACTGGCCGATGGCAAGAAAGACTCCGATGACCATCGATAATGCACCAAGAGTTGTGATCAGGACTGACATGTTCTCACTTAATTCGAACATATTGAAGAACAGCCTTATTATCACATAGATACCTACTGCTTTGATCAGTACGCCAGAAAGCATTGCTGAAATGGGAGAGGGGGCCGATGAATGTGCGTCAGGAAGCCATGCATGGAACGGTATTATTGCAGCTTTCAGTCCAAACCCGCTTAAGATAAGGATCTGTACAACAAGATAATATGTCCGGTCATAACCACTGCTCAATACTTCTTTTATATCAGCTATGTTCAGAGTTTTTGCTTTCCAGTATATGAATCCTATGCCAATTAATATCATAAAGGAGGCAAGACATCCCAGAACCTGATATTTGAAAGTAGCTTCCAGCTCATTCTTTTCAACTCCGAAAGCAACAAGCGCGTATGCAGCAATGACCGAGATCTCCATAAAGACAAATATATTGAACAGATCTCCGCTCAGTACCACACCATTCATTCCTGCTGTCATAAGACAGAACAGGGCGTAGTAGAAATTTTCAGAAGTATACCTTTTTATATATGAGATCGAATAAAATGCTGAAAGAAATCCGATAATGTTAATTATGCAGAGCACTATTACTGTGAATCCATCCATCACCATGTATATGCCTATTGGTATCCTGTTCACTGGTTCCCATCCCCCAACCTTGTATAACGAAAGGGTTCCTGAACCCGTAAACAGTGAATAGATACTGAAAACAACAAGAGACAGCAGGATGGCGCTTGTAAAATATCTGCCAAAGCCTGATAGGAATTTCCCGATTATCATTATCAGGAAGGCGCCGGCCAGTGGTATTATGACAAATAAGGGTATCAGCGGATTCATGATCTATCCTTTCAAGTTTTTAATTTCCCTGATATCAAATGTCCCGTATTTTCTGTACAGCCTGATTATTACTGACATAAGCATAGCTGTTGTGGCAAGACCGATCACAATGGCAGTTAATACCATTGCCTGAGGCAGAGGATCAACATATGTTTTGACAGGATCAGCCGGATCAACGATAGGGGCTACCCCTCCCTCCCTGAAACCGATAAGTGTGAAAAACAGAAAAGTACTGAATTCCATTATCGAAAGAGATATGGCTATCTTGATGAGGTTCCTTTTGGTTATTACACCGTAAAGTCCGACAAGGAACAAAATGAAACATAACCAGTATACTATCATTCCAGTGTCTCCTCTTTAAAAATTACAAGCGCAAGAAAGATCGTAAGGATTGATGAAGCCACTTCAATCCCGACAAAAATATTGTACAATGGCAGCATACCTGCACTTACAAGCTCGCCGGCAGTGCCTTTCGGAAGCCAGTTCAGGAAAAAGATCCGGGCCCCGTAGAGCAATCCTGATACTGACAGGAATACAACGACAAGTATTGCAAGGTTCTCATATAGTGTCGACCCTGATTCTTCTTTAGTAAGATGCATGAAATCGCTTCCGAAAGCAAGTATCAGTAAAATAAATGAGCCAGCCATCACTACACCACCCGCAAAACCTCCTCCGGGAGTAAGATGACCATGTATTATCACATATATACCATAAAGAAATACCATGCCGGCTATCAGCTGGGTCGTTTTCTTTACTATGACAGTCATCCCTTTCATAATTACTTCTTGCCTTTGATCCTCAATATTGTAAGAATTCCAAGTACTGCTGTTACGAGCACAGTAGCTTCACCAAGAGTATCATAGCCTCTGAAATCGAAGACAACACCGGTTACAAGATTTGCACTTCCGGTTCTGTCAGTGGCTCTTTCTAAATATGCATCCGCCATCCGCAAGGTGCTGTTACCGAATACATCAAGGCTAGCCGCAGCCAATCTGAAGAAATAAAACAGGACTACTATCAATAGGACTGCAGTAACAATTGACATGTATCCCTGCGGGTCGGGTTTTAAATACCTTTCTTCCCTTGAACTGTCGAGAACTACAGCAACCATGATGATCAGGGTTATGGTTTCCACAACGATCTGTACGATTGCAAGGTCAGGAGCTTTAAGAAGAAGAAAGCATATAACAAGCCCGTATCCTACAATTCCGCAGGCAATAACCGCTGAAAGGAGGTCTTTTGCATGAATTGCATAAAGAGCCCCTATGATCATCAATCCCGTAATAATGGATATAGCCACCTCCATTTAACTTCAGTTTCAGTTGTTTATATCATAATCATCAACATAATAATAATTCCGGCACAAGCCCAGACAACGTACCCGGGCAGAAGCCCTGCATGAGTTTCACTGAGTAAATGACTTGTCCACAGAACAAATCGTTTAGACAGATCGTAAATGTCGAACCACTTCTCCTCTGCCTTTTTATAAATAACCGATAACAGCCTGAATTCGGTGAAGGTCTTGTAAAATTCAGGAGTGGGATACGCAGCCTGCTCCTGCATCTTTTCACCACCGATAAAACTGTCTTCTCTCCTGAACTTCTTAAGATTAAGTGCCGCATATATCAGGAATCCCAATGCAAGTGAGATAATCACCAGCAGGGATACAAAGGAGGAATCCCAAAACCCCGGGAACTCAAAAGTTCCGCTTACGGGCATAAAGAGACGCGGAACAACAACCTTTGTAGCAAAAACACCAAACAGGATACACAGGAGAGCGAGAACAGCCAGAGGAAGCCACATAAGGGCTGGCACCTCTTTGACATTCTCAAACTCTGTCTTCCTGCGACTCAGGAAAATCCCGCCAATGAATTTGATGAAGCTGGCAAGAGTGAGAGCAGAACCCAATACAGCCAATGCAAGCCAGAGTATCCAGAGTTTGTTCGCAGCACCGGCACCTGATCCGAATTCAATTATCCCCTGGTATATCATCCATTTCGATGCAAAACCATTGAAAGGAGGGACGCCTGAGATCGACATTGCAAATATCAGCGATGTTATGAAGGTTACCGGCATCATTTTCGAAAGCCCTCCGAGATCCTCTATTTCATCCTTCCCCGTCCGGTATCCGACACAGCCAGCAGAAAGGAACAGCCCGCTTTTGTAAATAGCATTGTTTACCATGTGGAACAGTCCCGCAGCAATACCTATCATTGAACCTAATCCGAAGCCGAGAATCATATATCCTACCTGGGAAACTGCATGAAAACCCAGGAGCCGTTTGTAATTATGCTGTATAAGGGCCATCATCACAGCACTGATTATTGAGATTACTCCTACCGAAAGCAGAAGCAGTCTTAGTCCGTCACTCAGCTCAAATATATTCATCGTAATTCTGGCAAGGAAGTATATTCCAAGTAATTTATCAAGCGAAGCCGGCATATAAGCTGATGAAGAAGCAGGTGCATCTTTTGCATAATCAGGCACCCAGGTATGAAAAGGAAAAGCACCGGCTTTTGTAAAACTACCGGTAAGCAAAGCAAGAAATGCAATAATGGTAAGTATATTGGTGGTTGGAACAGATACACCGCTAATGCTCAGTGATCCGGTTATTCTCCAGATTAATGCTATGCCTATTATCATTATGCTGTCAGATGCTCCTATCAGTATAAGAGTCTTTTTCGCCGTGGCAGAGCTCTCTTCATCATGTCCATGGATCAGCTTATATAAGGTGAGTCCGAGCAATCCCCAGAATATAAGAAACAGAAGCAGGTTATCAGAAAGCACTGCTCCGTATGAACATCCCAGGGTGATGAGAAAATATGCATAATAGTTCCTTACCTTTCCTTCCCGCATATATATGAGAGAATACAGGATGATAAGGAATGCAAAGAGGCTGATGAAGATAAGTACCAGTTCACTGAGCTTATCCAGGTTGAAAGTAATATATCTGCAGGCATCATTTATCAGTTCAGAACCCTGAGTCGTTCCCGGCAATCCCGGCAGACAGAGGACAAGATTTTCTGTTCCGTAAACAATAACAGCCTGATATGCAGTAAGTATACTTACTACCAGGGTAATAAGCCCTTTATAAAGTCTTAGTTTCTCCGGGATGCAGAATAATGCAAGGCCGGCCAAAAGAGGCAGAAGGATCATGAACTGCACTGCTGCACTGACCGAAGGTTGAGATGCTATGGAGATAAAATCATTCATTTCCTGTCCATTTGTTTCTTTAATTCAGATGTCTTCGATGATGAAAGATTTATAAGTTCATTCGCATTCATTATCCTTTCCCCGGAGCTCATATCATATACCGATGCCATTCTTTCGGTGCAGCAATAGCAGGGATCGACAGCTGCCAGGGTGATTGTGGCATCTGCAATTGTCTGTCCAATACAGGATTTCCTGAATGTTGCAATGTTGACATAACTCGGAGCCCTTATCTTATGCCTGGCCGGAGAATTTGAACCATCAGATACAACGAAGTGGAAAACCTCTCCCCTGGGGGCTTCAGCCCGGCCGTGTCCGACACCTTCCGGTATTTCCGTGATCCTTACTGTTATATCTCCTTCCTTTTCTTTCTTCAATCCTTCCAGACATTGTTCTATTATTGAGAACGATTCGTACATCTCGAGCAGCCGGACTTCCGCTTTCGCAAACACATCCCCGGCTTCAGCAGTGATGACCTTCCAGTTAACAAGCGGGTAGGCAGCATAGGGATCATCCTTCCTTATGTCAATAGCAACTCCTGATGCCCTGGCAGTAGGTCCGACAGCACAATAGTCAAGCACATCCTGTTTTGTCAGTATACCAACACCTTTGGTCCTTGCATGAATGACCGGGTCATCCATTACTGCTCCCGTGAGAAGGTCATTCTTCTTCCTGCATTCGCTTAATATCTTCTGAATAGTCTGTATCTTACTGTTCTCAATGTCTCTTCTAACCCCTCCGACGCGGAACATTGCATAGCTGTTACGGTTGCCTGTGATCATCTCAAAAAGATCCAGTATTGGTTCACGATACTTCCACGCCCACATGAACACGGTGTTATAACCAAGGAAATGCCCCGCCAGACCGACCCAGAGAAGATGGCTGTGGATCCGTTCCAGCTCTGCAATGATCGACCTGATGTATTTTGCCCTGTTTGTTATTTCAACCCCGACGATCTCTTCAACAGCATTCGCAAAGGCAAAAGGGTGAGAGGTGGAACATATCCCGCAAATTCTTTCCACCAGGAAGAACACCTGTTCGTATGTTTTCGATTCACTCAGTTTTTCTATGCTCCGGTGGTTATACCCTGTTTCCCATTTGATATCCTTTACAATTTCACCGTCGCAGTAGAGCTTGAAAAGTTCAGGCTCCTCCTGAAGAGGATGATAAGGACCGACCGGTATTAGAGTCTTTTTACTCATTTGTCTGAGGTTCTTATTTAAACTCTTTTCTGTATGGATAAACACCTTCTGCCCAGTTGCCTTCAGATAACAGCTTTTCCTGTTCCGGATGGTTAAGGAAATTGATCCCGAACAACTCGTGCATCTCTCTTTCTATCCAGTTTGAAGCACTGAACATATTTGATAAGGATTCGATCTCCGGTTTATCCTTATCGAGAATCACATGTAAATTAAGGATGAGACCTATATCATCCTTGCTGAAATGATAATGTATTTCAAATCCCCTCCTGGTGTGAAGGCCAGAAGCTATGATAAACCGTAAGCCGGCAGTTTTATAGAGATAATGTGCTATTCTCAGGATAGCCTCAGGTTTAATCGTAATTATCATACGTTTCTCATTCTTCCTGACAGTTTCAATAATGTCTGCCATAAAGCTCTTCTCAAAATTCTCTATAACCTGCCTTACATCCATTTTGTAATCTTATATCTTCACTCATTGCTCACCGCTCATCGCTCACCGCTCACTACTTATTTCCTGCCTGCCAGCTTAACAATCCCTGCAATTATCGCCTCCGGTTTTGGCGGACATCCGGGGATATATGCATCGACAGGAATGATCTTATCGACCGGACCCGCAAAAGTGATCCCTTCGGCAAATATCCCTCCGGTACAGCCGCAAGCCCCTATTGCCACTACAAGTATCGGCTTCGGCGCCTGGTTATATATCTCCAGCAGCCGGTCTTTATCGCGCATATTTATTGAACCGTTGACAAGAAGCACATCAGCATGCCTGACACTGCCCACAAGAAGGATCCCGAAACGTTCCAGGTCGTGCCTTGGTGTGAGACAATCAAGGATCTCAATATCGCAATTATTGCAGGAAGCTCCTCCGAAGTGAAAGACCCATAACGATTTTCTGAAGCAATAATCCTTAAAACCCACAATCAAAAATTTAATAACCGAATACTATTAATACAATTGCTATTACGGCCAGCAGATTCATCCATATCATGAAAAAGCTGACAGCCTGTTTTATTTTTATCCTTGGATTGGTGTTCCTTATAAGAGTAAGAAGCAGCACCGTACCTATTATTTTCAGTACTGCCCAAAGAATATTTATTCCTTCGAGGCGGAATCCGCCCATCAGCAGTGCAACAAGGAAAGCCGGGAGTACAAAGAACATTATGTACTTTGCAAGCTTGATCATAGCATAAGCCGATCCGGAATACTCAATAAAGATCCCTTCAGATATCTCTGTTTCGGCTTCAGGCATATCAAATGGTACTAAAGCCAGTTTTGCCTGAACACAAAAGATCCCGACTATAAACAGGAGGACACCTGAAATGCTTCGAATGAATGGAGTTCCTTCCTGCTGTATAGTGATCACTGAATTGAGGTCAAATTTCTGTCCGGCTTTCATAATGATAGCAGCGATCAGCAGGAGGAAGGTAAGCTCATAGCTGAGTATAAGCTTCATTTCCCTTGAACTGCCGACTGCAGCAAGTGGATTACCGGAAGCCAGTGAACCAGTTATGTATGAGAATGACGGTATTGTAAGAAGATAAAATATCACAATAAGGTCGCCTTTGAAACCTGTCGATATATTAAAAAGAGGCAGCAGTATGAATACCCCGGCCATTGTGGCCCCAAACACAGCAAAGACCGGAGCAAGAAGGAATATGAATGGCGATCCGTGTTTTGGTAAAATTGTCTCCTTGACAAGCAGCAGTTTAAAGAAATCGTAGAAAGGCTGGAGCAGGGGAGGCCCTTTTCTGAACTGAACCCTGGCAGTTATTTTCCTGTCGAACCACGACAGTAATGCTCCTGCAGTTGCAACAAAGAGCAAGCCGGGAAAAACAAAGAAATATAAAAGGTTCAGCGCCATGTTACAGATTTTCAGTCGTATATAAATAATCCCTTATAAGTACTTTTTCGTTGAGCCTGTAGATATTCTTTTCAGGCGACTCATCCTGATCGGTGATCATAACTGTCCCTTCAGGCGATGCTGCAATGAACCTTTTCAGGTCATTCTCATCCTTCAGATCATAGAACAGATCCCTGTTCCTGTGATGCTTGAAGAAATCTGTCATCATTGTCCCAAAGGGGCAGATAGTAACACACGATTTGCACGAAACACACAGGTTTGTATGTCGCGTTATAATACCTTCTTCATCTTTCTCAAGGGCATCTGCAGGACATACAGCAACGCATGGTGCATCCTCGCATCGCCTGCATGTAAATCTGAATGTGGCCAGTTCCCTGAGAGTCTTCAATCCGTTTAAATTGACCGAATTATAGTAAAATGCCTCAGGCAGCAGCTGGTCAGGATTGTCTGACATTGCTGCACGCAGTTTTATCATATCTATGAGAATACTCTGAGCCATTTCAGTTCCAGATATCAGGTTGATCCTTGATTTCGTTATATGTGAAAACAGGCCCGTCTTTGCATACAAAATATTTTCCCATCATACAATGGCCGCATTTGCCGAGGCCGCATGACATGTTCTTTTCCATCGATAGGTATACCTGTTCGTCCCTGTATCCCATTTCCAGGATCCTTTTCGTACCAAACTTCATCATTATTGGAGGTCCGCATATTACTGCAACAGAGTTTTCAATGTTGACCTTTACTTTATCGAGCAGAACTGTGGCAACTCCTACAGATTCGTTCCATTCCTCATCTGCCTTGTCAACGGTACGATATGCTTCAAACTTATCAATGGAGTTCAACCTGTTGAACAAAGGCTTATAGATACAATCGGAGGGAGTCTTTGAACCGTAGCAAAGGATCACTTTAAGGATCTTGTCTTTATAGTGTTCAAGAGCATAAAGCAGTGAACGGATAGGTGCAAGTCCGCAGCCACCACCAAGTATCAGCACTTCTTTACCAAAAAATTTCTCTACCGGGTAACCTCTGCCGAACGGGCCTCTTATGCCCATATATGCACCGGGTTTAAGTTCATGCATATATTCGGTTACATAACCGGTTTTCATAACAGTCACTTCAAGCTTATCAGTGATTACCGGTGAGGACGAAGGAGTGAAGGGAGCTTCACCTATGCTGTCGACAGATAATTCAATGAACTGACCGGTTTTGAATGAAAATTCCTTTTCGGGGACAAGCACAAATGTTTTTATCAGTGGTGATTCCTCTATCACTTCTGTCAGTTTCGCTTTAATTGGCTTATATATATTCCCGTCAGTATTCATAAAAGAATCTTACGCAAGTTCCATGAATAATTCATTCTTATTTATTTTCCCAATGCAGGCTTCAATGCATCGTCCGCATCCGGTGCAGGCAACTGAATTGAACCTTTCCGGTTTCCAGACATATTTACACATATACCTGTTCCGGAACCTTTGAGGTAATTCAGCCAGGCCATCCTCGCCACCCGCAACCCTTTCAAAACCGGGGTATTGACAAGCGTCAAGCTGTTTGATCTTTTCAAATCCGGGCTTATCTATAAGGAGAAAGCATGTACAGGTCGGGCATATTGTTGCACATGCCCCGCATGAAACACATTTAGCTGAGTATTTCTTCCAGATCTCTTTTTTTGCTTCAGATACTAATGATCCTGTTCTCTTATAATCAGGGAGCCCCTTATTGGCCTCTTTAAGCAAAGATTCGGTCGATGAATGTTTTTCTTCAATGAATTCCACTATATTCTTATCCTCAGGAATGACTACGGCAGTTAATGTATTTAAAAATTGTTCCCCTTTCGTACTTAATATCCTGAATATCATCATGCCGCCTTTTTCAAGGATTGACAAATCGGCGATACCGTTTGAATAGGGTTTGATCCCATAAGAAAGGCAGTGACAATGTTCCAATATCCCAAAACAGTCGGCTGAGATTAAGATCGTATTCTCTCTTTTGCTTTTGTAGAATATGTCTTTAAAATCTTTATCAAGGTACATTTCATCAAGGATACCTAAGCCCTCAGTATCACAATTTGGCGTGCCAATAATAATTCTGGGTTTCCCATGACTGTTTGTTGCTGTCACATTCTCACTGACAGGCAAAAAGAAGCTCTTTAAAGGTGTAACTGGTTTAGGTCTGTTATAAGATATGCGATTTACATCCGCTTCAGTAATTAATTCATAATCCAGATGGGAATTATTTTCAGTTGTAGCATAAATCAGATGTGACACTAATAACCTTTTAAGGGTACTATTCCAGTCTTCTTTATTTATGCACCTGAGGTTTTGCATAATGTGATAAGATTCACATATAAAAATATATTTAACAATTTTAAAAGACAATAAAAAATGTCAGGAAATTATGGATTACCCGGTAATGTTAATAATAAAATAATGTAATACAGACAGATAAAATCATAGAATATTAATAAAATATTTATTTAATTTGTATTTTATAACAAGATAAAAGCGATTTGATGTGAAAAGATTCACAAAATATGTAATTAAAAACAGTCTGAAAAGAATATTTCTTTACAGAGCCTGCCTTGTCAGACTGAAGCTGATGGGTGTTGAAAAAGTATTTTCCTATACCCTTGCCAATGAAACGGGCGTATCTTCTGAACAGGTGCGCAAGGACTTCTCCGAATTCAGTATAAAAGGGAATAAGCGCGGAGGCTATGAGATAAACGAGTTGCTGGAAATAATGGAGAATATTTTCCATCGCAACAAAGACCATAATATTGTCCTGGTAGGGATGGGAAACCTGGGAATAGCTCTTTCAAAATACAGCAGGTTCGTTCAGCGTAACATGAATATCGTTGCTACTTTTGATATAGATCCCTTCAAACAGAAAGTAAGATCTGACATCCCGGTTTACACACCTGCAAGGCTTAAAGAGATCATAGACCGCTTCAAGGTAAAAGTTGCAATATTGGCAGTGCCTGAGATCTCAGCCCAGGAAGTCACTGATCAGCTTGTTCGGTTCGGGATCAAAGGAATCGTCAACTTTGCCCCGGTTCTTCTGAAGGTGCCGCCGGATGTGATAATTAACAATGTGAACCTTTGCGATGAACTTGAAAGTGTTATTTACTGCGTACATAAACAGATCACTGCTGAAGGATCCAAAAATCTTGAGTTATTATACAAGGATATGAAATATTGATCAGGGGACTGGTACAGGGAGTGGGATTCCGTCCTTTTATATGCAGACTGGCTGCAAAGCATAACCTTTTCGGGGAAGTCGATAACCGGACTGATGGGGTTTCCGTGATAATCCAGGGTGATCTCAGGAGTGCAGACCACTTCAGCAATGATATTCTGCAGAACGCTCCTCCTGCATCACAGATTAAATCAATTGAGATAATTCCTACAGAGATCACGAATTATGACAGATTCATGATCGCGAAAAGTAAAGATCATTACGGACACATCACTGAGGTCAGCCCTGATATAGCTGTCTGTGATGAATGCCTTCACGATATGGCTAATGATCCTGAGAGGATCGATTATCCTTTTGTAAACTGCACCAATTGCGGACCAAGATTTTCAATTATTGAAGAGCTGCCATACGATCGTCCGAAAACAACGATGAGAAGCTTCACTATGTGCAGGCACTGCAGGGTGGAATATAACAATATCCTTGACCGACGATTCCATGCACAACCTGTCGCGTGCAATAATTGCGGTCCTGTTTACACATATAAGGATGATTCCGAAAGCTTTTCTGACATAAGAAATATCCTCGGGGAAATAGTGATTCAGATTAATGGTGGAAAAATCATTGCCATTAAAGGACTCGGCGGCTATCACCTTATGTGTGATGCTTTGAATAACAAAGTTGTATCAGAACTCCGGGAGCGAAAACAACGCGATGCAAAACCATTTGCAGTTATGTTCAGGGATATGGATGCGGTGAAGGAATATTGCATTGTAAATGATGAGGAAGCAAAAGAACTAACCTCATGGCGCAGACCAGTTGTGATACTGAAGCAGAAAAAACCTCTGTCGGAGAGTGTAAGTAACGGACTCAACACCACCGGCGCAATGCTCCCCTATATGCCTTTTCATTATCTGATATTCCGGAAACTGAATAATCCGGTCGTTGTAATGACTAGCGGAAATATTTCTGATGAACCTGTGATTTCTGATGATAAAAAGGCTGAATCAGAATTCCGGAACATTGCTGATTCATTTATTTCATATAACCGTGAAATCCTGAACAGAGTTGACGATTCTGTTGTCAGGATTATAAATAATAAGCCTTCCCTTATACGACGTTCAAGGGGATATGTACCAAGACCAGTCGACCTTCGTCTTGATGTAGACGGGATAGTTGCTCTCGGTGCTGAACAGAAAAATACTTTCTGTATCGGAAAGGGACACCAGGCATTAATGAGCCAGCATATCGGAGATCTCAAAAATCAGGCAACATTTGAATTCCTGACAGAATCAATTAAGCGATTCTCAATCCTGTTTCGTTTCAAGCCATCATATATTGCGTGTGATCTGCACCCTGATTATTTGTCGGCAAGATATGCGGAGTCGCTGGAATCTGATTTGCAGATACCCCTTGTAAAGATACAGCATCATCACGCGCATATAGCCTCCTGTATGGCTGAACATGGCATTGAGGATAAAATCATTGGGATCAGTATGGATGGGACAGGGTATGGTACAGATGGAAACATATGGGGAGGCGAGTTCCTGATAGCCGATCTGGGATCTTTTGAACGCTACGATCATTTTGACTATATAGCCTTGCCGGGAGGAGACAAAGCTGTAAATGAGCCCTGGAGGATCGCATTATCATTTATTCACAGATATTGCAGCAGGTCATTCGATCTTAAATTAATTCCGGCATTCAGACAGATTGATGATGCGAAGATCCTGATGGTGATTGAAATGCTCGAAAAGAACATTAATTCACCTTTATCATCAGGCGCCGGCCGTCTTTTTGATGCAGTCTCAGCAATACTAGGTTTATGCACTACTGCTTCCTTTGATTCAGAGGCTCCCATGAGGTTGGAATCAGTCGCCGATAGCGGAACAGAAAGCTTTTATCCTTTTAATAAAGGCGGCCCAATCTCTTTTGGGGATACTATAAATGCTGTGCTTGCAGATATTGGAGAAACACCTGTTCCGATAATATCGGCTAAATTCCATAACACTATTGCCCATGTTATCCTTGAGTTATCAGAAAAGATCAGAAATGAGAAGAACCTTAATACAGTAATACTTTCGGGAGGTGTCTTTCAGAACAGGTACCTTACAGAACGATCAATGAATCTTCTTCTGCGGAAAGGCTTTAATGTTTATCTTAATCACCAGGTACCGTCAAATGATGGCGGAATATCCCTGGGACAACTTGTGATTGCTTCTAAACTATTGAAATAATGTGTCTAAGTATACCAGTAAAAATAATATCGATCAAAGATAGTATAGCAGAAGTCTCGGCCGGTGGAACAATATTCAAAGCAGGGTTGCAAATGATTGAAGATGCAAAACCGGGAGACTATGTTTTGCTCCATGCCGGATTTGCTATTCAGAAGATAAGTGAGGAAGAAGCTGAGGAGACAATAAGAATATTTAAGGAGATCCATGATTCAAACAATATTGATAATCAATGAAATATATTGATGAATACAGGGATGGCAGATTGATTGGAAAACTGGCTGAAGCAATAAGAAGAGAGGTCTGCCGTAACTATGTTTTTATGGAAGTATGCGGTGGACATACAAATGCCATACACAGGTTTGGGATTCCCTCTCTTTTACCTAAGGAAATAAAGCTGATCTCGGGACCAGGTTGTCCGGTATGTGTAACCGGAAAGGATTTTATTGATAAGGCCCTTGACTGTGCAGGGCAGCAAGATGTTATAATTGCCAGCTTCGGGGATCTTATAAGGGTTCCGGGGTCACATTCTTCGCTGGAAGGAGCCAGGAGGGAAGGAGCAGACATAAGGATTGTTATCTCTGCATCTGAGGCTCTTGAAATTGCCGCTTTAAATCCCGGTAAAAAAGTCATCTTCCTCGGGATCGGCTTCGAAACAACAGCTCCGGGTACAGCCGTTACACTGGTAAATTCAGAGAAAGAGAGGATCACAAATTTTTTTGTCCTGAATGCACATAAGACAATGCCTAATGCAATGGATGCTATTCTTAAAGACGGATCTTCGATAGATGGTTTTATCTGTCCGGGACATGTCGCAGCAATAACGGGATCGGAAATATTTGATTTCATCCCTGAAAGATATAATTTAGGATGCGTCGTAACAGGTTTTGAACCGGCAGACATTCTTCATGCTGTTCTGTTGCTTGTCAAGCAGGTTAATAATGCCGGCCAGAAAGTGGAAATACAGTATAGACGTGCAGTAACAAAAAAGGGTAATACTCTGGCAAAGAAATATATGGCGCAGGTATTTGAGCCCTGCGATGCCTGGTGGAGAGGTTTCGGGATAATTCCGGACAGCGGTCTGAGATTAAAAGAAGAATTCAGGATACATGATGCTGAAAGATTTGTTCCGCAATCTGAAAGTAAATCCCATACTGAGGATAAATACTGCTTATGCGGTGAAATATTAAGGGGGAATAAAGTACCTCCGGATTGTTCGCTTTTCGGAAGGGATTGTATACCCGACCATCCTGTCGGGGCATGCATGGTATCGATGGAAGGTTCATGTAATACATGGTTCAGATACAGACTGGATGAATGATGTTATAACATTGGGTCAGGGCAGCGGGGGCAGGCTCACACACCGGCTTATTGAAGAGGTTTTTTCAAAAAGGTTCGGTATGTCTGAACCGCTTACCGATTCAGCTCTGGTAAGTGCCCGCGGCGAAATGCTTGCTTTTACAACAGATTCTTATGTTGTTGATCCCCTGTTTTTTCCGGGAGGAAATATAGGGAAGCTGGCAGTATGCGGTACTATTAATGATCTGGCGGTTTCAGGAGCAGTACCCGGGTTTCTTTCAACCGCCTTCATCATTGAAGAGGGACTTCCGGTGGCTGATCTGAAGATAATTGTTGAGTCGATGGCTGATGAGGCTGAAAAGGCTCATGTAAAAATAGTCACAGGTGATACCAAGGTTGTTGAAAGAGGTAAATGTGACAAGCTGTTTATTAACACATCAGGTACCGGGATTATTAAACCCGGATATGAACATATAAGCACAGGGAAGAGAATTAAACCGGGTGATAAGCTGATTGTTAACGGATCCCTTGGCAATCATGCACTGGCTGTCCTCGGTGCGCGTAATAATTTAAACTTCAGGATCCCCGTTGAATCTGATTGTGCTGCCCTGAATCATCTGATAGCTTCTGTCCTTGAATCCGGGAATGAGATAAGTTTCATGAGGGACCTTACAAGGGGCGGACTGGCAACAGTACTTAATGAACTGGCCGTTATGATCAATATGGGAATTTTTGTAAACGAATCATCAGTCCCGGTTGATGATCCTGTACGGGGATTATGTGAAATGCTTGGCTTCGATCCTTTGTACCTGGCCAACGAGGGAAAGGTTCTTTTTGTTGCAGGCAGCGATGACGCCCAACATATCGTGGAGATACTCAGATCTGACCCTCTGGGCCGTTCTGCAGAGGTCATTGGTGAGATACTGCCGGAAATGAGAGCCCGGGTTGTACTGAAAACATCAATAGGAGGAGAAAGAATCCTCGATATGCTGTCTGGAACACAGATCCCGAGGATATGTTAAGATGACCGGAAATTATGCATGAACTGAGAATAGCTGAAGACCTGGCGGCAATAGTGCTGGAAGAGGCAAAAAATGGAGGTTTATCGAAAGTCTCTGATGTTAATATCACTTTCGGTCAGATGATCCAGATAGTGCCAGATATCTTCCGCTTTGCTTTCAGGGAAGCAGTATCGGGGACAGCGGCTGAAGAGGCAGAAATAAATATTGAAATAACACCGGTGAAGATGAGATGCGCGGCATGCGGGAATGATTTTATCGTAAATGACAATAAATTTGAATGCCGGTCATGCGGTTCAACTGATCTCGAAATAATACAGGGTAAGGAATTATTCATTAAAAGCATAGAGGGAGAATAGCTATGGAAATAAAGATTATGAGGAACATCCTCAACAGGAACCAGAACAAAGCTGCAGAGGTTCGAAAGCTGCTTGCTTCTGAAAAAGTGATGATGGTCAATATTATCAGCTCACCAGGAGCAGGAAAGACAACATTGCTTGAATGTACCTGTGAGGAGATTGGCAGGGATTTCAGGATAGGTGTCATTGAGGGGGACATCACTACTGACCGGGATGCCCAACGGCTTAAGAAGTATGATATACCGATTGTGGTAATCAATACTGAAGGCGGCTGCCATCTGGATTCCCACAGTATTTCTAAAGTGCTAGGTTCATTCAACCTGAAAGATATTGATGTACTGTTCGTTGAGAATGTCGGAAACCTGATCTGTCCCTCTCAGTTTGATCTTGGCGAAACTTTCAAGCTTGCACTTGTAAGCGTTGCTGAAGGTGACGATAAACCGGCCAAATACCCGATGCTGTTCAGGGAAGCTGAAGCAGTTATACTTAACAAGACCGACCTCATACCTTACACAAATTTCAATATTGACAAATTCAGATCTGACCTGCGCGATATTAATGCCCGGGTGCCACTTTTTGAAGTCTCATGCACATCAGGAGACAATATAAAAATGTGGTATGACTGGATCAGAATGAGATTAAAATCCTATTTGATCTGACAACCGATCAGGTTCTGTTTCAGCTCTTTTATCATTCTTATTATATGGTTTATCGGGCATAATTCTTTGTTTAGTTTAATTCTAAATTAGCAAGTTTGAGATTTTTTTTGTTTTTTACAAAGTATTGTTATTAAATTAACAGCAATTTTTGAAAGCAATAATTATAAAAAATAATATCATTTAACTATCTAAAAATCAATAAGAAATGTACCAATTAGGAAATCTTGTTAAGGAACTATCCGACAAGCATGGTCGTGCAAGAGAGAGTCTTATGCCTATACTTCAGGGTATAGTTGAGAAGCATAATTATCTTACTGATGAGGCCATGGTTGAAGTCGCAAAGGAGTTGGATATCTCCGCAGCTGAAGTATACGGAACTGCTTCATTTTATACTTTTCTCGACACCCAGGTTAGAGGTAAGTATGTCATAAGGGTTTGTAAAACAATAACATGTTCAATGAAAGGGAAAGGAGAAATTATCCAGACCCTCGAAGATATGCTTAAAATAAAAGTTGGTGAAACAACATCCGACAGGCAATTCAGCCTGATTGAAACGAATTGTATAGGATGGTGCCATAAAGCTCCTGCAATGCTCATCAACGAGATGCCTTACACAGAACTTACCCCTGAAAAAGTGGTCGAGATAATTAAAGGTTATATGCAAAAAAAATAATATCCTGAACAATGGAAAATAAAGGACTAAATAAAGTAGATCTGATCTTTGAAAAAATTGATCCGAAAGAAGTATTGACAAAAGCTTATAAGATTTCACCAGATGCAATTATTCAGCAGATACTTGATTCCGGGCTGAAAGGACGCGGTGGTGCAGGTTTCCCTACGGGACTGAAATGGAAATACACAGCAGCTGTTAAAGAACCTGATAAATATGTAGTATGTAATGCCGACGAAGGTGAACCGGGAACATTCAAGGACCGGGAGATCCTTGACAGGGTGGCTTACAAGGTTTATGGAGGTATGGTCATTGCCGGAAAGGCTATAGGCGCAAAAAAGGGCATTGTGTACCTCAGGGGTGAATACAGGTTCCTTCTGCCACAGCTGATGAAAGAGCTTGATTCTTTTCATAAGATGATCAAACAAATTGGATATGATTTCAATATAAGTTATTGCATGGGAAGCGGAGCATACATCTGCGGTGAAGAAAGTGCCCTGTTCGAATCTATTGAAGGCGGACGAGGCGAACCACGTAATAAACCTCCCTATCCTACAACATCCGGCGTCTTTAATAAACCTACGTCAATTAACAACGTAGAGACCCTTGTTACAGCTATGATGATCCTGACCCATGGTCCGGAATCATACAGCCAGCTTGGTACAAAAGACTCAAGAGGATCGAAAGTGTTCTCGATATCAGGCGATACACCTACTCCGGGTATATTCGAACTGGAACTCGGAATGTCGGTCCAGGAATTTGTAAATGAATTCGGCGACGGTGATACAAAAGCTGTACAGGTCGGAGGTGCTTCAGGTTTCTGTGTTCCAAGAAAGAAGTTCGGGAATACAATCATAGGTTTTGAAGGTGTACCTACAGGCGGTTCGATGAAACTGTTCAACAGTTCAAGATCGATGTATAACGTTCTCCATAACTATCTGGATTTCTTTGCTGAAGAATCCTGCGGACAATGCACTCCATGCCGGGTAGGTTGCCAGCAGCTTCTGAAAGGAGTTGAAAAAGTCAAGAAAGGTGAAGTAAAATCAACCTATCTTAATGAACTGATGAAGCTTGCCGATACAATGAAAGTTGCATCAAAATGCGGACTCGGGCAATCGGTCGGAAATGCTTTCAGAACGATAGTCGAGAATTTCAGGGAAGAGATCATTTACTAACAACTAAAATAATTCATCATAATGATAAATCTCAGTATAAATAATCAGAGGGTTTCAGTTCAGCCGGGAACAACAGTGCTCGAGGCTGCAAAAAAACTCAATATAAATATTCCTACATTATGCAATCATCCCGACCTGTGTGTGGCTGGTAACTGCAGGGTTTGCGTGGTTGAACAGACAGGTGCCAGGACTCTTATCGCAGCCTGTGCAATGCCTGTGGCTGAAGGAATGGATATTCAAACAAATACCCTGAAAGTCAGGAATGCAAGAAAGCATATTGTTGAACTTCTTCTTTCAGAGCACAGATCAGATTGTACAAAATGCTATAAGAACCAGAAATGTGAACTGCAGGCTCTTGCCAATGAGTTTGCTTTCGGGGACACCATTTTCCTGGATCTTGTTGCCGACAGGCCCTATACAATTGACAGATCATCTCCTTCATTCATGAAGGATGACAGTAAATGCATCAGGTGTCAGCGCTGCGTAAGGACATGTACCGAATTACAGCATATATCCGCTATTGCAGTGGCCAATAAGGGAATGCATCAGAAAATATCATCATTCCACGACCGTCCTATGAGCCACGTGGTCTGTACCAACTGCGGGCAGTGCGTTAACCGCTGTCCCACCGGAGCCCTTGTGGAAAAGACCTATATTGATCAGGTATGGGATGCAATCTATGACCCGGATAAGCATGTTGTTGTTCAGACAGCCCCTGCTGTACGTGTTGCTCTTGGTGAGGATCTCGGTTATGATCCGGGTGAGAGGGTAACCGGCAAAATGGTAACCGCCCTGCGTCAGCTTGGTTTTGACTCCGTTCTTGATACAGACTTCAGTGCCGACCTTACGATCATGGAAGAAGGAACTGAACTTCTGACAAGGTTGAAAAAAGTGCTTGTCGATGGTGATAAGAAAACCAGGGTACCAATGTTTACATCATGCTCACCGGGCTGGATAAAATTCATTGAACATAAGTACCCGGAATTGCTGCCGAATCTCTCTACATGCAAATCACCACAGCAGATGTTCGGTGCACTGGCTAAAACATTCTTTGCATCTAAGAAAAAGATCGATCCGGCAAAAGTTGTTTCAGTATCAGTGATGCCTTGCACTGCAAAGAAATACGAAGCCGACAGACCAGAGATGAGGTCAAGCGGTTATAAGGATATAGATTATGTTCTTACAACACGCGAACTGGCCGTAATGATCAAACAGGCAGGTATCGATTTCAGAAACCTTGAACCTTCTCACTATGATTCGATAATGGGCGAATCGACCGGAGCGGCAGTCATTTTCGGAGCTACAGGCGGTGTTATGGAGGCTGCATTACGTACTGCCTACGAAATAGTTACCGGAAGGGAAATTCCTTTTAAAAATCTGAATATAACTCCCGTAAGGGGAATGGAAGGCGTTAAGGAAGCATCTCTGAAGATAGAAGGCTGCGTCGACGACTGGAAATTCCTTGAAGGGGCTGAACTGAAGGTCGCTATAGCTCATGGACTTGTAAACGCCAATAAGCTCATGAGGCTGGTAAGCAAAGGTAAGGCACCTTACCACTTTATAGAAATAATGGCATGTCCCGGAGGATGCATCGGTGGTGGTGGTCAGCCTATCCCGACTAGCATGGAGATAAGAAAGAACAGGATGAAAGCCATCTATTCAGAAGATGAGCATATGGTGCTGCGCAAATCACATGAGAATCCCGATGTGATTGCAATATACAAGGAATTCCTTGGCAAGCCGAACAGTCATGCAGCCCATGAGTTGCTGCATACACACTATACCGAAAGGGAAAGCTACTAAATATCAGGAGGGTGTCTCATAAGGACACCCTCTCTTTTTGATTAAACAGGAATCATCCGGGATTTTCGGGTAGAACTGTCTTCTGATATGCTTTTTTCGTAAATTGCATAAATAATTTTTTCGTACATGGAAGCACATTATACCTGGAAGACAAAATTCTTCAGCAGGAAATTCGAGATCTTCAGGAATGACATGAAATGCGGAGAGCTTCAAAAAATAGCTTTCTCGAGAAAATCCATCGGAGAAATGAACGGAAGGAGATACTCATTTGAGATGAAGAAACTATTCAAACCTGTAGCTGAGATCATCAATCTGAATAATGATTCAGTTATCGGCAATATTACAATCTTCCCATTTAAACGAAGCTCGGTTATAAAGTTAGGGGACAAAGAATACCCATGGCAGTTTGATAATTTCTGGAGTACCAGATGGAGCATAAGCTACGAGTATGGTACTCTGGTGAAATATTATTCGAAATGGCTGACAGGTACAATCGATTCTTATACCTCAGAGGATGTGTTGATATTATCAGGGTTCTTCCTGAGGAACTTCTTCAGACAACACTCTTCTGCAGCAGCAGCTACCTGACAGGATACCAACACTGTTATCGTTAACTTCTAAGACTGCCTTTCATTTAGTCTTTTCAGCAGGAACGCCATGTTCTCTCCAAGTACTCTCATTGTATTCAACCCCTCTTCATCATTCAGAACTTCACCTTTTTCTCTCCCGATTCCGATATTCCAGTATGAAGAACCAGGGATTATCATTTCGTTTATAAGGAAAAAGTGATTGATACTATCGAAGGCATGTATCGCTCCTGCACGTCTTACAGCTATTACTGCCGCTCCTGCTTTTCTTTTTAATGCGTTGCCTGCTCCACGGATTGCATACCCGGCTACATCGATCAGTGCCTTTGCCTCCGATGCAAGATCAGCAAAATATACCGGAGCTCCGATTATTATCCCGTCGGCTTCAAGCATCCTCTTAATACAACTGTTAATAGCCTCATTATCCTGATGACATTGAGCATCTTTTTCCTTCCTGCATTTGAGACATGCTATGCATCCGTTGACCTTTTCTCCTCCAAGCTGAAAAAATTCTGTTTCAATTCCATTTTCCTCAAGTGTTTTAAAGGTCTCTTTTATCAGCAGTTCAGTATTGCCTCCCTTTCTGGGGCTGCAGTTTATTCCAAGTACTTTCATTTACGGAGTTTTTGCTAATATAGTAAAAATGATACAAAATGGAGACCGGAGTCCGGAAACCGGAAGAAGGAGGGGGTGATGAGTGATGAGCGATGAGTTATGAGCCGATGAGCAATGAATAATGAACAATGAATTTAAACAAAAGCAGAAAAATTCAACTTAATATATAACTTTAAGTACTTTAGGCACTCTAGGCACTCTAGGCACTACTTTATGCGAAAAATCATCCACATAGATATGGATGCCTTCTTTGCTTCTGTTGAGCAGCTGGATAATCCTGATCTGAAAGGGAAACCTGTTGCAGTGGGAGGCAGCGGAGAAAGACACGTGGTGGCAGCAGCAAGTTATGAAGCCAGGAAATATGGTGTTAGATCCGCTATGCCATCAGTGATAGCAAAAAGACTATGTCCTGATCTGATATTCGTTAAACATCATTTTGAAAGGTATGAAGAGATCTCGGAAGAAGTCTTTCAGATATTACGTGACTATTCCGATCTGGTCGAACCGCTATCAATTGATGAAGCATTCCTTGATGTAACAACCGACAAAAAGAATATTGGATCCGCAACACTTATTGCTAAAGAAATAAAAAAGGAGATTCGGAAGAAGACAGGACTTACCGCGTCAGCCGGGATTTCATTTAATAAATTCCTTGCCAAAATAGCATCAGATATAAAAAAGCCTGATGGCCTGTTTGTTATACTTCCTGAAGATGCAGAAAAATTCATTGAGGAATTGCCAGTCGAAAAATTCTTTGGCATAGGAAAGGTTACAGCTGAAAAAATGCACAACCTGGGAATTCACAAGGGTAAGGATCTCAAAAAATGGGAACTGCCCGATCTTGTCAGAAATTTCGGGAAGACAGGTAAATTTTATTACGATATCTGCAGAGGAATTGATGAGCGTCCGGTTGAAGTTGTTTCCGAAAGAAAATCACTCGGTACAGAACTTACCTATGAAAAGGATCTTACCACCAGGTTTGAGATCATAGCGGAACTGTATAAGATCGAAAAAGAATTGATGGAAAGAATGAAAATTGCAGGAACAACGGGTAAAACGGTCACATTGAAGATTAAATTCTCCGATTTCAGGCAGATCACACGCAGCAGGACGCTTCCTGATTTCATACGCGACTTCGATGTTCTGCACCGGTGTGTAACCGAAATAAGAAAATCACTTGATCTGGCGGGTACCCGGATAAGACTGCTCGGAGTGAGCATTTCAAACATGGAACCGGATCAGGAAGAGGAAGGAGAGAAGCAACTGGATCTGTTTAGGTAAAAGGCTTTAGGGCTTTAGGGCATTAAGGTTTTAGGGCTGTAGGACGTCTAATTAGTAAGTTCTTATCGCCGTAACGCCTTTGATTTTGTTGAAAACTCGGATTCAAGGTTTTGAAAGAAATCCCTGAGCACATTATATCTCTTTCTGTGGCTGGAGATCAGTTCGGGATAATTACCGAAATTCCGTTCGAAATATTCAAATCTGGATGTGGCATTTTTTAGTATAAGGGAAGCTATTTTACCAGGTTCGATACCCCGTGCAAGATATATCTCGAGATACCTGTATATCCCTGTATAACCGAAAGCGTCAAGGTCATCGGCTGCAGAGAGGAGCAGAAACAGCCTGCCTTGTACTGGTGATCCTGAATAAGATTTATTATCATGGCATTCGATGACATTTAAAAGATCTGCAAAATCATCTGGATGTTTATTAATTCCAGCAAGAAATTTTTCACATAGCTTTCTGCTGTTTATACCATGTTTCTCTCCTCTGTCCTCTGCCATCCCTATGTCATGGAGGTAACATGCAATAAGGAGTTCATCAATGAAATCTTCTTCCTGTGCATTATATGTGAAACTCAGTAATTCCTTCGCATATTGCCACACCCGCCGGTGGTGAGACAGATCGTGAGACCACAGCCTGGTATCTCTCCATCTGGCATTGAAGAATGATTCCAGAAGAGCCAGGTATCTGCCCTCTGCAGCTTTTATGATATCAGGCAAATTCATTATCATTCCGGCTTTATTGAACAACGATAAACAAAAAAGCAAAAGACAATGCCTTTTGCTTTTGAACAGGCTTCCACATAAATCATCAGGTCTTGATCATATCCCTGGCCATATCGAGAATAGTCGTATCATCAATACTGACTATTCCGCCTCCCGGCCCCTGTTCAAAATGAACACCCATGCTTTGTCCCTTTTCAAAATTTCTCCCTCCGAAGTAGTTTCTGACTGTTTCTTCATTCAGATCAAGCTTTTCAGCTATTTTTCTCATACTTCCGGAGGGTAATTGATCTTTTATCTTCCGGAGTTCATCAAAAGTGATTGTTTTTGCCATGTTTTTTATATTTTATGTTTTTATAGTTTTGCCTTAATCTCAAAGATATTGTTTTATTTCCTAAGTTAAAAACCTAATTGAAAAATATCATTATTTCCTGTTAAACTGAATCCGGGATTAAAAATAAGATTATCAATTATTTACCTTATGTTTTCCGGATATCACGTATTATATAAACATCAAAGTCGCCAAGGTACTGAAATCCTTCACTTTTATACAGATTGATGGCCTTCCTGTTTGTCCTGTGAACCTCCAGCTTGACCTGTATTCCTTTGTTTCTGGCGAATTTCATCGATTCAGCAAGTAATAATTTTGAAAGGCCTGTTCCCTGGTATTCCGGCAGGATACCGAAATGATGAAGATGTATCCTTCTGCCGTCAAAGGTCATCCAGGATGTTCCGCACACCCTGCCGTTATTCTTATCCTCCATGACAAGCAAACAACCGCCAATCTCAATTGTCTTTTCAATTATCTTCTCATCGTCACCTCTTTTTGAATCCCCCATCCCTGTTGATTCCCACAGATGAATTACTTCCTGATAATCGCTCTGCCGGTACTCCCTTACTGTAAAATCCGATTGTTTAGTCATTTCACTAATACTTTAAGATGAATTCCTGATACTCATTTTTTTCTGGCAATCAAAATATTTATAGTTCTTTCATCAGGCTGAGGAATAATTCTATTGCCTTCTTTTTGTCAGCATTGAGATCAAAGCTCATATTATCTGTCAGATAACTGAGGAGATCATTCCCCCTGATAATGCCTGAATGACCATGTTTTTTCACCACATCAGGAATATTATTTACACCTGCGGCCAGTGCATTATTGAACTCCTTCAGGAATTCTTCTTCAAGCTTCCGGTTGGCAGTCCAGCATGCAAATGTAAAGGGAAGTCCGGTGAACTTAAACCATTCCTCCGCCAGGTCAATTCTGTACCTGAACTTCTTTTCATACTGAAAGCACCTGTCGCCGATAAGTACAACGGCTTCAGAGAGGGATATGTTAAGGAAATCAAATCCTTCAGAGGTGCCTGCCCATTCAAAAGTCCTGTTCCAATAATTCCGGGCAAGTATGCGGGCAAGATTTACTGATGATCTTGAATGGTAATCAAGGAAGATCTTATTTATTTCCTCAAACCTGGAATTGCTGAGTAACATTACTGTTCTTACCTTTCCGTATGCACCGAGACAAAAATCAGTGATAATCTGATAATCATGAACTAATGGCAATGCAGCTACAGGAATGAGTCCGATATCAACTTTTCCGCTTATAAGTTTTGAAGCACAATTTGCGGGATGATCAGTTGTAAGTATGACGTTCCTGTCAAAACCTGTCACTGTCATCCCGTAGATGAAGGGATAGGTATTTGCATATTTAACAGCTGATATCCTTATTCTTTCTTTGCTCATGTCAGAATTCTGCTCAAAATGACTATTACAGGATTTTAACTAATTTTACTATCCTAAAATACTACTTTTGCATTTATGGTTACAATGGTAAAAATCATAAAAACAAATTAAATGGAATTAAACTCTCTTACCGCTATTTCGCCCCTCGACGGGAGGTACAGACAGAAAGTAAATGAACTTGCTCTTTATTTTTCCGAATTCGGACTGATCAAATACCGCATCATGGTGGAAATAGAGTATTTTATTGCACTTTGTGGAATTCCGCTTCCACAGCTGGTTGATTTTAAAAAGGATAATTTTAAATTGCTGAGATCCATTTACGAGGAGTTTTCAATTGAAGATGCGGAAAAGATAAAAGAGAAGGAGAAGATAACCAACCATGATGTAAAAGCCATTGAATATTTCCTGAAGGAAAAATTCTTTCATTCCGGATGGGGCAAATGGAGTGAATTCATTCATTTCGGTCTTACATCACAGGATATAAACAATACAGCAATCCCGCTTTCGATAAAAGATGCCCTTATCAATATTTATTTTCCTGTGCTTTTTGAGCTTAGGGAAGTTCTGGCTTCAATGGCCGATGAATGGAAGGATATTCCTATGCTGGCAAGAACTCACGGGCAACCAGCATCGCCGACACGTTTAGGCAAGGAGATCGCAGTATTTATTGCCAGAATCGATGAACAGTCAAAATATTTCGGGCAGATACCCTATTCAGCAAAATTCGGCGGAGCAACTGGTAATATGAATGCCCATAAAGCAGCCTATCCTGAGATTAACTGGATATCTTTTGCAGATAATTTTGTAAATGAAGAATTGGGATTACAGCGCTCACATCCTACAACCCAGATAGAACATTATGATAATCTTGCCGCCCTCTTTGATAATATGCGAAGGGTAAATGTTATTCTTATCGACCTTGCAAGAGACATGTGGACGTATATTTCAATGGACTATTTCAGACAGAAGATAAGAAAAGGAGAAATTGGATCTTCGGCTATGCCGCATAAGGTCAATCCTATCGATTTCGAAAATGGTGAAGGCAACCTGGGGTATGCCAATGCCATATTCGGACATCTGTCTGAAAAGCTCCCGGTATCAAGGCTCCAGCGTGATCTGACTGACTCAACAGTGCTCAGGAACATCGGTGTACCCATCGGACATTCAATACTTGCCTTCAATTCTATACTTAAAGGACTTGGCAAGCTCATAATAAATCAGGATAAGATCAGATCTGACCTGGATAATAACTGGGCAGTTGTTGCAGAAGCTATACAGACAATACTAAGGCGTGAAGGTTATCCGGAACCCTATGAAGCACTTCTTGAACTGACCCGTACCAATCAGAAAATAACTGGAGAAGCTATAGCTGCTTTTATCGATACACTTGAAATAAGTGAAGAAGTGCGGACAGAACTTAAGGCAGTCACACCATTCAATTACACAGGCTTTTAAGAGGGAATCCCGATATGAACAAGGTAAGACTGCTCCTGAAGTATATAAGTCCTTATAAATGGTCCGCAATACGAAGTGTATTGTATAATATTTTAAGTGCAGTATTCGCACTTGTTTCCTACACCCTTATCATACCTTTTCTTAAGATCCTTTTTGACAGGGTTGAAGTGATCTCACATCCTGGCAGATTTGAAGCCTCAGTCGATTATCTTAATAATCTTGTGAGATACTATTTTTCAAATATTATCGACAGGAACGGGCAGGCAGGCGCCTTACTCCTTGTCTGTCTCGTGTTTATATTAGCCAGCGTATTTAAGAATGGATTCGTGTTTCTCGCAAATAACAGTATGGCATATATACGTGCCTGTACTGTGCGTGATCTCAGGAGGAAAATGTATGATAAGATCCTCAGGCTCCCGCTGTCGTATTTTACTGAATCCCACAAAGGCGATGTGATGACACGCATATCAAATGATGTTCAGGAGGTAGAGCTGTCGGTAATGTCTTCATTGACAATGCTTTTCAGGGATCCTATGTATATCCTGATTTTTGTCATTTATCTTTTCATAAGCAGCTACCAGCTTTCTCTTTCTGCCCTTGTTCTTTTGCCTCTCAGCGGATTTCTAATAGGAAGGACAAGCCGGACACTCAGATCTTCTTCGCTGGCCGGGCAGCAGAACCTTGGAAGTCTTTTATCGGTGGTAGAAGAGACTCTCTCCGGATTGCGGATTATCAAGGGATTCAATGCCGAAAAGAAGATGATTGATCAGTTTGGTGTAACAAATGAACGATATTCGAAAATATTTAAAAGAGTAACAAGGAAAAATTATCTTGCTTCACCTTTAAGCGAGGTCCTTTCAACAATGGTTGTTCTGGTTTTACTGTATTTCGGAGGCTTGCTTGCTCTCAGCGGAGATACAAACATGACACCTGACAAACTAATAGCATTCCTTATTGTCTTTTCCCAGATAATACAGCCGGCAAAGAACATAACAACAGCCTGGTTCAGCATCCAGAAAGGGATGGCTTCGATAGACAGGATCGACCAGATTCTTGAAGCAGAAGAGAAGATCACTGAAAAAGAGAATGCTGTCCCAATTAATAAGTTCGATGATTCAATAGAATTCAGGGATGTCTGGTACGCTTATAACAGTGAACCAGTATTGAAAAACATCAATCTGAAGATCAGAAAAGGTCAGACTGTTGCTATCGTCGGGAAATCGGGAGCCGGAAAATCAACGCTTGTCGATCTTCTGCCGAGGTTTATTGATGCCGACAGGGGCAGCGTACTGATTGATGGCATAGATGTGCGTGATCTCAGGACTTCCGACCTGCGCTCACTGATGGGCATAGTGAGCCAGCATCCAATCCTTTTCAACACTACCTTCACCGCAAATATTGCATTTGGCGTGGAAGAAGCGGATAAAGACAAGATAGAAAATGCCGCACGTATTGCCAATGCTCATGATTTCATAATGGAAACAGATGCGGGTTATGAAAGTACTGTGGGTGAATCCGGATGCAAATTGAGCGGGGGCCAGAAGCAGAGGGTGAGCATTGCAAGGGCAATTATGGCCAATCCTCCGATCCTGATACTTGATGAAGCTACTTCAGCTCTTGATACTGAGTCGGAAAGACTCGTTCAGGATGCAATACTTAAACTGATGAAAAACAGGACTTCAATAGTTATTGCACACAGACTTTCAACTATCCAGAACGCTGATCTTATTGTTGTGATCGATAATGGTACTATAGTTGAAACGGGAACGCATAATGACCTGATGAACAAAAAGAACGGATTCTACGCCAGACTCCACAGCTACCAGGCAATATGAAAAGAACCTCAAGAGTAAAGTATGATGAAACAGGTAATATTCATAATTTGTGGTATTGTACTCTCACTTCTGCTGATAACATCGGGATCATGTACAGGAAGAACCGGGACCAGGAAGGGTACTGAGAACCTTTGGTCAATAAAGATGGCCGAAAATGTAATGACCCTTGCCGACAGCCTTATTCATTATGTCGAAGGCAGACCTAGATGGGCGTACGATGTTGCTTTCCTCGGCATGGCAATCGACCGTCTCGGAAATGTTGACAAAAAGTACTCGGATTATATGGAAGACTGGGTTAATTATTTCGTCAGGGATGACGGGTCTGTAATTGATTATTCAATGCAGGAATATAATCTTGACAGGATTTATCCGGGACGAAATGTAATGACTGTATACAGGAGGCATCCGGAACAGAAATATAAAACAGCTCTTGATAACTTTATTGAACAGTTAAAAACACATCCGGAAACTAAATCAGGAGGCTACTGGCACAAGCAGATCTATCCGTGGCAGATGTGGCTCGATGGTATTTATATGGGTTCGACATATATGGTTCAGTACGCAAAAGAATTTGACGCCCCGGAGTGGTACGACGTTGCGGTGATGAACACAAAACTGATATATGAAAAGACTCTTGATCCGGCTACCGGTTTGCTGATGCATGCATGGGACGAGAGCCACCAGCAGAAATGGTGTGATCCGGAAACCGGGAAGTCGCATTATCCCTGGAGCAGGGCTATTGGATGGTATACAATGGCCATTGTTGATATCCTTGATTATCTTCCTGCCGGTCACCCCGGCCGGGAAGATCTGATCTCAATACTGAGGAATACCTGTGATGCACTGATGAAAGTGAGGGATCCTGAAAAAAAGCTCTGGTATCAGGTCCTTAACATGGGTGGGAGAGAAGGCAACTACATTGAAGGATCAGGATCGGCAATGTATACTTACGTTTATGCGAAGGGTGCGAAACTGGGATATCTCGATAAGAAGTATCTTGACATAGCCAATGATTCATTCGATGCCATTCTGAAAGAACTTATCACTGTCGATGAAAAAGGGATCATTACAATGCATAATATCTGCGGGGGATGCGGACTGGGAGGCAATCCATACCGCGATGGTTCATATGAATATTATATAGGAGAAAAACGCGTGGATAATGATACAAAGGGAGTTGGTGCCTTTATAATTGCTGCTATTGAACTTGACAGGTAACTGATTGTCGGTAAGATCGCTGCTTATACAGCTTGCCTTCACCATTTCGAATATGGGTGAGCCGAAAGAAATGAACTGTAAAATCTGATATCCCCGGTTACTTCTTTACCGAGCCAGACTGGTTTCTCATAAGATTCATTTTCGTCTGACAGTTCTAATTCGGCGATTATAAGACCCGAATTCTCACCCAGGAATTCATCAACCTCATATACATGTTTTCCTATCTTTACCTCATGGCGGACCTTTTCTATGATGCCTGGCTCACAGAGGTTTAAAAGATCTTCAGCGTCAGGAACAGAGATCTCTTTTTCCCATTCATAGCGGCTTATCCCGGATGGATCGCCGGGGCCTTTTATTGTTATGAATGCTTTGTCCTGCCTGATCCTGATCCTTACTGTTCTTCCCGGGACGCTTGACAGGTAACCCTGGATTATCCGGGTGGAATTCAGAACGTCTTTCCGGAATTCTCCGGTCACAATGAATTTTCTTTCAATTTCCCTTTTCAAGATATTGTATGAAAGTGATTTCTACTTAGCCTCCTTATCTGATATCAAACAATCTGCATATATGCCTGTTATACAAATTCTCAAAAACGCATTCTGCGACAGTTTTACTGTTCTCAGCCAGCAGTATGAAAAATTTATCCGAATTCTCAGCGGCGAGCTTATAAGCTACATGAATGAGCTGCCTTATATTTGGATTATAATCGCTGTTCCCTTCTACATGTCTTATTGAATCAGCAAATTTTTTGCTGCTCCAGCCTGATACTTCTTTCACTGATGGCAATCCGGACTTATCAATATCAATAACATCGGCATAAGGCGCACATAATTCGTCAGTTTTCTCGAGGGAACTGAAATAGATCTCCTTTACGAATTCAAGCGCCGCTCCATCTGAAAGAGCCAGGCCTGTAACCTCTTCAAGCCAGGTGGTACCTGCAGTTTTCAAATGAATACCTTTATCGTGCTTCCTTATGATTGATCCTATGTAAGGGTAAATGGCAAACTTATCGGAACCGGAATGAATACTCATCTTAAGATTATCCGGGAGCCCAAACTCCTTAATTGCATAGTCAATTACCATCAGATCAGATTCAAACTCAGCGGCAAATTTATCGGGATCGCCTGAATAATCAACTCCCTTATTGAACCTTCCTGAGAATTTGGGAGCAATGGTCTGAGCTGGTATTTTTAGATCACCAAGCATCTTGAGAATGAAAAGCAGTTCGACAGGTGTCTGAGGATGAGGCACTTCATCCATGGATACTTCGGTAACAAAATTTCCCTTTCCTTTCTTTTTTTCAATTATTTCATATATCTCCCGGGCTTTCAGTGCTGCAAACAGGTATTTCTCAGCTATGTTTTTTATTTTTTTAAGGGATACCTCAATCGGTTCTGCAATGTCGTTAAATCGTATTTTACCAGAATATACCATTGACCGGATCACAAATTCCTCAATCTTCTCCTCATCTGCTTTATTGCCGATATATGAAGCCACATCGATCGTAAAGAAATCGGAACAGTCTATGAACCTGTCAACAGTGTCAAGGTTAATATGATCAGCGTCCACGAAATAGGGTTTAGTAAAACCAGCTTTTTTTGTGACCTCGTCAGCTTCTTTTCTTACATCATCAGGCCGGGTTCCGATTATCATATGTTCCCTGTTGGATTTATTCCAGACGGGTGTTATATCGATGCCCTTAGTTCCGGCTTCTATTACAGCTTTCAGCTGGGCACTGCCCTGGCGGCCAAATCGATCGCCCATTCCGATAGAATATTTTCCGAGTGTTTTCATGAAGCAATTATCTTCATCAGTTATGAAACGAATGATGATCTTTTACAGGTTCTCTACTCTTTTCATCCTGGGAATGAGAAAATGCATAACTACCCACGCTCCGACATATGCCAGTCCGCAGTACACAAACAGCATAGAATAACCTGCCTCGATTCTGCCCAGAGCAGTATAATGTTTCAGAAGCAGACCTGCCGATTGTGCCACGAGAATACCACCTACAGCTCCGGCCATTCCGCCGATACCCGTTACCGATGCGACAGCCTTTTTGGGGAACATATCGGATACGGTTGTAAAAATATTTGCCGACCATGCCTGATGTGCAGCGCAGGCAAGCCCTATAACAAGAACTGCATACCATGTGTTATATTTGCCTAACCAGCTGGCAAATAAAACAGTCAGCGGAAACAGGGCATAGATGAACATTGACAGTTTGCGGGCTTTGTATGTTGCCATACCGCCATTTATGAATTTCTTAGGCAGCCATCCTCCGTAAACTGAACCGATAGTGGAAATAGTATAGACTACAGCTACAGCAAGTGTCCAGGTTATTATACCGGGAATATCTGAATTATCGCCGGAAAAATTCGGATTCAATGCCTTGAATTGTTCGATTTTTCTTGCATTCTCACCACTGAGGAAAGCCGGCAGCCAGAACAGATAGAACCACCATACCGGGTCAGTCAGGAACTTACCCAGAAAAAAGGACCATGTCTGACGATATGTTAGTAGCTTAGCCCAGGATACCTTTTCCGTGGCTTTATCTACATCGGCTTTCTCATCAATGTCACTGTGTATGTAATCGTATTCCTTCTGAGATAATTTACCTGCCTTTAGTTTTTGATCCGGAGAAGCATAAATCCTGTACCAAAAGAACAACCAGCTGAGTCCGATGATACCGACAAAAATAAAGGCCCATTTCCATCCCCAGTGCATAGCTATCCAGGGAACGAAAAGGGGAGTGACGATTGCACCTATATTTGTTCCGGAGTTGTAAATTCCGGTTGCATAAGCTCTTTCCTTCTTAGGGAACCATTCTGCAATTGTCTTGTTGGCTGCCGGGAAATTTCCGGCTTCCGTGAGACCAAGAGCAGCTCGCCATATTCCGAAAGTAAATGTGTTATAGGCGAGTCCATGACCAATTGCGGCAAAGCTCCATCCCAGAAGAGAGTATGCATAACCTTTTTTCGTGCCAATCCAGTCAATGAATCTTCCTGCAATTGTCATACCTATGGCATATGCGATCTGGAAACTCATGACGACCCAGGAATAATAAAGTTCCTGGTTAGCCTTATCTGCACCGAAGATACCCTCTTCAGAAAGAACAGGTTTCAGGAGGCCTAAAACATTCCGGTCGAAATAGTTGACAGTTGTAGCGAAAAAGACCAGTGCACATATTGTCCACCTGTATTTCCCGATAGTTTCACTGATTGAAGTGGCTGACATAATTTTTGTTTTTATTTGAGCTTAAACATTGTAAGTCGAAGATGAAGTTGCTCCGCCTCTTCCGGTCCAGTTCGTGTGGAAGAATTCCCCTCTTGGCTTATCTGTTCTTTCATAAGTATGAGCACCGAAGTAGTCGCGCTGAGCCTGCAGCAGATTGGCAGGGAGCTTTTCACAGCGGTAACCGTCGAAATAACCCAAAGCTGATGACATCGCGGGTACAGGTATACCGTTTGAAATTGCCGATGCAACAATCCTCCGCCATCCTTCCTGGGCTTTTTCAACCCTTTCCTTAAAGAAAGGATCAAGCAGCAGGTTAGTTATTGAAGGATCATTATTGAAAGCTTCTTTTATTTTCCCGAGAAATGCTGACCTGATTATGCAGCCGCCTCTCCACATAAGAGCTATGCCTCCATAGTTCAGGTCCCAATTATATTCTTCTGCAGCTGCTTTCATCAGTGAATATCCCTGGGCATACGAAACGATCTTTGAAGCATAAAGAGCGTCTCTGAGATCGTTCAGGAACTGAGATTTCTTTCCGGGAAGGGCAGAATCAGGTCCATGCAGGATCTTCGACGCCCTTACTCTCTCGTCCTTTACTGCAGAAAGACACCTTGAGAATACTGCTTCACCAATCAGGGTCAGAGGAATTCCAAGATCAAGAGCAGCAATACCTGTCCATTTGCCCGTACCTTTCTGACCGGCAGTGTCAAGTATCTTGTCAACAAGAGGATGCCCGTCAGTGTCCCTGAAAGCAAGGATATCCCTCGTTATCTCAATAAGGTAACTGTTCAGATCACCCTCATTCCATTCTTTGAATACAAGATGCATTTCGTCTGCTGTCATTTTCAGAAGGTCCCTCATTACCTGGTAAGCCTCGCAGATAAGTTGCATATCGCCGTATTCGATGCCATTATGAACCATCTTTACGAAATGTCCGGCTCCATTCTCACCTACCCAGTCGCAACATGGTGAACCGTCCTCCACTTTGGCAGCTATAGCCTGGAAAACCGGTCTAACAGCAGGCCATGCTGCTTTGGAACCTCCGGGCATAATAGAGGGACCAAGCAAAGCTCCCTCTTCACCACCGGAGACACCTGTCCCGATATAGAGAAGACCTTTGCTCTCTACATATGCGGTCCTCCTGTTTGTATCAGGAAAATGTGTGTTCCCGCCATCGATAATTATGTCTCCCGGCTCAAGGTGTGGAATCAGGGTGTTTATCATATCATCCACGGCATTACCTGCCTTAACCATTATCATTATCTTCCTCGGACGGCTCAGCGAAGCAACGAACTCTTCAATCGAGTGAGCTCCGGTAATATTTTTGCCTTTGGCCCTTCCGTTAATAAAATCATCAACTTTCTGCACTGTCCTGTTAAAAACAGTTACTCTGAAGCCTTTGCTTTCCATATTGAGCACAAGGTTCTCGCCCATTACTGCCAGTCCTATCAATCCTATGTCAGATAATTTATTCATTACTTTCAAAATTGTTTCAAATTCGTTTATTTAAGGTTCATCAGATCATCCCAAACGTGCTTTTGAACTCCAGAGCCCGAGTGATGGATTTGAAATATAAAAAACTTCCTCTCCGTCAGGCATCATATTGAATCCGTCTTTCATCTTGTGCGGATCATATTTCTTTAAAGCATCTACCAGACTGTGATATCTGAATTTAACTGATTCTATCTGCTCCCTGCTCAGATGCCCGGGGCAGTAAGTTACGGAGAATCTGCCTTCGGAACTACCATGGATCAGGTGTGCAGCGGCACCCAGGTTTTGTCTCAGTTCTTCATTTTTTCTGACAGCTTCGAGCACTGCGGGAGTCCCTATATAACCATATTTTCTGACAAGTCTGTCGATCTCCTTATCCTCGCCGAATTCCTTAAGTCCGGGCGCCAGTACGATTATTTCGCCACCATCGTCCATCGCCATTCTGGTTCTGTAAATACTTTTATTTCCAAGCCATGTGCTTTTGTATTCAACAGGGTCAAGGTACACAACAACTTTGCGAAGAGGCTTGTCGAATACCGTGAAATTGACCTTAAGTGAAAGTTCTGAAGCTTTATAGAAGGCCTGTATATCATCGCCTATGAAAAGACCTCGGATGACAAGCTTACCGGAATCATCATACCCTATTACAGTTAAAATATATATCACCGGAAGATGCGGGATAAAATTGCCGGCAGCATAATTAAGCATCCCTCTTACAGGATTATCCGCTTTCCCCATCAGGTTCTCCATGCCATATACACCGGCAATGAAATGACTTTTATTGATACCTTCATGGCCGCCCGTACCGACAAAGAGGTTCTTGTTATAATTTGCCATTCCCATCACCTCATGCGGGACTACCTGTCCGACTGAGAGAATAAGGTCATGGCCTCCATTAAGAACAATCTTGTTAAGTTGAGCCGGCCATGAGTAATCAAGAGCCCCGTTTGTGATCTGCGAAACCATATCTCCGCTGACTGTACCCACTGTGACAACATCTTTCCTCCAGTCGTGGACACGGAACAGATCCCTGGGAATATCACCGAACATCTCACCGATCTGATTGTTAGTCATTGGCGTATGAGTGCCCAGCGCGGGAAGAATATCCTTGAGATCATTTTTATAGTACTTGTACAGAAGAGCTGTAATCTCGCCGGCGCGTGAATGTATCCGGGTCTGGTCAGGCGGTACAACAAGCACTTTCTTTTTCTTCCCGATCTTATCGAGCGCCGAAAACAATCCCTCCTCAAGACTTTGTGAATCAATAACACTATTTTCCGAGCCTCTCTGATAATAAATCATTCTCATTTAAGATAATTTCAAATACTTGATTCCCCTTCTTCGCTTACTTTCTTTCACTAACTTACCACTCACCTCTCATCTCTCATCGCTCACCTCTCACCTTCCGCTGTCGCGGAATCGTCGCATTGCTCCGAGCTCCAAGCTCCCTGCCCCCTGCTCCCTGGTTACACTCCCGAGTATGCACTGAATCCCCCGTCTACCGGGATCACAACACCGGTAACGAACCTGGAAAGATCCGACGCAAGATATAACAATGTACCTGTCAATTCCTCCGCTGTACCGTATCTTTCCATAGGAGTATTATTGATTATCTTCCTGCCTCTCGGTGTCGATTCTCCTGTCTTCTCATCTACGAGAAGGAAGCGGTTCTGGTTTGTAAGCAGAAAACCGGGAGCAATTGCATTGACCCTGATTCCTGTTTTAGAAAAATGAACAGCCAGCCACTGTGTTAAATTATTAACAGAAGCTTTCGCGGCAGAATAGGCGGCAATCTTGGTAAGGGGCCTGTATGAATTCATTGAGGAAATGTTTATTATAACTCCCGACCTTTTCTTCACCATATCGACGGCAAAGACCATTGTAGGAATTATTGTTCCTTTTACATTAAGATCGAATACTTTATCAAATCCCTCGATCTGCAACCCAAAGAAAGTATCTGCAGGATCTTCCGATCCTTCTATCTTTTCTACCTTTGTTGTAGCTGCAGGTGAATTTCCTCCTGCTCCGTTGACGAGTATATCCACCGGTCCGAAAATCCTGTTTATCTCATCTTTTGCATCTTCAAGAGATTTCTTGTCAAGTACATTTGCAGCAAGTCCGATGCACTGCGATTTTATCTCTTTCTCGATTGTTTTCGCTACTCTGACGGCAGCATCCCTGTTGAGATCGAGTATTGCAGTTTTAACACCTTGTTGTGAAAGTGACTTTGCCATCTCCGAACAGATAATACCAGCACCACCGGTTATTACCGCGACTTTACCCTTTAAATTTAAATCGTTCATTTCCTGATTTGTAAGTTTATATCCTTCATGAAGATCATCTGTTATTTTCTTAATTTTCAATTTATTATAAGGACTGATGATGGTTTATTTATTAAAACCAAAGTACTCTTTTGCATTCTTATATGATATTCCTTCAATCAGGGGTCTGAGAAGTTCATCATCATCGGGAATTAGTCCTTTTTCAACCTCTTCGCCGATATAATTACATGCAAGGCGACGGAAATATTCATGTCTCGGATAAGAAAGGAAGCTTCTGGAATCCGTTACCATCCCTATGAATCTTCTCATTAATCCGAGTGATGAAAGGTCCCTCATATGTCTCTCCATTCCGTTCTTCTGGTCAAGGAACCACCAGGCAGGTCCGTATTGTACCTTTACAGCTGTCGATCCATCGTTGAAATTGCCGGCCATTGTTACCATCATCTCGTTGTCGGCAGGATTGAGATTGTAAAGGATTGTCCTTGCCAGCTGATCAGTATCATCGAGAGAGTTGAGGAATTTTGACATCCTGAATGCATCCTGTGGTGCTGCTATCGAATCCCACCCCGTGTCCGGACCCATCAGCCTGAACATACGGGAATTATTGTTTCTCAGCGCCCCGACATGAAACTGCTGAACCCATCCTCTTCTGTGGTTCATCCTGCACAGTTCCGTCATTATTGCTGTCTTATATTTCTCCGATTCGTCGCTGCTAAGAGAATCTCCTTTAAGTAACTTTTTAAACATTTTATCTGCTTCAGACGCAGTATAAGGAGTAAAAAAGAACCTGTCAAGCCCATGATCGGAACATCTTCCACCCATTTCATGAAAGAATTTGTGACGGTTCTCCAGTGCTTCAACAAGAGTGTTAAAATCATTTATTACAATATCCGCTGATTTGCCGAGCCGTTCAATGTAATTTATGAACTTCTGAGTATCATCTGTTTTGATCACATTATCAGGCCGCCAGGTTGGAAGTATAGCTGTTTCGATTGCACCTTTGAGTCTTTTATGATGTTCAAGGTTATCGGCGGGATCGTCAGTTGTGCATACCACTTCAGCTTTAACCATTGTCAGAAGCGAGCGGATGCTGTATTCCTTTGACCTGAGGAGCTCATTTGCCCTTTTATAGATAGAATCAGCAGTCTCAGGCGACAGGAGATCAAATATCCCGAAATACCTCGCAAGCTCCAGATGAGTCCAGTGATACAGCGGATTACCGATAGTGACAGGTACTGTCTCAGCCCATTTTCTGAATTTCTCCTCATCAGATGCTTTACCAGTGCAGTATTTCTCATCAATACCATTGGTTCTCATCGCACGCCATTTATAATGATCACCTTCGAGCCAGGCCTGGGTGATACTGTCAAACTGCCTGTCATCTGCGATCATCTGCGGCGAGAGGTGACAATGAAAATCTATTATGGGCTGATCTTCGGCATATTGATGATACAACCTTCTTGCAGTCTTGTTCCCAAGAAGAAAATCATCGTTGATAAATGTCTTCATAATCAGGTTTTTTATCTCAAAAAGTAGAAGAGTCTATCAGGGAAATGGGAGTTTGATTTTTTGAACAGTCACGAAAATAGATATAACTAATCAATCTTTCAAGAAATAGTAGTAAAATAATACTGTGGAATATTTCTTACCCTGCCACAGGCAATGAATGCACTTGCTATGTCAGTATTATTCTTTCCCGTATTATGATGGTGGCACTTCACGCTAATTCTGATTAAATCATTCTGCAAATATAGTTCCGGACTAAAATAGCCGGCTTCGTGACTGAATAACGGTTTTTTGTTATATTTTTAGGAAATTTTAAACAATAAAGATGAAAAATAAATTAACCATAATGCTTTTATTGTGTCTTTTATGCATAATAAATTCACAGGCACAAAATCGAATGGTTGAGAATGCACAATCACCCGGAAATATGCCGCCACAGAGAATTCAGGATGAATACTGGCCACGGCCGCAAAAAACATATGATGAACGGAAAGCTTTGTTTTTGGATTTTTGTTCCCGTCAGCCTGATATGTCAGGCAGAGGAGGAATATCTAATGAGATAGCTCGTTTAGCATCAGGAAATCAATTGAATGATGAAGTTCTTAAATCTCAGATAAACACTGTTTACAGGAATGAAGATACAAATGAATTTATACTTGCAGGACTGCTTAGACTTTATTATCTGTATAAAGATACTCCATTGATTACCGACAGGCAGAAAAAGGACATTTTGCAGTGCTTAAAGGATTTTAAATACTGGTACACAGAACCTGGATTTGACGGCCGATGCTATTGGACTGAAAACCATGAGGGGGCTTTTCATTCAGTAGAACTTTTAGCTGGTCAGTTGTTAAAAGATGAAATTTTCACAAATAACCGCCAGAACGGGAGATGGCATATGCAACATGCATTGGATCGTTTGGAACAATGGATAGATTGGAGGATTAGATTTGGATGGAGTGAGTGGCTTGCTCATAGTTATTATGAGGTGGACTTGATGACGCTATGTAATTTGTATGATTTTGCAGAAGATAAAACAGTTTCTGCCAGAGCAGGTTTATTGATCGATGGATTGTTATTTGAGATGGCGCTTCATAATTTTCAGGGTGTCTTTGCCAGTTCACATGGCAGAACTTATACAAGATCCATTAAAGGTGCCAGAGGAGAAGGAACCCTGGGAACAATGAAACTTATTTTCGGTGTGGGTGTTTTTACCGGAGCTTCAAATGGCACAGTATCGCTTGCGACTTCTTCTTATCGTTGTCCTGAAATAATTCAAAAAATTGCCAATGATTATTCCGTACCCTTAAGGATTCACCAACGCCAAAGTATTGATATAAAAGATGCTTATAAATATGGTTTGTCATATTGTGATGAATCATTTGCAAATTTATATTTAGGTATTCAGGATTATGCTCACCCGGCGATTGTAGATATGATGGAAAAAAATACAAAGAAATACAGAGTATGGCTGGGTGGAGATTACGAAAAATACAGAATGGTTTATGATCAACAGGTTCAGCAATACGGAAAAATAATTACACCTGAACTGGATGCTCATGCCATGACAGAAACAAATATCGAAACTTACAAAACTGCTGATTATTCATTGAGCTGTGCCCAGGAATTCAGGCCGGGCAGTCCTGGTTACCAGCAGCATATATGGCAGGCAACTCTTGGTATTGATGCAACTGTTTTTACCAATCATCCAGGTTCAATGGACGAAAGTTCACGTCCTAATTATTGGGCCGGAAATGGAATATTGCCAAAAGCAGCACAATATAAAAATGTTTTGTTTTGTATTTATGATATCCCTGAAAGTAATCCTTTTCCATATAAACGTTCTGAACAGAAGAGCAGGCAATTTTCGGAAGAATATTATAACACCCTGGATCAATTAGTACCCGCTGATCCGCCAATACCTTTTACACATGCTTATTTCCCAAGGAATGCTTTTGATGAAGTGATTGAAAAAGGTAACTGGATTTTCGGAAAGAAAGGCGATGGGTATATAGCTTTGTATTCAAGGAATCCAACAGAATGGAATGAAAAGGAAGAAAATGCAGATCTTATAGCAAAAGGCAGGGGAAATATCTGGATAGTCGAGATGGGTTCAAAAACAGATTGGAAGGATTTTTCCCGTTTTGTTACTGCCATAAGCAAAGCTAAAGTAAATTGTGAAGGATTAAATGTAATATATAATTCTCCTTCCCTGGGTGAAATGAAGTATGGTTGGTCAAAAGATTTTCAGGTTAAGGGTGAGATCATTCCTTTAGATGACTATCTGCGATTTGATAATCCGTTTTCCAGGACTGAATTTGCTTCGGATAAGGTTGAAATTAACTACAAGAATGAAAAAGTAATTCTGGATTTTAAAAATGCCATAAGAGAAACCGGTAACCAGTAATTCAAGAGGATAAATTAAATAAAACCAATAAATACATGAAAATAGAACTGAGATATGCAGGTCATCCATGCGATGTGAAATCTTATGACACTGAGAGGATCCGTAAGGAATTCCTTATAGAAAAGATCTTTATTCCCGATGATATGCTGATGGTTTACTCGATGTATGACCGTTACATGGTGGGAGGGGCGATGCCTGTAAAAAAGGCCTTGAAACTGGAAAGTGCCGATGACCTGAAATCACCTTATTTCCTTGAGAGAAGGGAGATGGGGATCATAAATATCGGGGGAGAATGCTTGGTTGAAGCAGATGGAATAACTTATAACATTGGCCATAAGGAGGCATTGTACCTTGGAAAAGGAACAAAGGATGTGATATTCACATCGGCTGATCCGAAGAATCCTGCTAAGCTCTATATAAATTCAGCTCCTGCCCATCACAAATTCCCTTCAAAAAAAGTTACACTCAAAGAAGCTGAGGTTGTTGTTCTGGGAAGTCTTGAGACGTCAAATCACAGAACAATCAACAAACTTCTTATCAACAGTGTTGTAGAGACCTGTCAGCTTCAGATGGGAATGACAGAACTAAAACCTGGAAGCGTTTGGAATACAATGCCGGTGCATACGCATAACAGACGTATGGAAGCATATTTCTATTTTGAAGTGCCGGATAAACAGGCTGTCTGCCATTTTATGGGTGATCCGGATGAAACACGTCATATCTGGATGAAGAATGAACAGGCTGTTTTATCTCCATCATGGAGCATCCACAGCGCTGCCGGTACTTCCAACTATACCTTTATCTGGGGAATGGCCGGAGAGAATCTTGATTACGGTGATATGGATGTACGGTATCCTGATTCACTTAAGTAGCCTGTCTTCTGAATCACAGCAATGATCAAAATCTGTTATCAATTATTATAATCCCATGAAAGAATTATTTGATCTGACCGGCAAAACAGCACTTGTTACAGGCGGCACCCATGGTATAGGTCTTGCGATAGGTATTGTCCTGGCTAAAGCAGGGGCAAAAGTATGTGTCAATGATATCCAGGATGAAAAAATTGAGGCCTGTAAAGAAGCTTATGCGAAAGAAAACCTGGAGGTCTATACTTTGAAATTCAATGTCACAAGAGAGGATGAGGTGAATGCTGGTATTTCTCAGATAGAGGAGAATATCGGTACGGTTGACATACTTGTAAATAACGCCGGGATAATTAAGCGTATCCCCGTTCTTGACATGGCCGTCGATGATTTCAGGCAGGTCATAGATGTCGATCTTGTCGCACCTATGATAGTCTCAAAAAGAGTTGCACCCGGAATGATCAGAAAGAGGGCAGGCAAGATAATCAACATGTGTTCCATGCTCAGTGTTTATGGAAGAAACACGGTTTCTGCATATGCATCGGCAAAAGGCGGACTTAAGCTTCTTACCCAGAGTATGACGTGCGAATGGGCCAGATTCAATATTCAGGTCAATGGTATTGGTCCCGGTTATATAGCCACTGCGCAGACAGCTCCGATACGTGAAAATGGACATCCTTTCAATGATCTTGTAATGACCCGCACCCCTGCCGGAAGATGGGGCGAACCAGAAGATGTTGCCTATGCAGCTCTTTTCCTAGCCTCCCGGGCAAGTAATTTCGTGAATGGTCATATACTTTATGTCGACGGCGGGATACTTGCAAACTTCGGATATGTCAGGGGCGAGAATGAGATCAGGGATTAGTGACCGGCTCGTCTGAGGCTCTGCCGTGAAAGTACAGTATTGCAGCAAATATCGGTAGTGCCGGCAGATATAAGGCATTAGCTGCTGATGAAAGGATTATATAAAGTGGATTTGATGCAAAATCCATAATAGTTGATGCTTCCTCAGGATTGACCATTATCTTCAGGAAACTTCCTGAGAAAGGAATAAGTATGAGCCCTGACAGAATCACGGATAAGACCATCAGTATTACTATAAAAACGGCAACCCATCCTATGTTGATCCAGAATCTTTTATGAACCAGGGAAAACGTTCTGGCTATAGCATTTCCTATATCAGTGCCTTCAACAATCAGAACCGGCAGAAAAAACATATACAGGGTGGCTATATATAAGGCCGCAAAAAATATCCCGATAATAAAAACCAATAATCCCAGTGCCAAAGCAATGGACCCAAAAAATGAAAGAAGGATAATTATTATAAGATAAGGGAGGAAATACTTCAGGGATTTATATGTTGATGATAAAATAGTAATATCTCTGTCAACAGGATTGCAAATCACATAATATTGCAGCACAACTGTGAAATAGAGACTTATAACAGAGATTATTGCAATCGGCAGTATCATACCCCTTACCTTTTCCAGTACTTCCATAGGATCGGTGAAATTCTGAAGTTCAGTTAAGTTGAAATTAAGCATTAACAGATGCGTGGTGACAGAAAGAATGAATGATGTAATGAACAATACAAGAAACTTCTTTCTGTAAAACTCCCATAATGAGCTCATTACTGTATCAAGCGTGTGTTTCCGGTATAGAGGATGTTCTTTTAGGTTTTCCATTGAGTGTTGTTTTATTATTAAAATCTTGTTATTTACCCTTTCTCCATTGCCTTAAAATGTTCGTAAAAGGGAAAATATACCTTTGTTTGTTCGGCACAAATATCCCCTCATTTACAGATCTTATATCTTCAATAGTATAGAATGCTTTAGGATTTACGGTATCTATTATCTGAATAACCCTGTCAAGTTCCTGACGTTGTACAATTGAATAGATCAGATGCACTTTTTCCTTGGCTCCTTTGGCTTCAACTGAAGTGGCCCCATATCCCTTACTGTTAAGGCTCTGTACCAGCTCATTTCCGCTTTGATGAGTGATTATCCTTATCATCTGGATTCCCACTGCAAGTTTCTCCTCAATAATCATTCCGACAAAATTACCTGTTGCAAAACCAGCTGCATATGCCACGTAATTGACATAATTATCAAGGTTCTGCATAATCTTGCTTATCGCAGTTATCCAGATCAGCACTTCAAAGAATCCCAGGATCGGAGCGATTCTTTTATTCCCCTTCGATACAAAGATAATCCGGATGGTACCTATTGACACATCACAAATACGAGCCAGAAAAATCAAAAAGGGTATTAAACCCAGAGTGAACAGATTTGAATCGAAAAATGAGTTTCCCATATATTAAAAGATTTATAATCAGCAAATATAGACATTAAGGCACAATGGAGCAAAACGATGAAAGTTGCGGAAGCATACATGACAATCATCTCATTCTGCGAATGCAGGAAGAATAACAGCGGGTTGTCACTATTTTATATACTTCAATTTAAGGTTTACAACTTTGTCATATACATGATAACAGGGATCTTCACACATATCCCTTACATATCTTACAGATGGAGTGACGGAATTTACTGCAACGTAAGTGCCTTCTTCATAATAATATGTCGCGGTAATAGTGTAGGTCTTGTTCAGGGCAACTGTGCGGGTGGCTGATGAAAATCTTGTATGGAATGAATCATAGAGTGTATTATCTTCAAGGATGCCTTCATAGATATTCACAAGGACAAGGATTCCGTCATTTTCCAGTTTTATCTCAAGCTGTGTATTGTAAGGTTTGTTAACTGTGCAATCATTCCCGTCACAATTAACAAGATAATATGGCAATTTTTCGCAGGAGAAACATAGCACCAGCAACAGGAATATAAGAGATTTAAAGATTATTTTCATGAAATTTTTAATACCATCTGATAGTTTTTACCGGAGCTTTAACATTGTTGAACTGAAAGCTGAATGAACAGCCTGTACGGCACCATATCGGGCCTATCTTGTAGAAATCCGAATTCATGAATTCTGCACCAGTGAAAAGGGTAAATCTTTTCATTACCCATTTGATTGAGGCAGAAGGGACAATTATTATTTTTCCCTCAGGCCCTGTACGCGTCCCCTTAAACTTTTCACCAAAATAATAACCTGCACATAATGAGGTTGTTAAAGAAAAATTGCTTCCAAACAGCTTATCGGTAAGTGCAAAGTCCTTCAGTACTCCAAAATAAACAAGCGAACTTTTATCAAGATACTGATAATATAGATTTTCGGATTCCTTCATTAATACTTTTGTGTAAATAGGCTTAGTGTCAAATCCCGCTGTGAGGCCTATATTGCTAAGGGGTTCCCTGAAAGAAACAGCAAATCCTGTATAAAAATCCCTTGTTGTGAACTTTGATGAGAGTGATAATTCCAGAATATTAAACTGGCGTTTATAGCCGCCCTGCAGATCAGATCCGTTTAGCAATCCGATCATCTCTTTTCTGCGGTAGCCTGCGGCGATATTGAAAGGATTGACAACTTCCCTTTCGGCGTCGTTCCATTTATTGCCTTTCTTCAAAAGGAACTCAGCAGCACTTTTTTGGTCCGACCTTATAGTTAGACTCAGCGCATCCCAGTTATATGCATTCTTTTCATAGAGATCAACGTTTTTCTCCAGGAACATATTCATTAACAGAGTGTCCCCATTCTGCGCTGCTATCAGGAAAGGTGTAAAACCGTTCCTGTCCCTTGCTTCAAGGTTTGCCCCGTTCCTTATAAGGAGATCAGCTGTCTCCAAATTTCCGGCCCAGACTGCAGCCATTAAGGGTGTTGTCCCTTCATTAGTCTTGATATCTACGCTTGCTTCATAATATAAAAGCAAGTCAGTAAGTGCTATGAAATTATATATAGATGCATAATGCAACGCTGTGGCTCCGTACATATCCTGGTGATCTACTTCCGCACCGGCTCTTATAAGACTCTCGGCAATTTCAAAGTCATTTCTCCTGGAAGCCAGAATTAAAGGTGTCTCTCCGGTGTTTGTTTTTTTATTCGGATCTGCCCCGCTGGATAAAAGAATATTGACGATTGAAAGATTATCATTTGATATTGCGAAAAACAAAGGTGTCGCTCCTGTTGATGTCTCAGTATCGACTTCAGCTCCCCGTGAGATCAATTTTCTGACTTCATTTTCGTAACCTTTTGATGAGGCAATGATGAGATTATATTCTAGAGCCCCGTAATAAAAATCCGGCAGATATTCAGAAGTGTCAATCATAATTTGCTGCCCGGAAAGCAGACAGCTGATTCCGGATATAATTAAAGCTATAGTAGATTTTCGGATCGGCATGAAATCATTTAACGTTACTACAAATTTAATTTTATATTTTGATGCAGATGGAATACTTTTTTTATTTTTATCCCTGAAAAAAATACTTAAGTTGACACGGCTACGAAAAATACTGTTGGCTACATTGCTTGTCTCTCTGTTCAGTTATAATCCGGGTGCAGTCGAAAAGGAACATCTTATTACTGACAAGCTAAGACCTGGAAATGTAAGACTTACAAATGATAATTCATCAGGAAAGGATTTTGAAGCTGCAGAGAAAACAGTCAGATCTTTCATGCGCCAGTGGTCAATCAGCGGAGCTTCAATAGCCATAGCAAAAGACGGTAAGCTTATCTATGCAAAGGGATTTGGATTTGTAGATACATTATCCGGAGAAGTGGTTCAACCATATCACAAATTCCGTACAGCAAGCATTTCAAAGCTTGTTACAGCTGTTGCTGTTATGAAATTGAATGAGGAAGGTAAATTATCTCTTGATGACAAGGTCTTCGGCCCTGGGGGTATTCTTAATGATGATTATTTCAGTAATCCTGTTGATAAAAGAGTATATGATATTACAGTGGCACATCTGTTGAGTCATGAAGGCGGTTGGACAATGCGCTGGGGTGACCAGATGTTCATGCCTCTGACAGTAGCGGATAAAATGGGTTTAAAGCCTCCCGTATCTACCAGAACCATAATCCGGTATGCTCTTGATAAAAGGCTTCATTTCACTCCCGGGAAAGGGAAGGCTTATTCAAATCTTGGCTATAGTATTCTGGGCCTTGTAATTGAGAAAGTTACCGGCATGCCTTATGAGGACTACTGCCGACGGTATATCCTTGCTCCTATAGGTATTTATGATATGCAGATGGCTCATAATCTGCCATCTCAGAAAGCTCCTTTTGAAGTGACATATTACGAACCCTCAGACATTGTGCCTAAACCATCAATTTACGGAACAAATGAACTTGTTTCCCCGAGTTACGGAGGCAACGATATTGAGGCTCTGGGGGGAGCCGGAGCGTGGCTGGCTACAGCACCTGATCTTGTCCGCCTGGCACTGGCAGTAGATGGTTTTGATACCAGAAAGGATATTCTCGCCGACTATACTGTTGATTTCATGACAGACAATTCCAACGGATTCGCTCCGATTGGATGGAAAACAACTTATCCCAATGGTACCTGGTGGAGAACAGGATCATACCCTGGTACCGCCGGAATGATAAAAAGGCAGCCTGACGGCATCCTTTGGGTTGTATTGCTTAACTCAAGTGCATGGAACGGACCGGAAATTCACTCATACATCAACGGTATGATGTCGAGAATAATTTCGCAGGTCAAAAAATGGCCTTATGACGACCTGTTTGAATATTCACTCCCGGTTCCGCTTTTCTCTGATATTAAAGATTCTTCAAACAACCTGTAACCGATGTGCTTTTCGGTAAATGTAAATCTTGTAAAGGAGGAGATTGAAGACAGATACGGTGTAAACTTCCCGGATAAGTACAGGTATGAGCCAAGCTATTATTACCAGGCTTTCGCACTGCCTGAAATACCGGCCATTTGTTCTGATGATCCCGGAAATGCCAGACTGCTGAAATGGGGGTTGATACCTTCCTGGGTGAAATCGGAAAAGGATGCAGCGGAGATCCGCACAAAAACATTTAATGCAAGAGCTGAAAGTATTTCATCCAAACCATCATTCTCATCTTCTTTCAGATCAAAAAGATGCATAATACCTGTCAAGGGCTTCTATGAATGGCAGCATGCAGGCAGCCGGAAGATTCCATGGTACATATATTGCTCCAGCTATGAGATCTTTTCGCTGGCAGGACTTTTCAGTGAATGGACTGAAACAAATACCGGTGTTAATGTCAGCACATTTACTATAATCACAACTGAAGCCAATCAGCTGATGGCGGAAGTTCATAACTCAAAAAAAAGGATGCCGGCAGTGCTTAACCTTGATTCTGAAAAGAAATGGCTCGACCTGACCATCAAACCTGAAGACGCATTAGCTTTACTAAGTCCGTGTCCGGAAGATTTTCTCAGGGCTCATACAATAAGTCCGCTTATTAATGATAGAAACTCCAACAGGAACACACCGGAAATTATAAGAGAATATTCGTGGAAGAACAATGATTCTCTTTTTCTGTAGCTTTCGGGATTTATCCTTATTGATAGATTTATATACTTAAATTCGTTTTCCTGACAAATAACAGCATTAAGCTCAGGGAGTTTTATTAAATTACCTGATTATAATCTAAACAAATATTCATATGCGCTTAAATTTCAAATTATCAGTAATATTACTTACTGCATGCTTGTCCCTATCCGGGCAAAACGAAGCCAGACTGTTACGATTTCCTGCAATATATGGTGATCAGATAGTTTTTAGTTATGCCGGTGATCTTTATTCGGTAAACTCAAACGGCGGAATGGCGCGTAAGCTTACAACCGGTGTAGGATATGAGATATTTCCCAGGTTTTCACCTGACGGTAAATACATCGCCTTTACAGGTCAGTATGAGGGTAATACAGAAGTGTTCATGATACCCGGTGAAGGAGGCAACCCAAAACGACTGACATATACTGCCACTCTGACAAGAGATGATATCGGCGACAGAATGGGCCCCAATAATATTGTAATGACCTGGACCCCGGACGGAAAGAACGTAATCTACAGATCCAGAAGATATTCATTCAACGATTTTACCGGGCAGCTTTTTTCGGTGCCTGTGGAAGGAGGTATGTCAAATGAGATCCCACTGTCTAAAAGCGGATTCTGTTCCTATTCTCCTGATGGAAGCAAGCTCGCATTTAACTGGGTCTTCAGGGAATTCAGGACATGGAAATATTACGAGGGAGGAATGGCTGATGACATCAGGATATATGATTTTAAAACAGGAGCAGTTGAAAAGATCACCGATACTAAGGCACAGGAAATCATCCCGATGTGGATAGGGGATGAGATCTTCTTCCTGTCCGACAGGGACAGAACAATGAATTTATTCGTATATAATACTGTTACCAGGACCACTGAAAAAGTGACAAACTACGATGATTATGACATTAAATTTCCTTCCGCCAGTAAGGATAAAATTGTTTTCGAAAAAGGAGGTTTCCTTTATAAAATGGATGTGAAAAGCCGAAAAGCTGAAAAACTGACGATTATAATAGCTGATGATTTTGAAGCAGGTAGAAAGGTCATGAAAAATGCATCAGAAATGATCACAAATACCAGCCCCTCACCTGATGGGGAAAGAGTTGTTTTCAGCGCAAGGGGAGATATATTCAATCTTCCATCTAAAGAGGGAGTTACAAGGAATATGACCTCCACTTCAGGTGTTCATGAGAGAAATGCAGAATGGTCACCTGATGGAAAAAACATAGCATGGATATCTGACGCATCCGGCGAATTTGAAATATGGCTGCAAAAAGCCGATGGATCGGAACCGGCCAGACAACTTACAAAAGACCAGAAAACATATCTGTTCGGTCTGGATTGGGCCCCTGACAGTAAAAAGATCCTTTACAACACAAAGAAAAATGAATTATGCTACGTTGATATTCAAACAGGTAAAATTACAGTCGTCGACAAGTCACCAAGAAGCCCTTATTATGATGCTGACTGGTCACCTGACAGCAAATGGATAGCCTTCGTGAGAGAGGAGGTCACATTTCCGGTTATCCGTTTATACAACCTTGATAAACAGGTTTCAACTGATCTTACAAACAACTGGTATTATTCACACGGACCGGTATTCAGTGATGACGGGAAGTACCTTTTCTTTGTATCCCAAAGGGATTTCAATCCAGTATATAGTCTGACTGAATTTAATCATGCCTACCTGAATATGGACAGGATCTACCTTATTACTCTTGCTAAGGAGACAAAGTCACCTCTGGGATCAGTCGATGACCAGGTTAAGGAAGCCGAAGTAAAAGATGCCGGATCAGCTGCATCTGAGACAGCTAAAAAAGATAAAAAGGTGCAGGAAAAGAAAGAACCGGAGCCTGTCGTTAAAGATATTAAAGTTGATCTCGACGGCATCATGAACAGGGTCGTCTCACTTCCGGTCAAACCATCGAATTATTCAAACCTCCAGTCAGCGGGCGAAAAATTGTTCTATTCTATGAATACAAGAGGAAGTGAAGGGGGCTCTGTCGTCAAATATTTTGATCTTAATGAAAAAAAGGAAGTAGAGGTAGGAGAGGGACTGTCTCTTACTGTTGTCACAAGTGGCAAGAAAATGTTGGCCCGTCAGGGTGGAAAATACGCTATTATTCCTGTCCCCTCGGGAAAAGTTGATCTGAAAGAGACAATTAATACAGGTAATATGCAGGTTCTTGTCGATCTGAGAGAAGAATGGAACAATATCTTCAACGAATCATGGCGGCAGATGCGGGATTTCTTTTATGATCCGGGGATGCACGGCATTGACTGGAACAAAATGCGTGAAAAATATTCTGTACTTCTTCCTTATGTGAATCACAGGAATGATCTGACATATCTCATTGGCGAAATGATTGCTGAACTGAGTGTCGGACACGCATATGTAGCCAATGGAGAACGGCCAATGCCAGAGAGGTTACAGACCGGTCTTCTAGGGGCTAAGATCAGTATGGACCAGTCAGGATATGCACGTATAGATAAAATACTTTCAGGGGCTAACTGGAACACATCCCTTATCTCACCTCTGAGCGAGATAGGTGTCGAAGCAAAAGAAGGGGATTTTATTCTTGCAGTGAACGGTGAACCGGTAAACAAGGTAAAGGATATCTATCAGTTGCTTATTGGGAAAGCAGGGAAACTTGTGGAACTTACAATCAATTCCAGGCCCGATGTGAATGGAAGCCGTAAGGTAATTGTAAAACCCCTGGCTTCTGAATCTTCTCTTTACTATTATAACTGGGTGCAGGAGAATACAAAGAAGGTAAGTGATGCAACCGGCGGAAGGGTTGGTTATATTCATATCCCCGATATGCAGGTAGCAGGACTGAATCAGTTTGTTGAACACTACTATCCCCAACTGACAAAAGAAGCGCTTATAATTGATGACAGGGGAAATGGCGGTGGTAATGTATCTCCGCAGATCATTGAACGCCTAATGCGCAGTATCACTTATGCCACCATGACAACCAATGCACCAACAGGGGATGCAAATCCCGAAATGACTCATCTGGGACCTAAAGTTGCATTATGCGACAGGTATTCTGCCTCTGACGGAGACCTTTTTTCCTACAGGTTCAAATATAATAAGATTGGAACTTTGATCGGAACAAGGACCTGGGGCGGAGTGGTCGGTATTTCAGGGCCTCAGCCATGTATCGACGGAGGAAGTATTAATACTCCTTCATGGGCTCCCTATGCAGCTGATGGAAGCAGCTTTATAATCGAGGGCTATGGCGTTGATCCGGATATTGTGATAGATAATGATCCCCATAGGGAATATCTGGGACAGGATGACCAGCTCGACAAGGCAATCAGTGTCGTGCTTGAGCAGCTGAAGACCGGTAGCCGGAAAGTACCTGCAATACCGCCTTTCCCGGATAAAAGCGGTAAGAAATAACTTTTTGTTCTTAAAGTGAGCTAAAGTATTTGGTTATTTCCTAAAACTCTAGGCACTTTAGGCACTTTAGGCACTCCAGGCACTCTAGGCACTATAAGTTATCTAAGGTCTATTGAGCAACAAAATGATAGGTTAGAGTTCCGGTCTGTAATTTCGGAGCTTTCAGATCTGAATTGAAACGGGAAACCAATGCGCTTGCAACGGCTGTTTCTGAAAGGCATGGATCTGATGTAGTGCTTTCTGCTCCGATAATAGTTGCAGCTTCTACTATACCTCTCTGATTCACACGGATCAGCAGAACGACTTTTCCTGATCCGGGACATTTATAAATCGGAATAGGAAGGTATGTATGGTTACGTCCTTCAAGGTTGTAATATATTCGCGTCGGACCCTGGTAATTGGCAGCGATTTCCTGTGATTCTGCAGGTTTGTTTTCTGTGTTTTCCTGAAGTGAAAGGCTTTCCTCAGGATCTGAGTTATCCTCAGCTTTCTGTTCATCAATAAAATTTTCAGGCTTCAGAAGGCCTTTCTCAATCAACTCATCCTTTACCTTGTCGATATATTCCTGTGGATCTATCTTTACATCAGCCTTGTTGGCAAGATTCCTCACTATATTAAGCATTTCTTCATCACCTTGCAGAATTTTTTCAATATTTGAAGCTGGAAGTTCTATGAGCTTTTTTTCTTCCTCTTCTGGTTCTGTAACCTGCATGAATTCAACAGTAAACTCATTCCTGATCTCCCTCCGGATAGACTTCAGCTGGAATGACATAAAAATAATGGCTGCGATAAGATGAATTATCACTGTTCCGAGAACCCCTGCCAGTCTGCCTTCATATTTCTTCATCAAATACGAAATTAGCAATTATTCTTTTTTGAGGCAGAATACTGTGACATCATTTCTTCGTGGTCTTTTTCTTCTTCTTGATAACTTTAGCAGGTTCAGGCTTTTTAACTGTCCTGTCTTTGAAGAGTCCGTTTCTGACCGAGCTTATGAACTTTGACCAGGCAAGAGGATTCAGAAGATTATTTACAGGGTACTGACCACGTGTTGACATAGCAGAGAAATTCTGCTCCATTGAATATCTGTACCCGGCCTCCGGAGAGACATTAAGATTGGCATCACTCGTTATGGCAACATAAATTGAAGCGATATTCTCATTCATATTTTCGGTAACAGGATCTACAGGTTGTTCCTTGGTCATATCCCTGATAAAATCACTATATGTCTTCCATGGAAGTATCGTGACCTCTTCAATAGGTATTGTATCCGGTTCAAGCACTATATCAACCATAACAAACCTGCCCTCATAGGATTCGGGGATAACAGTGTGGTATCTTTTGAACCCGAGAGCCCTGAAAAAAATAGTGTCTCCGGGAGTGCTGGTAAGAGAATAAATGCCTGTTCTCTCGCTGATGATACCTCTTCGTAATTTTTTGGAGACTACAGCTACTCCCTGAACAGGATGTAGTAATTCATCAGTAATAATGCCACTGACCTGTACAAATTTTTCCGGCCCTCTCTGCCCGGATACCTGACTTCTTACAGGAATTAACGTGATTGAGCACAGAAACACTATATATATTAATTTCCTCAATTGGGATCTACAACCTTTTAATAACGCAAATTGTCAGATTCAAGTCTGCAAAGTAAACATTATTGATCATAACCCTGAATTATTTTGCTAAATTTTAATAATTTCAAAGGTTTTAAAAAGAGTTTTATGAGGATGAAGAATCAACTGCTTCTGGGTGACGAAGCTATAGCGCAGGCGGCAATTGATGCTGGTTTGAGCGGAATGTATGCTTATCCGGGAACTCCTTCCACCGAGATAATGGAATATATTCAGTCATCACCCGCAGCTGCTGAAAGAAAAATTCACAGGGAATGGTCATCAAATGAAAAAACTGCAATGGAAGCTGCCCTGGGCATGTCCTATGCCGGCAAAAGGGCAATGGTGGCAATGAAGCATGTCGGACTTAATGTTGCGGCTGACAGTTTTATCAACTCAGCAATGACCGGCATTAACGGAGGACTTATTGTCGTCTCGGCTGATGATCCCTCAATGCATTCGTCACAGAATGAGCAGGATTCAAGGTTCTATGCAAAATTTGCATACCTCCCATGTTTCGAACCTTCAGATCAGCAGGAAGCTTACGATATGATATTTGACGCATTTGAATTGTCTGAAAAATACAAGGTTCCGGTGCTTTTCAGGATCACAACCCGTCTTGCTCACTCGAGGGCGGGCGTAAGTCTTGCCAGAGAGAGTATGCCTCAGAAAAAAATGAAACTTCCGGCTGATCCGGTGCAGTTTGTCCTTCTTCCGGCCATTGCCAGGAAGAAATACAGATCCCTGCTTTCAACATACGAGACAATACGACTGGATGCGAGAATATCAAGATTTAACAGTTTTAAGGATAACAGGCACAGGGATCTTGGTATTATTGCCTGTGGCATTTCCTATAATTATCTTATGGAGAACTTAAATGAAGCTTCCGTCAGCTACCCGGTACTTAAAATATCGGCATATCCTTTTCCTGCTGACCTGATAAAAGATATTACCGGGCGCTGCAAGGAACTGCTTGTTCTCGAAGAAGGTTACCCGATAATTGAAGAGGGCTTACGGGGAATACTTGATAATGGAATAAAGATATATGGCCGGATGGACGGCACAATCCCGCGTGATGGCGAGCTTAATCCTTCTATTGTAGCTAGAGCTCTCGGGATGCCTGTTTCTCCGATAAAAAAAGTGCCTGACCTCGTTAAAATGCGTCCGCCTTCTTTTTGCAAGGGATGCGGGCACTCTGATACGTTCCTTGCGCTTACAGAAGCTTTGAAGAAATACGGACCGGGAAGGGTTTTTTCCGACATTGGTTGTTATACTCTTGGAGCCCTGCCTCCATATAATGCCATTAATTCATGTGTCGATATGGGAGCCTCAGTCACAATGGCAATAGGAGCTGCTGATGCAGGACTGTTCCCTTCGGTGGCTGTTATCGGTGATTCAACATTTACTCACTCGGGGATGACAGGACTGCTTGACGCTGTGAATAAAAACTCAAGCGTCACAATAATTATTTCCGATAACTCAACAACAGGAATGACCGGAGGACAAAAATCAGCGGCTACTGGAAAACTTGAACAGATATGCGCGGGAATAGGAGTGAGCCCTGATCATATTAAAGTAATTGTCCCGTTGCGAAAAAACCACGACGAAAATGTGGAAATCATGAAAAAGGAATTTGAATACAAGGGTGTTTCGGTCATTATTTCCTCCAGGGAATGCATCCAGACAGCGGCAAGGAGAAAAAAATCTGAAGCTGCCCGCGAATAAAGCTTATTTGATATGAAGAATGATATTATTTTATCCGGAGTTGGAGGGCAGGGGATCCTCTCAATAGCTGCTGTAATTGGTTTTGCCGCAGTAGAAAAGAACCTTTTCCTTAAGCAATCAGAGGTCCATGGTATGAGCCAGAGAGGCGGTGATGTTCAGTCTCATCTCCGGCTGTCGGATACTCCCATAGCTTCAGATCTGATACCTCATGGACATGCAGATCTTATAATTTCTGTTGAGCCGATGGAGGCATTAAGGTATCTGCCCTGGCTTTCAGACCAGGGCTGGATAATAACAAACTCAGAACCTTTTATAAATATTTCAAATTATCCTCCTGCTGATAAGATTATTGAGGAGATCCGTAAAATTACGAACAATATAGTTATTGATGCTGATAAGATAGCAAAGGAGACAGGATCAGCCCGCGCAGGGAATATTGTTGTTCTTGGTGCAGCATCTCCTTATATCAGTATTCCTTATGAGAGTCTTGAAAACGGGGTAAGGAAGCTCTTTGGAAAGAAAGGAGAGGAGATAGTTGAGATGAACCTCCGTGCACTGAAGGCAGGGAGGGATTTCACGAAAAAAAACTCTCCAAAGTAAAAAAAAGAGGCCGCCTCGAAGGCCGGAAAACCACCCCCTGCCCCATAAAGGAGGTTCTCTAGAATCCTGAATATCAATAAGTCCCCCTTGGGGGATTTAGGGGTAAGTAAAAAGAGGCTGCCTCGTGCAGCAGCCTCAGACAGAAAGCGCAATTGTCATTTACGACTCCTCTTCTTTGACATTGCCCTTTCCCGACTGTAGAAGAAGAAGCTCATTCAGGACTATTTCCGTGATATACTTCGTTACACCTTTTTTGTCTTCATAGCTCCTGTAATTTATTCTTCCATCAACAGCAACCTGCTTTCCTTTCTTAAGGTATTTTGCAGCTCTTTCAGCGAGACCATTCCATGCTACAATATTATGCCATGTAGTCTCTTCTACTTTCTGCCCTTCAGAATTTTTGTAGGCATCATTTGTTGCAATAGTAAAATGAGCAACCTTCTTTCCGCTTTCCAGGGTTTTGATCTCCGGGTCCTGCCCCAGGTTTCCAATTAACTGAACTCTGTTCCTTAACGCATTCATGGTATTAAATTTTTTGTTAGACTTAAAATTTATCATGGATCAAACTTACACCCAGTATTCCGGTCGACTCGGTAACTAATCATTTATACCCGTTATAGAATCATTTTTAGGTGTTTGTAACCGTTTGAAAACGTTTTTTTATATCTTTATCAAAACTTTAGTGCTGTGGAAAAAAAATGTCTCGATTGCGGAGCCCCCCTCCGTGGTCGCACTGATAAGAAATTTTGTTCTGATCAGTGCAGAAATAACTACAACAACAAGCTGAACAGGGATACAAATAATTTTGTACGAAATGTTCACGGTCTGTTAAGGAAGAACCGCAGGATTCTGTCCGATCTCTACAATGACGGGAAGCGGAGGATCCACAAGGACGCACTCTTTGCCCTTGGCTACAATTTCAGCTTCTTTACCCATGTAATTGAGGCAATGAACGGAAAGAAATTCCATTACTGTTTCGAATACGGCTATTCAGAAGCAGGAGATGATTTCATTGAACTGAGCGAAAACGCCCAATATCTTGAATATCAGTAAGATAGCTAATTTAAGATATTTTGTTGGGGGTTACCGCTTACATTTACCAGGAACTATTGGCGAGGATCCAGAGATTAACAAAGCTGATCCTGATGATTTTTTCCATTATATCCCAGTCTATCGTTGCGACCTCGTCATATGGAGTATGGTACTGTTCACGATGTCCGGGCTTGAATCTCATTACAGGTATCCCTGCTTCAACAAATGACCTGTGGTCAGTTCCTCCGGGAGGATCATCAGATGGCTGATAATCAACATTAAGATCAATATTGAATTTCTTCAGGTTGTTTTCCGTAAGCTCCCTGAAATTCCTCTGAGAACTGGTATATGTCATAACAACTCCATTCTTCTGCGTCTCTGAAATATATCTGCCTATCATGTCAAAGTTCAGATTGAGCCGGATGTTATTTACAGGATATGATGTATTCCTGACAAAATACCTCGATCCCAGCAATCCTTTTTCCTCTGCTGTCCAAAATGCAAATATGATAGTCTTCTTTGGTTTGACACCTGTAGCTGCCAGGGCTTTGGCAAGGGTCATTACGCCAACCGTGCCTGAACCGTTGTCGTCAGCTCCGTTCCAGATAATACCATCGCTGATACCCATATGGTCATAGTGGGCTCCAACAACAATAATCTGGTCGCTGGCTTCGCCCTCAATGATCCCGATTATATTCCTGACGGGTATCTGGGTTATTATCACATCACTCTTCAGACGAATTGTTTTTGAAATAGCAGGCAGCTGAGGCAGCTGACTGTTGGAATCAGCTTTTTTCAGGTATTCATCAGCAGATATTCCTGTGCCTTTCAAAATCTCATTGGCTGCCCTTGCAGAAATTGTGATCCTTAAAAATTCAGACGGTATTCTGGTTCCGGGCAATGAATATTTCGCATTAAATTCATGAATCAGGCTTTTTGCCTCAGATGAAGGAGTATTATTAAGATCATTTTTCAAAGGATTTCCGGCAACTGGTTTTGACGGGTTGAATTCAATTATCCCGATCGCACCTGACTCCCTTATCATTTTTTCAGAGTTAATAACTGATTCATTTATTTCAGAAAGCGTTAGTATTTTCTGAGCAAATGAGGGATATCCCGTTACCTTAAGCACGATCTTACCTTTCAGGTCGCTTTTAATTAAGTCATTATACCTTATTTTATCGTTTCTGAAACCATAACCGACAAATACAACAGGAGCCTCTGCTTCAATTGGATAGGATACTGGATTCATCGTAAAGTCAACATTATGGACAAAATCGGTTACTCTTGTTGTATTTCCGTCATATTCTTTCAGTTGAAGAGACTGATTTTTACCCGGAGTAGTTCTGAGTATGACAAAATTCTGAAAATAGGATCTTTCTTTAAATCCGCTTCCAGGATTTATTAGAGGTAAGTTATCTCCTCCCGGTTTTACACCATAAAGTTGCAGCATACTTGCAATATACTCTGATGCCAGGTATTCTCCTTTCTCTCCTGCTTCCCTTCCTTCCATCCAGTCGGATGCGAGGAATCCAAGCTGTGCTTTGATCGCATCGGGAGTTATGGCCTGGAGGCCTTTATTGATTTCTGATTCCTGGCTGTAAATTACTGAGCTGATGAACAATCCTGATACCAGGATAATGTATCTCCCATTTTTCATCTTATAAATACTTATCTTTACAGCCGGCAAAATATATAAAATTATGAAGAAGTCAGTCACAATTATACTTTTAACTTTCATTTTAAGCCTTGTATCTTGCAGCAATGCCCGGAAACCGGATGACCGGGGCTACCTGGTAAAGACCGGTGATACAGCTCCTGATTTTGTTATTAAGGAGGCTTCAGGAAAATCATACAGGCTTTCAGACCTCAAAGGAAAAATCGTTATGCTCCAGTTCACAGCCAGTTGGTGCAGTGTATGCAGGAAAGAAATGCCGTTTATCGAAAAGGAAATATGGCAGGCTAAAAAAGATGCCGGTCTTGTAGTGATTGGTATTGATCGTGATGAGCCTGTGGAAACGGTGCGGAAATTTCAGCAGGATATGGCAATCACATATCCTCTTGCACTCGACCCCGGAGCAGATATTTTCGGGCTCTTTTCAGACAAGGAAGCAGGAGTAACCCGAAATGTAATTATCGACCGCAACGGGAAAATAATTTTTCTTACAAGGCTTTTCGACAGGGAAGAATTCGATAAAATGAAGGATGTGATCTTTAAAGAGCTAGAAAAAAAATAAGTCTGGCTTATTCCCTTTTTTGTTTCCAGAGTTTAAAAAAATATTCAGGCATGTAACTTTTTACGTGCTTTTTCGTTATATATAATATGTTTGCAATGTAATTTTAAATTAATCAATTGGTTTAATGAAACTTAAAAACACGATTATGAAAAAACTACTGGTTTTTCTTTTTGCATTGATTATTGCTGTTCCGGTTTTTTCCCAGATCAATTTTGGCCTGAAAATCGGTGCCAGCACCGCAACAGTTCCAACTTATGATATTACAACAGGGACAAACAATATTGAAGCCCTTAAAGATGCAGCATGGGGATTTCAGGCAGGTGCATTTCTTCGTATTGGCATAAGTTCATTCTTTGTTCAGCCTGAAGTACTCTTTGCATCTAATACATATGAATATAATGTTACTACTGTTTCAGGTACAGAAGCCGTCAAACAGAAATTTGACAGGCTTGATATACCGGTTCTTCTTGGGGTAAAACTTGGTCCTCTTCATATTAATGCCGGACCGTCTGCAGCGATTCAGATTGGTTCTCCGAAGGCTCTTATTGAAGATCCTGATTTCAAGGAAATGTACAGGTCGGCAACCTTTGGGTATACAGCCGGCCTCGGAGTAGACCTCTTCAAGAAGCTGACTATTGATGCAAGATATAATGGCAGCCTTAGCGGCAAATTCGGCGACGCAGTAACGATCGGTTCACAGACATTCAATCTTGACAGCCGTCAGCCGTCATTTACACTCAGTGTTGGCTTCATGTTCTGATAGAATATCACCAGAAGGTATTTAGAGAGGGGTGGAGCACACCCCTCTTTTTTTACTTTGTAAAAAGCATTTTTGTTGCAACAAGAAGGAGGAGAATGGCAAAGATCTTCTTTAATGTTGCCTGGGGAAGATTTATAGCAAGTTTTGATCCGAAGTATGATCCTAATAAAAATGTAATTATCAGTATAATTGCCACTTTTATATCTACCTGACCTGCTTTCCAGTAATTATAAGCAGCAATAATGCCTATTGGAGGAAGCATAACGGCCAGACTGGTTCCCTGGGCCATATGCTGACTGAACCCCAGTATATAGATCAGAGCTGGGACCATAATTATAGCCCCTCCGATACCCAGCATTCCGGCCATAAAACCTGTAACTACCCCTACCAGGAGCAGAATAAGTAAAGTTGTAACGGACATATTCATAAGATTTTATTTAGTTATTATGATATTTCGGCTCTGTAAAAGTAGGAATAAAACCAATGATACAATCTGTTTTTACTACTTTTGCCCACTGCCTTGTTTTTGCAGAAAAGACATTATGATTAAATTTGCCTTTCCTGAAAAGAATGAAGAAACCATTTAAATATATCCTTGTTGCTGCAGGTATCCTGGCATTAATTCTCATCTTTTTTTCTTATAAGATTTTATTTGAGCCAGGAATAAAAGTCAATCAGGAGAAAACGACAATTTATATACCCAGTGAAGCAACCTATGGACAGGTAATTGATTCATTGGAAGCTAATCTCAATGTCAGGAATTTAAAGCTTCTTAAATGGGTGGCGGAAAAGAAAAAATACCCTCTTCTTGTAAAACCCGGAAGATATTTTATTGATAAAGATTTGAGCTATAATGCTCTTATTGATTTACTACGCTCTGGGCGACAGTCTCCAGTCAATGTCACTTTTAATAATATCCGTACCCTGAATGATCTTGCCGGTAGGGTAGGTGGCAAAATTGAAGCTGATTCGGCTGAAATAATTAATTTTCTTTCTGATCCGGATAATTATGCAAAAGACGGTTTTACAAAAGATAATATCATAGCCGTTTTTATTCCAAATACTTACGAGTTTTTCTGGAATACCTCGGCCAGTGAGTTTTATGACAGGATGTTAAAAGAATATAAGAAATTCTGGAATAAAGACCGGCTGGCCCGGGCGAAGGAAAAGAACCTGGATCCGCTTGAAGTATCTATTCTTGCATCCATAATCGACGATGAAGTGACGAAAGCCGATGAAAAGCCAAAAATAGCCGGCGTATATCTGAACAGGTTGAAAAGAGGCATTCCCTTACAGGCATGTCCGACAATTAAATTTGCACTGAACGATTTTACAATAACAAGGGTTCTGACAAAGCATCTCTCATTCGAATCTCCATATAATACTTACAAGTACAGAGGATTTCCCCCCGGACCTATTGGTTGTCCCTCAATAGAGGGTATTGAGGCTGTTCTTGATGCTGAAGATCACGACTACCTGTATTTTGCTGCTAAAGCTGATTTTTCGGGTTATCACAACTTTTCGAGAACGCTCTCGGAGCATAACAGGTATGCAGCCGATTACCAGAGAGAACTCAACAGGAGAAGGATCTACCGATAACCTCAACTTCTCTTTCCAGTTCTATACCGAATTTATCTGACACCGACTTCCTTATCATTTCTGACAAGGCAAATATCTCTTCACCGGTTGCCTTACCGTAATTAATCAGTACCAACGCCTGTTTATCGTGAACACCTGCGTCACCAATTCTCTTACCCTTCCACCCGCACTGATCTATCAGCCAACCGGCAGCCAGTTTAACATCTGTTGAAGTCTGTTCATAGCAGGGCATCTCCGGATAGATATTTCTCAAAGCCACGGCTTTTTCTGCTGAAACTACAGGGTTCTTAAAGAAACTTCCGGCATTACCGGTTATGTCAGGATCAGGAAGCTTATTGCGACGGATGTTGATAACAGCCTGCCTGATATTTACCAGGCTTAACTGCCCGAGTTTGTCAAGTTCCTCCTTGACCGATCCATAACCAACTTTAAATTCCGGATCTTTCGAAAGCCTGAACCATATCCTCGTTACCAGGAATTTCCCCTTCAGCGTGGTCTTGAAAACAGAACTCCTGTAAGCGAAATTGCATTCATCCCTGTCAAATATCCGTACTGATCCATCCTGTACTGAGACAGCTTTTACTTTAATGATAGTATCTTTTATCTCTGCACCATAAGCCCCTATATTCTGAACCGCAGCCGCTCCCGTGCGACCTGGTATTAGGGAAAGATTCTCAAGCCCGCCCAAACCTTTAAGTACTGTCCATTCCACAAGACTGTCCCATTTCACGCCGGCACCAGCTGAGATAATTGCTTCTTTTTTATTGCTTTTTTCATTCCTTATTCCTCTCATATCAGGAAAAATTATTGTTCCTCTGAATTCCTCAGTGAACAGTATATTACTTCCTGATCCTATTATGAGTATAGGTTTTTTACAGATATTACCACGCTTAAAAAAACTGACTGCCTCTTCAACGGTCCTTATTCGCACCAGACAATCAGCATGATAACCTAACCTGAATGTGTTATAATTGGTAAGTGGTATATTCTTGTAGATCTGCATTCTTTTTTTTGTAAAAATAGGAAAATTAATCTTCCGGATCCTGTCCTGCTCCGGAATCCCGGCTTCCATGATCATTTAATTTCCAAAAAACTTGACTCGCCTTTATTTTTATCTTAACTTTCTTATTTTAAGCCTGTTTATGAACACCTTAACGCCGTAACGCCTTAACGCCGTAACGCCTTAACGCCGTAACGCCGTAAAACCTTAATACCCTCATATCATGAAAACAAGACTCACCCTCTCCGCTGCATTCTCCCTCATGTTTTATCTTGCATCATCTCAGGTGCCACAGGGATTCACTTACCAGGCTATTGCCCGGGATGGCTCGGGTCAGATAATAGCTAATACAACCCTGCCTGTCCGAATAACTATCCAGACATCCCTCACAGGAGGCACAACGATCTGGGAAGAGGAGCATATGTCGGTAACATCAAATCAGTTTGGACTGATATATCTTGTAGTAGGGACAGAAACTAAGAAAGCGGGTACGGCGGCGACTTTTTCAGCTATAGACTGGAATGCACAACCCTTGTATCTGAAAACGACGATAAGATATCCTGGTACGACATGGACAGTAATGGGGACAACACAGTTATGGTCAGTGCCGTATTCGATGGTAGCAAAGGATGTTGAAGGACCGATAACGAAGCTTGGGATCACAGGAACGACGACAAACATGGAAGAGGCTTTGTTTGAAGTGAAGAACAGGATCGGGCAGACGGTATTTGCAGTATACAATGAAGGGGTAAGGGTTTATGTTGATAATGGGACAGCCAAAGCAGCCAAGGGAGGTTTTGCGGTAGGAGGCTTCAATACGGGTAAAGCGGGATCGCAGAATTATTTTTATGTTGATGCGGACAGCATCAGGGCATATATATATGATGATCCGGCAGTAAAGGCAGCGAAAGGAGGGTTTGCAGTGGGAGGTTATAATCTTATGAAGAATACGACTAATGAATATGTGCATGTAAGTCCTGACAGCATCCGCATGTACATAGATGACACTGAAAGCAAGGCAGCTAAGGGAGGGTTTGCTGTAGGAGGCTTTGGCATGAGAAAAGGACCGAGTGGTCATTTTCTTGATGTGGCAACAGATGCGAACGGAATAATTAATCCGTCGGAGAACAGAGTGCTCTGGTATCCATTAAAGAATGCTTTTTTAACGGGGAAAGTTCTGATTCAAAAACCTGATAGTGTTGGAGAGAATTCGTTTGCCAGCGGCTATGAGTCGAAGGCAGTTGGTGACTGGTCGCAGGCGTTGGGATTCAAGGCAATAGCCAGGGGAGACTATTCAACAGCGATCGGGAAAAACGCTGTCGCCAGGCAAATCAATTCATTCGCATTAGGAGAAAGTGCATTTGCTGCGAACGATGAAAGCTATGCATTTGGCAGGGGCGCCAAGGCAAAAGGCTACAGAAGTTTCGCATTCGGTAGTGCAGGCGTTGATATTTCCGGCTATGCAACCGACGTCACTTCAGCAATTGGTAATTACTCATTTGCGTTAGGTCAGGGATCTAAATCAATTGGAAAGGGATCGTTCAGTATTGGAATTGCAGATTCAGCTATTGGAAATTTTTCAACGGCAATAGGCTATTATACAAACGCATACGGTGAGTTTTCAATTGCAATGGGACTTAATAATTATGCAACCGGGACGGAAGCAATATCTATTGGCCGCGGTTGTAATGCAAGTGGCGGTAACGCAATTGCAATGGGTGAATGGTCAAATGCTACGCAGAGCTTCTCTCTTGCAATGGGATATCATGCAACGGCAGCAGCTTATGGCTCAGTTGCAATGGGATACCAGGTATCCTCATCCAAAGATTTCGCCCTGGCAACTGGTTTTGGAACTACGGCATCAGGTTATGGTTCCACATCAATCGGTCTTTCAAATACAGCATCAGGACGAGGATCGATGGCTGCTGGAATTTCAACAGTTGCTTCAGGATCATATTCGACTGCCCTGGGTTACTATTCAACTGCTCAGTGCTATGCATCCCTGGTGCTGGGAAGATATAATACCCTTGTCGGATTATCAAATGAGTGGAATATGTGGGACCCGATTTTTGTTATAGGCAACGGGTCCTCAGAGGATAGCAGATCAAATGCTATGACAGTCTATAAAAGCGGGATTGCTGATTTGGGATGGTTCCTTAATCTTAATAAATCCCAGACAGGAGCGGCCCTGAAAGTCAATGACTCGGAAGCTATCTGGTACGATGGCACATATTATAGCTGGGGTTATGGAGGCAGCTATAATGTATTTGCTGATAAAGTATCAGTTGCTACGACTGCAAATCCCGGATCATATGCTCTTAATGTTGCCGGAAGTGCCTATTGCACAGGCAGCTGGGCCGGTTCAGATCTGAGATGGAAAAAAGACATTCAGTCTCTTGGCGAAATCCTTCCGAAGTTAGTTAAGCTTCAAGGTACATCATTCAATTGGAGGACTGACGAATATCCTGATATGAATTTTGAAAACAGGAAACAGATAGGGCTCGTGGCACAGGACGTTGAAAGGATATTCCCTGACCTTGTCAGAACTGACGATAATGGATATAAGGCTGTCTCATACGAAAAGCTGCCTGTCCTTCTTCTTGAAGGCATCAAGGAACAGCAGAAACAACTTGAAGCTGCAAAAACTGAAAACAGTGAACTGAAAGCTGAACTCCAGGCACTAAAGGAAGAAGTCAGAAAGATTAGAGAAATGTTTGTTACCAGGTAATGGTCTGATAGTCTCAGAGTCTTGGAGTCTTAAATGATGCCCACGACTTGCACGACCTGCACGACTTGCACGACCTGCACGACCTGCACGACCTGCACGACCTGCAAGACCTGCACGACCTGCACGACCTGCAAGACTTCTTTCAACGTTTCAACTTAATTACTAAATTTACCTCATGCCACAACCAATAAAACAGGCCAGGGTGACTTTCTCTGTCACAAATTGCATCTGCTTCGACCAGCGTGTAATGAAAATGGCCGAAACAGTAAAGGGATTGGGTTGTGAAGTTCTGATAATCGGAAGAACGCGTGGCGAATGTTGCAGGAATGGTATGGTTCCCTTTCCGGTTAAAAGATTCAGAATGCTCTTTAACAGGAAATTTCTTTTTTATGCAACCTTTAATCTTAAACTTTTTTTCTTCCTCCTGTTTGTTAAAACTGATATTCTGGTAGCTGACGACCTTGATACTCTTCTTCCAAATTTTCTTGTCTCAAAGCTGAGACGTCTTCCACTTGTATATGATTCACACGAATATTTCACGGGTGTTCCGGAGTTAAACGGAAGGCCATTTATTAAAAGTGTCTGGAAACTGATTGAAAAATCAATATTCCCGTATCTGAATAATATTATAACTGTAAGTGATTCATTGGCTGATCAGTACGAAAAAGAATACGGTGTGAGGCCTCTGGTTGTTAAGAACTGTTCAAAAAGATCACAGCATCTGAAGGGTCATTCAAGGAAGGAAATGGGAATAAACGAGAAGGATTTCCTGCTGATTATCCAGGGAAGCGGAATAAATGCTGATAAGGGAGGAGAGGAGCTTATTGAAGCGGTAAGGATAACTGAGAATGTTTCGCTTTTAATAGTCGGATCAGGAGATATACTTGAGGACCTGGAGAAAATGGTTACCACAATGGATCTTGGCCGCCGGGTAAGGTTTGTCCCGAAGCTGAAATGGGAAGAACTTATGAGATATACCAAATCGGTTGATGCAGGTATGTGCCTTGAAAAAGGCACCAATCTTAATTACAGGTTCAGTATCCCGAATAAGTTATGCGATTATATATCTGCAGGCATTCCTGTCGTTGCAGGAAACCTTCCCGAAATAAAAAAGATAGTGGAGGGATACAGGTGCGGTATAATAATACCTGATATCACTTCATTGAATATCAGCCAGGCAGTTATCGAATTAAGAGATAATGGCAACCTGAGAAATGAACTGAAAAGAAATTCGTCTGCTGCTTCTGAAGAACTGAACTGGGAAAACGAATCATTGAAAGTAGCATCATTTTACAGGGCACTGTTACCCTACGATGTGCAATAAAATTTCTTGTATTTGATAAAAAGAACCCGTTGTGATTAACATTTTTTTATTGATATTAGTTTTCTCAGGATTAAATTTAAATTTATGAAGACCAACCGCCGTAACTTTCTTAAAACAACCTCTTTTGCGGGAGCCGGAGCTCTTGCCGGAGGAATGTTTTCAGGATGCTCACGTTCAAAAGAAGAGATCTCTAACATGCCTGAGATCCTGGCGTCTGTTAAAAAGACCCATTATCAAATATTTAATATGTCAGGCTATGCAGCCCCTTCAATACCAGTGGTAAGGATCGGAGTAATAGGTTTGGGCGACAGGGGAAGCGGTGCGGTAAAGAGGCTTACACGGATTGAAGGTGTTGAAATAGCAGCATTGGGAGACAAAAGAGAGGTAGCTGTAAAAGAATCCCAGAAGTATCTTTCAGGTATTGGCAGGGCACCTGCAAAGGAGTTCTTCGGATCTGAAGACGCCTGGAAGAAGATGGTCGAATTACCGGATATTGATCTTATTTATATCTGCACTCCCTGGGTACTCCATGCTCCTGTGGCATTATATTCAATGGAGAATGGCAAGCACGTAGCCTGTGAAGTTCCTTTATGCAGAACTATAGAGGAAGCATGGCAGCTTGTAGAGACTTCAGAAAGAACAAAGAAGCATTGCATGATGCTTGAAAACTGCTGCTATGATTTCTTCGAATTGCTGACTCTGAATATGGCTCGTCAGGGTATGTTCGGAGATATTATCCATGGTGAAGGTGCCTATATACATAATCTTATCGGACTTAATTTCAATAAACCTGATGACAGCCGGCAGACTGATGATGGTTATACGGATATGTGGAGGTTGAAAGAGAATGCTTCGAGAAACGGGAACCTTTATCCCACTCATGGCCTGGGGCCTATCTGTCAGGTATTGAATATCAACAGGGGAGACAGGATGGAATATCTCTCTTCTGTTTCAGGCAACGATTTCACAATGGCAAAAAGGGCAGCAGAACTTGCAGCAACCGATCCTTTTTATAACGAGTTCACCGGAAGGAATTATCGTGGGAACATAAATACAACTATAATCAGGACAAATCTTGGAAAAACAATGATGATCCAGCATGACGTTTCGTCAACTCAACCATATTCAAGGATTCACCTTGTAAAAGGTACGAAGGGTATGGCTGTAAAGTATCCTCAGCAACTCATGGCAATAGGAGAGAGCTGGTTCACGAAAGAGGAACTTGACCTTTTAAGGGAAGAACATACACCCGGAATAATTAAAAGAGTCGGAGAACTTGCCAGACAGGTTGGCGGACACGGAGGGATGGATTTCATAATGGACTGGCGTCTTATTGACTGTCTAAGGAACGGATTGCCTCTCGACCAGGATGTTTATGACGGTGCCCTATGGAGCTCAGTAGCACCTCTCAGCGAATGGTCGGTGGCTAACAGATCGGGATCGATCGATGTACCTGATTTTACAAATGGTTCATGGAAGACTAATAAACCTCATGAGATCAACCTTGAAACCGGAGGCAATACTAAAGTCCTTGAAATAAAAGAATTAGTAGATTCTTAATCACTTTTACCGTCATCTGCTCTTTTCTACTCTCACTCCCGCTCTCACTCCCGCTCTGTTAATATCCTGCGGCCTGGCCGTCCTTACGGGATTCGGATGCACCGAACCATACCTTGTTTTTTTCATCCCACTTAATAGCCTGGTATCCTCCATATCCTCCGAGGTCCCATTGTATCACGTGACCCATGCTCATCAGTTTCTGGATCACTTCGGTGCGGAAACCACTTTCAAGATGAAGGACCCCTCCGTTTGTCATTATTTGCCCTGTGGGTTCTGATGAACCCGTATGATATATTCTGGGAGCATCGCCGGCTTCCTGGAGATTCATATTGAAATCAACCAGGTTTACAACGATCTGAGCGTGACCCTGGGGCTGCATATCTCCTCCCATTACGCCGAAACTAACCCATGGTCTGTTGTTCCGAGTTATGAAACCAGGTATAATTGTATGAAACGGCCTTTTGCCGGGGGCATATACGTTTGCATGGCCCGGAGCAAGACTGAACATCTCTCCACGGTCCTGCAAAACGAATCCGAGACCTGTAGGACACATACCTGACCCCATACCTCTGTAATTGCTCTGGATCAGTGAAACCATATTACCTTCTTTATCAGCAACAGTAAGGTAAACTGTGTTACCGGCTTCAATGACTCCGGCGTCATAGACCCTGGCTGCCTTAAGAGGATCTATTAATTTCCGTCTCTCGGCGGCATATCTCTTTGAGACAAGTTGCGAAACGGGCACTTTTGTAAAAAGCGGATCGGCATAATATCTTGCACGGTCCTCGAAAGCAAGTTTCTTTGCCTCGGTAAAGACATGGATATATTCAGCGGATCCGAATCCCATTCCGGCAATATCAAGACCTTCAAGTATGTTTAGTATCTGCAGTGCAGCGATACCCTGGCCATTGGGAGGAAGCTCCCATACATCATAGCCCCTGTAATTTGTCGATACAGGTTCAACCCATTCCGAGTGATGTCTTGCAAGATCGTCGTAACTTAAAAAGCCTCCCTGCTTCTGCATAAAAGCTGCAATATCCTTCGCAATGCTTCCCCTGTAAAACTCATTTCTGCCTCCCTTAACAATCTTTTCAAGAGTATTCGCCAGCAGGGGATTTTTAAAAATCTCACCTTTGGCCGGACTTTTACCTCCGGGCATATAAACCGATTTGATGTTTGGGTATTCTGCCAGTCTTTGAGTGTTCCGTTCCAGGTAAAAAGCAATAAGCTCAGTAACCGGAAAACCATTCCTTGCATAGTTGATTGCCGGCTGTAGTATATCTCTCATTGGAAGTCTGCCGAACATCTCGTGCATTTCAAACCATCCGTCTACGCATCCCGGTACTGATACAGGTAGTGGTCCGTAAGGGGGGATAAACTCATATCCGTTATCCTTGAAGTACTCTAGTTTCAGGGACCTTGGAGATTTACCACTGGCATTAAGTCCGTACAGCTTATCCTTTTCGGCACTCCAGATCAAAGCAAATAGATCACCGCCGATGCCACTTCCGGTAGGTTCAACCACACCCAGAACAGCATTGGCAGCTATGGCAGCATCAATTGCATTTCCACCTTTCTTCAGTATGTCCAGGGCAGCCTGGGTAGCCAGTGGCTGACTGGTAGCAGCCATACCGTTTGCAGCTATTACTTCAGACCTGGTCGCAAAATCATGCCCTGTGATGCGGTCCTGGGAGAAGACAGACCTGGTTACCAGAAGAATTATAATGATGGATAATACTCCTTTCATCTTAGATTTTTTTTGTAAAGGTAAAAAAGAGAGTCGACTATCTGGCCATCGCCAGCTTTTTTAATTCCTGCGGCATTTTTTCAATTGCATATCTGAGAGATGTACGCGGCATCGTGGCTTTTCTCTTCATGACATAATCAAAGACCTCTTTCTGGTGAGCCTGGCTTGCAGCCTTAAGCATCCAACCGTATCCTTTGCGGACCATATCGTCACTGTCGGAATGCAGGATATCAGCAATTTCGAAAATATCGTTCAGGAACATTCCTTTTCTTGCAGGCACAATAAATGAAACCGCAGATGCGCGTTTTACCCAGCGGTTATCTGAATGAGCCCATTTTTTAAGATCACTTATGAATTCAGGATACATCTCAATGAATGTCCCGACTGTGTGATTACACAGCGTATCACAAGTGGCCCAGTTGGTTATATATTTGTGAACCCATCTTCCGAAAACCGCAAAATCATCTCTGACATATTCTTTCCTCACGGAATAGGACCATTCGCAGGCTATGAATCCTTCCTCAGCGTAACCGGATCTCCATAATTCTTCACATAGTTCGAAAACTTTCTTTTTGCTTCTTTCAGGTATTAATTTAAAATATGTCTTTGCCAGTTCAGTTACCCTGGCTGCCTTAAGGCCATATAGCTTTATATCTTCCTTAAAGAATCTCTCTCCCTGTAATCGGGTTTTTTCATCAGCAAACAACCTGAGATCTGCTCTTATTTTTTCAATTATTCCGTTCATTTTTAAAACTGAAATGACCTATTTTATGTTTTTCCAGAATTTCTCTTCCGATATTCTCATTTCCCTTGTTTTCTTTCTTTCAAGTAATGTGTAAAATATAATCAAAAGGGCGCCAATAATAATCAGACCGATAAGCAAATACCTGAAGATTAAAGATATACTTTCATCAGGAGTGGTAAGGATAGCATTACTTGCATTGCTGTCAGTATTTTTGTATCCTGTTTGAATATTGAAAATGTTTTTCATGAAAAACAGGGAAAAGTAACTCAGAAGACCTGCAATAACGGGTGTAGTAATCCAGCCGAGAGCTATTTCTCCGAGCAGCCTGAAATTGATATTCCTTACTCCTTTATACAGGCCGATGCCTACAATACATCCGACAATGACCTGGGTGCTTGATACAGGGACCATTGGGATACGTGGCAGGCCTGCTTTTAAAAGAAGATCAGAGAGAGCAGTTGATGAAAAAATGAACAGCACAAGTGAGTGAGCAAGAACAACGACAAGTGCTGCTTCAGCTGAGATCTCAATTATATTACTTCCGACTGTTTCCATTACTCTTTTTGAATACGTAATGATCCCAACTGCAATTGCCAGTCCACCGATAAGGAACAACTGCTGTGCAGAAGAAAGTGAAAAGATGCCGAGATCAAGTTCCTGAAGGTTGAATGCCGGAACAAATACTCCCATCACATTGGCAATGTTATTGGCTCCGAGGCTATATGCTCCGAATGCTCCGACTATTATCAGGCCTGTTCTTATAAATGATTCAAATCTTATGAGGTGAATATTGGCAGTTCTTTTTATCCATCTTACCAGAAGATACAGCAGTATGGCAAATATTGCACCAATTATTGGCCCTGTTATCCATGTTGATACTATTTTGATAAGAGTGGCAGAATCAGTTTTATTGCCAGTAAAGAAATTCCATCCGATAATTGCTCCTACGATAGCCTGTGTGCTTGATACCGGTACAGAGAATTTAGTCATTGTATAAACTGTTACAGCTGCAGCAAGTGACAATGTAAATGATCCTCCGATAGCATTGACAGAACCGAGTTTGCCTAATGTTTGTGAAGCTCCGGCACCCTGAATGACTGCACCAACTATCACTGCAACTGATGCAATTATTGCAGCTTTGCGGAAAGACAGCATTTTAGACCCGACAGCGGTCCCGAAAACATTAGAAGCGTCATTGGCACCCAGTGACCAGCCAAGGAACAATCCGCTGGTTAAAAAAAACAGGATCATAATTACATCGTTAGCTTGATGGCCATACCGGAAAGCAGATCGGCAGCCTTTTGAGCCAGATCCGAAATATTCTCCAGATGATTGATAATATATCTGAGATGAGCTTTTCGGGCAAGATCCAACTCATTCATTTCCTGAAAGATGGTTGTTTTCATGCTCTTAGATATCTTGTCTGTCTCACTTTCGAAGTAATAAACCTTCAACAGTTTTTCCCTTACAGTATGGGGAGCTCTGAAATATGCCCGGGCTGCGGGGATAAGCTCTTCTGCTGCAAAAAGGGAAGCATCCGCAAGACTTATGAAACTCTTATTGAGAGATACCGGTATTTCAGGCTTTTCAATATTGTACTCGTTCAATGAGCTCTTCAGGACATCTATTATTTCATCAAGTTCATCAATAAGTGTAATTACATCCTGACGGTGCTGGGGAAGAATGGAATGAGTGATCATCTCATTTTCAATCGACCGCTGCAACTTATCAGCATTGCTCTCAAGAGTGTCAAGCTTACACAGATGCCGGAGGAACGCCTCTTCGTCCTTTTCGAGATAGGCTTTTATACCCTCCCTGAAAACAAGCAAGCCGAGCTCTACATTATCTATAAATTCATCAATACGGATGATCAGATTCTTTGTAGTCCGAGTAAAAACAGCCATGACAAACTATAAAATGGTTACAATATCAAAAGTATGATTATTTGAATTATGAACAAGAAGATGATTATTATGATTTATTCATATAATATGAACATAAAAGTACTAAATAAATATCAGAATATCAGAAATTTATAATTTTCTCAACCTTGTTGTGCCTGAGATATGTCTTAAGGATTACCTGTATATCACGGTTGTCTGATGCCGGCCTGATACAATCATGTACGGCTGCAAGTCCAAATCCCAGGTCATTAATATTGAAGTATCCGTAGCCGGCATATTTACCATTGATGACTTTTACTGCACTTCTTTCATCATCAGATCTTCCCCTGTCAATAATCAGGAAGTTACTCCGGCTGAAAATGAACTCGTCAGCAGCTTTTGTTGCCCTGTCGTTATATTCTGAGGGAGACTCATTCCCGCAGCAGGCACCCTTGCAGATGCCTACATGATGCTGAAAACAGGCACCATTGCATTCGTAGAGACCTGTAAGCTTCTGGCACAGACCATAAGTTTCAACAAGTGAAGCAAGTTTCGATTTAGCCCTTTCCCTTGAAGTAAAGACTGACAGTGGTTCATCATCTGAATCAAGAGAACCAAACCGGAAATTAAGGTAGCCATTATTATCAGTAAAAGTGAATATTCCCCACTGAAAGCCGGATCGTCGCTGGGCCCTGTTATAGATCGGCTTATTGTCTTTTATTTCAAATGACTCGCGTAATAGAGCGATCAGTTCACTCCCGGTTGCCTCCCAGTCAATGTCAGCAATTATATCGCGCATTTCCATTGCCCTGTTGGTAGTATTATTTGATAGGTGAGTATTGATCCTTTGCTGGAGATTACGGCTTTTCCCGATGTATATCAGAGTCCCTTCCTCATTATAAAAATAGTACACCCCTGGTTCTTCGGGGATGGTATTGAGCTTTGAAATATCAAGCTTTGGATTCAGCTTTGAAATCCTGGTGTTCCTGATAAGGCTGGAATACCTGCCGTTTAAATCAATATCCTTTTTCAGGAGCATCTCAAAAAGCCTGACAGTAGCCATGGCATCACCTGCGGCACGATGCCTTCCGGGGATATCAATCCGGAGATCCCTGCAAATATTGCCAAGACTGTATGAACGATGTCCGGGGAAAAGTTTACGGCTCAGCGAAACTGTGTCGATGAGATTCCTGCTGAAATTATACCCGAGCGATTTGAACTCCTGCCGTATGAAAGAATAATCGAACCTTGCATTATGAGCCACAAAAGTCCTTCCTTCAGTCATTTCAACTATCGTTTTGGCAATTTCAAAGAATCGGGGTGCATTTTCAACCATCTCATTTGTAATGCCTGTCAGGTTAGTGATGAAATATGGAATATTCCTTTCCGGATTTACAAGTGTTTTAAATTCTCCTGTGATTTTCTCCCCATCATGAAGATAGATGGCAATCTCGGTTATTTTCTCCAGCCTTGCGCTGCCTCCCGTAGTCTCAATGTCAATTATAGCAAACACCTGGAAAATTTCACTGTAATATACTTTACGAATATAGTCACAAATGAACTTTGTGTTGTTTATAGTTTGTATTTTTGTTACTAAAGTCTGGAAAATATGAATGAGTGTTTTGGAAGAAAATTCATAATTAACGGGGAACTGCAGGATGCAGATTCATTTGATAATTCCTTCGTATATGAAGGAGATTCAATTTATGAGGTAATAAGGATGACAAAAGGGAATCCTGTATTTTTCTATGATCATATGGAGCGCCTTGAATCAAGCGTAAAGATGCAGAAGAAAAAGATGCTTGCGGACCCGGAAACTCTTAAACGTGATATAATAAACCTGACTAAATCCGACAAAAAGAAAGAATTAAATCTCAAAATTGTATTCAACTATAAGCCAGGGTCTTACAATTATATCGTTTATTTCATTGAACCAATCTATCCTTCTGAAGCGCAATACCGGAATGGAGTGAAAGGAATATTGTTCTATGCCGAGAGGAAGGATCCTGCCTCAAAGGTAATTGATCATAAGTTGCGGTCAAGTATTTTTCATAAGCTTATACTTGAAGGCGGGTATGAAGCCCTGCTCGTAAATGAACGGGGACAGATAACAGAAGGAAGCCGCTCCAATATTTTCTTTCTGAAAAAAGATACTCTTGTCACTGCTCCCGATGGATTGATACTTAACGGGATTACCCGGAAGCACATTCTTGATATCTGTAAGGAGAATAATATTCCGGTGAAACTGGAATGTGTGATGGCCGGTTCAATAACGGATTATGATGCAGTTTTCATGACCGGCACATCTCCAATTGTATTACCATTCTGTTGCATCGATAATAAAAATTTTAAAGTCGGTATTCCGCTTATTGAAAAGCTGCGCAAACTATATATTATCAAAGCCGAAGAGAGCATTGCCCGGTTCAGGTCAGTAAATCTCTGAATCATTATCTGATTATTCTTAAAATGTTCAACTAATAATAAACCAATATGGCAAATATCAGGACGCTAAAGAAGGAAATAGATACCTGTGTCTATGAAGTGATTTCGGATTGTCTCACCTATTCAGCATTAAATCCTGAAAAGAACCAGGATGATGTTTCAAGCCTGATATCTGAAGCAGTTATGCTCCGGAATAATCTTTTTCGTAAGATCAATGCTCCTTTATCAGGAGAAAATGATGTTAAGATGAAAAAGCATTTTCAGGAAATCCGAAAGGAATTTACTGACGGGATAGACGATTTATTCGGGCGGCTCAGTTCTTTATCGAAGAAGAAAAAGAAGTAAAGTATTTGTAGATAGGTGTGCCGCAGGACGAGCAGTTTCCTTTCTGATCAAGGTTCAGCAGTTTTATATTGTATCCGCTCCTTCGTGTCACTAATTTATGGCAATTGGGACACATGGTGTTCTGTCCACTATCTGTGACAAGATTCCCTATATAAACATAACTCAGATAATCCGAAGCGATTTTCTCAAGTCTTTTTAATGTCTCATCAGGTGTGGCAGGATCCTCTCTTTTGTACATCGGGAAATACCTGCTCAGGTGAAGGGGCGTGTCTTTCCCGGTTTCATCGGCGATCCACCGGGCCAGTTGTGCAATCTTATTCTCATTATCGTTATAACCGGGAATTACAAGTGTTGTTATCTCAAGATGCCTGCCTGATTTTGCGATCCTGAGAATGCTCTTCTTAACCGGTTCAAGTTCTGCCCCGGTAAGCTTTTTGTAAAAATTATTGTTGAATGCCTTCAGGTCAATGTTAAATGCATCAGTAAACGAGATTATCTCATCCAGAGGCTCTTCGTTCACATAACCGTTGCTGACAAGAACGATCTTTTGTCCATTCTTCCTGGCCTTTACAGCAACGTCACGAATATATTCAAACCAGATTACAGGTTCGTTATATGTAAATGCGATTCCTATATTATGAAGCGCCGATGTTGCATCCTTAAGTATCTTTTCCGGTTCTGTCTTGACTGTAAATCCAGCTGCAGTTCTCTGTGATATTGAATAATTCTGGCAGAAATCACAGTGCATGTTACATCCGTAGGATCCGATTGATAATATGTTTGTACCGGGGAAAAAATGGTAAAGCGGTTTCTTTTCGACAGGATCGAGAGCGTAACCTGAAATAACTCCGTAGGTGATCAGTTCTATTGTTCCTTCATTGTTTCTTCTCGCTCCGCATATTCCGGATCTCCCTTCGCTTAAAATACATTTATGAGGACAGAGAAGGCATTGCAGTTTATCTCCGCTTTTTGTGAAGAGAGTCAGCATAACTGAAGGTTTTGCACTGCAAAAATACACCTTTTTACCTTAACTTCAGTTATACGGGTAATTTGCAATTAACAATTAACAATGAGCAATTAACAATTAGTGATGAGCGCTGAAGCTTAAGGACAGCGATTTATTTATGGATTTGCCGATGACGTGCTGAGATAGAAACAAGCTTAATCCGGATCATTTGTGATATCAAATTCAATATTATTAAGTTCCGAGAACTCCTTTAAAGCGTCTTTCACAATGTTTATCACTTCAGGGTAATTGATGCCGAATCTCAGGATTGTCTTTCTTCCGTTTTTCATGTAGAAAATAATGTTCAGAGGAAATAACTCGATCTTCTTAATATCAATGTTATCAAACTTTGATCCCGGTAAGAGGGCATTCTTTTTAAGGATAATATCATTACCGTTAATGTTGATAAATCTCCTGGTTTTTCCGAACCCTGATAAAACCTGGTAGAGACCAAAGGCAATGAGCAGCAGGGTGGTGATCCAGAGAGAGATGTCAGTCTGAACTGACTTCATGTTGAAAACGATCCAGAATATTGCCACTGCAAGACAAGCAAAACCGAATATTACCTGTAATATCCTGACAAACAATGTATTACTTTTAAAATCTAGAGGTATATGTTTATTTTCCATTTATTAATTAATTGAAAAACACTTCATTATTGATCGGCCAATATATGAAATTTTAATCTGTGATCTATTCCTGATTATAATTCATTTTACTATTTTTATAAGCATAAATCAATATCTACCTGACATGAAAGAGAATAATAAGAACATTACGCGCCGGTCTTTTCTGGAAACCACCGGTGCGGTTGCCGCGGGTTTCACTATACTTCCCGGCTCGGTCATCAGCGGTCTCGGAAAAAGAGCGCCAAGCGATAAGCTGAATATTGCAGTTGTAGGGATAGGAGGGATGGGTAACTCGAACCTTAAGGCTGTTAAAGGAACTGAAAATATTGTGGCTCTATGCGATGTCGACTGGGCGTATTCCAAAAATGTCTTCGCTGAAAATCCGGATGCCAAAGCATACTGGGACTGGCGGAAGATGTACGACGAAATGGGGAAATCGATCGATGCTGTGATAGTTGCCACTGCCGATCATAGTCATGCAATAATTGCTGCCACGGCTATGACTTTAGGAAAACATGTTTATGTTCAGAAACCACTAACCCATACTGTTTATGAATCCCGGCTTCTTACAAGGTTAGCTGCTAAATACAAGGTCGCTACCCAGATGGGTAACCAGGGATCGTCGGCTGAAGGTGTTAACCTGACAAAAGAATGGATCCAGAACGGTGAGATAGGAGATATAAGAAAGGTGGAAGCGTTCACCGATCGTCCGATATGGCCCCAGGGACTGAATGTGCCAAAAGGAGAATGGGTTCCTGATACACTTAATTGGGATCTTTTCATCGGCCCGACAAAAATGCGTCCCTATAACAGCCTGTATACACCATGGAACTGGCGCGGATGGTGGGATTTCGGAACAGGTGCCCTTGGCGATATGGCCTGCCATATTCTTCATCCCGTATTTAAGAGCCTGCGTCTGCAGTACCCTATCAAAGCGCAGGGAAGCTCCACACTGTTATTAACTGATTGTGCTCCAAATGCACAGATGGTCAAACTAACATACCCTGAAAGAGTTGCGCCAAAAGGCTCTAAGATCAAATACCCACAGCTTGAAGTGGTATGGTATGACGGTGGTCTGCAACCACCTAAACCAAATGGTTGGCCTGCCGGAAAAAATATGAACAACAACGGGGGAGGAGTGCTCTTCCATGGAAGTAAGGATATCCTTATCTGCGGATGCTATGGCCGCGATCCCTGGCTGTTATCAGGCCGCGTTCCTGTTGTTCCGAAAACCGAAAGAAGAGTGGAGGTAAGTCATGAAATGGACTGGGTACGTGCCTGCAAGGAGAGCCCGGAAAACAGGATCCCGACCAAATCAGATTTCTCCGAAGCCGGACCATTTAACGAAATGGTTGTTATGGGGGTCCTTGCCGTCAGACTTCAGGGACTTAATAAAGAGCTGGAATGGAACGGGGAAAAAATGGAATTCACCAACATAAGCGACACTGATCAGGTAAGACTTACAATATCTGATAACTTCACGATAATTGACGGTGACCCCAAATTTGACCGTCCGAACATTAACATGAATGCTAAGGCTTTTGCAAATGAGATGGTAAGACATACTTATCGCCAGGGCTGGTCATTGCCTGATATGCCGGCATAAGATTGAGAAATACCTTTAATTGAGCGGTAATTATAATTGCCTTGCAATATATCGAATATCAATAATTTGAATTGTTATTACTAACCTAAATATCGTATAACTATGAAGTATGTAAATCTATTCTTGTCCTTTGTCCTTGTCGTGGGACTATTATCTTCATGTAAATCAAAAAATAAACCGGCAAAAGAAGAAGCTAAAGCTGAAAAAGGCTGGGTTTCTCTGTTTGACGGCAAAACTTCCACAGGATGGCGCGGTTACAATTCGCCGGCATTCCCTAATGCCTACTGGGAGATTGTCGATGGTTGCTTCCATTGCCGAGGTATTGGAAAAGGTGATATGACAAACACTGATCTGATCACCGAGAAGAAATACAGTAATTTTGAACTATCTCTGGAATGGAATATCTCGCAGGGAGGGAACAGCGGCATTTTCATCTTTGCCCAGGAAGTTCCTGAAAAGCCTATTTATATGTCGGCACCCGAAATGCAGGTGATCGATAACCAGAATCATCCTGATGCCAAACTGGGAGTCAATGGTAACAGGCAGGCAGGTTCATTGTATGATATGATCCCGGCCGTTCCTCAGAATGCAAAGCCGGCAGGAGAGTGGAACCAGGTAGGTATACTTTCTGACAATGGCCGTGTTGTTTTCAAACTGAACGGAGAAAATGTTGTCACTTTCACCCTGGGTACCGATGAGTGGAAGCAGATGTGCGCCAACTCAAAATTCAAAGACTGGGAATGGTTTGTCAATACTGCAAAGGAAGGACATATTGGTCTCCAGGATCACGGTTTTGAAGTTTGGTTCAGGAATATTAAGATCCGGGAATTATAAAAAGACATGGTCATCCGCCAACCGTCGGCGGGTGACCTTCCTCCCGGGAAAGATTACCGGTAAGACCTGTTTCTCCGGCAACCTCCCGCATACCCATTATACAATCAGTGATAAGTTCTTCCAGACTTATCCCAAGCATTGTTGCGCCTTTTTCTATTACAGACCTGTCAACACCAGCAGCAAATCGCCTGTCATTCCATTTCTTTTTCACCGATTTCGCCTCCATATCAAGCACACTCCTTGAAGGTCTTACAAGCGCACTTGTAACAACCAGCCCGGTTAATTCATCAACTGCAAAAATTGTCTTTTCAAGCAGCGACATGGGTTCAACATCTGTTACAAGTCCCCAGCCGTGACTCATAACTGCCCTTATGTAATCATCCGGCCAGTCGTTCTCTTCCAGTATTTTACGTGTCATTTTACAATGCTGGTCGGGGTACATTTCGTAGTCCAGGTCATGTATGAGGCCAATAACTCCCCATTTTTCTTCATCCTCACCGTATTTCCTGGCCATATAGCGCATAACACCTTCAACAGCAAGCGCATGCTTCATAAGGCTTTCGGATTTATTGTACTTTTTAAACAGCTCGAGAGCTGATGCTCTGTCAGGAATTGTCCGGGTCATTGAATTGGTCTTTAGTGTTATTTGTTACGGCCGGTTCTGAGGTTCATCTCCTCATTTTTACAACAGGTAACGTTATAGTTGCTTCAGGTGATGTAACCCGAAGATAATAAACAGCAGGTATAAGCCTGTTATCACTGATTACTGTCTCATTCATTCCTTCCGTAACCGGCAGCTCATAATCTAATATCTTTTTCCCGAGAGAACTGAAAAGGGTTATTCTAACTGTTCCTTCAGCTTTTGAATTAATTACAAGGTTCAATTCATCTGTAAAAGGATTCGGGAAGATCAGCAGGGGTTCATCCAGTTTATTATTCTCTATTCGCACGGAAAGAGTGTCATTGAAAGGATTTTCATCATCATTATCAAGCGAGTAGACGGTAATATCATAGATGCCGTAACGTGAAAGGTTGGCCAGTGCGTTAAAGGTGACTGATACCGAGTCAAGTGAGGGTATCAGGTTGTTGTCGAAATGCTGTATAACAGGAGGTTTGTTGTCGATTGTATAGGCAAGATTAAATCCTGAAATTGCCTTAGGTCCAAGGTTCACAAGGTTTACTGTAACCTGCTCTCGTCCAAGGTTATCCTCCTGAACGGGAGAGATGATCCTGCCAGTTATTAGATCTTTTTCTATATAACGCACCGTGCCGCTTACAGTAAAGTCTATCATGTCGATCATTGCATAGTCGCCGCCGGAAGATATCGACATATCCTTTTTATAGATCCATTCAAGCTTATTATACCCGGCAGTCAAAGGAACGGATTTCAGTTCCCATGGAATTTCTCCTGATAGTCTGAAGATTTCCTTATCATTCAACCTGAAGATGAGGAAATCACAATCCTGTTCTGAGGAGACCCTGGTATAGAATTTAATGATATCATCTTTCTCATAATATGTTCTGATTACGAGTGAGCTTGAACTGCTATGTGATATTGCTCCGGACTTTGCAGCCATAATTCCGTCAGCGCTTCCCGATTTGGTTATCGTCCATGGCTGTGAACTCAGATTGATCCATGGGAACAGACTGAAATTTGAAGATTCAAATGACTCCCTTATGCGTCCTACCCTGAATGAAAAATCTTTATTCACAAAATATGGGTCACAATCCAGAAATGCTTTTACTGTTATCGTTGATCCCGATCCGACAGTCTGTGATAAGCGTATAAGAACCGGGATTTCAAAAGTCTCTCCGGCGATCAGTTCACCGGAATTTTTGGATGGTTCAAGTATAGAAACACCATCATCCGGGGTATTGAGATTGATCACACCTGCTATATTGCTGCTCCCGTCGTTGCGGATCCTGAAAACAAGACTGAATGTTTCTCCGGGATCGGCAATAAGATCACCGTTACCGGTTCCGGCATCATTAATGACGCAACTCAGTATTTTAAGCTCAGGCGCGTGGACCGTGACATCAATTTTATAGTGTTTTTCCGTCCGGTCATCTTTAAGTATGAGATCGAGTGTTATAACGCCTTTGTCAGGGATCTCCCGTGCCAGCGTGAATTCAAGATCGTTACTTATCACTATTTGCTTTCCGGCACCAAGAGTCCCGATATTCACTGTCCCCTTATTGACAGTCACCCATGGCGAAGTGGTTGTCATCCTTGCGGAAAGGTTAGTGGCATCTTTGTTCCCGTAATTGTTTATCGTAAGTGCCAGGTAGATCGACTCACCATAATCTGCCAGACCATTATTATTGCCTTTTATATCTTCAATCCCGGCTTTTGTCATGTTAATGAATTCACCATTGATCCCTGAGAAGTAGATCGTCTTTATCAGGGGTTTTCTGTTCTGTCCGGTAACAACAAGCAGGCAGGAATCGCCTTTCAGGGCAGGCATTTCCAGAGTCACTAATCCTGAAGGACTGGCATATGAGGCATCCCAGAGGTTCTTGAAATCAGATAATGCGGCGTATGAGAAAGGCTCTGATAAAAATGATAAGGATGTGATACCTGGCGGTAATGTGTCGGGAAAATTGATGTTGAATTCTTCAGGTATTCCTATGACAGGTATTATGCTCGGATCTCCGACAAGATTATATGTCTCCCAGTAATATTTTTTTCGTGGACTGTTACTGGCACTTACCGCAAGATTACCGGCAAAGTTCATCTGGCCCATGGCAAAATACCAGTCCGACGCATTTTCCCCATGGGTATGAAACAGCCGGTCGTAGAATCCCAGGCCAGTCGTCTCATATGTGGGGTTTTCTGATGGTATTCCCAGGCCAACTGACCAGTAGAAATCTTCATTCCAGAATGAATCATTTGAGCATCCTATGAATCCTATCGCTCCTTTGTTTTTGGAAAGTACCATTTTGTTCCCAAGTGAAGCTACGTCGAATTTTGATGTAAGACAGGCATTGCTAACAACAAGGGGATACATCTTATTGTTTGTCAGCTTTCTTACATCTGATGTGTCAATATTGAGATGAAGCCATCCGCTTACTGAACCATGGCCGGAATAATTCAAGAAAGATACTCCCTTATTTATTATCTTTTTGACAGAGTCTTCATGAGCAGGCTGGGTCTGAGGGTAATAGAAATGAAATTCCTTTATTTTGTTTGAAGCGGTAAGATAATTGGATACGGCATATTTCAACTGTTCGTTCATGTAAGGATAATAAGTTCCGTCATAGCCCGCTGTTACAAGGCTGTTCTCATAAAAACGGTTTGTATCGGCAAACTCGAATCTCTCATATTCAACGATCTTCTTTATCACCGATTTTAGTTCTGTGGTATCCTTAACGGGAAGCCTTCCTATGAACATCTCAGGTATATAATCACCATTGCCGTCGAACTCTCCGTAATACAAATCAGTGACCTGTGAAACTCCGCAACGCGGGATCTTTGTCACATCTCCGATTATCAGAAGGTATTCCGGTGGAGGATTCTCTTTCGAAGAGGCATTATAGATGTTGGTAAGAGTATTTTTAATGGCAGTATAATCCTGACCGGCATATTTCTCACCTCTGTACAGTACTTCAGTTTTAAAACCTTTCAGGGTTTTCCATTCTATTAACGGATCAAGGTATTTACGGAAAGTAGTATCAGTAAGAATGACCATCCTTACAGGTTTATCAGTATAACCGGGGATCACATCGTCAGGGTAGTAGTTGGCAATCCCCTTCTCAAGCAATTTTGAGAGAGCAGGTGATACCGGTGTCAGTGATTTTGAACCTGAGAAGATTATCTCAATTTTCATCGAGGTGATCACATTGAGCAGGTTTGATGAAGGATTATACCTGACGGGAGAGATAGTCAGGGTTGCCAGGTTAATATTCCTCAATCTGCCTGCCGGCTCAATTGTTACTGTATCGGTCTTGATGAATTCCCGCGATGCATAAACTGCTTTATCGAAAGAAAACTGTTTTTTCTTCTGAGGCTCTTTTGTTTCCCCTTCCTGGGCTGGGAACAGAATACCTTTTATCTTCAGCCTGGCCGGATTTATTTCTGAGGATCTTACATCTGATATCTTTATCTTGTACGAAAAATCATCAGGAACGGTAATCAGACGGCTCAGTACCGGAATTTCCGGTTTGCCAGTTGCAACAGCGGGAATATGTCCCGGAATGATAATCCGGTAAAAGGTCCCATTTTCATCCGAAAAACCTACGAGATCAGGATTTGAAATGGAATATTCAACTGTAAGGGAGTTCTCTGAAGCATTGAAATGGATATCCTGCAGGTTATCGTCAATATGTAACCTGTGTTCCGTTACCGGCTGGCCGGAGACAGTTAGTGAAAGACCCAGAAGAAAAATCAGTAACGGCGCTTGTTTATATATCCCTAAACAGATCAGTGCTAATTAATTAACGCTGTAACCTAAATACCGGCGGCAAGTTATTAAAATTTATATATAAAATGAAAGTGCCAATAATAAATTTGATTAAAATAAGAAGATTCGTATTTTTATGGGTGATTTCATTACATGAACACTTATCAGTATGAGACGAATCATAGCAGTTCTGATGCTGCATTTGTCGTTTGCGGGGTTGTTTTCTCAGATTAACAGGTTCGGAACTCCGGTTACAAGAAGCTACGCTATGCAGGTAACGCAAAGTAGTGAATTCAATTATTGTATCACAAAGGATAAATCAGGAATTATCTATATTGGGAATAATGATAATGTTGTCCTGAGATATGACGGCACAAGCTGGACCAGAATACCTGTAAGGGAGAATACAACAACTGCCATATATGCAATCGGGGCTGATGAGAATGGAATTGTATATGTAGGAGGCCTCGATGAATTCGGTTATATTGAACCTGATTCAACCGGTCTGGCACACTACGTTTCTCTAAATGAACGACTAGCCGGCGCAAAAGACCTTACTGGTAACACTGTCGCCGATCTTCGTGAAAAAACCCCCGAGGCTTCTGATTTCGCAATCGGAAATATATACTCTCTCATAATAAAAGACTCCAGGGTTTATTACCTGAGTGAACGTACACTGATAATTTATGACCGGGCTGCTGATTCTCTGAGCTTTGTGAACCTCAGACCTCTGGGGTTCAGACAGTGCATGAGGATCTTTCTTATAAACAACAGGATTATCATCACTGATAATAACTATGGACTTTTCGAATATACTGACGGCCACATATCCCGGCTGCCCGGCGGTGAATTCTTCGGTTATAAGATGAATTTTACTATCCTGCCATACAAGGATGACCGGGTAATAGTCGCCACCTTTTCATCCGGGATCTATCTGTACAACTACGTTACAGGGGTAATCGACAGCAGCTTCATTGAAAGAAAAATGTTCAATAAGCTGAAAGAGCTGAATGTATATTGCGGAGCAAGACTTCATTCAGGTGAAATTGTATTGGGAACAGTTGCCGACGGACTCTTCGTTTTTGATGAGAACGGGAAATACACGGGAAACTGGAATTCGAAGAATACAGATATGCAGGATAATACTATTTATGCACTGTATTCAGATCCTTCTGCAAATACTGAATTATGGATAGTAACAGATGGTTTCATTTCCAAAGCCTATGTGAATTTCCCATTCTACCAGTTCTCAGCAAAATCCGGACTTGAAGGTGGTATTAACAACTTCTGTGAATTCGAAGGATCGGTGTACATATCTACAGATAACGGAATATACGTGAGCGGAATTACGGAAGATGGCTCACGTACCTTTAAGCAGTTCAGCGATATTACTGATCAGGCTTTCCCGCTGACTGTTGCATCAATAGGAAAAGAAAAATTTCTTCTTGCCGGAACCCTGTTCCATACGTATAAGATATCCGGCAATGGAAAGATATCACTTCTCGAAGGAAACAACATAATTACAAGAAATAAGGTAGATCAGCTTGCATTCGATGCAAGGAGTATAATGCAATCATCCCTTAACCCGCAAAGATTCTACTTCGGACTTAAGTCCTTGGGACTTAAAATACTGGATTATGAAAATGGAAAATGGAGACAGATCGCAGATATTCAGGGAATAAATGGTCAGGTGCCTTTTCTTAAAGAACTAAGCAACGGCGATATCCTTGCTCTTACAAATTACCCTGACGGGCTCTACAGGATACCTTATAATGATACCATACCGATTCAGTACGGGCCAGATAAGGGATTACCGGAGGTCAGTTTCAACTCCCTTACTGAAATTGATAACACGATAGTTTTATGTACGACCAGGGGTATCTTCCGACTGGATGTGCAGGAAGACAAATGGGTCCCTTATGATCAACTGACAGGAGGATATACGGAGAATATATATGTTGAAAGGATCTTTTCCGACACTCTTGGAAATAAATGGATCTCTACATCCGAAGACAGATTCTATGATCTGCTTTTTTACATGCGAAATGATACACTGGTTAAATTGAAAGGAGGAGCTTTCAACCTGATATCCGATGTTAAGCTGCAGAATATAGGAACTGTTGAAGGCAGAACATGGCTTGCTAAATCAAAGAGCCTTAATATTATCGATAATAACAAGCTTGACAAAACTATTCCCGGAGCGGCGACACTTTTAACACAGATCGTTATCAGATCAAGAGTCACGGACTCAGTTATTATGAAAGGCACTTTCTATTCAGTCGATGATCTGGGAAGAAGGTATCCGGCCGCTAATTACAGGACCAAAAAGCAGCCTGAGTTCAGGTATGCCTTTAATTCAATCTCATTTTACTGGACAACTCCGTTCATGATTGAAGAGGAACAGCTTCAGTACAGCTATATGCTTGAAGGATATGAAAAGGAGTGGTCGGACTGGCAAAAAATAGGTTATAAGGATTTTACCAACCTTCCTTTCGGACATTATTCTTTCAGGGTGAAAGCAAAGGCTCTTACTGACCAGGAATCGAGGGAAGCTGTTTACAACTTTACAATCCTGAAACCCTGGTATCTGACATCCCTGATGATATTACTCTATGCAATAGCTGCGATACTTCTTGTAATTGGGATTATCGTTGCCTATACAAAGAGACTCAAGAACGAGAACATACGGCTTGAAGGCATTGTGGCCGAAAGAACAGCAGTGGTTGTAAAACAAAAGGAAGAGCTTGAATCAAGCATTCACTACGCCAGCAGGATACAGATGGCATTGCTGCCTTCTGAAAAAATTCTTTCTGAAAACCTTAAGAATTATTTTATACTTTTCAAACCCAGGGATATAGTAAGCGGTGATTTCTACTGGATGACAAAAAAAGGGGAAAGACTTTATATTGTTGCGTCCGATTGCACAGGTCATGGGGTTCCCGGCGCTTTCATGAGCCTGCTCGGCATGTCATTCCTCGATGAGATAATCGATAAGGAAATATCACCCCGGGCTGACTTTATCCTTAATCAGCTTAGACTTCACGTAATTGAATCATTAAAACAGGTTGGAGACGACAATGAAGCCAAGGATGGGATGGATATGGCAATCCTCGTCATTGATTTTGAAAAACAGCGGATTGAATTCTCAGGTGCATATAATCCCTGCTTCAGGATAAAAAAGATCTCTGCTGATGAGGCTAAAAACTATAAGACCGACAAATCGGAATTGCCTGACGGTTCAATGTCGGACGGGAAATACCTGCTTGAGACTATTTATGCCAGCAAGATGCCGATAGGGATCTCCTCTAAAATGCACGAGGACTTTGTTTTCTATGACTGGAAACTGGAGAAAGGCATTTCTTACTATCTCTTTTCTGATGGTTATATCGATCAGTTTGGAGGCCAGCACGGCCGGAAATTCCTTAAGAGGAATTTTAAGAGGCTGCTGCTGGAGATTCAGGATTACCCTATGAGTAAACAGAAAGAACTTCTTGAACAGGCTCTGATTGACTGGATGGGCAGTTCACCCCAGATTGATGATATCCTTGTAATGGGTATCAGAACTGACTGACAACTAGCTCACTTATAATAATATAACTTCAGGCAACTGAATTAAGCTTAAGACCATGTTTAGAAAAATGATCCTGGTATTAATATCTCTGATAATGACAGCACCGATTTTTTCTCAGAACCCCACTGCCATGGATAAAATCAATACATCGGCAGGAGATGTTGAAATGTATTTTATCGGACACGGATCACTTATGTTTAAAGTGAATAATTATTGTATTTATGTTGATCCTGTCAGAAGCTCAGGAAGTTATAAAAACCTTCCTCAGGCAGATCTTATACTCGTTACACACGAACACTATGATCATCTTGATCCTGATCTGATCCGGGATTTAAGGAAACCGGAAACAATTATGCTCTGCAATGCAAATACTTCCTCCCAGATCCGTTGGGCACAGTCTATGAAAGCCGGTGATAAGAAGGTGGTAAATGATATTACTATCGAGGCTGTTCCTGCCTACAATATGGTTAATATGCGTTCTCCCGGACAACCTTTTCATCCTAAGGGAGTCGGGAACGGCTATATCATTACAATGGGTAACAGGAACATCTATGTGGCAGGCGATACAGAAAATACACCTGAAATGAAATCACTGAAAGATATTTATGTTGCATTCCTGCCAATGAACCTGCCTTATACAATGACACCTGAAATGGTGGCAGATGCAGTAATGTCTTTCAAACCTCAAATCCTCTATCCCTATCATTACGGAGAGACAATAACAGATAAACTTATACAGTTATTAAAGAACACAAACATAGAAGTCAGAATAAGAAACTTAAAATAAATCAATATGAAGCAGATATCAAGACGAGGTTTCCTCAGGACAGGAATTGCCGGTGCAGGTGCCATAGCCCTGTCCCCCGTGGCAGCAACTTCTCCTCTGGCTGAGCAGAAAAATATCATCCACAGGACGTTAGGCAAGACCGGACTGAAAGTGCCTGTTGTCAGTTTTGGAGTGATGAGATCTGACAATTCGAGCCTCTGCAGGGCTGCCCATGATAAGGGCCTGAGGCTTTTTGATACAGCCAACGGATACCTTGGCGGTAACAGTGAGATCATGCTTGGAAATCTTTTCCGGGAATACCCGAGAGATTCTTTTATTCTGTGCACAAAAGTCAAACCGGGGACAGATAACAATGGAAAACCGACCGCTCAGACCACTCCGGAGAAATTCCTCGAGCTGTTCAATGTCAGCATGTCCCGGCTTAAACTTGATTATGTTGATATCCTGCATGTTCATGATATGAGCAATCCGGAACTGTTTGACCATAAACCATTAATCAATACGTTAAAACAGCTTAAGAAAGACGGAAAGATCAAATTCATAGGCTTTTCAACTCACAGGAATGAGCCTCTGGTAATTGATGCCGCTGCTGATACTGATATATGGGATGTGATATTGACGCAGTATAATTACAGGCTTGCATACCTGCCTGAACTTCAGAAAGCTATCAAAAAAGCAGCTTCTGCCGGAATAGGCATTATAGCCATGAAGACAATGGCAGGAGGCGGTTTCCTTGACCGTGATAAAACAAAACGTGTCAACACTACCGCCGCTTTGAAATGGGTTCTTTCAAATCCCGACATATCTACAGCGATACCGGGAATGACAAATTTCGACGAACTTGAACTCAATGTGAAAGTCCTTGAGGATATTGAACTTACGGAAAACGAAAAAAGCGATCTCGTAGCTTCATTAAATGAACCGGGATTAATATGTTCAGGCTGCCGGAAGTGCCTTGAGGAATGCCCGGAAAGACTTCAGATACCTGAAATAATGCGTGCCTATATGTATGCTTATGGGTATTCAAACCCGGCTATGGCAAAAAATCTCCTTGGTGAACTTAATGTAAGTAAAAATCCCTGTGGTGATTGTGATGTATGCAAGGTAAAGTGTTCAAGGAATTTTGATGTAAGGCAAAAGATCGCTGATATTTCAAGGCTGTCTGACATACCTTTCGACTTTCTGGCATGAAAAAGGTTGTTCTTCAATAACTTTAAAGGATGAAAATAAAGAATCTCGCTATATTTTGTTTCCTGCTGATCCCCGGGGCGATACTGGCACAGAATATAACTTTTCCTGAACTGAACGGCTTCAGAAAAAGTGAAAAATATCCGGTTTATACTCCTGAAAATCTCTGGGATTTCATAGATGGTGCGGCTGATGGTTTTCTGTCGCTTGGGTTTATAGACCTCCACATAGCTGAATACAAGAAGGGAAAAGAGTCAATAAAGGCAGAAATATACCGGCACAGTGATCATACAAATGCTTTTGGAATATATTCCTCAGAGAGATCACCTGATTACAACTTTATCTCTCTCGGAGCTCAGGGTTATAGTATTGAGGGCTCGCTCAATTTTTTCAAGGGAAACTATTATGTTAAGATACGAACTTTTTCTGAAAAACCCAAAACAATTAACGCTGTCCGGTCCCTCGCTTCCAGAATTGAAATGATGCTTGAAGGAGAAAAGGAGATGCCTTCAGTGATCTCACTCTTTCCGCAGGAGGGGAAAAGGAAAAATGAGGAGACTTATATAAATGAAAGCGTACTTGGTCATTCGTTTTTGAATAAGGCATTCAAGTCTGTCTATCAGGTCGGTAACGATGTATTCGGTATCTACCTGATGCGATTCGCAACACCGGGCGAGACATATAAAACTGCTTCCGTTTACCTGACTTCAGCCGGAGTGGAACCGGTTCAGTCGGATACCGGGAAATACGCGTTTGCTGACGGGTATAACGGTACTATCTTCCTTGCATGGAAGGATGATCTGATGGTAATCATATCAGATCTTGCCAGGGATCAGTCGGATATTGCTGACAGGTATACATCTGAGATACTGAAATAGAGTATCAGGAAAACCATGGTCTTTGTCTGTTTTTGAGCTGGGCAAGTACTTCACAGACGGTATTTGTATCATCAACTATCTGGAAATCAAACATTCCCACACAGATGAAATCGGCTCCGTTTTCAAAAGCGAAACGGAAGCCGTTTTTAGGTGCAATAGCGCCTCCGGCAAGCACTTTGAAGGCTATCCAGGGTTTTTTTATCCCGCCCATAAACTGGGCTGTTTTATCAGGGAAGAGGTCGAAGATATTATCATGGATCATGTTATGATCTACTGATGTTTTTATATCGACGCTGAAAGGCTCCCGTTGAGAGACAGGATGCGCCGACCAGTAATTGTCATGATGGAAGGTCTTGACGAAATAGTCATTAGGCACCCCTTCTTTTTCACATAGCTGTACCACTTCAAGTGCATGGCAGCCGACACCTGCGAGGAATCCCTTTTTCTTTATATATTCGACTGCAGTTGCAACCTGCGATATCTTTCCATCCCTCACATACCTGTCGGCATATCCTCCCTGGATATACAGAGTTGTAGCTCCGAAGTCGATGGCTTTATCAATATCACCATAAAAATCAGTGGCTTTAAGATCAGCCTGACACACCGTCTGCATTTTGCCGTCGTAGAGCTTAAGGTATTTATTGAAGATAGGGAAATTTGGCGTAGTGATAAAGCAGGTGTTGATACCTGCCATTTCTGCAAGGTGGAAAGTTTCAAGTATCTTCTGATCAGTATTATATGCCTTGAACAGTGTATTCGCATAGATAAGGTCGCGGGCATGGGCATAACCGCTAATCAGATTGCATCCCATTATCAGTCTGCTGAATTCAAGGTTACCGATTTTGCCTTTTGGTAACTCACCTTTCAGGTCAGTGATACGTTTGTAGGTCACTCGTGGCAGAGTGGCGCTTGAAATTGCGTCGGTCCCAGGCTCTGGCAGACTCCTGAGAAAAACACCGGTAAACCCTGCAAGAAAAGGAAGTCCTGCCAGACCTTTTAATAACTCCCTCCGTTTGTTAATACCTGCCGGTTCAGGAATAAACCGCCTTTCATAATCCATGTCCTCCTTCCTGTAATTCGCATAAACAAGCTTATCAAGACCGAAGAATTCTCCCGACCGGGTAAATGCCAGCAGGAGAAGGCAGACCAGCTCAATAAAATTCTTGTTGACTATCAGGTAATTGCCCTCAGCTCCGGCGCCATAGCTATAGCCGCCGAAAGGTGGATAGGCGAAGTAATAGAGCAGGAGCATAGTGATTCCGGCCCATGATGCCAGCCTGGTGAATAGTCCCGCTATCAGTGCCAGACCAACCAGCGTCAGACCAAATCCGTTGGCGATATCAACAGCCTGCATCACCGTATCATTTGAAGCCATCAGCCGGAACAGATCCCCGAATATCCATCTTGATCCTTCAAGGAATGATCTTGCTGACCAGGCCGGATCGAGTACCTTGACAAGTCCTTCATAAAGGAAATGCCACCCGATGACTATCCTCAGAAACGCAAGCAGGGCAGGGACAGCCTTATTTCTTAAGATTGAGTTATCCATTTTGAGCTAATTAGTTATCATATACCCGATCAATATGCCGGATATTACTGATAAAAATAAAAAATATTGGATAATCAGGCTATTGTTTCAGCCTCGAGTTTTGATGAGATGATTTTTTTCAGTTCATCGTATGAACCGGCAACCGGCAGATCCGGATTATCATTTACAACATTTTGCGGAGGTCTGAAAAGTATGCCTGTGTTAGCTTTCCTCAGCATATTTATATCATTATATGAATCGCCTACGGCAATTACTTTAAAATTGAGATTAAGCAAAGCTTCAGCAACTTTTCTTTTTCCGTCAGGCTGACGCAGATTGTAATCAGTTATATTTCCAAGGTGATCTATTGTCAGAGAATTGCAGAAGAGGGTTGGACGACCGAGTTTCTCCATGATCGGATTCGCAAATTCCATATATGTATCTGATACTACAATCAGTTCCATCCTTTTTCTCAGCCAGGTTATAAATTCCACTGCTCCCGGCAAAGGTTTGATATTTGCAATTACCTGCTGTATGACATGGATCGTAAGATTATGCTGGCGCAATATATCAAGCCTCCCTTTCATCAAGACATCATAATCATTGATATCGCGGGTAGTCAGCTTTAACCCGTCAATGCCAGTATGCTTTGCTACATTTATCCAGATTTCCGGTACAAAAACCCCTTCCAGGTCAGAACATAAAATATACATATCGGTATTTATTGTTTGTGATGCTTAAGAATGAATTCCTTAAGCATGTCATAATTATTTTCCATTTTCAAAAAGTTCTCTTTAAGAGCATCAATCCTGCTCAGATGATCAGGAACATCAGGGGAGAATCCGAGAATTTTCACTATTTCTTCCCTGAACTTCGATGGATGTGCTGTCTCAAGCGATATAAACAATTGTTTGTCACTGTTTTGATCAGGATTTAGTTCACGAAACTTTTCCATCCCTTTCCATGCTACTGCACCATGAGGTTCAATAACACTTCCATACTGTCTGAAAAAATCTCCTATGGTCTTCCTTGTTTCATCATCAGAGACACTGAATCCGGAAAAGTCTTCCCTCATTTTTTTCAGATCAGGATTTTTAAGTAATACCCCTTCTTTATTCATGATCCCTCCGTATAATGCTACAATCCTCGCAAGATTGCTTGGATGGCCAACGTTCATTGCACTTGAAATGCAATTGATAGAAGGACTTATTATTTCATATGTTCCGGTTCTGAGATATTCGGGTACCTCCTTATTCTCATTTGTTGAGATAACGAACCTTTTTACCGGCAGGCCGAGTTCCCTGGCTATGATACCGCCCATAAGGTTCCCGTAGTTCCCGGAGGGTACGCTGAATATGACGGTGTCACTTATACTCCGGCTGACTCTCGACCATGAGTAGAAATAGTACACGGATTGCGGAAGCAGTCGTCCAATATTGATAGAGTTTGCTGATGTAAGCGAACAGTGGGCAAGTGACTGATCGAGAAACGCTCTTTTCACTAATGCCTGGCAATCATCAAATTTTCCGTCAATTGCAATGGCACTTATATTTTTATCAAGCGTTGTCATCTGTTTACGCTGGTATTCTGTCACCTCCGTAAACGGGAATAGTACGATGACATCTATATTATCAAGTCCGTGGAATGCATTGGCCACAGCGCTGCCGGTATCACCTGAAGTAGCTGTAAGTATAGTGAAGCGTGATCCTTCAGCCGATGTGAAATGATTCATCAGCCTTGCCATCATTCTTGCAGCGAAATCCTTGAATGATAAGGTCGGGCCATGGTCAAGTCTGAGTATGTATGTCCGCCCGTGAATTTTTTCAACAGGCACTTCATAGTTATATGCGTCAAGACACAGTGACAGCAGTTTTTCGCTATCCACTTCGTCCTTCAGAAGAGTGCTCAGTATTTTATTTGCGATATGAGGATAATCGGATGACTGGAATGTTTCTATATCTTTCTTATCAATATGCGGTATATGATCCGGCATATATAATCCGCCATCCGGGGCAAGACCTCCGAGAAGTGCATCCTTGAAACTTACTTCAGGCGACCTTAGATTTGTTGAGTAATATTTTATATATCTGTTTTTCAATGAAATAACTGCTATTGATCAGACATTTACAACTCTCATAAGGTCGGCAAAAACACCGGCAGCCGTGACTTCTGCCCCGGCGCCGTATCCCTTGATCACCATTGGCAACTCCTTATAGCGTTCGGTTGTTAAAAGCACAATGTTATTGCTTCCCTCAAGATTATAGGAAGGATGATCCTGGTCTACTTCCACCAGTCCAACCCTGGCTTTCCCCTGGTCGAGAGTAGCGAAAAACCTCCATTTTTTCCCCTGCTTTACAAGTTCCAGCCTTTTCGATTCAAATTCTGCATCAAGCTCCTCAACCTGTTTATAGAATCCATTGAGATCTCCCTCAAAGCATTTATCTGGCAGGAACCTGTTTACTTCTACTTCCTTCTGCTCAATCTGATAACCTGCTTCGCGTGCAAGGATCAGTATCTTTCTTACAACATCGGTACCGCTGAGATCAACCCTGGGATCCGGCTCGGAATAACCTTTTTCCTTTGCTTTCCTTATCGCTTTGCTCAATGGCAGGTCAGCGCTAAGCTCGTTAAAGATAAAATTAAGCGTGCCTGAAAGGACAGCTTCTATCTTGTATATCCGGTCACCGCTTAATACGAGATCACTTATGGTCTTGATTATTGGCAGACCTGCACCGACTGTTGTTTCATACATAAAGCGGACTCCCCGTTCATTGGCAGTATTCTTAAGCCGCAGGTAGTATTCATATTCCGACGAGCAGGCGATTTTGTTAGCTGCAACAACTGAAACATATCCTGAAAGCAGATTTCCGTATACTGCAGCAACCTTTGCATCGGCAGTGCAATCGATGAAGACAGAGTTTCTCAGGTTCATCTTTCTGACATGCTGAACAAATACTGAGATATCAGCCTTTTCACCTTCGTTTTTAAGGATCTCCTTGCATGAATCGAGGGGAATTTCCTTTGACCGTACCAACATCTTGCTGGAGTTGGTTATTCCCATCAGGTTGACCTTGAGGTTATGTTCGCCGAAGAGGATCTTCGACTGTTTCTGGAGTTGTTTCAGCAGGCTCGATCCGACAAGTCCTGTACCTGCAATGAAAATATTAAGCTCATTGTAGGTTGACAGGAAGAATCCATCATGTATTACATTAAGAGCCTTTTTCAGACTATCGTTTTTTATAACAACTGAAATGTTCAGCTCTGAGGAACCCTGGGCTGTTGCAACCACATTAATGCCATTTCTGCCAAGCGCCCTGAACAATGTAGCTGATATGCCCGGGGTATTCTTCATCTTTTCACCGACAATGGCAATTATCGACATGTTCTTTTCGACTGTGATCTTAAGCTCATTGTTCTCCCTGATCTCACGCTCGAATTCCTCGGTGATTGCATCAGAGGCTGCTGCGCTGCTATCCGGTTTAACTGCAAATGTTATAGAATATTCAGAGGAAGCCTGGGTGATGAGAATAATATTTATCGCATGTTTGGCAAGAGCACCGAATAACCTTGCCGATGTGCCTGTAACACCGACCATTGCAGGACCCTGAATTGTTATCAGGTCAATATGGTCGATTGATGAAATTCCCTTTATCGGACTTCGGCTGATATCATCAGATTTGTGGTTTATTATCGTTCCTTTGGCTCCCGGATTGAATGTATTTTTAATAGCTACCGGAATATTTGCCTTGAATACGGGTCTGAGGGTAGGGGTATAGATAACCTTGGCACCGAAGTGTGATAATTCCATTGCTTCTGCGTAAGTGAGGCTTTCTATTGTATAGGCTTTATCTACCTTTCGGGGATCGGCTGTCATAAATCCGTCAACATCGGTCCATATCTCGAGTATCTCGGCATTTATTGCGGCGGCAATAATAGCTGCCGTATAATCTGATCCTCCTCTGCCAAGTGTTGTTGTTTCGCCCCTGGTGTTGCTGGCAATGAACCCTGGTACGACTGTGAGCCGGGATTTAGGGTTTATCCTACCTGTAATCAGGGAGTTTGTTGTTTTAAAATCAACTACTGAATCACCAAACCTCAAATCAGTTTTTATTATCTCCCGTGAATCGATGTAATCGTTTTCTTCCAGCAGATTACTTATAAGGAATGAAGATATCCTCTCTCCGGCTGCAAGGACCTGATCAAGCGAGTGCCTTGTCAGCTCACGTAAAAAGAAAATCCCTTTATTGAATTCTATCAGCTCGTTAGATATTGTATCAACAACTTCAGCAACTTTATTATGCTTTTCTTTATCTTTGATCAGTCTCTCGGCAAACTCCCTGTGTTTTGTGTTGATCCTGTCAAGGAGTGCGGAGTATTCTTTATTGCCGGAAGCAGCTATCTCAGCAGCCTGAAGAAGATTATCGGTGACACCGCCAAAAGCGGAGACGACAACGACACAAGGGATTGTTTGTGCCTCTATGATCCTCTTCACTTCGAGTATCCTTTCCGGAGTACCTACAGATGTCCCGCCAAACTTAAGGACTTTCATATTCCTTTGTTTACCTATTAAAAATGCACCCTGGGGATGCAAAAAATAAAACGCAAAATTAATAAAAACCCATTAAAATAGTATGCCAGTATTAGTATTATTAAAATAAATAGCAGGTATTATTTAGAAATCGAACAAATAGTACCTGCTGTTTGAAAATATTCAATAAAATATTTTAACTGACTGAGGCCTTTTCCAGTCTCCTGAGTATCGAGAATATAAAAGTAGCTGAAAGGAGGCAGCAAATGATGAATACCAGCCAGAGTGTGCTTAGATTGACTCTATCCCACAGGAGTGTTCCGATAAACAGCAATTTATTCCCTACAGCTGTTGCCAGAAGCCACCCGCCCTGCATCAGACCCTGGAACCTTGAAGGGGCTACTTTTGACACGAATGATAATCCCATCGGGCTCAGGAATAGTTCGGCAACAGTCAGTACAAGGTAACTGCTTATCAGCCAGTATGGTGAGACCCTGTCTGCATCAGACACCGGAGCACCCTGAAGTGAAGCAGGTGAAGGTGCACCTATTGAAGATATAAGTATGATTACGAATCCCAGAGCTGCTATGACCATTCCAATTCCTATCTTTTTTGGCGTTGATGGTTCAATTCCCTTTTTATTCATCCAGGCAAAAGCACCCATAACGGGGAATGTCAGCGACACTATGAACAGAGGATTGAAAGATTGAAATACCTCTGGGGCAATAGCGTTCTGCGGTCCGAAAACTGTAAGGAATTTTTTCATTAGACCAGTAGGATCAAAGCCGTTAAGGAAGAATAGAGCAAACAGCAAGGCAACAACAAAAAGAATTCCTCCGGCCAGCCTGTTACTGGTTTTCATGTTCTTATAGACAAGCAGAATAATGCCGGCGATTGCCCCGATAACTGCAAGCATAGAAGGCAGTGTGAAGAACAGGTTTGTGAAAGGGCCCACCTGTTTTACAGTATAGTCCCTCGCAAAAAGTGTCAGGGTAAGTCCGTTCTGATGGAACGACATCCAGAAAAATATTACTACGACGAATACAAGAATGAGAGCCGTAATTCTTGCCCTTTCTTCCTTGTGAGAACTCAGAATGATCCATGTAACAAACCCGGCAAATAAACCTAAGGCAAAGCCTGCAGCCCACCCGATCTCTTTTATGAAATGAAGTGCTGTGGCAGTTACTCCAATGGCTATAATTGCAGCGATAAGAGCAACCGGCTTGAATTCTATCTTCTCGGAGGATGATGCAGAAGCAGTTGTTTTCTTTTCCTTGTTAGGAAGCAGCCTGTTGAAGATAATATACACCAGAAGGGATATCACCATGGCTCCGGCTGCAATCCCGAATGCATAGTTGTAGCCCTTTGAAAATACATCGATATATTTTTCTGCGAATGCTCCCAGGTCAGTAACCGGTCCGGTCAGGCTCACTTTATCTGCCAGTTGCTGCAGCACCGAGGTATCTGTAAGGGTGCCGTTCCTGAGCTGATGACAAAGGGCGGGGAGACTTCCGTCGTGGGCAAAACCGTTCGCCTTCAGCCACCAGTTGCGCATCCCGTTGGCAGCAAAGGGTGCGAAAAAAGCACCGACGTTAATACCCATATAAAAGATCATGAATGCAGTGTCCCTGAGCTTGGAATATTTTGGATCGTCATACATCTGACCTACAACAGCCTGCAGATTTCCCTTGAATAACCCGTTCCCAAGTGCAATAGTCATTAATCCGATAATTGTAATTGTCAATGACATCCCCGGAACTGCAATTATAACATAGCCGGCAAACATGATTATGATACCGGCAAGTATGACCAGCTTATATTTCTTTGTCGAGTCAGCAAGAATGCCACCTACAAGGGCAAGTGCATAAATGGAAAAATAGAACCAGCTGTATATACCTCCTGCATTATCGGCTGAAAGTCCGTATTTGGCTTGCAGGAAGAGTACAAGAATTGCCATCATTGTGTAAAAGCCGAATCTTTCTCCCATGTTTGAGAAGAAGGCAACAAGTAAACCTTTTGGGTGATTCTTAAGCATAAAAATTGATCTTAGTTAATACAATAATAAGTTTGGTCAGGCATGCAGTCAGTGAATAAATACAGCTTATTATCCGTACTATTCAGTATTTGACTGCCAACAAATATATTAATCTTTTTTTATTAATGACTGAAGAGATTAAATTTGTGGTATATTGTGGTTCCTGTTATGAAAATATTCCGCAGCGGACAGATAAAGCAGATTGATGAGTTCACAATCATGAATGAACCAGTCTCTTCCACGGATCTGATGGAAAGAGCTGCCGGTAAATTATATGAATGGTATATCGAAAAATTTGACAAGAGCAGACCTGTATTAATTTTTGCCGGACCGGGTAATAATGGAGGTGACGGACTGGCGCTCGCAAGAATGCTTAATATTAAAGGCTACAAGACAGAGGTTTTCTTTGTTCAGATCACTGAAAATACTTCACCTGACTGGAAGATAAACAGGGAGCGATTAACAAAGCAGACAAAGGTTCCATTCGTCATAATCAATGATGCCGATCAGGTCCCTGATATTCCTTCTGAATCAGTGATAATTGATGCATTGTTCGGATCCGGTCTGTCCCGTCCTGCAGAAGGATTAGCTGCAGAAGTGATACATACGATAAATAATTCAGGAGCGGAAATAATCTCGGTTGATATTCCTTCCGGGTTGTTTGGGGAAAATAACTTTTCCAATGACACTGAGAACGTAATCAGGGCAGATTATACCCTTACCTTCCAGTTCCCGAAGCTTTCATTTATGTTCCCGGAAAATGAGAAATATATTGGCAAATGGATGATCCTTCCAATAGGTCTGCATCCGGAAATAATAAACCAGACTGAAACACCTTATTATTTTGTTCAGAAGGATGATATCAGGCCTCTGATAAAGAAAAGAGGCAGATTTGATCATAAGGGAATATATGGCCATGCATTTCTTATTGGCGGTTCCATTGGAAAAATAGGAGCGGTAGGGCTTGGTGCTAAAGCTGCCCTGCGCACAGGAGCAGGACTGGTTACATGCCAGGTGCCTTCAAGGGGCAACGTGGTCATGCAGTGTTATGTTCCTGAAGCAATGATAATTAGCGATAAATCTGAAGAAATAATTACCGACAAGGTTGTCAATGATCCTTTCTCTGCAATCGGAATTGGTCCTGGAATGGGCACCGACATGGAATCACAGGCAGTTGTCTATGATCTTATTAAAAGCTGGAAAAAACCACTTGTAATTGATGCTGATGCACTGAATATACTTTCACAGAATAAAAGCTGGCTTGGGATGTTCCCTGGAAAATGTATCCTTACCCCGCATCCGAAGGAATTTGAACGGCTTGCCGGAAGATCTTCAAACAGTTATGAAAGACTTATGAAACAGATTGATTTTTCTTCAAAATATAATTGCATTGTAGTCCTTAAAGGTGCTCATACAGCTGTATCAACCCCTGACGGCAGGGTGTGGTTTAACAGTACCGGGAACCCCGGAATGGCTACTGCAGGCAGCGGAGATGTATTGACAGGGATAATCCTTTCACTTCTTGCCCAGGGCTATGATCCTCATGATGCAGCGTTGACAGGTGTTTATTTACATGGACTTGCAGGTGATATTGCAGTTGAGCGGTCATGTTATGAATCAGTGATAGCCTCAGATATTATCGCCTGTATTGGGGAAGCTTTCAACAGAATAAGATCGCTTGATTGACGTTATTATAGAAGTTTTAATTAAAGAAATCATACCTGATGATGAAGGACAGAAATATTAGGAAAATCAGTATAGTAATTCTGATGCTGTTTACAGTAATAACGAATTCATGTTCACTATTTAGGAAGCAGAAAACTCCTGACCTTGTAATTACGCCACTGTCCGATACGATAATTATGAGATCCGGCAGTCTGATCTATGCACTACCTATGACAGTATTCACGGTTAGTGTACAGATGGAAAGGACAATAGAATTACCGGGACCGTATGCAAAATATGCAGGAGAATTGCTGGGTTTAACTGATGTTATAATGCAGGAAGATGAGCATTGGGAGATTAAGGATATAACTGTAAGTTCACACGAGGAGGTAGATCCTTCAGAGTTCTATGTGATAGAGAGCAGTACTCTTCAGCAGACAAATGCTCTGGCGCTTAAAAAGAGCGGCCTTATAATGGACCTGAATCCGGGATTAAATGTACCGGTTGTGGCCGGATCGGCAGGAAAGGAATTTAACATAAACGACTTCAGATCATTTGATCTTGGGGCTGATGAATATTTCAGGGTAAACACTGATACTGCCTACAAAAGGGCCAGGGTCGACGGACAATTCATAAGGATACCATATGTTGTGGAGAAAAATACAAGGCTGACCTCCGGTGAGCTTGCCCAGAGGGCAGCAAAAAGGCTTATGGAGCTGAGAGAGGGGAAATTAATGGTGCTGACCGGCGAAGCTAATGTATATCCACAGGATGCATCATCAATTAACGAGCTGAACAGGCTGGAGAAGGAATACACGGATCTGTTCACAGGAAAGATAATTACTCAGACGAGATCATTTAATTATCAGGTCATTCCAACCCCTGAAATGTCAGGCAGACAGGTGAGACTTTTTAACTTTTCCGAAGTTACCGGTCCGGAATCTGAATCAACTTCAAACGGAATACCTGTAATGATGGAAATGAATCCTGAGAAGAAAACCAAGGATGTTACAATTATCTCCAGTCAGAAAGGTGATACAGGCAAAGTATTACCCGATAAATTGTATTACCGTATACCTGATGTTGCTGATCTGAGAATTAAGATCGGTGATGATGTTTTATATAATTCAAGAAGACTGGTTTATCAGTTTGGACAGATAGTTCAGCTTCCGTCGAATTACATTATCGGGAAATAACCGGGGTTAATTACTTTACCTTTCCGATGAAACTCTTCTGGAATTCATCCAGGCTCTGTTTCTCGTAAGCTTTATCTGCAAAATAGCTGAGAAACAATTCCATATCTTTTGGCAGCCTGTAACCTTTCAACGGAGTGACGAGGAACTTATCGTTTTCCTTTGTCAGGAAAACGACTGTCGGGTATGATAATTCACCCTGGAGAAGGGCTACAGCCAGCTGGTGAGCATTGCCGTATTTTCCGTCGTTAACAAAGGTCTGCCCGAGGAAACTTATCTTCTCTTTTCCTTCAGCATTGAACTTGACCGGATAAAATTTATTATTAAGCAGTTCAGCGATCACCGGATCACTGAAAGTATCCTGGTCCATTTTTTTGCACCATCCGCACCAGTCAGTATAAGTATCAATAAAAAGAGGTTTTGGTGAATTTGTCATCAGTTTTTCTGCCTGCTCAAGAGTCAGCCATTTCACGCCGGAAGTATTCGGCAGGGTAACCTGTGGCAAGGCCGGTAATGTGATCGTTATAATCAGGAATATAAGGATTGCTTTTTTCATATCCGTCATCAGAAAGAATTAATTGTAAATACAAAAGTAAAATTATTTAATTATGATCACCATGTGATCATTCTTGTTGTTTAAAACAATTATTGTGCCTTTTGGTTCATTAATAGTGATATTCTGAAGGTGTATCATTCAAATTATTTTCTACATTTACCCTCCTTAATTTGTCTAAATCAGCTGTATGGAAACAATAAAGAAAACCCTGCGCGACTCAAAAGCTGCACGCTGGACTGCTTTGGCAGTAGTCGCTTTTACTATGTTATGCGGTTATTACCTTTCTGATGTGATGGCGCCTCTCAAACCGCTTCTTGAGAAGGAGCTTTTGTGGAACAGTGCAGAATACGGGTTTTTTACCAGCGCATATGGTTGGTTTAATGTTTTCCTTCTTATGCTTCTTTTCGGAGGGATCATCCTGGACAAGATGGGAGTGAGGTTTACAGGGGTAATGGCAACTGCCGTAATGGTTACAGGAACAGCTATTAAATATTGGGCTATATCAACCCATGTTCTGGACGGACATACACTTCTTGGGATGAAAGCCCAGGTGGTGATAGCCGGCCTTGGCTTTGCAACTTTTGGCGTTGGGGTCGAAGTCGCTGGCATAACTGTATCGAAAATAATTGTGAAATGGTTTAAAGGTAAAGAAATGGCGCTGGCTATGGGGCTTGAAATGGCAACAGCCAGACTGGGAACAGCACTTGCGATGACAACTTCGATTCCGATAGCAAGAGCCCTTCATGGAGTGTCAAAACCAGTTCTCGTTTGCCTTATAATGCTGTGTATAGGTATGATATCATTCATAGTCTATACATTTATGGATAAGAAACTTGATAAATCAATAAGTGAAGCAGGTGTTGTTGAATCAGGCGACAGTGAAGAATCTTTCAGACTAAAGGATATCCTGTATATTATTAGAAACAGGGGATGGTGGCTGATAGCAATTTTATGTGTTCTTTTCTATTCTGCAGTATTCCCTTTTATCAAATATGCCACCGATTTAATGGTTAATAAGTTCAATGTTGACCAGGAGCTTGCAGGACTGATACCCGGACTATTACCTTTCGGAACTATTTTGCTGACACCGCTTTTCGGGAACCTTTATGATCGAAAGGGCAAAGGGGCTTCAATAATGATACTGGGTGCAATCCTCCTTATCTTTGTGCACGCAATGTATTCAATACCTTTCCTTAAAGCGACACCAATAGCCATCATACTTATTATAATTCTCGGCATAGGATTCTCACTGGTACCCTCTGCTATGTGGCCGTCAGTACCAAAGATCATACCGGAAAAGCAGCTTGGTACCGCATACGGACTGATATTTCTTGTTCAGAATGTTGGTCTTATGCTTGTTCCGCTTCTTATCGGATGGGTACTTGACAGATTCTGTATCACAGGTACGAGAATGCTTGATGGCGCTGAAGTAAGCAGCTACAACTATACTTTACCCATGATAATATTTACTGCTTTGGGGATACTGGCTCTGATTTTTGCCCTGATGCTTAAAGCGGAAGATAAGAAGAAAGGTTATGGCCTTGAACTGCCTAACATTAAAAGGTAGACAAAAGAATTAAACAGTAAGGGAAAGTTAAATAATCAACAGAGTTTTATTTAAGTCAGATCATGCCATTTTTATCAGGATGGCCTTTATAACATCGGATACATCCTCTGTTTCATCAGCGCATCTTTCAAGGATCTCGAGGATCTTGTTGTTCTTAAGGAGTTCCGCAGGATCTTTTTCCTTTTCAAATAATTCAGCAATTGCTACATAATAGTATTCATCCACTTTGTGCTCAATAGCAGTTATTCTGTTGCAGGCTTTTGTGATCTCGTCCTTATTGGCTGCAGCATCTACCAGACAGTGGATAGAACATTCTATCTCTTTTGCAGCTTCAAGGATCATCTCTGCCATTTGTTTGTACACCGGAAGCAATTTTTTCGGTTTATAAAGGCAGATCCTTCTGGCGACACCGTTTATAGAATCAACAACATCATCTATATGGGCTATCAGGGCATGAATATCTTCCCTGTCGAAAGGTGTGATAAATGATTTATTGAGCTGTATGTATGTTTTGTCAGTAATAATATCTCCGATATGCTCAACATCCTTGATCTCCTTATAAATTTTCTCATGATCTTCTGTTTCATTGAAGGTGAGCATTGTGTTTAAAAGTTCTGAAGCCTTTACGAGGTTCTTGGCATCCTCCTCAAAGAGAGGATGAAATGAATGGTCTTTCGGAACGAAGAACTTAAGAAATTTATCAATATTCATAATTCAGTATTTTAGTCAGTGTCAATTTATATTCAAATTATTAAATACAATATACATAAAGGCACCTATCAGAGCAGATATTGGCAGGGTCAGTATCCAGGCCCAGAAGATTTTTCTTGTAACTCCCCATTTGACAGCGGAAAGTCTCTTCCTTGCGCCTACTCCCATAATTGCTCCGGTTATGGTGTGTGTCGTGCTTACAGGGATCCCGAAATGTGTGGCTCCGAATAAAGTAAGTGCTCCGGCTGTTTCAGCACAAAAACCCTCAAAGGGTTTTAGTTTTGTGATCCTTTGCCCCATAGTTTTGACAATTCTCCAGCCACCGAAAAGAGTCCCGAGAGCTATTGCTGCCTGACATGAAAGTACGACCCATATAGGAATAGGATCGTTTTTTGTCATCAGTCCTGATATAATCATTGCCACCCAGATTATTCCCATTGACTTCTGAGCATCGTTTCCGCCGTGTCCCAGACTGAACGCTGCTGCAGAGAGAAGTTGTAGCCGTCTGAAATGTTTGTCTATACCAAAGGGGGTACTTTTTCTTGCAATGTACTGGACAATGGTGGAAATTATAAATCCTATAAGCATTCCTAGCAAAGGCGCAATAATTATAAAAACAGCAATCTTAACAACACCACCTGTAATTATGGATCCGGGACCGGAACTAACAAGTGCCGCCCCGGTAAGACCTCCAACAAGTGTATGCGATGAACTGGAAGGCAGCCCCCACCACCATGTAAGCAGATTCCATGTAATAGCTGCAATAAGTGCTGCCCCGATAACATTCAGGTTTATTACATCAGGTTCAATAACCCCTTTCCCCATTGTTGTAGCAACTCTGAGCGGGAAAACAACAAATGCAATAAAATTGAATGTCGCAGCCAGAAGAACAGCAGAGAATGGCGAAAGGACTTTGGTTGAGACAACCGTCGCTATAGAATTAGCAGAATCGTGAAATCCATTTATGAAATCGAAGATAATGACCAGAGCAACTATGATGTAAAGGAAGGTCATTGGCAGGTAAAAAGAATTACTTCAAACTGGCATTTTAAGATCACATTTACTAACAGGCTCATTGTGTGTTAGATGTGTAATCTGAATCAAAAATCGGAGCCAAAATTAGTTATTACGGCACATATTTCAAACAAATTAGCTGTTAAGTTTTTATTACAATTTTAAACTCATCACAATGTGCTGATTAATGGCTGATTTTAAAGTTTTTTAATTATCAATTAATCACTATTTTTATTTCAGAATTGTTATATATTTATAAGGCCTAATAATAACTAAATGCCAAATAATTATGAGCGATATACGCAATCTTGAACCAAAAATGGTCTGGGATATCTTTTATGACCTGACCAGAATTCCTCGTCCTTCCAAAAAAGAAAAGAGGGTTATCGACTATGTTGTCAACTTCGGAAAAGAGCATAAGCTTGAAACTATTGTTGATAAGACCGGAAACGTTGTTTTAAGAAAACCTGCAACTGAAGGGATGGAAAAGAAAAAAGGGGTTATTCTTCAGACACATCTTGATATGGTCCCGCAAAAGAATAATGATAAGAAACACGATTTTGAAAAGGATCCTATTGAAGCGGTTATCGATGGGGAATGGGTGAGAGCTGACGGCACGACACTTGGTTCTGATAACGGGATTGGAGTAGCTGCTGCTCTTGCTGTTCTGGCTTCAAAAGATATTGCTCACGGACCTCTTGAAGCTCTATTTACAATTGATGAAGAAACCGGAATGACAGGCGCTTTCGGACTTAAAAAAGGCCTGCTCAAAGGTGATATACTGATGAATCTGGATTCAGAAGACGAGAACGAAATCTGTGTGGGTTGTGCAGGAGGCATTGATATAAGTGCAACAAAGAAATATAAGGAGGAGCCTGCACCGAGAGGTTTTGTTGCATATACAGTTACTGCAAAAGGTCTTAAGGGAGGCCATTCGGGAGTTGATATTGCTCTCGGAAGAGCCAATTCAAACAAGGTGCTGTTCAGGTTCCTGATGCAGGCTGAATCAGATTTCGGTATAAGAATTGCTGAAGCCTCAGGCGGGAATCTCAGGAATGCCATACCTCGTGAATCATATGCAGTTGTAATGGTTCCTTCAGCAAAAACGGCCTCATTTGAGAAATTTGTAAAGAATTATGAGAAAATGTACAGGGCTGAATTTGCTGAAACCGAGCCCGATCTCACTTTCTTCTGCAGGAAGACTGATAAACCTCGCAGGGTCATGAATAAAAAAGACCAGTTTGGAATTATCAGGGCAGTATTCGCTTGTCCGAATGGGGTGCAGAGAATGAGCCAGGCAATGAAAGGCCTCGTTGAGACATCAAATAACCTTGCTATTGTAAAATGCGTAAAAGGAAAATTTGAAGCCCATAATCTGTGCAGAAGTGCTGTTGACAGCTCAAAGGAAGCTACAGCCTGGAAAATTGCAGGAGTATTCCATCTTATTGATGCTAAAGTCACCATGTCGGGAGGCTATCCGGGATGGAAACCAAATATGGCTTCTCCGATATTAAAGACTGCTACCGGAGTCTACACAAAAATGTTTGGAAAAGAGCCCGAGGTAAAGGCAATACATGCAGGACTGGAATGTGCTATTATCGGCGGAGTATATCCTTCACTCGATATGGTCTCCTTCGGCCCGACAATAAAATACCCGCACTCTCCGGATGAGAAGGTAAATATTAAATCTGTTAAGAAGTTTTACCATTTTCTGTGTCAGACACTGAAAGATGTGCCTGCGAAATAGAATCAGCCGGGGTTAGTGAACTTTGATCTCCACAAGGATATCATCCTTCATAACATTGCTGTTAGGCCTGGCAAGGACTTTGATTACAGTCCCGTTTACAGGCGACTGAATCTCATTCTGCATTTTCATTGCTTCCAGAATGACGAGGGGTTGGCCTCGTAATATCTCAGATCCCTCCCTCACACAGATATCTATCAGCTTGCCTGGCATAGGCGCTTTGACAGACTCATTCTCTGCCCTTCCTTTTTTGGAATTGAGCACTTTCATCCTTTGAAGCGAAAATGGCGTTTCAACTGTGAAAATGTAACTTATATCGTTGAAGAGTATCTCATATTTATTCTGACGTGACCGAACGATCTCAACAGGATATTTCCTGTTTTTCCAGAAAATATAGGTGCCATATTTTTCATCAGACCGCAGACTGACAACGTAGTCCCTTTTCCCTATTCTTATCTTGTTACGCAGCGGAAGAGCGAACCTGAATTTTCTTTTCTCCGATGAAAGTGCATATAACTTTTTGATCTGCAGATTGTTCATTTTTACTGTATAAGAATTCAGAATTGGTTTATTCTTTTATTCAGAAGCCATGGACTCAGCTCTTTTCCATTCTCAAAATCGATCTGGATACTCGTCTCCTGCAAATTTTCCTCGACAAACAGCTTTGTTGCAAGCCATGCAGCGAGCATCTCTTCATATTCACTGTTGTAGTAATATTTTTCAAGATCTTTCTCGATAAAAGCGGTAGTGAAATCGCCATCCTGGAATTTCTGGTTACGTACAAGCATCCTGAAAAAGGGAAGAGTGGTTTTTGTACCCTTTATCCACACTTTATCAAGTGCCATTTTACAGTTCTTGATAGCTTCTTTCCTGTTTTTTCCGCTGACAATAAGCTTGGCTATCATTGAATCGTAGTTTGGTACTATTGATGAACCTGCCTGCACACCTGTATCGATCCGTATATTAGGTCCGCTGGGAAGGCTCAGTTTATCAATTTTCCCGGGATCAGGAGCAAAACCTGCCTGTACATCCTCGGCATTTATCCTGCATTCAATTGCCCAGCCGCTCAGCTTAATATCCTCCTGCCTGATCTTAAGTTCCTCACCTTTGGCAATACGGATCTGCTGCTCAATGAGATCAATTCCTGTTATTACTTCAGTTACCGGATGTTCTACCTGTATCCTTGTGTTCATCTCCATGAAATAGAAATTCTTTTCGGAGTCAAGGAGAAATTCGACTGTTCCTGCAGAATAATACCCGACGGCTTTTGCTATTCTGACAGCGGTTGATCCCATTATTTCACGAAGCCTGTCGTCAAGGGCACCTGAAGGAGCTTCCTCAAGAAGTTTCTGATGCTTTCGCTGGATGGAACACTCTCTTTCACCAAGATGGATCACATTCCCCTTCTTGTCACCAAGTATCTGAAATTCAATATGTTTTGGATTCTCAATATATTTTTCAATAAAAACCGACGGATCCTTGAAGGCCTTTTCTGCTTCTTTGCTGGCTATCACGAATAGCTTTTCCATTTCTTCTGATTTGCGCACAATGCGCATGCCTCTTCCGCCTCCTCCTGAAGCTGCTTTTATTATTACCGGATAGCCAATCTTTTCAGCAACAGCGATCGCCTCCTCTTCATTGGATATGTTCCCTTCACTACCCATAGCAACAGGTATATTATGAGCAAGAGCTATCTTCCTGGCAATGGTCTTGTTACCCATTTTGTATATTGCATCAGGTGACGGACCGATAAAAGAGATCTTATTATCAAGGCATTTATCGGCGAAATATGCATTTTCAGCGAGGAAACCATATCCGGGATGAATAGCATCAGCCCCTGTAGTCAATGCAATCTCTATCAGTTTTTCAATATCAAGGAAAACCGGGATCTCAGTCGATTCCTCACTGTAATCGAAGATCTCGTCAGCAAATGACAGATACATTGCGTTAGGTTCAGCTGCAGTTCTGACAGCCACGGTCTTGATCTTAAGTTTCGTGGCCGTCTTCATGATGCGGATCGCTATCTCTCCGCGGTTGGCTATCAGGATCTTTGTGATCTTCATTTTGGTCTTATAGTCTTATGGTCTTATGGTCTTATGGTCTTATAGTCTTATGGTCTTATAGTCTTATGGTCTTATTGTCTTATGGTCTTATTGTCTTATGGTCTTATAGTCTCAGAGGGGCATGTTTCCGTGCTTGCGGGCAGGCACTTTAACCCATTTGTTGCTTAATGCGTTAAGAGCTGAAATTATTTTTTTCCGTGTTACGGCAGGATCAATAACCTCGTCGATATAACCGCTTTCATCTGCGATAAAAGGATTTGCGATCTTATCGCGGTATTTTTTTACCAGCTCCTTTTTCAGTTCGGCAGGGTTAGATGATTCGGCGAGTTCCTTGCGGTAGAGAATTGCAACTGCCCCGTCGGGGCCCATAACTGCTATCTCTGCCGTGGGCCATGCGAAGCTGAAATCACCTCCCAGACTTTTACTGTTCATTACAATGAAGGCACCGCCATAGGCTTTCCGGAGAATTATTGTGATCCGGGGTACAGTTGCTTCACTGTAGGCGAACAGTAGTTTTGCCCCATGTCTTATTATACCGGCATGCTCCTGATCAACCCCCGGGAGAAAGCCTGGTACATCTTCAAGAGTCAGAATGGGTATATTAAAAGCATCACAGAACCTTATGAACCTTGCACCTTTTGTAGATGAATCGATATCAAGAACGCCTGCCAAAACTTTAGGCTGGTTAGCTACAACACCGATTGTTTTTCCTTTCAGACGTGCAAGACCGGTGACAAGATTGGGAGCGAAAAGTTCAGCAGTCTCATAAAAGCTGTTCTTATCTACAATAAGGTTAATAACATCTTTTACATCATAGGCCTTGTTCGGATCGTCAGGTACTATATCCCTTAATTTTTCATTTATTTCAGGGGTGGAATTGTCATCCTGTACAACCGGTGGATTCTCAACATTATTTGAAGGCAGGTATGTGAGGAATTTTTTCAGGGCCATTATTGTATTCTCCTCATCATCATATATCATATGTGCTACACCACTTTTGCGCGCATGTGTCTCAGCTCCGCCCAGCTCATCAAAAGTGACATCCTCATTAAGGACCTCCTTTACTACATTCGGTCCTGTTACAAACATATAGCTTGTATTATTTACCATGAAGACAAAATCTGTAAGGGCAGGGGAGTAGACTGCTCCTCCCGCAGCTGGTCCCATTATTACTGATATCTGTGGTATAATGCCTGATGATTGTATTATATTATGGAAGATGGAGGCATAACCGCTCAGGCTGGCCACACCTTCCTGTATTCTTGCCCCGCCTGAATCCATCATGCCTATTATCGGGCATCCCATCTTGAGAGCCATTTCCTGAATCTTGGCTATTTTCTTTGCATGCACAACTCCCAGTGAGCCACCCATTATTGTGAAATCCTGGGCAAAAGCAAAAATAAGCCTGCCGTTAACCTTACCATGACCAACAATAACGCCGTCACCGTAAGTTCTCTCAACTTTTCCAAATTCTACCGGCTGATCAGCAGGAGTGACAAAAGCATCAATCTCCTCAAAGGTTCCCTGATCGAAAAGAAGCCTTATGCGTTCCCGAGCTGTCAGTTTTCCCTTGGCATGCTGCTTCTCTGCCTGCTTTTCACTGTATTGTTTTTGTAATGCTTCCTGACGTTTCAGGAAGGCTTTATAACTTTTACCCGATATATCCATTCTTCTTTATGATTATTAAATATCAGAAAAGAAGCTCAGACCAAAGAAAGATCTGATTTTAACCCTTAAATTTTTCAGGGTTCAAAAATAGTCAATCTAAGCTTATTTCCAAAACTAAATTTCGAACGCAAAAATATCATGTTTTATACATATCTGAAATACAAAATATTATAAGATATATTTTCTCGACCACAGATTGATTCAATCCACCCCGGACCCTAACGCCCTAACGCCCTAACACCTTTGTGCCGTTGCGCCCTTACTTCTTTTTCGGTTTATACAGTCCCTCAGGCTTCGAACCAAGCAATCCGGCCCTTAGCATTGGTTCGCTCGCTCTATAGAGTTTCCTGATTATTCTTTCAGGCGCCAGCGGATAATGAGGGAGAGATTCAATCTTATCACCTATATATTCCAGATCTTCATCTGTGGTTGCCCAGTTACGCGATTCAAAGAACGTCAGGTCGAAAGGACGGGAATAGGATCTTAACGATTTGAAACCATCGGTGTTAAAGAAGAAGTCAAAATACGACATGATCAGCTCCCTGAGTGATCTGTAAACTGGTTCTCTGTATCGTAGCGATGTGAAATTTGATTTGGCAACCGCACCCCATAAGCCTTCTTCCCTGAAGACTGCAATAACATGATCATCATCATTTTCCGCCAGCATGTCGACTATAAGTGGCTTATATCCTATGAATTGCAGTGCTGCGGCTGCAAACAAGGCTCCTTCAAAGCAATGTGCCGATCGTTTTCTGATTACCCATCTTGGTGATCTGCATTCATAATTCGGATTATAATCTATTGAATCGAGAAACGCCTGTATCTTATCAGGATCACTCAGTGTCTTTAGAAATTTTTCTTCTTCTTTTGTCCAATCCATAGTTACTATCTTAATTATTTACATCGTTTCTTACATCCCCCTAACCCCCCTCGAGGGGGGAATTAGCATGTGCTGTTTCTTCACTTCTGCACCTTAATGCCTTATAATTTCTTCCACAATCTTCTTCATCTCCCCATACTGTTCCTCCATGTTCTTAAGCAACCTGATCTGCGCCCTTGCCCTCTCAAGATTATGATTATCATGGTGAATCTTGTAATAAATATCTCCGGCAATATGATCTGCAAGAAATCTCATAGCCTGTTCATATGTCATAACCAGGGGGGCCATGGGGAGATGCTCTTTTTCAACAGGTTTCAGGATACCCTTAGTCTCTGACAGATAGCCTTCTGCAAATGCTCTGAACAATGTAATATCCATTCTGACAAGTGAGAGATCCCTTTCATCTTCTGCGGCAATATTTGCACCTGTTCTGATCGTGTCTCCGAAATCTGAATGAAAAAACCCGGGCATTACTGTGTCCAGGTCAATGATGCACATCGATTTATCATTTTCATCAAAAAGAACATTATTCAGTTTGGTGTCATTATGAGTTATCCTTACCGGTATTTTTCCTGATTTTCCCAGTCGGTGTATTATCATCATTTCTTCGGATCTTTTCAGGATGAATTCTATCTCCCCTTTGGCACCTTCAGCTCTTTTTGCAGGGTCTTCATTTCGTATTTCCAAAAAATAATCCAGCCTTTTGCCCAGATCGTGGAATGACGGTATTGTTTCGTAAAGAGGTTCACCGGGCAGATCAGCCAGCTGAGATTGGAAGCGGCCGATGGCTTTCCCTGCTTCGTAAGCAATATCGGGGGAGTTGACTGTGTCGTATGACCTGTGATCCCTGATATATATGTAAAGTCTCCAGGGATTTCCTTTTTCATCATTTATCCAGCTTGAACCTTCTTTCGAGGGGATAAGGGTCAGACACTCCCTTTTTAAATCCGAATCATTGATCCTGCTTAATTTTTTCCGGATATGGGCAGTTATTCTTTCAATATTATTCTGGAGCTCTGGTATATTTCTGAAGACGTTTGTATTGAGGCGTTGAAGAATAAAGTTATCCTTGTCTTTTTCAGTAGTTACGATAAGATAGGTATCATGAATATGACCATTTCCAAAAGCTTTTCCGGTCATGAAAGTAGCCTCACTGGCAAATCTTTCAAATATTTGCTTCAGATCAGGTTCCACCTTTCAATCCTGTTTTGTGGCCGCTGAAGGCATAATACATAATGATGAAGTAACACGGAACACAGAGCCAGTAAGCTTTCTGCGTCGAAAAAATGACGGCCAGCTTTCCATAGAGGAGCGGAAGCAGGGCGCCTCCGGCAATTGCCATGATAAGCAATGCCGATCCTGTTTTTGTGAATTTTCCAAGGCTGTTGAGGGCTAGAGGCCATACGGCGGGCCATACGAGTGAATTTGCAAGTCCTAGGAGGGCAACGAAAAGTACTGTTACAGGCAAAATCAGCTCTATAGGTTTAAAGGTGCCCAGGTCTATGAAAGTCATAGCGAACACTTTTTCAACCGGGGTGAGTATAGCTCCAAGTGAGAAGACAACACCAAGTATAGTGCATATTTTCAATGCGTTGACCTGTTTCAGATACCTGGGGATTAAAATAATTCCGAGAAGATATCCGAGAATCATACTGAGGAGAGTTAGGCTCGTAAAGTATTTTGACGACTCCATAGGTATCTTAATGGATTGGCCATACCTGATAATTGTATCACCGGCAATTACCTCAACACCGACATAAAAGAAAAGAGCTATTACACCAAGCCATAAATGCGGGAACTGCCATATACTCGTTTTGCCTGTATAGGATGTTTCCTTTATATCATCCTCCGCTTCTGTATCTATTTCAGGCAGGTGGGCAAGCTTAAGCAGCAGACCAAGGAGTATAAGTATAACTGCCATCGCTGCATAAGGCATTATAACTCTTCGGGCCATCTCATCCAGCAGGAGTGCCCGTGTAACAATATCCGTTGTCTTAGCCAGCCTCTCATCAAGTATATGAGAATCTTTGAGGATAATATTTGCCAGGATAATTGGTGCAACAGCTCCTGCAAATTTATTTGCTATACCCATAATGCTTATCCTCTTGGCTGCACTCTCACGCGGACCGATAATCGTAATGTAAGGATTGGAAGCTGTCTGCAGCAATGCCAGGCCTGTTCCTTCGACAAAGAGCCCTGTCAGGAAAAGTCCGAAGGTCCTTGTTAATGCTGCCGGTATGAAAATGAGAGATCCGGCGGCCATTATCCAAAGGCCGATGGACATACCATGCCTGAATCCGGTTTTTTTAAGCAGGGCCGAAGACGGCAGAGCCATTACAAGATATGAGATATAGAATGCAAATGTTACAAAATACGCTTCAAAGTCATTAAGTTCACAGGCGGTCCTGAGAAAAGGTATCAGGATCCCATTCAGCCAGGTGACAAATCCGAATATGAAAAAGAAAAGGCCAATTATGAAGATTGAAAAGATATAATCTTTCCTGCTTATTGAGTTATTGTTGCTTGTATCGGACATACTTCGGGTTATCAGATAATTTTACAGGTTCTTGTTCAGAAAGAGTTACTATATTATTTATTCATGAACCGTTAGCTGATTTTTCCCTCGATTTGGTTCCCAGGTATCCTCCATGGTGTCTTTTTGCATAATCAGCAGCAGTGAATCCGATCTTTTCCATCATCAGTACCACAAGAGCATCTCCGATTGCTGTAAAAACTGTTGTTGAAGTTGTGGGTGTAAGCCCCAGAGGACAGACTTCCTCAGGAGCCCCGGTAAGTATGTGGCATTGCGATTTCTTAACGAGGGGACTGTTGGGATTACCTGTAATAACAACCACAGGCACTGATCTGTAAAGATTATCCTTGAGATCCATCAGCTCGATAATTTCACGGGTTTTTCCTGAGTTTGATATGACAAGCATGACATCATTTTTCTGTATGATTCCCAGGTCACCATGCTGGGCCTCGCTCGGGTGGAGAAAAACGGCCGGAGTCCCTGTTGAGCTGAAGGTTGTCGCAATGTTGTTAGCTATCTCGCCGGCCTTCCCCATGCCACTTGTGATTAGTTTTCCCTGGAGCTTATGCACGTGCTGATATATTATCTCAGTGGCCTTTTCATAATTCTCGTTGACCGGAATATTTTTTATTGCAGCAGCTTCCTTTTCAAATATCTGACGTATCTTTTCTATCATGTTCTTTCTCTTTTTAGAGACTATTTCTGACATATTTGTAAGCTTTTAGTGATATCATTTTACCTCTGCAATCAATTGGCATTGCGAACGCCCAAAGTTATCAAAATACCTTTTCATTGACATACCCTGAGAACTTTTACAATTTTCAGAATCCTTATCATCAAAGTTATTTTATTTTTGCATTTTATCGCAACGATGCTGAAATCCTTCGAAATGCACATTGAAGAAAACTTATCAATATGATCAGTATCTGCATCCCGGTTTTCAATTTCAATATTACTTCTCTTCATAACAGGTTAATGGCTCAGATGAATGAAGTAAAGAAGGATAGTTGCGATATTATAGTAATTGACGATCATTCGGAAGAAGAGTTCCGGAAAGTGAACAGGGAGATCTGCAAAGATAATGTTTATGTAGAGTTGGAGAAAAATAAAGGCAGATCAGGGATCAGAAATATGTTTTCCGGACTTTCATCCAAAAAATATTTACTGTTCATCGATTGTGACAGTATTGTAGAAAATCCCTTATTCCTGAAGAAATATCTCGGATGCATCGAACAGGCTCCGCAGGTAGTTTGCGGCGGAAGTATTTATACTAAAGATCCACCTGAACGGGAAAGGATGTTAAGATGGAAATACGGTACATCAAGGGAAAGCAAACCGGCTGATATAAGAATAAAAGATCCTTACAGATCCTTTATGGCTAATAATTTTCTTATCGAAAGAGATATTTCCGGCAAAATAAGGTTTGATGAACGGCTGAAAGGCTACGGTTATGAGGATACCTTATTCAGCTACTCATTAAGGAAGGCAGGAGTAAGAATTGAACACATTGATAACCCGGTCGTTAATGGTGGACTGGAGACGAATGCTGATTATCTGGCCAGAACTGATGAAGCAATGTCCAACCTGGTTGAAATGATGAGATCAGGGAATTATAATGATGAAATCACAGAATACATATCCCTGCTGGCCTTCTATAAAAAGGTGAAGAAATACGAAAAGAGTATCAGTTTTGCATTCTCGCTCTTCAGACCTGCGATTGTAAATATGCTGTCAAGGGGCTATGTAAATCTCAGGTTATATGACTTTTATAAGCTGGGTACATTTAATCATCTCCTGCTCATTCCATGATCCCCGGCACCTCTACAGATTAATTCCTGTGATACCGGTATTTAAGCGGAACTGGGATCGGTTCGCCTGCTCCCGGTGTAAGGTAGATCAACTGAAGATTGTGACTTTCATCAGTCTGAAAATATTCCAGTTTTAACGGATAGAAACCCTTCTGCATCGGGATCATAAACGATTTCAGGTTCTCGCTGTTATGGATACCGTCATTATCAATAAGCAGGGTGTTATTAATGTACAACCTGGATCCGTCATTTGAGCCAATCGCCCAGAGATAATAACCATCTTCCGCTATTTCAACATATCCTTCAGCTACCAGGGCAAAGTTTTTCTTCAGAGGGAGATTTTTAAGACTGAACATGCTGTCAGTAATACCTGTCTGAATTGCCTTCAGCTTTTTAAAATCCGGGATTTTATCCCACACCCCCTCATAAATAGTGTATTTGAATCCGCCTGATGTTATTTTTTTAGGTTTTGGCAGTGACAAGTATACTTCACCCAGCACATAACTTGCTCTTGCTGTCTGGTCGTATTTGCCGGTAGTTGAAAATGTCCTGAGGACAAGGTCTGCCGGACCATTCAGGATTATCCTTGATTCAGCTTTAGGTGAAGACAGGTCCGGTTCCGAACCATCCAGTTCATATCTTAATTCAGGGATACTGTTAAGTAAAAATACAGGTGCGGGTTTATCTTTCAGCAGGATAGCACCCATTGGATGGAAACTTATCGGGCCGTCTGTGAATCCCTGATATGCATATTTGATGCCATCGTACATTGCTTTTAAACGCACTGAATTATGCTTCTCATTCGGGAAAGTTGCAATCTTCCATTTAAGATTGCCAGGGGCTTTCAGCTTCAGAACAGAGTCCATACGGCCTATACCCATTCCTTTGTATGTCGATTCTATGCCCGCTATCCACAGGACCTTCTGAGATTTTATCTCACCAAGCTTTTCGGATGCCAGTTTGATCACAAAATCATTGTTCCACCACATCGATGGATCAGTTGAATAGTAAGTGTCAAATAACTGAGGTTCAGTGAGTAAAGCGTACATTACAAATAATCCGCCGTAAGAATGCCCGTAAAGAGAATTATTGCCGTTGGTCCGGTAATTTTTATCTATATATGGTCTGAGTTCGTCTTTAAGGAAGCTGATGAATTTATCGGCTCCGCCTGAGATAGCAGGACTTGGCACATTGACAGGAAGAAAATCCCTGTCCCGCTGATTGACCTTTTTCAGATATGTATTTGGAAGAGCTACAATTATTACGGGAGGAACATATTGCTCATCCTGAGCAAATTTGTAGATAAAAGGGAATAAATTCACAACCCATTCCCCATCAGTAAGATAGATCACCTCATATTTCTTTGTGGTCTCTGATTTATAATCAGCCGGCAGGATGACTTTTACAGATCTGTATTCATTTAATACATCCGAATAAATTGAGTCAGTGATAATTTCATTTTGCTGGGCAGATGAATAATTAATCTTCAGTATTAACAATATTACCGATACAAAAGCAAGTTGAAAGATTCTCTTCATGATAATTGTTTTAGGTTTAATGGACTAAATACGGTAAAAAATAATTAACGCTGCATATGATGATAATTATTGTAAGTTCGAAGTGCCTAAAGTGTCTAGAGTGTCTAAAGTTATTTTGTTAACCAGTAACCAAACGGAAGCGCCAGCCAACAACCAACAACTGGACTCCAAATCCTCCTCTCTGCGCCGTAAAGCCCTAAAGCCGTAATGCCGTAATGCCTTAATGCCAAATTAATATATTAATCATCTGCGGCAACCGCTTTCTTCTTGATATCTTAATAATCTTATTGTATTTTTGGTTAATGATACAATCCTGGTTTATCTAATCGCTACGATTCATGGAAACACAAGCCGATACTCTTGATCTTATAGTAAAGCTGGCAAGTCTTGGGACGGCCGGCATTAGTATCCTGGGTATATTTTATACCGGAATTATTGTTAAATCACTGCCAAATGATGTAACATCAGGAAAACTATCCGCAGTTCGCATGTACAAGAATATGTGCATCGTTGTTGCGATCATATGTGCAATATCCGGAGGACTTAATGCATTCTTCAACATGCAGAAGGTAATGGATGCAAAAGACAGTATGGCGAAGATTGAAAATAATTATACAAACCAGGCTGACAGCCTTGATATTATAAGAAGCGCTATAGTCAGTGATCTTACCGAACTGAAACACAAGCTTGCTGATGAACCATGTGAACAGACGGCGACATCAGAGATAATTCAGAGGATTAATGAAAATGTAAATTTATTGAGCTTTAGTCCTCACAACAGAACGGATTAATGATTTAATTTAACTGGATAAAATATCATATACAACTATGCGATCAGTTTTTAGCTTTATTCAACTGTGCCTTTCAGGATTATTAATATCAGTTAATGTATTGTCCCAGCAGGAGCAGGGAGCAATTCTTACAGGACCCGGAGTGTCAGTTCTGCTTGTCGATACCGACCATCCGGCAGGTAAGATAAGCGAAGGTGTTTACGGACAGTTCCTGGAACATATAAATCACTCTGTCGTTGATGGACTATATGCCGAACAGATACAGGGCAATGGTTTCGAAGGCAAAGATTTCGAAACCCACTGGAAGCCTTTCGGAGAGAACGGATCGATCACTGTCATGGCAGCAGATTTTAAGAATGGTGAGAAGAGTCTTCAGCTCAAAACAAAAAAGAATCCGGCCGGTATCAGGCAGGAAAGGATCTATTTACAGGAGGGATTTACTTATACCGGATCGGTGTGGGTAAACAGGGTAGAAGGTTCACCGAGACTCACATTACGACTGAAAGATAATCAGAGCAAACTCATCAAAGAAATCTCTCTTAAGGTCGCCGGTCAGGGCTGGAAAGAGGTCCCCTTCTCATTTTACTGCACCAGAACCGACACTCAGTCGATAATGGAAATTGAATCCAGGGGTGCCGGAACAATTCTTCTCGATTTTATTTCAATGATGCGTGAGGATGTCCGCAGGAAAGGAATGCTGCGTCCGGATCTTCTTGGCGCACTTAACGGGCTTAAGCCGCCTTTCATAAGGTGGCCGGGAGGATCTTTTGCGACTGATTACAAGTGGAAAGATGGTATCGGACCGCGCGAATCACGTGTCTACCATCCGAACATGATATGGGGAGGTTATTCGGATTATTATGGTTTCGGAACCGATGAATTCATGGAATTGTGCCGTCAGCTGAAAACTGAACCGCTTATCGTATTGCCTGCTACGAAAAGAACTCCTGAAGATGTTAAATATGCAATGGACTGGGTGCATTATCTGAACGATCCGGTAACGACAGAAATGGGAAAACTGAGGGCAGCCAACGGTCATCCGGAGCCATATAATGTAAAGTACTTTCAGATCGATAACGAACCGATGAATTTCAATATCACCCCTGATCAGTATGCTGAGCTTGTTAACCTTTACGGCAGTGAACTGAGGAAGATTGATCCCGGGCTAAAGATTGTCGCATGCGGACAAAAAAGATCCAATGACCTCAACTGGAGCCAGAAAGTCATTGATTTAGCCGGAGGTAATTTTGATATTCTGGGTTGTCATAATTACGAATACGAAAATGAGAATTACCAGACAGGGGTTGAGAGGATAGAGGATTACCTGGTTAAGCTTCGCGACTTTATAAGGAGTTCCGGACATCCGGATATCAGGCTGGCTGTTCTTGAATGGGGTCTTTGCCGGACATACGACTGGAGAGCCGGTTTGCATACTGCAGGAAGCCTGATAATGTATGAGAAGCTTGGTGAGGAATTGAGTATGACATGCCCCGCCTTGCTTATGCGTAATACTACTGATGATCCGACATGGACAGCTTTTATTTACCACAACCAAGTTTCATGGTTCCCTGGCGGAGGCTATGTAGTTGAAAAACTATTCAGAGAACATTATACCGGGGTTCTTCTTGCATCGACGCAGGGATCCTTCCGCGATATTGCCGATAGGACACAGTTCTTTGATGATATTTCCCAGATGAAGCCTGAAGACTGGAAGCCGGGAACAATGGATGCAATAGCTTCCTGCTCAGCCGACCGTAAGCATATAATAATTAAGGCAGTCAATTATGAAGGGAATAAAAATACCCTCCTCGTCAGACTCCAGGGCTCTTCAGTAACCGGTAATGCTGATGTTAAGGTCTTTACTTTGAAAGCCGGATTAACAGATAAAGCCTCACTGGAAGATCCTGAGAAAATAAAAACTGCGGAAAGCACAATGCCATTTTCAAAAGATATGGCTTTTGAAATTGAACCCTGGTCAGTTGTTGTGTATGAAATGACAATGAAGTAAGAGCTTAGAGACAAGCAGAATGTTTATTTAATGGCAGGCTGGCCGATCAAACAGAGTAACGAATAATAACCAATCAATTCTGTGTTTGTTTTTTATGTTTCCGGTTATGGCTGACAATGAATAATACCCCGGCAATAATAAAAGGAAGACATAATATTGACACATTTATCAGGCTCTGAGTCAGCGAAAAATTATTCCGTCTGTAATTAATATAAAATACTAAAATAAATAGAATTACTCCGGTTATTGTTAGTATTATCCCTCCGATCTTCTCCCATTTCCAGGCAACAATAAGTATGGCGGTCAGGATAAATGACGGGATCAGATGAATAAGCAGGGCAAGAATCTGTTGCCAGATAGTCAGATCGGGACTGAACACATCAAAGGCGAACATGCTTACCAAAAGGATTGCCAGAATACAAATTATCCTGGGAATCCAGTGAATGATCTTATCTGTTGTATTCATTTCAGTAGTATTTAAGAATACAAGTTACGCTTTAATTAAACCATAGTCAAGTTTGACCATTATTTTAAACTTTTTAACTGATCCTGATAATAATAGTATGTGAATTGTTGACTTGTATTGAATTATTGCTGAAATTTGATGATAAATAGTTCATTAGTAATAATATAAATCTGAACCAATGAAAACATTAGTAAAGTTATTGAACTGGATAGAATGGATTTCGGCTGGTATTGGAGGTGTATTTGTAATTCTGGGGCTGATCCAGGTACTCTTAAGAAAGAGATTTGGTCCGAGTATTGAAATAATCAACTATTTCCATGCTGCCAACAGCTTTTTCCTTCTGGCTATTGTACTGTTTCTATTCATTCATCTCGGGCAGTTCAAAAAGGAGTGAAGCTGACTGTTTTCAATCTATAAGTTATATTCATTCCAGGCCGGTCCGACAATATTGATTACCGGTTCTTCGCGAAAAAAAGATATCGAAATTGCATTGGTAAAGTACAGGTCGACGGCTTCTGCATATGGATTAGGATTCTCATTCAGTTTTTAGAAATTATAATTCAATCAGAAAAGGATTTGTATGCTGCTTCCAGAGATATTTGACAGTTCCTACTTGAATTAAGGCATGGTCGAAGTTAGAACCCGGGTCTTCACCTGAGTTTTACTTTCATTATAACAGGATTATGATCTGAATTTATAAAACCAAGATGGATGCCTTTTACGCAAACAAATTCAATATTGGGCGAAATAATGAAAATATCACATATACTTGTCGGAGTTGTTAAAGGATCATATCCTGCCATAAGGGTCCTGACTGATGGTGTCGCAGGATCATAAATCCATTTCCAATCTTCCGGCATATAATCTGATTCTATTCCTGTGAGGTTAAAATTTCCAACTATACCGGTAAAAGCCTTATTTGCTGAAAAAGAAGGTTTAAAATCAGGAGGGTATTGGTTCCAGTCACCACCAACTATTACATAATTGCCGGAATTATACTCATTCATGACAAATTCCTTAAGCTTTTCCATCTGGGCTTTTCTTATAATACCACCCTCATCAAATGCTTCATTATGGGTGTTTATAAGTACCAGTTCTTTACTGTTCCCGACCTTGTATCTGTTAACCATAAAACATCTGTCGAGATAAAAAAGCTGAGTAGGGAAACCGAAATCTCCCGGTAAAGAATATCTTATCGAAGAAACAGGGGTGTACTTAGAATAAGTAGCTATGCCTGATACGACCTTCCCCATAGGTTCTGAAGGCGGAGCCGGAACGAAAAAGACATCATAGTTTTTTGCAAAGAATGGTTTATGGGAGGGAAGTACTGTGGCTATCTTTGCATACTGATCAATATGATAGCTTCTCTTACTGTCACGATCAACTTCCTGCAGCAGTATAAAATCAACCGTGTCATTTTTTATTAAAAAATCTGCAATACCATCAATATTTGACATGCAGATGTCTTTTGGCGTAATTACCTTTGTGCCGCCATCCTTGAAGAAATCCATATCCTTGTCCAATCCAGCATAACCGATGTTCCAGGTTAAAAGAGAAATGCTGAGTGAGTCTTTCAGGACAGAAATATTTTCCGGCTGAGAGATTACTTCTTTCTCCTCCGGTTTGAAGTCTGTGACCTTTGCATAAACCAGAAGACCGATAAAGCCAGCTATAAATACGATAATTATTACCAGTAATGTCCTGAGGATTACTTTAAGTGCTTTCATAATTTTTCAGAATTGTTATGAACCGGAATAAATAAGAGGATCGTAAAAACCATTAATGACAATGTTTACTCAGTAAAGTTACATTTACAACATATCAATATCAAATAAATTTCTTCTGATTTGCAGGATAAATAAAGTGGATATTATCATGACTATTCGAACTCTGTCGGGTAGCTTTAACATTTCTCCCATTGCCACCTGCTTTAACTAACCTATGCCAGACATTCCAGAACTGCCATTGGCTTCAGTGAGCGGCATTGTAAATTGTATAAAAAACATTGAGCCACTTACATTTCAGTATTAGTAAGTGGCTCATTTTCAGTGTGATCCCGAAGGGACTCAAACCCCCAACCTTCTGATCCGTAGTCAGATGCTCTATTCAGTTAAGCTACGGGACCTTTTTACGGGTGCAAAGATAATAAATTTACCATACAAAAGTGCCTGGAGTGCCTTGAGTTCGGAGTACTTAAAATTAAGATAACTCCAGGCACTCCAAACTTTAGGCACTCCGAACTTTATTTTTGTCTTAATAATGTTTACTTTTATTTCCATGTTCTGTAATAATTTTCGGATCTGTAATTCGTTGATATTAAGAAGTAAATTATAGTCTATGAAAAAGATAAGCGGCATTATTTTAAAATCTGTTCTCGGTCTGATACTTGTTTTGCTGATAGTACTTTTCACAGTTCCTGTTCTTTTCAAAAACAAGATCAAAACAAAGGTTGAACAAGTAATCAATGAATCTGTAAATGCAAAAGTCAGTTTCGACGACTATAAGCTTGGTTTTTTCAGGAACTTCCCTGATCTTTCCTTCTCCCTTGAAGGATTATCGGTAGCAGGTATCGGAGTATTTGAGAATGATACACTTGCAAAACTTAATTCACTCGACCTTGTCTTTAACCTCTCAAGTCTCTTCGGGAAATCAGGTTATGAGGTTAAATCTGTTATCATTAAGGATGCTAAGATCAAAACAATCGTGCTTAAAGACGGATCTGCTAACTACGATATTGTAAAGGAAACAGAAGAAGCTGAAACAACAGAGGCAACCTCTTCCTCACCAATGAAGATCCTTCTGAAGAAAGTGGAGATCGTTAACAGCTCTTTATCTTATGTTGATCTCAGCGCTGATATGGAGGCATCAATAAATGATCTGAATTTCAATATGAAGGGCGACCTTACAGCTAGTACAACTGACCTTGAGATGTCCTTGAATTCAGCAGATGTTAATTTTATAATGGAAGGTATCAGATACCTTAATAAGGCTGTAGCCGATGCAAAGATGAACCTTGATGCAAACCTTGATAGTATGATATTCAGACTCCGGGATAACTATCTTACCCTGAACGATCTTAAACTTAATTTTGAAGGCATGGTTGCCATGCCCGGTGATGATATTGAAACTGACCTTATATTCAAAACCGACCAGACCTCCTTCAAAACTCTTCTGTCACTGATCCCTGCAATTTATATGACAGATTTTCAGGATCTTAATGCATCCGGTAATTTCACCCTGGAAGGATCTGCAATAGGAGTTTACAGCGATGCCGACAGCACTCTCCCTGATGTATCCCTTAAAATGGCTGTGAATAACGGACTGATAAGTTATCCGGCTCTGCCGGAAAAGATCACTAATATTAACCTGAAGACTGATCTTTTCGTTGACGGCAAAGATCTTGACAAAACAACTGTCGATGTCAGTAATTTCCATATGGAACTGGCCGGTAATCCTTTTGATATGACATTCTATCTGCGCAATCCGATGAGTGACCCTGATTTCAGGGGTTCAATGCTTGGGAAACTGGATCTTACAGCATTATCAAAGGCGATACCGCTTGACAGTATGGTTCTCGGAGGCGTTATAGATATGTCGGTGAAAATGGCAGGACGACTCTCAATGATCGAGAAGGAACAGTATGATAAATTCCAGGCTTCGGGAAATCTCGGAATAACACGGATGAAAGTTGTAATGGCAGGATATCCTTCTGTTGACATTAAAGAAGCCGGATTTGAGTTCACACCTGCCTATGCAGCTCTGACAAAAGCTGAGCTGACAGTGGGAGAGAAGAGCGATTTCAATATCTCGGGCCGGCTTGAAAATTACATCCCTTATCTCTTCAGCGATGCCACAATAAAAGGCAACCTTGCGCTCAGGTCAAATACGATCGACGTTTCAAACCTGCTTGCCGGGATAGCGGCAGATACAACTGAAGTAGAGGATACAACCTCTCTTGCTGTAGTTAAAATTCCTCAAAACATAGACTTCGATTTCAATGCGCTTATAAACAATTTAATTTATGGTAAAATTCGTGCAAAGGACGTAAAAGGTCATATCCTTGTAAGGGACGGCGTCCTCACTCTTCGTGAAACAGGTATGAACATACTTGGAGGAAGTATTGCCATGAATGCCGATTACGATACAAGGGATTCTTTGAAGCCGTTTGTAAAAGCGGACCTCAGCCTCCAGAGTTTTGGTGTGAAAGAAGCTTTCAATACTTTCAATACTATTCAGAAACTCGCTCCTGCAGCTGCCGGAGTGGATGGCCGGGTAAATGCAAAACTTAGTTTCCAGAGCCTTCTTGGAAGTGACATGATGCCTGTGATACAAACAATAGCAGGTGGTGGGAAGCTTCAGTCAAATGAGATAACTGTAGTCACATCAGCAGCTTTCGACCAGATGAAAAACCTGTTAAAACTGGGTGATAGTTTTACCAATGTCTTTAAAGACCTGAATGTCAGCTTTAATCTAAAGGATGGAAGAGTCTATGTAAGTCCTTTTGATACTAAAGTGGGTAATATTAAAATGAATATCAGCGGAGACCAGGGACTGGATCAGACTATGAATTATATAATCAAGACTGAGGTCCCGAGATCTGAACTTGGCAGTTCAGTTAATACGCTTGTTAACAGTCTTTCAGCACAGGCTGCTGCTTTCGGCATAGGGTTTAAGCCTGCTGATGTCATGAAAATAAATGTGAAAATTTCAGGCGTATTCGGTAAGCCGGTTGTCACACCTCTCTTTGGTTCTGCAACAGGAGAAAGCTCTACCGGCGCTGTTGCTCCTGTTAAAGAAGTTGCAAAGCAGGCAGTTGATAATGCAATAGATACCGGTAAGGATAAGCTCCGACAGGAAGCGGAAGCGAAGGGAGATGAGTTGATAAGAGAAGCAGAACAACAGGGAAACAGACTCCGCGAGGAAGCTGCCAAAGGAGCTGAAACAATCAGAAAGGAAGCTGATGCCAGGGCACAGAAGCTGATTGATGATGCTTCCTCCAAAGGGACTGTTGCCAAACTCGCTGCCCAGAAAGCAGCTGATACAATGAGAAAGGAAGCTGACAAGAGAGCTTCGCAGCTTGAGCAGGAAGCAGATGCAAAAGCTAACAAACTGCTCGAGGAAGCCAAAGCCAAAAAAGAAGATCTTCTCAACAAGATCTAAGACTCTAAGACTCTAAGACTCTAAGACTCTAAGACTCTAAGACTATGAGACTCTGAGACTAAAAAAGCCATCTCCCGATGGCTTTTTTTTAGAATTTTTTCTCTTTTATCCTTGCTTTCTTACCTGTAAGATCCCGGAGGTAAAAGATCCTTGCTCTGCGGACCTTTCCATGCTTGTTGACTTCGATCTTATCTATGAAGGGGGAAGAAACAGGAAATATTCTCTCAACTCCGATGTTGCCTGACATTTTTCTTACTGTGAAAGTTCCGGTATGTCCGCTGCCCACTCTCTGCAGAACTACTCCGCGGAACTGCTGTATTCTTTCCTTATTACCTTCAATGATCTTATAGTGAACGGTAACTGTGTCTCCTGCAATGAATTTCGGAAATTCTTTCTTTACCGCCAATTCCTTCTCAACAACATTCATCAGATTCATCTCAATCAATATTTTGTGTCAATAATTTCAAAATCGGACGCAAAGGTATAAATAATATTTGAAATTTTACAATCTCATTCAAAATGTTTCTATTATACCATTGTTGGTCATTAATGTCCTGCCCCTGCCGGCATCAGAAGCTTATCACCGGTGTCCTGAATGACAGCTTTCTTCCATTTATCTGAATATCCGGGTTGCAGCGGCATTTCCGGATAGTTATTACGGGTACGTGCAAATTTGCCGTCTTTCTCTTTTTTAATGTTTCCGTCGATATATTTAACAAGCAGGTATTCGCTGAGTTTCTTCCATTCGTTAAATGTATTTCCGGCAGTTTTTAATGCGTACTCCGTGAGGTAATCCCTGGCTTTCCAGACATCATTCTCATAGAGTTTCACAGCTGCAGCGTCGACCTTTTCAGTTTCAGCTATGTATTTCTGCTCAAGTTCTTTCTGAACCTTCTTTGCATCGGCTTCCATCAGATCATATCTTGAATAGCACATATTGGCGACCAGATTGAATAGCCAGAAAGCCGATGTGGGAGAATAGGTTGTCATATCTCCGTTACCGACCCTGAAGCATTCCGGCACATCAGTTATGCCGCAGTAAATAGGATTAAAGACAGTCGTTCCCGCATCATCAACACCAAACCAGAAGATACCGCCTATTGGATCGGGCAGCCAGTTCCTTGATTCTGCCACAAACACGAAACCTGTCTGCTGGGTGGCTGTTGCCCTTTCATTTGTGTATTCTGCTCCTTTTGGATCGTCAGATACTTTCCATGAGAGAGGGCGCCAGCGATATGGCGATCCGAATGGTCCGGCTCCTGCATCAAGTCTCATGTCAAGGGGTGTTCCTTCAAGATGATCGCGCATGAAGGTCATCATATCATGATTTGAGATCTTCCTTTTCGGTTTTATCCATAGAGGCATCCGCTTGCTCAGTTCATGGCCGGTTGCATAATTGTAATACTGATCCATTTCATCACTTACAGATTTGAAGAACGACCATACGCGGATCTCACAATATCTTGCACCTGAGAATGTTATTGGATTATACGTATCTGAAAAGCTGAAATTCTCATCAGTCCCTTCATATAATTTGTTTTCCCTTGCTACATCGATAACATCGTATGCATAGACGCATTCTACAACAGGATCGAAAATCCTTCTCAGATCCTTTGATGTTATCGAAATACTGTTCTTCTTACCTGTGGCAAGCGGGAAGGTCTGGATCCTTGCCTGGTTGGCGTGAGCACATATATAACCGTCAGGAATAAGCCTGGCCACCCATACACCACCTTTTTTTCCATGCCCCCTGCCAATTATTTCATATATCCATACTTCATTTGGATCGGATATTGAAAACGATTCTCCTGAGCTTGCATAACCATATTCAGATACAAGTTCAGACATCACCTTAATAGCTTCCCTGGCATTCCGTGCCCTCTGAAGTGTGATATAGATGAGACTTCCATAGTCAATGATCCCTGTAGTGTCGATAAGGCTTTCTATACCTGTATATGTAGTCTCACCGATTGCAAGCTGATGCTCGTTCATATTGCCAATGACTGAATAAGTATGAGGTACCTGCTTTATCCTGCCCATGAATCTGTGTGTATCCCATTCGTAAACATCCATCATGGCACCAACCGGGTAATCTCTTGCCGGCCAATAATATAATTCTCCATATAGGACATGCGAATCTGCTGAATATGAGATCATTGTCGATCCTGTGGCAGATGCACCCCTGGTGACCAGAAAATTAGTGCAGGCAAGTGATACACGGTTTGAAAGCATACCTGTCATCACAGTCATAACTATTATTACTAAAAATCTTTTCATAATAATCAATTAATTGTATTAAGTTGATAAATATTATTTTACTGAATGATACAAAGGTAAAAAGTCAAAGGAAATTTCATAGTGATATTTTACTATTTGTAAGGATAATTATGAAATCAAAGCTATTAAGAAGTACTTAAAGTACTTAGAGTACTTCAAGTACTTAAAGTTTTTAGAGTTCCAGGGGTCAATAGAAAAAGGCGGAAACTTTTTTCTAACTTTAAGTACTCTGGGCACTCTAGGCACTCTAGGCACTAATTACTTCTCTCCTCATATCTCTGAAATTAAAAATTCTCACCTGCAATTACATTTACAGATTTTTCAGTATTATTGCGTAATACTAAACATACGATAATGAAACCTTCAATTTTAGTTCTGGCAGCCGGAATGGGAAGCCGATATGGCGGTAACAAACAACTTGATGAAGTTGGTCCTGCAGGTGAAACAATCATTGACTATTCGATATATGATGCAATTCGGGCAGGATTCGGAAAAATTGTATTTGTTATCAGGCGGGACATTGAAGATCAGGTTAAGGAAAGGTTTGTAGAAAAGCTTCAGGGTAAAATTGAGGTTGATTATGTATTCCAGGAAATAACCAATCTGCCTGAAGGTGTGAAGGTTTCACCGGAGAGGGCCAAACCATGGGGGACAAGCCATGCCATTCTGGTTACTGAAAATAAGATAAAGGAACCCTTTGGGGTAATAAATGCCGATGATTATTATGGCGTTGAATCTTTCAGGATCCTGTATGATTTCCTTACGAATGATAAAGACCCTGATTGTTACAGCATAGTTGGTTATAAGCTTGGAAATACCCTGTCGGATCACGGACATGTCAACCGGGGAGTATGTAAAGTGGGACAGGACGGACTTCTGCAGCATATTGTTGAGACAAGGCAGATCGAGAAGATAAATGGCGGAGCCAAGGCGCCGGGCCCTGACGGCCATGACCTTCTTTTTACAGGCAATGAGATCGTATCAATGAACCTTTTCGGATTCAAACCCTCATGCTATGACTATCTCAGGAAAGAATTCAGGGAGTTCATCAATAATAAAGGGATGGATCTCAAGGCAGAACTCGATATACCTACATCTCTTGATAAATTCGTAAAAAACGGCACTATCCGTATCAAAGTTCTGATGAGCAATGAGAAATGGTTCGGCGTAACTTACCGCGAAGATAAGCCGCATGTTGTTGAGAATATCAAGAAAATGATAAGGCGGGGAGTATACCCGGCAAGGATTTATTGAAATATTACCATCTGAACCCTCCGGCATAGACATTCTGGTTCCCTCTGTTGTCAGTCACCCTGAGTTCAAGGAGATGATCGGAATTCCGTTCAATGCGCTTAGGATCAAATTTATAAATCAAAACGTTATTCTTCTGGTCATAGTCGAACAAGGCCCATTTACCATCGATTGATGGTTCGTATGTTTTGATACCCGACAAATCATCAGTTATCCTGATCCTTAACTCAGATCTACCGGTCAGATCCGACCCGGGTCCAAATCCGTTTGTATTGATTGAAGGTGGAATTGTATCAATACTGATGCAGAATTTACCAAAAACAGGAGATTCAGCAGTAACATAACCTTCAGCCCAGGTGCTGTTAAGCGGACTTTTTTTGCTGAGATCTTTGCTTAGCTGAACTACCAGAAGCTTTGACTCCCTGCCTTCAGGAATGAAGGAAGGCTTTATTGATATCGTAAATGGCTTATGCAGAGGAGTATATATGTTGTGAACATTGTGAATGTCAGAATACATCCCTGCTAGGCCAGCCTCTTTCGTATATTCAAATGCTATCGTGTCGTATAATGATCCTGCAGGAATCGAAATTGTTACGTTTTCAGCCCTGAACCTGTTTGACCTGTTATAAGGCATTTTTAACTTATTATTCTCTTCAGGTGCAATGATATTCTCTCCCGACCGCATGCCCTGTACACCGAAAACGAGGGAAGATATATTTCCGTGAGCATCAGAAAGAATAATCTCTATATGGTGTTTCCTTCCATCGCTGAAATTAAATATACCCCTGTTGATGACGTCACTGTACACATTTAGCTTATCATTCGGTAGTATGTAGGCTCTCTCGATGAATGAATTTTCTTTTACGTATGTCTCATAGTCGATGTGGCTGTTTATATATTTGCTATCGTTGAATGAGAATTCATCCATCACATACCTTAAATGAGTAATGCTGTCAATCTTAAGTTCAATTGAGTATACTGAACATTTGTTGTAACTGTCGTTGAGAAGATCATATGATTTAATTCCAAAACCGGCCAGACCGCTTATAGTAATATCATTACCCGATGGAACATAATAATTACCGTTACCTCCTGCTACATTAATCTTTCTGGGTTTGTTCTCGCCATTGATAAGGGAATATCTGTTTATAGGATAAACAACCAGTCTTTCGATAATTGGTTTAATATCGTCACTGGCACCAAATTCAAAGTGCAGAGGATTTATGGGATTCTCAGAGTCTGATTTTCTTATCTCATAATGAAGATGTGGTCCTCCTGAGCTGCCTGAATTTCCTGAGAAAGCTATCAGATCCCCCTGTTTCAGAACGAATTTGTCTTTCGGAGGGAAAATAGTCACGGTAAAGCTTTTCTTTTCATATTGCTGCTGTATTATATAATCCTCAATTTCCGGGATGAATCTGTCGAGATGTCCATATACAGTTGAATACCCTGAAGGATGCCTGAGATAGAGCGCCCTGCCGAATCCTCCAGGCGATATGCTTATTCTATAGACATAACCGTCGGCAGCTGCGACAACCTCTTTGCCGGTGACCCCCTGGGTCTTGATATCCAGACCTGAATGGTAATGATCGCTCCTCAGTTCTCCGAAAGTAGCTGAAAGGGCAAGTGGTATTTTTACCGGTGAGATGAATGTTATCCTGTCCTTAGAATCGTCATTGAATATGCTGAATATTAATAGGCTGGTTATTAAAAAACGGCTAAAAATCATTAATATCGGATTATGTTCAACTAACCTGCAAAACTATACTTCCCGGTCATATAGGCAAACTATTTAAGCCATTTTTTTGAAAAATCACCAACAATGATTAACTTTGTAGAAAGATTCATATCATGCCGGATCAGATTTATGAAGAATTAATAATTCTGAACAGAAAGCTTGATGAATTGTTTAACAGATATAATGAACTGAAAACCGAATGTATGAATCTGAGATCCGTGAATGAAGCAGTAAGGAAGCAGCTTCAGGAACGCGATGCCAGAATTAAAGAACTGGAAAACAGATACGAAAGGATAAAATTATCAGGAGCACTGTTGGGAGATGGTGAACATGCGGTGGAAGCAAGGAAGAAGATAACAGAATTAGTGCGGGAAATTGACAGATGTGTTGCTCTTTTAAACAGATAAAATATACCAATGGATGATAAGCTTTCGATCAGGGTAAATGTAGCGGACAGGTATTATCCATTGAAAGTGGAACGGGAAAATGAAGAGAAGATCAGGAAAGCTGCCAGAATGATCAATGAGAAGGTTCTGCAATACAAGCAGAGGTACAGTGATAAGGATGTTCAGGATTTTCTGGCGATGGCTGCACTCCAGTATGTGATAAAACTCACAGAAGAGGAGGAGAAACTGGAGAATGATTATTTACCGGATGCCATTAAAGAACTGATTCTTAAGATCGATTCAGTTCTTGAGACAAAAGAGTAACAGCGTTCTTTTAAATAGCAAAGAAATTGCCCGCATTGTTTCTTCATTCATTTTTGAAACTCAACAGTTAAAACTTTGGAGCAATCCTTAGTTCGTCAAGAACAGGCCGCATCCCGTCCCGATTTTATCGGGAAGTAGGGCTTCCGCCTACTGGCGGAACAGTGGAAGTTCGAAATGAATTAGTAGCACCAACCATGAATGATTGGGGTTTTATAAAATCTGGAGGAACTTTGCGGGTTTTTATTTATAAACATTTTACTAATATATATATATGATGACACTAATAATCGGAGCACCAGGCACAGGATTGATAATTGCATTTTGCGCTGCGTCTCTTGTTCTAGGCTTTGCCAGCTCTTATTTGATCTGGCAGAAAGCACTTAAAAGCAAGAGCCGTAAAATAATAAATGAAGCTGAGGCTGAAGCTGAAGTGATAAGAAAAGAAAAAATCCTTCAGGCAAAGGAAAGATTCCTGCAGTTGAAAAGCGAGCATGAGAAGGTTATCAATGAAAAAAACATGAGGATAGCTCAGGCTGAGAACAGGATAAAACAAAAGGAAATTACTCTGTCACAGAAACTTGAAGAATCACAGCGTAAGAAAAATGAAGCTGATGCCATACGGGAAAACCTTACAAGCCAGCTTGAACTTGTTGAAAAGAAAAATGAGGAACTATCGAAGCTTCACCGCCAGGAGGTCGAGAAGCTTGAAGCAATATCAGGCTTATCGGCAGAGGAAGCCAGGAATCATCTTATAGAATCCCTTAAAGAAGAAGCAAAAACAGGGGCTATGTCATATATAAATGAGATACTTGATGAAGCCAAGATGACGGCAAATAAGGAAGCAAAACGGATTGTTGTACAGACAATACAGCGGGTTGCTGCTGAAAATGCCATCGAGAATGCTGTAACAGTCTTCCATATTGAATCAGATGAGATGAAGGGAAGAATAATCGGACGTGAGGGACGTAATATACGGGCTCTTGAAGCTGCAACAGGGGTGGAAATAATTGTCGACGATACTCCTGAAGCCATAGTACTTTCTGCTTTCGACCCTGTAAGAAGAGAAATAGCCCGTCTTGCATTGCACCAGCTGGTTACTGATGGAAGAATACATCCGGCAAGAATTGAGGAGATTGTTGAAAAAACAAAGAAACAGGTTGAAGATGAAATCCTTGAAATCGGTAAGAGAACTGCAATAGACCTGGGTATTCATGGATTGCATCCTGAGCTGATCAGGATGGTTGGCAAAATGAAATACAGGTCGTCATATGGACAGAATCTGCTTATGCACTCACGCGAGGTAGCTAACCTGGCTTCGATAATGGCTGCTGAACTCGGACTGAATCCCAAGCTAGCAAAAAGAGCAGGTCTTCTTCACGACATTGGTAAAGTGCCTGATGATGAACCCGAACTGCCGCATGCTATCCTGGGCATGAAGATCGCCGAAAAATTCAAGGAGAAACCCGAGATTTGCAACGCTATCGGTTCTCATCATGATGAGACTGAGATGACAACACTAATTGCACCGATCGTTCAGGTTTGCGATGCAATATCAGGAGCACGTCCCGGAGCTCGCCGCGAAGTTGTTGAATCTTACATCAAGAGATTGAAGGAACTGGAATCGCTTGCTCTCCAGTACCCGGGTGTTATGAAGACATACGCCATTCAGGCCGGACGCGAACTTCGCGTTATTGTCGGTGCAGAAAAAGTAACTGATAAGGAAGCTGAAGGATTATCCTTTGAGATCGCCCGTAAGATCCAGAATGAGATGACATATCCGGGACAGATCAAGATAACTGTTATACGAGAAACAAGAGCAGTCAACTACGCGAAATAGGTAGAAGGTGCAGGGTGCAGGGTTTTATTCATTATTTAGATATTTTGCTAACTTTGAGCTCCTGAAACTGTAAAAATGCCAGAGATAAAACTTATTAATATTGTAGGAGCAAGACCTCAGATAATCAAAGCTTCGGCAATAAGCAGAGCTATACGCCTTCATTTCTCCGACAGAATAACCGAACTCACTATACATACCGGGCAGCATTATGATAAAGAGCTGTCGGATGTCTTCTTTGATGAGCTTGAAATTCACAAACCTGATTATAACCTTGGAGTCGGCTCTTCAAGCCATGGAAGGCAAACATCAATGATGATCACAGGCATAGAAGAGGTTCTCCTCTCTGAAAAGCCTGATTGTGTGGTCTTATACGGTGATACTAATTCAACACTTGCCGGCGCTCTGGCAGCAGTTAAGCTTCATTTCCCGGTCATCCATATTGAAGCAGGACTGAGATCATTCAACAAGATAATGCCTGAAGAGCTTAACAGGATAGTCAGCGACCATGCATCAACGCTTCTTTTTGCACCGACAAACGATGCATTTAAAAACCTGATGCGCGAAGGCTTCAGACCAGAGAACTCACCTCCTTATACAGTTGATAATCCGAAGATCTACCTTACAGGAGATATAATGTATGATAATACCCTCTTCTTTGCAGAGCTGGCTGAAAAGAAGAAAGCCTCATTTCTGGATGATCTCGGTGTAACACGCGATAATTACATTCTTACCACAATACACAGGGATATAAATACCGACAATATTAAAAGGTTAGAAACTATTCTGTCAACACTCAAATCACTGGCTGAAGAGCATTCGATCAGATTTGTGATGCCACTTCATCCAAGAACAACAAATTCCCTGAAGATGCATCTGGAACCATTCTGCAATGATCTGTACAATTGTGAATTTGTAAAGATAATTCCACCGGTCTCTTTCCTTGAAATGACGATCCTTGAGAAAACAGCAAAGATGATAATAACAGACTCAGGCGGTGTTCAGAAGGAATCTCATTTCTTCCGGAAGCCCTGTCTTGTTCTCAGAAAGGAGACTGAATGGATAGAGCTTGTAAACAACGGTACTGCTGTTCTTGTTGATGCTGATCAGGAAAAGATCAGAATTGAATTTAACCGTTTCATTAAAGATGATCTGAATTTTGATTATCCGGGTTTCTATGGGAATGGTAAAGCCGCTGAATTTATTCTTAATGAGATACTTATGATGTTTGAATCATAATGTTCTGAAATTTCTGAAATAAGGGTCTTGTTTATTTATAAATGCACATAATGGCAGTCAGGTTATGGAAAGAATTCTCAGGAATGCTAAAGTCCTTGTAACTGGGGGGGCAGGTTTTATTGGTTCCAACCTTGTCGAGTCGCTGCTTGCTTCAGGAAATTATGTAGTATGTCTTGATAATTTCTCGACAGGAAAAAGGGAGAATATCAGGGAGTTCATAGATAATCCAGGGTTTAAGCTGATAGTAGGGGATATAAGGAATTATGACGATTGCCTGAATGCCGTAAAGGATATCGATATTGTCTTTCACCAGGCTGCGCTCGGATCGGTGCCGAGATCGATAAAAGATCCGGCTACTTCCACAGATGTCAACATCGGTGGTTTTGTCAAGATGCTTTTTGCATCAAAAGAAGCCGGGATAAAGCGTTTCATCTATGCTGCAAGCAGTTCGACTTATGGTGATCATCCTGGCTTGCCAAAAGTCGAGGACAGGATAGGTAAACCGTTGTCACCCTATGGTATAACAAAATTTGTAGATGAGCTTTTTGCTGATAATTTCTCGAAGATCTATGGGATTGATACAATTGGATTAAGGTATTTCAATGTCTTCGGGAGGCGCCAGGATCCTGACGGAGCTTATGCTGCCGTTATTCCCAGGTTCCTTAAGGTGCTTAAGAACCATGAGGCACCGGTAATAAATGGTGACGGAACCTATTCGCGCGATTTTACCTACATTGATAATGTATTGCAGGTAAATCATCTGGCTGCCCTTACAACGAACCGGGAATCAATCAATCAGATCTATAATGTTGCCCATGGAGAAAGGACCGATCTGAATCAGTTATTTGAGCTCATTCGCGAAATGGCCGGTAGATTTGACAGGGATGTTTTGAAGATAGAACCAATACATGGTCCTGAAAGGGCAGGGGACATACCTCATTCGCTTGCATCGGTAGATAAAGCAAGGATACTTCTGGGTTATTCGCCAACCCATAACATAAGGGAAGGCCTGTCGGAGGCAGTGAAATGGTATTGGGAAAACCTCTGAAGGGCTGCAAGTAGCTGTATTTCGATTTACCTGAAATGATCAAAAGAATTCAAAATGTTTTAGTCGAAAACAAGGTTGTTCTTGTTAATTTTTCATTTCTGGGCATTCTTCAGCTAACGAATCTGATCATCTTTATTATCCTCATACCCTATCTATACAGAATATTGGGAAAAGAAAACTATGGTCTGGTGGTATTTGCCCAGACAGTGGCATTATATTTTTCTATAATTGTAAATTATGGTTTTAATGTTACTGCTACCCGTGATATATCAGTTAACAGGGACAACCAAATAAAAAGATCAGAAATAATTTCTTATGTCCTGGCAATAAAAATTTTATTCTTCGTTATTTCTTCAATTCTGCTTTCCCTTCTCATATTTACCCTGAAAATGTTCAAAGATCATCCGGCTTTATTCTATTTCTCGATGCTTGCATGCTTAAGTGAAGCATTGTTCCCGGTATGGTATTTCCAGGGAATAGAAAGAATGAAGTATATAACAGTCATCAATATTATTGTAAGGATAGCTTCAGCCTCTTTCCTTTTCATCTTCATAAAAGAACAATCAGATTATTTTCTTGTACCCTTGTTTTTGGGTTCAGGAACACTATTAGGGGCACTTGCGGGACTTTATATAGTCTTTGTAACCCATCGGAATAATTTTATACTGGCACCAGTATCATTTTTGATCGGGAAAGCAAGAGAGAATTTTCCGGTTTTCATATCCAACATTTCTTCTCAGATATATGTGAACGCAAATAAAATCATTATAGGAGCTTTAGCAGGAGTCAGAGAGGTTGCACAGTATGATATAGCTGAGAGGCTAGTTAGTTTAGCGAAGGTTCCTTTCTATGTTCTTGGGCAGGCACTATTCCCGGAAATTTCAAGGAAAAAGAATATAAGGTACATAAATAAAATCACCTTGATCGTATCCTTCCTTAGTATTGTAATAGCAGCACTCATAATCATTATGGCTCCCCTTATGGTAACTTTAATGACTGGTTATAGTGATGAAAATATAGTGACTGCATTAAGGGTATTGATCCTGTCAGTAATTCCTGTAACAATTGGATTGTTTTATACTGATCTGAGATTAATCCCGTTTGAATATTATTCAGATTTCGCTAAAACAAGGGTATTATCCTTAATAGTCTATTCACTTCTAGTCCTTTTACTGCTGATGACAAAACTTATATCGATAGTTTTTTTCGCATGGACAATAGTGGGAGTTGAAGTTTTTGTTGTTATGGCGGCTTATTATTTTTGTAATAAACGGAGGATTTGCTAATATGGCAACTCAGGTTTTTATTTTGCTGGTTGTCTTCTATTTGATTTTTTTTATTTTGAGTCTTACTCTTTTCCTTAAGTTCAGGCAGGAGATCCTCATAAAACAATTAATTGTTTTCGTTCTAATTATATTGGCTGTGTTAAGCCATAATTACAGCGTTGATTACGGCAATCATGTTGCAATGTACAACGAGGCTGTTGCAGGTATTTTGAAACACGAAATATCATATTATCTGCTTGCCAGATTTGTTGATCTGTTTTCCGGCACGCCCTTTTTGCTCTTTCTTCTGTATGCAGTTATGGGAGTTACTGTCAAATATAAAGCGCTATCACAATTGACAGAGTTTTTATTTCCTTCTTTGCTTATTTATTTTTCATATTTTTTTATACTTCATGATGTTACCCAGATCAGAGCAGGAGTTTCATCAGCATTCGTACTTATGAGTATAACCGCACTACCTGACAGAAATAAGTTCAGGTTTTTCATTTTTGCTTTTCTTGCAGTTTTATTTCATTATTCAGCACTTATAATCCTTCCTCTGATATTCCTGAATGGAAACAGGATTCAAATTATTTACTTCTTCCTGATCCCTTTGGGATTTATCATATGGGCATTAAACATCAACCTTTCAGGTTTCTTATCTCATATACACTTTGAACAGATACAGGTCAAATATCAAACCTACCTTCAGCTTGCTGCTAGTGAACAGATAGATCTTATCAATCTGCTTTCATTTTCAAGAATAATATTCTGTTATATTCTTCTATGGAAGTGGGAGTATCTGGCTGAGAAATCGAGATACGCAGTTGTAATAATTAAAATATACATTTTATCAAGTTTATCTTTTATTGTATTTTCTGATATCCCGACCCTGGCATTTAGGGTGAGCGAGCTTTTAGGAATAGTTGAAATTGTACTGATACCATATATCCTTTATCTGATAAAAAACAGGACGATTGGTAAGCTGATCCTGTCATTTATCGCATTAGGTTTTTTGTGCCTTACTTTATTATATGAACGTATTATAGCATTCTGAGTAATCCAACATATGAAACTCGCTGTTGTAATTGTAAACTGGAATTCAGGAAGTCTGATTGTTGAATGCATCAGGTCACTGCTGTCGTCATCTTTTAGTGACTTTTTATGTTATGTTGTTGACAATAATTCATCAGACGGATCATTCATGCGACTAAGGATTATATTTGACGATACAAGATTGGTTTACATACAAAATAATGAAAATTCGGGTTTCGGAAAAGCGTGTAACCAGGCACTTTCTCTGGTTAATGCCGAGTATGTCCTTTTTCTCAATCCTGATACAGCCCTCGGTAAGAGTACTCTTGAAAATGCCATAAGATTCATTGAACAGAAACCTGATATTCACGTGCTTGGCATTCAAAATATCAGAAAAGACAATACAATTTTAGCTACCTGTTCCAGATTCCCTCACACCGGCCGGCTGATAAATGATATGCTAGGTCTTTCCAAGATAATGCCGCATATCTTTAAGCCAGGGATGATAATGAAAAATTGGGACCATAATGATTCAAGATTTGTAGATCATGTTTCAGGTGCTTTCTATTTGGTAAGGTTCAGAACACTTTCGCTTACAGGTTTCTTTGATGAAAGGTTTTTCCTTTATCTCGAGGACCTGGACCTTTCGAAAAGAATTACAGACTACGGTGGTAAGATTTTCTTCAATGCTGATTATAAAGTTTTCCATGCGGGAGGTGGAACCTCAGAGAAGATACCGGCTAAAAGGTTATTTTATAGCCTTCAAAGCAGAGTCTTGTTCTGTGAAAAATACCGAAAAGAGTTGAATCCGACGCTGGTTTTATTTTTTTCACTAATACCGGAACCACTGATCAGATTAATAGGATCAGCAATCCGGCTCAGATGGAAAGATTGTGCCGCCATTATACAGAGTTACAAATTATTCTATTCATGGCTTATTAAGCGGAGAGATAAGAATTGATGGGACTTATGTTATCCACAATTTCAAAGAAGCCCTTTAGAAGTGTTAAAACAAAAAAAATGAGAATTCTGTTTCTTCCAAAATATTCTGAATCAGGACCAAGTTCAAGGTACAGATTTTATCAATATTTGGAATTAATTAGCCGGAGCGGGCTAAGTTATAAAGTTGCTCCATTGTTTGACGAAAAATATGTACACAGGTTCTACACTACTGGCAAGAAAAGCATTATTCTTACTGTTATAGGATTTATTAATAGGTTTTTCATAATGATAACCTCATGGCATTATGACCTTATTGTTGTTGAATATGAACTGTTCCCTTATATGCCTGGTCTGTTTGAGAGCCTTATCAATCTTACCGGCAAGAAGATGATTTTAGATTTCGACGATGCAGTTTTTGTCAGATATCAAAACAGTAGTAATCCGCTGATCAGGTTTCTTCTGCGGAAAAAGATCTTCAGAGTCGTCCAACTGGCACAAGGAGTAATAGTGGGGAACAGATATCTCTATGATGAATTCATCAGCTATAATAAGAACATTTCACTGATACCAACAGTAGTAAGTTCAAAGTTATACGACAGTGTCGTCTCCGGCAGTGGATCAGATAAGTTTATAATTGGATGGATAGGATCACTATCAACAAGCAGGTATTTATTACCTCTCTGTGACATCTTCAGAACTTTTGACAAGGAATCTTTTCAGCTTAACCTGATTGGTTTTGATAAAAGGTTAAGGGATCAATTTGAAGGTATAAATGTTGAATGGATAGATTGGAAGCGGGAAACAGAAATAACAGAAATTAAGAAATTCTCGGTTGGTATTATGCCGCTGGATGATGATTTATGGTCAAGGGGAAAGTGTGGATTCAAGATAATACAGTACATGGCTTGCCGGGTACCAGTAATTGCAAGTCCTGTCGGAGTTAATTCAGAGATTATAGAAGATGGGATAAATGGTTTCCTGGCCTCTGATCCGGACGAATGGAGGGAGCGAATACGTTACTTTATTTCTAACAGGGAGGTGGCAAAAAAAATGGGTAACTCGGCGTATGAGAAATTTGTCAGGAATTATTCTCTGGAGAGAAATTATTTGAAATATCTGGATGTTATTGGATTAAGTCGTGATTAAAATGTGCGGTATATTAGGTGGTATAAATATTGAAAAATCAAAGCTTTACGAGGTTCTGCCATCACTTTATCATCGTGGACCAGATGAGCATGGAATTTTTTCTTACGACAATATTCATTTACTCCATGCGCGTTTAAAGATACAAGACCTGGAAACCGGTCAGCAACCTTTCGTATTGAGAGATCTCGTCCTTGTTTTAAACGGAGAGATTTATAACCATCAGGAATTAAGAAGGAAATATAATCTGGAGTGTAAAACACGGTCGGATACTGAAACTTTTGCACTTTTATATGAGAAGTATGGGATTGACATACTTAATGAGATTGATGGCATGTTTGCATTTGCTTTTTTCAATATGAAAGAGAGAAAGCTGGTTATCGGAAGGGACAGGGCTGGCAAGAAACCTTTATATTATTTTTGCAGAGGGAGGAAATTTGCTTTCAGCAGTGAGCTGAATACCTTGAAACTTATTGAAACTTTTGGGATCAACCACAGGAACATTAGCCAGTACTTACGTTATGCTTTTACGGGTTCATCAACTCCTTACCAGGATATCAATGAACTGGAGGCTGGTACCTGTCTTTCAATTAAAGCAGATGATCTCAATCTGACATATAACCGATGGTGGTCAATATTGGAACAGTATAAGAAACCTTCGATATGCAACCTTCAAGATGCATTACTGAGTCTCGAAGATCATCTGGATAAGAGTGTTTCATTAAGGCTGCAAAGTTCGGACCTTGAGGTAGGGGTCTTTCTAAGTGGTGGGATAGACAGCGGGCTTGTCACAGCCTTTGCTAGTAAATATGCCCATGATCTTAAGACATTTACAGTAGCTTTTAATGGTCTGTATGATGAATCGCATTTGGCAAAACTTGTTTCCGAGAAGTTTAATACCAGACATCATCTGATAAAAATTTCGTTCGAAAACCTGGCAGCAGAGATTGAAAACATTCTTCCAAAATATGGGGAACCCTTTGGCGACAGTTCAGCAATTCCTTCCTTCTTTGTCAGCCGGGAAGCTAAAAAGTATCTGACTGTCATACTTAACGGAGATGGCGGTGATGAAATCTTCGGAGGATACAGAAGGTATGTTCCTTTCCGACAGCACGATTTTTTAGCTGCTAAACGACCAACTCGAAATTTATACAAGTTTCTATCAGGGATAATGCCATTTCCTGTAGATAAACAAAATTGGTATAACTATTTATACCGGCTGATTGATTTCGCAGGAAAACCGCCACTGGAGGGCTACCTGTCTTCAACAGTCGATACATTTGAGGGTTATGAGGATGTATTTATACCAAACGAGATACTTTTTGAAGAGTTGAATAAGTTCATTGATAAAGTCAATCTTTCCGGTCTGTCAGGATTGCAGAAAATTATGTGCATTGATTTTCAATATCTTTTACCAAATGATCTTCTCGTGAAAATGGATATTGCCACGATGGCTAATTCATTGGAGGGTCGCTGCCCATTCCTCGGTAAAAGTATCCTTGAATTTGCCCCCTCATTATCAGATAACTTGAAAATCAATGGAATAACGACAAAATTCATATTGCGAAAACTTGCCGGTAAATATCTCCCGGATGAAATTACTAAGCAGCCTAAAAGAGGTTTTGAAGTACCTTTAAAGACATGGATTGAAAATGACCTTCACGAATTGGTTTCTGACTACTTAACAGGTAATACATTCTGCAGCGAGTTTGTTAAAAAAAGCTTCATCAGGGATTTATTGGATAATAGAGCACATGTACCGGCGGAAAAAAGAGCTAAGATGTTATGGTATATGATGGCACTTGAAATTTGGCACAGGAAATGCTATTTGAACAGATGAGAACCAATATCGCATTGATAGAGAATTTTGGACTCGACTTCCTGAATTTCAGAGTTCCTCTGGTAAAATACCTTGAACAAAATAATTTTAACGTAATAAGTATAATTCCCAAAGATGATTATTTTGAAATGGTTAAGCAAACCGGGATTAAAGTCGTGGCATATGAATTAAAGAAGAACACTTTTAATCCCGTTCTTTTATTCCAGGCAGTGAAACAATTAAGAGGATATCAGAAAGAATATGGTTTCACTTTGGTTCATTCTTTCCGCCTTCAGCCTAATATTACCTCAAGCCTCGCTTTTGGATTTAACAGGGAAGTTAAAATTATTAATCATATCACCGGATTGGGTTATGCCTTTACCGGAAAATCATTTTCGTCTTTTTTTTACCGATCTGTTATTGTTTTATTATACCAGTTGAGTGCTTATTTCTCTAACCGTATCATTGTACAAAATAATGAGGACATGAGGATTATATCGAAATTAGCTTTTACTTCTGGTAAGATGGTCCTTATTGAAGGCAGTGGAATTGATTTAAAGAAATTCAGTCGGACATTTGCCGATCATAATATAATTAAAAAGTTTAAACAAAATGTATCCTATACACCGGGAGATATCATAATAACATTTACTGGCAGAATACTGAAAGAAAAAGGTTTATACGAATTTCTTGAGGCTGCTAGAGCTCTGTCTGCAACAAATCCGCAATATAAATTTTTAATTGCTGGCTGGTTTGACTTCAATAATCCATCCTGTATATCGCCGGATCAGTTGAAAAATTACCTTATAGAAAATCGGATCATTTATCTCGGAGGTATTTTTGAAGTCCGGGAACTTCTGGCAATGACAGATATTTTTGTTTTACCAACATACCGTGAAGGATTTCCCAGATCAGTTATCGAGGCTATGGCAATGGAAATTGCAGTGGTTACAACTGATGTTCCTGGAGCCAGGGAAAGTATCACTGATAATTTCAACGGATTACTTATCCCGGTTAAAGATGTTGAAGCCTTAACTAAGGCAATTATTCGTCTTTCGTCTGATAGCCCTTTTCGTAAGAAGCTTGGAGCGAATGGACGGTATCTTGCAGAAAATAAATATGATAGCAATATTATCTTTAAGAAGATAGTTGATGTATACAAGGGTGTCTAATAAAATTCTTGACTCAGGATTTCTGTTACTGGGTTTAACAATGTTTCTCATGTCATTCCCAAGATCATGGTCATTATGGCCACTTGGTCTGTTTCTGGGAACAGGTCTTTTAATGTGGGCGGGAGATTTCAGGAAAAACGCATGGAGGCTTTTAGAAAACAAATGGATTGTTATGCCTCCAGTGATCTATTTTATAATACATTTTGTAAGCATTGTTATTCAGGGAGGTCCGCTTAATATGTTAACGGATAAACTAATGTTCATTTTAGTACCTGTTCTTGGTTTACCAGTTTTTGTATCATTTTCCAGGGCAAAAATCCAAAACCTGATGAGATCTTATATTGCGGGAATATTAGTTGTTACTATAATATTGATATTCAAAGCTATCCTAATTGTTAGAGGACAAGTGCCGCCTGAAGGATCTTTTTTCGAATATGCAGTAACTCACGATTACTGGTTTCTCACCTCAAGGCTTTCAGTTCTTGAGCATCCGACATACCTGTCAATGAAAATCCTATGGATTTTATTGCTACTTTTTTTTGCATATGATATAATTAAATTTAAAAAAGGTTTAATAATTGCTGTATCAATTTACATTTCAATATTCTTGTTTTTACTTGCGTCAAGGGCATCGATTATTTTCTGGGTCCTATTAATTATGGCATTTCTTTGTAGTTTGTATAAAAGAGGGGTGATGAAACCACTTTTCCTTTTTATTGGTGCATGTGTTATAATAATTTCAACCATTTTGTCAGCTAATAAGATAGCCAGGGTATATGAATCAGTTGATGCCCTGAAAGTTAAGCTTAAAAACGATAATATCGACTGGAAAGATCTTGATCAGCGTACGAGAGAATGGTATGTGGCAATTCAGATAATTAAGGAAAAACCTGTTACAGGAGCAGGTTATTACCTTATTAAAGACGAAATGTTAGATAAATATATTGAAAACAAATTCTTTGAAGAAGCTCTTTTACAGATGAATGCCCACAACCAGTTTCTCGAGGCACAGATGACATTTGGAGTTTTCGGTACTTTGTCTTTACTCTTAATGCTTTTGGCTCCCCTTATTTTCAGAAAGCGACTCAGATATCCTCACCTGATGACAGGATTCATTCTTATGATCTCTTTTTTCCTTTTGTTCGAATCAATGTTCAACCGTCAGTGGGGCATAATGTTCTTCTTATTATTCTATTTCATTCTGGGAATCCAAAACCCGGAGACGGAAGATAATATTACACCTGATCATTCGTTATTATAATACTCTAAATAATTTAGTGAATCTGACCTTTACTAATTTTTTTAGATCTTTGAAATAGTTAGTAAATTTGGTGAATGTTTGATTCGAAATTAATAATGATTGATTTCCCTTCCTGGCTGATGATCACGACGGGATTCATCATCTCATTCATGATAACCTTTTTCGGAATTCCCTCTGTTCACAAAATTGCGCGAATAAAAAATATTTATGATATCCCGGGCATCCGGGCATCACATAATGTCCCTATACCACGACTGGGCGGCACAATGATATTCGCTGGAATCATTATTTCATCAGTTCTCTTTACAGGACTGGAAAAATCTGTCGAATTGAAATATTTCATAGCAGGCCTGCTGGTACTGTTCTTTATTGGTCTGAAAGATGATATCATCTCCCTTGTCTATTATAAAAAAGCAGCCGGACAACTTCTGGCCTGCATAATACTAGTAATATTCGGAGGTATAAGGGTCAATCTGAACTGTGATTTTTTAGGAACTGGTGAAATCTGCTATGTTGTCAGCACTATTCTCTCGATCATCCTGGCAATGCTGCTTATTAACAGCCTTAACTTTATAGATGGTATAGACGGACTGGCCGCAGGCGTAGGTATTATAGCTTCTGTATCTTTTGGCTTATGGTTTATAATCATCAACCAGGTATCTTATGCTGTGATCTGCTTTTCTCTGACAGGATCGCTGATAGCATTCTTCTGGTATAACGTGTTCAGCCGGAAATACAAAATATTTCTGGGAGATACCGGATCAATGGTCATCGGATTTCTTCTGGCAGTATTTCTTATCAGATCCCTCGAACTTAATTACGATAATTCAGTCTTCGGTTTCACCGATATTGCTGCATCTCTTGTCCTTGCAATCCTTATCGTACCGGTTTTCGATTTCTTCAGGATTGTATTCGTCAGGATATTGCATGGGAAATCCCCATTTAAAGCGGATCATAACCATATTCACCACAAGGTTCTGAAGTTAGCAGGCTCTCACCTGAAAGCGACATGTGTCATGCTTTTCGTAAATATTGTCCTGATATCAGTTGTAATCCTTTTCAGATCTCTTGGGAATAAGATACTGATACCTTCTCTGCTTTCAATTTCGATAGTCCTTTCTCTTCTTCTTACAATTTATTTAGTTGATCCTTATTAAATCGATTTTTTGTTTATTCTGTAGGATTGGATATTTACCGGGACCAAAATAAATTCC
>MWDJ01000001.1 GCA_002070505.1 Bacteroidetes bacterium ADurb.Bin145 | reverse complement strand
ATCAAGTTAAAAATCAATACTTCAAAGAACATAAGTTATTAACAATCAATATGTTAATAATTATTAAGGATCAACTATTTAAACAACAACAATAATTCTGAATGAGTCTTGATAACAGAACAAGAATGATTACCGGCCTGACTTTCTGAATTTCAATATTTTTTATATGCTTCTGCCAGCCTGGTCTTGTTCCTGATAAGGAGGATAAGGATTATTGCTATTCCGAAGATTACAGGAATAATGAACTTGCCATAGTACAAAGTCCCGTTCTTAGGCTTTATAGGTGGTGTAAAATCACTTAGAAGTGTTATCAGGTCCGAAAAAATAGTCCTGCTGCGTTCAATATCCTGTCGACGGGTTATCAGCTGATTGATATCGTCATGTAGTAATTGTGTCTTATAATCCTGAAGGAAGATCATCTGCCCGCCCTCTTTTGGCATCAGCCGTCGGGATTCTTCAAAATACTTCACTTTCTGCAGGCTGTCAAGCTGTTCTACCTCATAGTCTATACGTGCAAGCAGAGCATCAGCCTGTTTTAACCGTAATTCATTCTGGTTCTTAAAGAATTGGTTCTTGCTAATATAATTAACAATTCCATCTTTGATCCTGGATAATGCCTGAGGTATACTTGTTGTAACCCTTATAAGGAACCTGTCGGACATCCTCACATTTATTGTGTCAAGCGGATTATGTTTTCCCCGGAAATCAACAAAATCAGGTATATTATCGGAACCGAGATCAATAAACCAGAATGCATGTATATCCTTTATGTTCTTTACTTCTTCAGGAGAAACGGAAAGTGAAGATGCAAGTTCAGTATAGTTCTTTTCTATACAAAATGTATGGAGTTTGTTAATGTACTCAATCATATCGGCGTTTGGAATTGTATTGCTCTTTAAAATAATATCTGAAGAATAGAATTTTTCAGCGGATAGCTTTACGAGATATGATATGGAAACTCCGATGAACAAGCTTATTCCCAGCCAGACTGAATTCCTTATCAGGAAAAAAAACGCATGCAATAAGCCGTTTCCTGTTGCTTTAAATCCCTTTACAATAGATCTGCCGATGCGTGCAAAGAGATCTATAAGATCAATCTCATCACCACCCGCCCTGTTTTCTGATTCAATACTTTTAGACATTTTGTTATTACGAAATAATATATTCAAACAAATTTAGGAAAAATAATTAACGCAAATACTTTATCATATGGTTTGAAGCACCATGTGAGCAAGTTCCATTACCAGGGGTTGGTAATCATTAACAAATTCCCCGGTTACCCTGTTACCTATTACTGCACATATTGTCAATGCTTTATGACCCAGAAGAGTTGATAAACTGTATATCGCAGAGCTCTCCATTTCGTAATTACATATCTTCCGGCCCCTGAATGCAAATTCAGACAACTTGTTATTAATCTCGCTGTCGAATGTTTCAAGTCGTAATTGTCTGCCCTGTGGTCCGTAGAAGCCGGGAGCCGAGATTGTTATTCCATTGATGAACTTCTGCGACCGGAACCGTTCAACAAGTTCATTGTGGGCATTGACAGCATAAGGGTAGGAGAGAGTGTCGGGCCATTCAAGATACTGCACAAGGACATCAGAAAGGATGGTGTCAAGGATCCAGTCATACCCTGAATAGAAATGCAGAAGGCCATCAAAGCCGATAGCAGTCTCGGTAAGTACATAGGATCCGACAGGAACATCACTCCTTAATCCGCCCGATGTGCCAAGCCTGATAAATGTCAGCGAAGAAGGCTCATCTTTTATCTTGCCAGTTCTCAGATCTATATTCACAAGGGCATCAAGCTCATTTATCAGGATATCTATATTATCAGTTCCAATACCTGATGATATAATTGTAACCTCATTCTGGTCGTATGTTCCTGTGACAGTGCGGAATTCACGATTCTCTTTTCTTACACGGACTTCACTGAAAAGTGAAGCAATCATGTCTACACGATCCGGATCACCTACAATTATTATCTTATCAGAAATATCTCCCGGAAGCAGATGCAGGTGAAAAACGCTTCCGTCATTGTTTGTTATCAGTTCAGTTTTTTTCTCCATCGGAAAGTCCATAAGGCAAAATTAACATTAATCTTATATTTCATGACTTTCTTTAATCCTTTATTAGCATATTGACTCATCAGTTAAAAAAAGTTAATTCATTAGGCTTTTAATATTAATTTTTAAAACAATTAAGATTTAAGTTATTTTTGTCTGTTTTTAATATTACATAGTAAACTGATGATTATCAATAATAAAGCATAATTTATGCAGAGAATGTTTAATATAGGTTACGGATTCAGATTAACTTTTTGCCTGTTTATTTCAACGATAATACTTTATGAACCAGCATTCTGCAGCAGTCTGCAAGATGAAAATAAAAAAAGATTGGAAGCTGTCAGAACCACATATCCTCCGAAGATCGACGGGATACTTAATGATGAAATCTGGTCTTCCACACCTGTAGCATCAGATTTTATTATATACAGCCCTGATAATGGTAAGCCATCAAATAAAAGGACTGAAGTTCATTTGGTATATGATAACACGGCACTTTATATTGGAGCGTTTATGTATGATAATTACCCTGATAGCATATATGTCGAATTGGGTGAGAGGGATGCTGACAGGATGCTTAATGCCGACAACTTCAGTGTGGAAGTATGCCCTTATAATGATGCAATTAATGGTTTCAGGTTTAAGGTATCTGCATCAGGTGTCCAGAGCGACAGCAGGATAGAGCAATTTGAATTTGGGTCGGGAGGCGGTAGACGTGGCGGAGGCGGAGGCGGAGGCATGGGTGGGGGCATGATGATGTCGGGAGGACGCGGAAGGCAGGATAACTGGGATGCAGTATGGGAAAGCGAAGTCTCAATAAATGATAAGGGCTGGGTTGCAGAAATTAAGATACCATACTCTGCATTAAGGTTCCCAAAAGAAGTCATGCAGACCTGGGGCATAAACTTCTGGCGCGAAGTCAGGAGGACCAAGGAACAGTCATCCTGGAATTATGTTAACCGTGATATAGGATCTTCAATAAATCATCTTGGGGAAATTTATAATATTTCTGAAATAAAACCACCTGTCAGATTATCAATAACTCCCTACGTTTCAGGATATCTTGATAAATCGACAGGACAGGACGCTACCTTTATTTATAACGGTGGTCTGGACCTGAAATTAGGTTTGACAGAGAGTTTTACTCTGGATGCGACACTGATCCCTGATTTCGGACAGGTTCAGGCCGATGACCAGATTCTTAATCTGACCCCCTATGAGGTAAGATATAACGAAAAACGATCTTTTTTCATGGAGGGTACTGAACTTTTTGATAAAGGAGGAATATTTTACTCACGCAGAATAGGTGCGACCCCAAAAATGTATTATAGTGTTTATGATACACTTAAAAGTAATGAAATAATTACCGATAATCCCCTTGAATCAGGTATGATCAACGCGACAAAACTCTCGGGACGCACTCATTTCGGACTGGGTGTGGGAGTTTTCAATGCCATGACAAGAGAGATGTTTGCAAATATTAAAGATACCATTACCGGCGAATCATATTCTGTAAGAACAGAGCCTTTCACGAATTTCAATTTACTGGTTCTCGACCAAAATTTACCTAACGGTTCATACATCAGTCTTGTTAATTCAAATGTCAGAAGAAATGCTCCCAAAGATGATAATTACTACACAGCAAATGTAACTGCGACTGATTTTATGTTGCGAACCAGGAACAATCTGTATTCAGTTTCCGGTGTTGTAGCTCTAAGCCAGAAATACTTTGATGATCGCGCTTCAGAGTTCGGGCATTCCTATGATTTTCGTATTGGTAAAACCGGAGGACCTTTCAGAATTGAATATAGCCTTAACGCCATCTCCGACACTTATGATCCTAATGATATGGGTTATCTGAGAAGAAATAACCAGTTTGAAAATGAAATCCAGGTTTCTTACAATATCAACAGACCTGTCTGGAAAATTAACAGTTCCAGGAACAGTATCCAATTCAGTTATGCACAGTTATATTCTCCAAGGGTATTTACAGAGTCACAAATTGATATATCTTCAGTTACAGTTTTCAGGAATTTTTCGAATGTAATGCTTCGTGCTTCTTTTACTCCCGGAGGTTTTAACGATTATTTTGAACCCCGTGTTGATGGCTGGTTTTTTCATTCAGGAAAGGAATTTCAGACATCTGTATCTTATGACACCAACAGAGATAAAAAACTGTATTTAGGTACTACTTTCTCCTATTCGAAAATATGGTCTGAATATGACCAGAACAATTATATGATCTCCCTGGACCCTGGTATCAGGTTCAGCGACAGATTCTCATTAAGTCATCAGTTTTCCTTTCAGACCAAGTTAAACGATTTGGGATACGTTGATGATACTGAATCAGGTGAGATCTATTTCGGAAAAAGGAATAACAGAACTATTATGAATACCCTTTCTGCAGGTTATATTTTCTCTGCAGATGCTTACCTTACATTCCGGTTACGTCATTACTGGTCGCGGGCAGATTATACAAATGATTTCTTTCTGCTCAAAGCGAATGGTGATCTTGATCCTGACACTCCATTCGCCGGTAATTTTGACAGCAACTATAATTCCTTTAATATCGATCTGGTTTATAATTGGCGGTTTGCCCCGGGAAGCGATATTTCGGTGGTATGGAAAAACTCTATCTATAGTTATGGTAGTTTTATCTTTAACAGGTTCTCTGATAATATAGATTATATGTTTGACTCGCCTCAGACTAACAGTCTTTCTGTAAAGATCCTGTACTACCTCGATTATCAATATCTCAAGAAACGAAATAGATAATGCTTTAATCTCGTCAGTATGATCCAGCGTATCCAGTCAGTTTATCTTTTAATCACAGCATTACTTTCAGTACTATTTTTAAACGGACCGATTTTGTCTTTTAGCGATGATGCAAATACCACCTATTCAGTCCGTTTGGCTGCTTTACAAAAGATCGGACCTGCGGGCGGAAGTGAAATAATTGCGAGTCTAATTACGCCTGTGATAGTTATATTACTGATAATAATTACATCACTTGTTGCGATCTTCCTGTTCAGGAACAGGAAATTGCAGATGAAATTTGCTGCAGCCCTTATATGTCTTTCGGTTCTGCTGATACTTGTAATTATCTGGTATATGTACGAAATATCTACGGAATTCAATGCCGCATTAAATTTCAGATTAAATCTTATCCTGCCATTGCTGATGCTCATTAGTTCTGTCCTTGCATTTAGTGGAATCAGGAAAGATGAAAAGCTTGTAAGATCCTACGAAAGACTAAGGTAGGATCAGTGAATCTTCAATTCAGATAATCTGAAGATTTTCCTGGGTGGTTATTTTCTCACAATAGTGACATTTAAGTGCCACATTCTTCTTTGATACAACTCTGAACCTGGTTTTGACCTGCTCATAATTTGTTATGCACTTCGGGTTCATGCATTTTGCTATGCCTGTGATGAAATCAGGTACTTCAACAACTTTCTTCTCAACTACCTCATAATCTCTGATTATGTTTAGCTTGGCATCCGGGGCTACAAGTGCTATCCTGTTGATATCTGCATCTTCAAAGAACTTTCCAGCTATTTTTATGATCGCTTTCTTCCCCAGTTTCTTGCTCTCAAGATTTGTTCCGAAGGTGATCTGATTATCAAACCTGTCGAGACCGAGTATCTGAATTACTTTGAAAAGATTTTTGGCAGGGATATGATCGATCACAGTTCCGTTCTCGATCGCACTCACGCTCAGTTGTTTTGGTTCTTCCATAATGCAGATGATTTATTTTATCCCCATTAATTTGCAGAGTATTGCCTGCCTTGTAAAAACACCGTTCAGAGCCTGTTCGAAATAATAGGCTTTCGGATTGGAATCAACATCAGGGTTTATTTCATTTACCCTCGGGAGGGGATGAAGAATACGCATGGACGGCTTGGTATTCTTCAACATCGAATTCCTGAGTACATATACATTCTTGACTTTTTCATATTCGATGGGGTCAGAGAACCTTTCCTTCTGAACCCTTGTCATATATATTATATCGGCCTTTGATATGATATCAGTAAAATCAGTGTGCTCATAGTATTTCAATCCAAGGTTCTCAAGGTACAGTTTGAATTCATCGGGCATTTTAAGTTCTTCAGGAGCAATAAAGTTAAAAGTCGTATTCCACCTCGACATTGCCATCATCAGTGAATGGACTGTCCTTCCGTACTTAAGGTCACCAACCATGAAAATATTCAGGTTATCGAGAGTCCCCTGAGTTTTCCTTATTGAGAACAGGTCAAGCATGGTCTGTGTGGGATGCTGGTTAGCTCCGTCACCTGCGTTTATGACCGGAACAGAAGCTATTTCGCTTGCATATCTGGCGCTTCCCTCAACCGGGTGCCGCATTACAATAAGATCGCTGTAACTGCTCACCATTTTTATCGTATCATGCAATGTCTCACCTTTGGAGACACTGGAAGTACCTGAATCTGCAAAGCCTACGATTTTACCGCCCAACCTGTTGATGGCACTTTCGAAACTCAGGCGCGTACGGGTCGACGGTTCAAAGAACAAAGTGGCAATCACCTTGCCATCGAGAAGTTTCTGAACTGGGTTTTTCTCAAACTCTTCTGCAAGATCAAGAGTCTGAATGATCTCTTTGGTTGAGAAATCATCTATTGAAACTAAGCTCCTGTTTTTCATTAAGTTGCCTGATTAATGAACTAAAACCGGGTTTAAATTCAAATTTAACCAAGAATTGTAATTCTGCGGGTGTATGTTGATAATTAATTAACAACTTTTGCTTTTTGAACTTACAGATTCAATGGGCAGTTACTGCAATAAGCTGTGATTTTTTCAGAATAGTTTATCAACGGTGATATTTCCTACCCTCGAGAGATGAGATAAAACTGTTTCCTTCAGAGATAACCTTATTGTAATTACCATTATGCACTCAATGTCGAATGTGTGTTCTGCCTGTTCGACATTATACTCCTTAAGGATCTTCATTACAGTACTGAGCGAAGAATATGGAAACTTCAGTTCAAAGCTTTCAGTGACTATACGATCAATTATTTCTGCATTTGAAAGTGCGGATCTGGTTGCCATTTTATATGCATTTGCAAGGCCGCTTGCCCCCAGCAGTTTCCCTCCGAAATACCTTGATACTACCACGAGTACATTTGTCAGTCCAAACGACCTGATCTGTCCAATGATAGGCCGGCCAGCCGTTCCGGATGGTTCACCGTCATCATTTACCCTCCATATAGCAGAATCTGCACCAATCACATAACCGTAGGAATGATGTCTGGCATCGTGATATTTTCTCCGTGTCTCGTCAAGTATAGCCTTAATCTCCGTTTCACTCCCTGCAGGCCATGCACAAGCGATGAATCTGCTGCCTTTCTCTTTGTACAACCCCTCCGAAGGTGATTTGATTGTTTTGTATGTATCAGGTCTCTCCATTAATTACAGTCAGGGTTGGCATTTACTTTTATGAGTATCAGGAATCATGCCCAGGAAAAAATTGATTTTCGACCGATTTTAGAAATTTTGTCAATGATTCCTGTTCTTCAAAAAATATCTTATAATTGATGCAATATTAGTTAAATCCGGGGTTCAGCTTAGAGTTTAAGACAAAAAAAACCTAAATTTGCAGATTAACGATTTTGTGATGAATGTACTGCTTGATGAAAAGGATCTGCAAAAACTAATTGTAATCGGCGACAGGATTCTTATTAAACCTAAAACTCCGCAATCGAAAACGAAAAGCGGCTTGTACCTTCCCCCGGGTGTAAATGAGAATGAAAAGGTTCAGATAGGCTATGTCCTGAAAGTAGGACCGGGATACCCTATACCATCCATAAATGATGCTGACGAGCCCTGGAAGAACCGGACAGAAGAACCAAAATACGTACCTCTGCAGCCCAAGGAGGGTGATCAGGCTGTTTATCTCCAGAGTAATGCAATAGAGATCGAATTTAACAATGAGAAATATATTGTTGTTCCTCAGTCGGCAATATTACTTCTTTTACGTGATGACGGATTATTTGAATGAACATATTATCCAATGGAAAATACTATTCTGAAAGGGAAAAAAATACTTATCGTTGAAGATGATCTTCCAAGCAGGCTGTACCTGAATAAAATCCTCGAAAAGACAGGAGCAATACTGATTAACGCAGGAGATGGCGGCGAAGCAGTAATAATGGCAGAGAAAAATCCGGATATTGCCTTGATCCTTTTGGATATACAATTGCCGGGGTTGAATGGTTATGCCGCTGCAACAAAAATAAAAAAATCGGGACATAAGGGTAAGATAGTCGCCCAGACAGCATATAGCCTTGCTGACGACCTCGAAAAAATACGATCCTCGGATTTTGATGATTATATTATCAAACCAATCTATCCCGATCAGCTTATCGAAAAAATCTCGACTATTATTGCCAAAGCTAACCTCGTAATCTGAATTCCCGGGATCGGCTTTTAGTCAGGATAAACTGAGATCTGACGGAACTCCCTTAGAAATTCATCAATCTCGGATTTCCATCTCTCTGTTTCTTCTTTCAGGGATAGGCGATTTAAAAGAGTTTGCCTCATAATTGAATCACCGGAAAGAATATCAAAGGGCATCAAATTATCTTCGTACTCATAGGGCGGAAGATTGAACTGCAGAGAGCCTTCAGGTGAAGTTTCAATGATGGCGTCAAACAATTCCAGTGCTGTTCTTACCGGGTAATATCTGGCAGGATCCGTTACATGTATCTGTATCCCGTTGCAGTGTTCATCTTTATATTTATTGAACGCCGGAATGAAATTATGAACACGGAATACGCACCCTTCTATTTTCCTTCTGTCGAGATTATCTTTAAGTCTGTAAGGATCAATATAGGGTGCACCTGTAAGCTCAAATGGTATTGTTGTACCTCTTCCTTCTGAAAGATTCAGTCCTTCTGCCAGAACAATGCCGGGATAAACCACTGCTGTCTGTAGTGTAGGCATATTTGGCGAAGGAAGTACCCAGGGCAGTCCTGTCTCATGAAAGAGAGAGGAGCGGTGCCATCCTTCCATCCAGATGATATTAAGTTCGCAATCCGGATGATATTTATCCCTGATCCATAATGCCATTTCACCGATTGTCATTCTGTGACAAAGAGGGATTTTTGCTCCGCCGACAAAAGTGAAATATTCTTCTTTCAATACCGGACCATCGAAAGGGAGTTTGCCTATGGGATTCGGCCTGTCAAGGATCCATACCGGTATATTCTGTTCAGCACAGGCCTCCAGACACAACTTAACTGTCCAGATATATGTATAGAGCCGTGCTCCAATATCCTGCAGGTCAATAAGCAACACATCTATTTCACTCAGCATCTCAGGGGTTGGCTTCCGGTGCTGCCCGTAAAGACTGAATACGGGGATCCCGAATCTGGGATGCATTGACCCTTCCCATTCGATCATGTTATCCTGGGTCTGACCAAAGATTCCGTGCTGTGGTCCGAAAACAGCAGAAAAACGTATCTTCGCGGTCCTGTACAGGATGTCAGTAATATGTAAAAAATGCCTTGTAATGCTTGGTGCATGACACAAAACGCCGATTCTCCTGCCTTTTAATTTATCCGGAAAATCCCTTGTCAATATTTCAAGGCCTGTAATTACCATTTTAATACGGCAATATACAAATATATCAACTAAGATGCAGATTCATTTTATGCTAAGATTATAACCGGAAATGGATAAACTTTCATAAGTTTATATCATAAAAAAATTATTATGTCACGGGCAGCACGCTTAGTTACTTTTGTTTTACTTATCCTTTGGTTATCTGCCTCGTGCAGCAGAAATTCGATTACTCATGTCACCATTCTGCAAACTACCGATATACATGGGACAATCCTGCCGTATGATTATATTGAAAACAGGAAAATGGATGTTTCCCTGGCTCATATTGCATCTTATGTAAAGAAGCAGCGCAGTGAAACGGATGCAGTCGTCCTCCTTGATGGCGGCGATATACTCCAGGGACAGCCACTGGTTTACTATCATAATTTCATTGATACTGTATCTCCGCATATAGTTCCGGAAGCTTTGAACTGGCTAAAATATGATGCTGAAACAGTCGGTAACCACGATATTGAAGCCGGCCATTCAGTTTATGATAAAGTCACCCGGGAATATGATTTTCCGCTTCTCGGTGCCAATGCAGTTGATATAAAAAGTGGGAAACCTTATTTCACTCCCTATGTTATTCTGAATAAAAATAATTTCAGGATAGCGGTACTTGGACTTATTACTCCTGCTGTTCCTAACTGGTTACCTCCTGAACTCTATTCAGGCATAGAATTCAGGGATATGGTCGAGACTGCTGAAAAATTGATGCCGGAAATACTTAAGCAGAAACCTGATCTTGTAGTTGGTCTCTTCCATGCAGGATGGAACAGTGACAATGAGGATTATAAGCAAAATATTCCGTTTGCGGAAAACGGTTCTGCAGCAGTGGCATATAACGTTCCGGGATTTGATATTATTTTTACCGGTCATGATCACAGGGCTGCTGTTGAACAATTTTTAAACAGGAAAGGAGATACTGTACTTTTACTTAATGCAGGCAGCAGATCCGAAAATATTGCCCGGGCTGACGTGTCCTTTTCCGGAAATAAGAGTAAGGGTAAAAGGGCTGGAACAATCTCAGGAAAGCTGATCGAAGTAAAGAATCTCAACCCGGATCCGGATTTTATTGCCAGGTTTAAATCAAATGATGAAGCTATCAGGGAATATTCAGGCAGGGTCATTGGGGAATCTGCCAGTAGTATTTCGACAAGGGATTCTTATTTCGGATCATCAGCATTTGTTGATATGCTGCATTCCGCACAGCTTGAAATAACAGGTGCTGACTTATCATTTGCTGCACCTTTGTCTTTTGACGTCAGGATTGATAAAGGGCCCATAAGGGTAAGTGATATGTTCAAACTATACAGGTACGAGAATCTGCTTTATACTATCACCATGACCGGGGAAGAAATAAAGAAATATCTGGAGTTCTCCTATGGTGAATGGCTTAATACTATGAAGAGCCCGGATGATTATCTGCTGAAATACCGCACCGATAAGAATGGCAAGCCAGTAATAATTAACGGTGAGACCTGGCTTAAGAATCCATCCTATGATTTTGATTCGGCTGCCGGAATTGACTATACAGTCGACGTCACAAAGCCGCAGGGAGAACGTATAAGAATAATATCATTCAGTGACGGACGAAAGTTTGAAATGAAGAAGAGTTACCGTGTCGCTGTAAATTCATACAGGGGAAACGGGGGAGGAGGGCATCTTACTGAAGGAGCCGGTATTGACAGGAAAGAACTCAGCTCACGTCTTCTTTTCTCCACTGAACGTGATCTGAGATATTATATCCTTAAGTCAATTGAAGAAAAGAAGACTATCAACCCAAAACCTTTGAATAACTGGAGGATCATACCGGAAGAATGGGTTAAAAAAGCAGAGTTACGCGAACGCCGGCTTCTCTTTGGAAAGAATAACTAATATTATTATGCTGGTAATCAAAAAAATACAATATTTTGTTCCGCATATCGTTTTAGATGACGGCTTTCAGGTTAATGAACCGGAAGTAAATAGAAGATGGTTATGAGCATGAAGGTTGAAAGGTTACCGCTAGTGGAGGAATTCTATTCTATACAGGGTGAGGGATTTAATACAGGGCTTGCAGCCTGGTTCATTAGACTGGGGGGATGCGATATAGGTTGCAGCTGGTGCGATTCTCGCTTTGCATGGGACCCCGGTTTATATCCTGAAGTAGAGACTGATACAATTGTTTTGAATGCCATCAGATCTGGCACGGATTCTGTTGTCGTAACCGGAGGAGAACCGCTTATGTGGAATCTCGATTATTTATGCAATGAACTAAAAAAGAATGATATACGGACTTTTATTGAGACATCAGGGGCATATCCGATGAGCGGAATATGGGACTGGGTGTGCCTTTCACCAAAAAAGAATATGCCTCCGGCATATAAAATATGCAGGGTGGCGGATGAATTGAAAGTAATTATAGAGGATGAGGATGATTTTTTATGGGCTGAAAAATACAGTGAAATTGTAAGTGACAGATGCCGTCTTTATCTCCAGCCGGAATGGAGCAGATTTGAGAAGATAATTCCGGAGATCGTTGAATATGTGAAAAAAAACAAAAAGTGGAGGATTTCCCTTCAGGTACATAAATATATGCATATACCCTGAAATGAGATATAGGTTGATAATATTGATCCTGTTCAGTTTATTCGTTGTTGCACCTGAATGTTTCTCCCAGGGATTTCATACTACATCAAACAAGGCATTGAAAGCATATAATGATGGAGTAACTTCTTACGAATATCTTGATCTGGACAAGGCTGAGACTTATTTTAAGCTGGCTATTTCCTACGATAGAAAATTCTACGAAGCTTATATGATGCTCGGTGAGTTATATACCAGGCGGAATAATTATGCCGGTGCTGTTGAAAATTACTCTGCAGCAATCGACATTGATTCTTCTTCCTACAGACCGGTATATTTCTATCTTGCTAATGCAGAAATGATGGTTGAGAAATATACAGATGCACTCAGTCATTACAAGGCATATCTGAGAAGCAAAGAGACACTGGAGAAAAACAGATTAGCAGCTTTGAAAAACTTACGGAACTGTGAATTCGCCATTGAAGCGATGAAAAAGCCTGTGTCGTTCAATCCTGAAAGCGTTGGAAACGGTGTGAACACATCCGAAGATGAATACTGGCCATCAATAACAGCTGACGGTCAGACGCTAATGTTCACAAGGCAGGAACAAGTAAGGCGGGGCCGTTATTCTTTACCGATAAATACCTATCAGGAAGATTTTTATCTGAGCTCCTTTTCCGGAAATGGATGGATAACTGCAGTCAATGCAGGTGAACCGCTTAACACTCAGCAGAATGAGGGCGCGCAGACCCTTTCGTCAAGTGGAAATTATATGTATTTTACCGCTTGTGACCGTCCGGGTGGGCTTGGCAGTTGTGATATCTATTTTTCAGCATTGCGGAATGGCAGATGGACTATACCTTTTAATCTTGGATCACCAGTCAACACCACTGCATGGGAATCAACACCGTCAATAAGCGCTGATGGAAGAATGTTGTTCTTCTCAAGCAACAGGCCGGGAGGTTACGGAGGGAAGGACCTCTGGTATTCAGTCCTGAATGAAAAGGGAGAATGTTCTGCTCCCGTTAACCTTGGCGAATCAATAAACACAGCAGGTGACGAGATGTCACCGTTCATTCATTTCGACGGAAAAACTCTCTATTTCGCCTCCGACGGCCGCCCCGGAATGGGAGGTTTTGATATCTATATGAGCAGGATGAAGAGAGATACGACCTGGACTGATCCCCAGAATCTCGGATATCCCATTAATACTGCCAGTGATGATATGGGACTTGTTATTGAAGCAAACGGACTGAAAGCATATTTCTCCTCGAAAAGAGACAGTCATAATGGAAAAGATATCTTCTATTTCAATCTCGATGAATCAGTACGTCCAGATGCCGTTTCATATCTTAAAGGGACGGTTACTGACAGGGAAACAGGCAGACCTCTTGTTGCAGAGTATGAGCTGATAAATCTCTCAACAAATATGGTAACTATGAAAAACAGCACTGATGATAAGGGAAGCTTTCTTGTATGCCTGCCTTCGGGATTCAATTACGGGATTAATGTTTCAAGACCGGGATATCTGTTCTATTCTGCGAATTTTATGCTTGAAAGTGAACACTCTGTAACGGAACCGTTTATTAAGAGAATATATCTTGATCCGGTCAAGGTGGGAGAGAGGATGCTTCTGACAAATGTATTCTATGAAATTGATTCGTGGGAACTCAAAAAGGAATCTGTAGCTGAACTTGACAATCTTGTTGAGTTGCTGAATCTGAACAGGGATTATATAGTTGAGATCGGAGGTTATACAGATTCAACCGGAACAGATTTGCATAATCTCGTTCTTTCTGAGAAAAGGGCTCTTTCCGTAGTCAATTATCTCGTGGCAAATAAAATATCGGCCGGACGCCTCAGATACAAAGGTTATGGTAATACTTCGCCTATAGGCGACAACATAACAGTAGAGGGGAGAAGAAGGAACAGGAGAACCGAAGTGAAGATTGTCGACAGGATAAAATAAAAATGGCCGCATATTGGCGATACGGCCATTTTGAACTCATGCTGCAAAAAATCAGACATTGCTGCAACGAAGTTGCTTATCAGATCGCAATCATGGAATTTGCATATTTATTTATTTTAATTTCAGAACTTTCCGGCACCTTGACCGGTACGGAGAAATAGATCCCTGAACTTGTAAGTCCATTACATTCGATCCAGATCGATCCGTTCAGAATCTGTATCAGTTTCTTTGCCAGAGTAAGATTAATGGCTGATACAGTATCATTATACTTATTAAGCGATTCGTTCAGATCCTCAGTATCCAAAAACTCTTTGTATTTGAAATAGCCCTGGCCCGAGTCGAGAACATAGAAGGTTACCTGATTATCCCTGAAATAGTAACCAATCTTAATATATCCCGATTTTGTGTTATTTAACGCATTCTGAAACAGGTTGCGTATCACCCTGAAAACCCTGTCAGAATCGATAAAAATATCAATAGCTTCGCAATAGCTGGTTTCTGATACAAGAACGACATCTTTATGAGCCTCTTTCCGTAAAACTTCCCTGAATTCGGAAAGAAGCCCATCAAGGAACTTGTTGAGTTTGCAGATCTTGTAATCAGCTTTTGAATTCCCTTTAGTATCAATAAGTGCTGAATCGAAAAAATTATCAAACAGGCCAATCAACTGTTCACAGGATGTAAGTATCTGATTGCTGAACTCTTCCCTTTCTGCAACACTGCATTCATCCCTGTTCATTAGAAATGAGAACGCAACTATTGCATTCATATGGGTCCTCACTTCATGAGACATTCCTGCTAAAACTGTCGGACAATTGATCATATTCTTATATATGTGTGTGTGATCATTATTATGATGATCATTCTCATTCTGAATAGTATCGTGTAAAGTAAGATTATCCATTTTTACAGAATGGAGGTTCTTATTTCATTTTCCTTAATACTTTTCTTGCCTTATCCCTGTAAAGGCTGCTTGAATTGCCAATAAGAGTCAACTGATCTATTGCTTTGGCTTTCTCATCGGTCTTGATGTAACACCACGCCAGATACCATTGTGCATCCTCGATAAAGTAATTGTTATTATCCCTGATGACATCATTAAAGGATTCTTCAGCTACAGGATAGTTAAGCTGTTCAAAATTAGACACACCGTAAAGCATCCTGGATTCCATGTTACCTGGTTCACTGTCAAGGACTTTACTGAAATAGAGTGCAGCATTATAGTAATCGCTGACATTGTAGTAATCGACCGCAGTCAGAAAATACGAATTTGATGCTGAACCTGTGCCGGCAGATCGGGAAGGCGTCCCTGTCTCGATCGCGTATGCCTCGTAGTAGCGATTGTATATTTCATCGCTTCTCAGGTTCTTTCCTTTAATTAAGGCAATACTGCCGAGGAGAATAAATCCGGCAATTACTGCAGCATATTTCAAAGTCTGATTTCTCCTGTTCTTACCAGGTATCGCTGCTGCTCTCTTTTTCTCTATCTCCGCAAGTTTACCCCTTAGTTGAAGCACATTCTGATTTCTGAGAATGTCGTCAGTTTTCTTCCTTAAAGCCACTTCTTCCTGTAGCTTCTTGCTGCCATTAAGCTCTTTAAGGAACCAGCTTTTTTCGGCGTCATTCATCTCACCGGTATTGTACCTTTCGATGAAAAATGAATAGTCAATTGTTTTCATAGTTAATTTCTATATTTTATATTTTCAATTTTTTCATATCGTCAGTTCCAAAGTACTTTACTGTATATCAATAATATAGTTACAGTATTACTATTTCATTGTACGCATGTTTTCAATCAGGCCTTATCAGAGCCTGTTTTTCGGAAAACTGCAAAAACGAACGGATTTGCTATACCATCAGACCTGCCTTCAAAGACAGAATCCAGTCGTTCATGTCAGATCTTTATTGGAGGCAGACTTGTTTTTACTGTTGGTTCTCCACCACCACGGACATGAATCATCTCTTCATTTGAAAGTGCAAACTCAACAAATGCTTTTTTTGTTTCTTCGAAATTCAGGGTTTTCGTTTTCATGATTTTAATTTTTTAAGTATTGATACTAATTCAGGGAAATTTCTTTTCGTTTCAATACTACATGTCATTCAACCCCGGTTTGTGACATGAAAAAAGTAAATTTTTTTTATTTTTTTTAATATGTGCAGAAAATCAGACACTTATGAGGCAGGCAAAATAATAATAAGTTAAAACTCTTGAAAATCCTGTTTAATTTTAAGAAATTTCGCATATATAATTCTTCAAGGTAATCCTAATGGCAATCAGGATTCTTATATTCACAACCCTTCTGTGGATCCTTTCCGGCTCTGTATACGCCTCAAAATCAGATATCAGGGACTCAGGTATTTCTTCCGGTAAAATTGGATTATATCAGGATTCCATCACCTCCCTGCTGCAGAATCAGGGAGATAAATCCGCTCAATCAGATAACATTGGTTCAAGGATAATCAGCCTTACTTCGGCAAATAATATAGACGGACTTCTTTCCCTGGCTTCTTCATTGAAGAAGTCAATAGCTCAAGAGAAACCGGATTCTGCAACATTATCGGAATACTATTATTATATAGGTGTCTGCTACCTTCTCTCAGGCAAATACAATGAAGCTATTGAGAACCTTAACAGCTCTGTTTCATTGAAGAGAATGCTCAGGCTTACTGATGAACATTACCTGAAAGCAATTTATAACATCGGCGTTTCATTTAATTACCTGGGCGACTACATCCAGGTCTGCAATTATATGCTCGATTATATTAATGAAGCATCTGAAGTGTACGGACAGGATGATCCGGAAGTGACAGAGGCTTATACAACTCTTATCGGAGCTACTGTTGAATGCAGGGATTTTGAAAGTTTTCCGGATTACTCCGCCCAGATCCTGGGGATCCTCAGCAACAACAGAAACGCGGTAACCGGAAATAATCTGATCCGGCTATATATCAATATTGGTGTCGGCTACATCATGATGGCTGATTACACAAGAGCAAGGATCTACCTGGAGCAGTCTGAATCGTTGATTGTCAACAGCGGGGCAAAACCTGATGCAGATTATATAAACCTTATAAACAGCCTGGCTGTGACATATGGTAATCTGGGAATGGCTGAAAAGGAAGAAGAATACTACAATAAGGGGATCAGGCTTGCTCTTTCCGAAAGTTCAATTCTAGGACTTAATATGGTCAACAGTTATGCTATTTCCCTTGGTAATTCAGGGAAGATCGATAAAGGGGCAGATCTGCTTTCTGAGATGGTCAGGAGAGCGGAAACAGTTTATGGGACAGGATCGAGATATTATGTTGAAGTTCTCGCAAACTATGCGGATTACCTTCTTCTATATAAAAAGGACCTGAAGAACTCTCTCGAAATTTACAGGCGGTGCGAAGATTACATTAATAATAATCCTAAAGATGCAAATCTAAGGGATCCTGTCCTCCTGGGTTATGCGCAGGCACTTTTTAATTATGGTGAACCGCAGGAAGCTCTCGGGAAGCTGCAGAAACTGCTGTTTGCAGGAAGGGATATCACTCAGGATGATTATTTAATAAACCCTTCTCCCGACATAATTCCGGCAAATCAGGCATTCCTTAATACTCTTCGCCTTAAATATGAGATCTTGTGGGACCTCTATAAAAAATCAAGAGATGAAATAATCCTGGAAGCAGCTGCCGGCACTTCAGAACTGATTATTAATGTTATTGACAGGATAAGGATAAACATAAGCGAGGAAGAGAGCAGAATAGTGCTGGGTGCCCGTTACCGGAATTCATATCTTATGGCAATAAGGGATTTTGAGTTATGCTACCGAAACACAGGTGAGAAGAGGTACCTTGAGAAAGCTTTCGAGTATCTGGAAAGAAGCAAGGTGGCTGGATTGCTCACTGCCACCAGGGAGCTTAATGCTATCCAGCTGAATATTCCTGCTGTACTGGCCGAACAGGAAAAATCACTTCAACGGGAGATTGGATTTTATAATGCAAGAATCGTTGCGGAAAATGAAAAGAGCCAGCCCGATAATGATCTGATATCACAATGGAATGAAAATCTTCTTAAGGCTGTCACTGCCCGTGATTCACTTGCAATGACTTTCAGAAAGGATTTCCCGGGATATTATACAATGAAATATGACACAAAGACTCCGGGTCTGAAAGAGATACCTGGCCTGATCGGAAGAAATAGCAATTACCTGAATTACATCATTTCTGATTCGTCCCTCTATATTTTTATTGTAAACCGCAGGCATCAGGAATTGCTTTCTTTTAAAACCGACTCTCTTTTCAGAAAAAAACTCCTTGAGTTCCAGAACCTCCTGTCATCAACAGTAAGGTCATCAAATGCACGGATGGAATTCGAGAAATATATAGATACAGGATACGAATTATACAAACTGCTGATTGAGCCGGTAAAAAAGTATTTCATATCAGACAATCTTCTTATTTCGCCGGACAACATTCTATCATATCTGCCATTCGAAACAATCCTGACAGAAAAATATGTAGGGAATGAGATCCTTTACAGGAAATTAAAATATCTGATGGATGATTACAATATCTCCTACACGTACTCGGCAACCTTTCTCAGAGAAGTTGTGAACAGAAGTTACAGCAGGAAACATGATCTTGTTGCTTTTGCCCCGGTGTATACAAGGGCTATCAACCTTGATTCGATAATGCAGGTAAGGCAGAGCAGGTTCAGATTATTGTACGACCTGCCATTTGCGCGGCAGGAGGCACAGTATGTTTCAGGTCTCTCCGGCGGACAGCTGTACCTCAACAAAGATGCCCGGGAATCTGTTTTCAAGAGTGTTGCCGGCAATTATGACATCATACACCTGGCAATGCATACTTTTCTTAATGATATCAATCCAATGAATTCAGCAATGATATTCATGCAGGATAAGGATGACCAGCCTGAAGACGGATTACTATATACATACGAAGTGTACGGATTACCCCTTAAGGCAAGAATGGTTGTTTTAAGCTCATGTAATACCGGCAGCGGTAAATTATCTGAAGGAGAGGGAATACTGAGTTTAGCCAGGGGATTTCTATATTCCGGCAGTCAGTCGGTTGTGATGTCTATGTGGGAAATTGACGACAAATCAGGTACGGATATAATTAAGTCTTTCTATGATAATCTTAAGAAAGGAAAATCAAAAAGTGCAGCATTAAGAGAGGCAAGATCTCATTATCTGAAAAAAGCCAGTCAGTTAAAATCACATCCTTATTTCTGGTCGAGTCTGGTTGTTTATGGAGATAATTCTCCTGTATTTTATTCTGCCAGGAAGCTCATTATCTGGCTGTCTGCACTCGTAATAGCACTAGCCGGAACCGCTTACTTCTGGTATCGCAGGAACTCCTGATATTCAGGGTCTTTATAAACCATCTCCATAAGAGCTTCCTTGGAGAGATATTTTTTCCTCCTGGCATAACCTTCATTCTTAAGGTTCATTTTTACTGCGATCTCATCATATGAGCACCCCTCGTAGTATAAATTCAGTACTGCCTGAGAATCAGGTTTAAGCTTTTGGAATGCCCGGTTTACTATCCTTTCATACATCCGGTCGTTATCCTCTTCGATCTCAGGTTCCTGCAGAAGGTCGAGTTCCAGCTCCACAGTTTTTCTCTTTTTCCTGAGCTGCGTGTTCCATATATTCCTGGCAATTCCAAAGAAGTAACCTTTAAGATCCGAGGTCAGATTAAGAGTACCGTCAGTAATCTGATTATAAAGTACTATAATGGTATCCTGGAAGACATCCGACACATCATCACTTACGCCATTGTTTTTAAGTATGTGCTTGCTGACAGTATTGTAATAATTATTATACAGCCAGTTCAGAGTAGTGTCATCCTGGTTCCGTATTCCTTCAATAATACTTTTATCTGAAATCTTCTTAAACAACCCTGTGTTGATAAAAAATCAATTTCCAAAGATAGTATTTCCCTGAAGTAAAAATACTTGATCTCGCAACAGGTTTCTATTTACCGGAAAAGGTACTGCATTCAAATAAAAAATATAAATATCTTTACCATAAATAAACTATCAGGGACCCGAAAATGTCATTCCCTTTCATAAAGCAGCCTGATGCTATGGACTGTGGTCCTGCATGTCTTAAGATGATAGCCGGTTACTATAAAAAGACATTTTCACTTGAATCGATAAGGAAAAAATGCTATATAACAAGGGAAGGCGTCTCTTTTCTTGGTCTTTCGGAAGCTGCAGATAGTCTGGGTTTCAGGACATTGGGAGTGAAGGTGCCGTTTGAAGTTCTTGCTGAGAATATCCCTTTGCCCTGCATAGTTCACTGGCGCCAGAGACATTTTATAGTTGTATACAGGATACAGAAGGATAAAATATGGGCGGCTGATCCTGCTGTCGGCCTGGTTAAATTCACCAGGGAAGAATTTACAAGGAACTGGGCATCAACATTATCAGAAGGAAAGCCTGCCGGACTGGTCCTCATTATTGAGCCCACACCGGCACTCTTTGAGAAAGAGAATGAACCTGAAAATTCACGCGGGTTTTCTTTCCTGCTGAAATACTTCCGTATCTACCGTAAGTACTTTTTCCAGCTTATACTGGGACTCTTTATCGGAAGCGTAATTCAACTCCTTGTACCCTTCCTGACCCAATCAATAATAGATATTGGTATCAATAACAGCGATATAAATTTCATATATCTCATTCTTATTGCTCAACTGGCATTGGTTATAGGACGAATGTCAGTTGAATTCATTCGTGGCTGGCTATTGCTGCATATTGGAACACGTGTTAATGTTGCTGTGATCTCGGGCTTCCTTCAGAAACTTATGTTGCTCCCGGTCGCCTTTTTTGACACTAAACTTACGGGAGATATTCTCCAGAGGATTGACGACAACAACAGGATAGAGGAATTTCTTACATCAGCATCTCTCAGCATACTTTTCTCTTTTTTCAACCTTGTAGTATTCGGGATAGTGCTAGCTATTTACAGTGTCAGGATCCTTGCTATCTTCCTGATAGGATCGCTTCTTTACCTGTTGTGGGTATCTCTTTTCATGAAGTCGCGTGCAAGGCTTGATCATCAGCGTTTCAAAAAAATGTCGGAAGCCAGCAGCCAACTCATTACTATAGTGAACGGTATGCAGGAGATAAAGCTTACCCAGAGTGAGCTTAGTAAACGGTGGGAATGGGAGAATCTGCAGGCATCTCTTTTTAAACTGAAAACAAAGGGACTGGGGATCATCCAATATCAGACTGCAGGAGCTACATTCATAAATGAGGTAACGAATATTTTCATCACAATAGTAGCTGCAACTGCAGTAATAAAAGGCAGTATTACACTTGGTATGATGCTGGCTGTTCAATTTATAATAGGCCAGCTTAATGTTCCTGTGAGCCAGTTAATAGGTTTCTTCAGACTCTCACAGGATGCAAAAATGAGTCTTGACAGGCTGTCAGAGATACATTTCATGGACGATGAGGAACCGGATCCGGAAATGAAAATAAGGAAACTTCCTGATAGAAAGGATATATACATCAATAATGTATCATACCAGTATGAAGGACCACATTCTCCTTTTGCACTGAAAGATGTCGATCTGGTTATTGAAGAAAAGAAAACAACTGCAATTGTCGGTGTCAGCGGCAGTGGCAAAACAACGCTCCTGAAACTGCTTCTTGGATTCTACCAGCCTGTAAATGGTGAGATACTCGTCGGTGATACGAGGCTTTCTGGCATCAGCCTTAAGACCTGGCGCGAGAAGACAGGAGCAGTTATGCAGGACGGTTTCCTTTTTCCTGATACAATTGCTTTCAACATTGCTCCCGGAACCGACAGTATCGACGAAGAAAGACTTATTAAGGCAGTTGAGGTTGCCAATATAAAGGGATTTATTGAATCGTTGCCTCTGGGTTATAATACACGGGTGGGAATAAACGGGCATGGACTGAGCGAAGGGCAGAAGCAGCGGCTACTCATTTCCCGTATAATTTATAAGAATCCCGAAATAATAATCTTCGATGAAGCAACAAATTCTCTTGATGCCAATAACGAAAAGGTCATAGTTGAAAATCTGTCATCCTATTTCAAGGGAAGAACAGTGATCATTGTAGCTCACAGATTAAGCACCGTAAAAAACGCGGATAAGATCATAGTAATGGATGGCGGAAAAATTGTGGAAACAGGTACGCACACCTCACTTATCGAAAATAAGGGAGCTTACTTTAATCTGGTCAGGAATCAGCTCGAACTTGGTAATTAGAACGGAACATGAAGGATAAAGCGCCTGAAATAATATATTCCGAACCTGTAAATGAAATTATCTCAAATCCTCCCGCAAGGATTATCAGATGGGGTACGGTAGTTATTGCATTTGTCTTTCTCCTGCTGATCTTCCTGGCATGGATAATCAGGTATCCTGATATAGTTCCGGCTGAGATCGAGATAACGACTCAAAATCCGCCGGTGACACTGGTAACAAATACAGCAGGCCGTATTTATAAATTATACGTACATGACCGCGAAAAAGTTGCTCCTGGGCAGTTACTGGCCCTGCTGGAAACTTCTGCTTCAATTCCTGAGGTTGAAGCACTAAAAAAACTTGCTGATACAATAGTAAAACCTGAAAAACTGGATGTTCAATCCATTCCGGCATTCTCAAAACTGGGAGAACTTCAGGTTTATTATGATTCCTTCATTAAGGCTCTTCAGGATTATGATACTTATAACCGCAATGACCTATATGGAAGCAAAATAAATTCAATTAATGAAGAAATATCTGCCTTGCATCAATTTATAGGCAGAATGAAGGTGAAGGAGAAGCTGATAACTGACAATCTTAGGACAGAAGATAAACGTTACAGAAGAGATTCGGCATTGTATGCTGGTAAGGAACTATCCGAAAATGAATACGAAACTTCAAGGAGGGCTTATAACAACAGCAAACTCGACCTGCAGCAGGTAAGACTTGACGAGTCAAAGAATTTAGTAACACTTGCCGAAAAAAACCAGCTTCTCCAGGATTACCGCATCAGAAGGGAAGAGGAAGTGCGGAATCTCGTATCCGTTCTGAATGAGTCTTTCCTGAACCTCAATGAACAGATAAACATCTGGCGGAATAATTACCTGTTTGTCTCTCCTGTGGAAGGCACTGTAACTTTTACGCGATCCTGGAGCGAAAATCAATCAGTGCTGAAATATGAACCGCTGCTGAGCATAGTGCCCTTTGAAACAGGTGAGATTGTAGGCCGGATAAATCTTAAGATGCTGCGGTCGGGCAAAGTAAAAGAAGGTCAGAAGGTGAATATAAAACTGATCGGATATCCTTATCTTGAATATGGGATTGTACGTGGAATAGTGAAAGCCAAGTCACCTATTCCGGCTGGCGATGCATATACAATAGAAGTAGATCTGCCTGAAGGTCTTACCACTCTTTATGGCAGGAAGCTCGATTTTACACAGAATATGCAGGGTAATGCTGAGATAATAACCGATGATGATCTCCGCTTGCTGCAAAAGATAATAAATCCTCTCCGTTACCTGGCTACCAAAAACAGGAACTGATAATTCATTTCTTTGAGTAAGGTTCATAATCATCATCTCTCGAATGAGACGTGAATGATGGACCTGTATTCCTGCCTGTGTCTGATCCGGTCTTATTCTGCTGGCCCTTTGCATATTTCCTGTACAGAAGAGCACCGACAAGTACAAAAGCCAGTATTGTAGTAATTAATTCAGATCTATCCATAAAATACTTCTTTAATCGAAATTGTTTGATATTATTTCTCAAAGATAATTATATAATTTGTATCAATTACAATTCAGATTTCCATAAAGTTCAGAGTTATAATATTGGCTGACTGCCTGTTGAGTTGATATTCAATCATATTGCCGGTTGAGTTTTATTTAAATAAACTTTGTGCATATTTAAATATTCAATATTTTCGTACATTCAAAAATTCGTACTCTGACATATTTTTGTTGGTAAATGTACAAGAGCTGAAATTAGAAAGGATTGATTATGACAAAGGAAAATCCGGATGACTCTGTTCTTGATGAACAATCCGAAGCTAAAGTAAATGCTTCCGGAACTGAGGATGCCACACACGCTGAAAAGCAGCAGGAAAACACTCCCGCCGTAAATGACGGGACTGAAGAAGAAAAGAAAGAAACTACTGCGGATGTAGTTGATGATTCCCCGAACAATGGGGAAGAAGTTAAGAACCCTCCGCCTGAGGAGGAGAAAAAAGAAGGTGATAAGGTTGTTACTCCGAAAAGGAAACGGACAGTAAAACTTATTTCGCCTGAAACTGAATTTCAGGAAGTTTTTGAACATGAAGGCGACAGCCTTGATGATATGGTTCTTCCACCTGTTGATTATTCAGGATATTCAAAGAATGACCTTGTTGACACTCTGTCCCTGATAATTGAAAACAGACCTCCTTCAGAGATCAGGAATGATGTTGACAGGATAAAAGTGCTCTTCTATAAAAAGCTTAAAGCAGAAGCTGAAGAACGAAAAACAAAATTCCTTGAAGCAGGAGGAAAGATCGAAGAATACAGGATATGGGTCGATCCCCTTGAAGCACAGGTTAAACATCTGCTTGAAAAATTCAGGGAGAAAAAATCAGATTATAATAAAGTTCAGGAAGCCGAGAAATACGAAAACCTGAAAAAAAAATATGATATCATTGACAAGATAAAAGAACTTGTCAACCGCGAGGAGTCAATAAACAAAACATTCCATGAATTCAGGTCCCTCCAGAATGAATGGCACTCAATAGGTGTCGTCCCGCAAAGTTCTCTTAAAGATCTCTGGGAAAACTATCATCATCATGTTGAGATATTTTACGATTATATAAAGATCAATAAAGAGCTGAGAGATCTGGATCTTAAGAAGAACCTTGAAGCCAAGGTGAAATTATGTGAGAAAGCAGAAGAGCTGCTGCTTGAACCTAATCCGGTAAACGCTTTCAGGTTTTTGCAGGATTACCATAATCAATGGCGTGAAATCGGACCTGTTCCGCCGGAATCGAAAAATGAAGTTTGGGAAAGATTTAAAGAAGCTACTTCTCAGATCAACAAGAGACATCATGAATATTTCGAAAAACAGAAAGATGATCAGAGAAAAAACCTTGAAGCCAAAATGGCGTTATGTGAAGAAGTAGAAGCTATCAATCTTGTCGAGATAAAGAACTTCAAGGATTTTGATGAAAAAGCTGAAAAAGTCGTTGCCCTTCAAAAAATGTGGAGGACAATAGGTTTTGCACCTAAAAAGCAGAATAACAGGATATATCAGAGATTCAGAGATGCCTGCGACAGCTTCTTTGAGAAAAAGAGAGCTTTTTATGCCGATAACAAGGAAATGCAGCAGAATAACCTGCAGAGGAAGATCGAATTATGTATACAGGCTGAAGCCCTTCAGGAAAGTACAGACTGGAAGGCAACTTCCGATGCACTTATCAGGCTCCAGAAAGAATGGAAGGAGATAGGCCCTGTGCCAAGAAAACAATCGGAGAAGACCTGGAAAAGATTCAGAAAAGCATGCGATCACTTTTTTAACCGTAAAAGTGAGTTCTTTTCTGACCTGGACACTACCTATGAAGATAATCTTAAAGCAAAAATAGCCATAATTGAGGAGCTTGAAAAATTTGAACCGGGAACCGATGTGCAGGCAGCTTTTGAAAGGCTTAAGGATCTCCAGCGGAAATGGACCGAGATAGGATTCGTGCCATTCAATAAAAAAGATGAAATAACAAACAGGTACAGGAATGCACTGAATAAGGAGTTCGATAAACTGAAAATCGGAGATGATGACAAGAGTATTCTCAAATACAGATCCAAACTCGATACCCTTAAGACTAACCCCAAAGCATCAAGAAAAATCAGGAACGAACGCGATAAATTTGTAACAAAGATTAAACAGCTTGAGAGTGATATAGTTCTGTGGGAGAATAATATAGGATTCTTTACAAAATCGAAAAATGCCGATACAATGATCAGGGAGGTAGAGGAGAAGATCGAAAATGCAAAAAAAATGATCAAAACCCTGGAGGAGAAAGTAAAGATGATCGATCAGTCGGGAATTGATGAATAATTTCAATTTAATAGCGTATTAATCCATTTATACTTTTTACTTTGGCAGACGTTAAATTTGTATTTGTGACAGGAGGTGTTACCTCTTCCCTCGGGAAAGGCACCCTTGCCGCTTCTCTTGCCATGCTCTTGCAGGCAAGGGGCTACTCAGTCACTATACAGAAGCTTGATCCGTATATTAACGTTGACCCCGGAACTCTTAATCCTTACGAACATGGAGAATGCTTCGTTACTCTTGACGGAGCTGAGACCGATCTCGACCTGGGGCATTATGAACGTTTCCTGAATGTTCCTACAAGCCAGGCAAATAATGTCACCACAGGAAGGATTTACCAGACTGTGATTGAAAAAGAACGCAAGGGCGATTATCTGGGTAAAACAGTTCAGGTGATCCCCCATATAACCGATGAGATAAAAAGAAGAATCAAGCTCGTCAGTTCCGGTAATAAATTTGATATTGTACTTACCGAAATAGGCGGTACAGTGGGCGACATAGAATCTCTGCCATATATTGAAGCTGTGCGACAGCTAAAGTGGGAACTTGGGGCTCAGAATTGTGTCGTTATACATCTTACTCTTGTCCCGTTCCTGTCGGCAACTGGTGAATCAAAAACAAAACCAACACAGCACTCAGTTAAGGAACTTCTTGAAGAAGGTATTCAGCCTGACGTACTGGTACTACGGACAGAACACAGCCTCAGCAAAGAGATAAAAAGGAAAGTCGCTCTGTTTTGTAATGTTGAAGAGAACGCTGTCGCAGAGTCAGTTGACGTTTCAACTATTTATGAAGTCCCGTTAAAAATGCTCGATGAAAAACTCGATCAGACAGTACTCAGAAAACTTGGATTGCCTGCCGAAAATGAACCTCCGCTCATTGAATGGAGAGAATTCCTGAGAAGACTAAATAATCCAAAATACAAGATAAAAGTAGGACTCGTTGGCAAATACGTTGAACTTCCGGATTCATATAAATCAATATCCGAAGCATTTGTACATAGCGGTTCACTGAATGAATGCGATGTTGATGTCGAATTCATTCATTCAGAAGAGATAACTGAAGATAACGTCAATGAGAAATTAAAAGATCTTGACGGTATATTAGTAGCTCCTGGATTCGGTTCACGCGGAATAGAAGGAAAAATAATCACCGCAAGATTCGCCAGGGAAAACAATATTCCTTATCTGGGCATCTGCCTGGGAATGCAGTGTGCTGTTATCGAATTTGCACGGAATGTGCTCAAAATGGAAGATGCCCATTCGACTGAAGTCGATCTCAATACAAGCTACCCGGTGATCGATCTGATGGAAGAACAGAAAAGCATCATCGATAAAGGTGGTACAATGAGACTTGGCGGTTTCCGTTGTTTACTTGATAAAAATTCGAAGGCATTTAAAGCATATGGGAAGACTGAGATCATTGAACGACACCGTCACCGCTATGAATTTAATGACAGGTATCTGGAGAAATTTAAAAATAATGGCATGATCCCGGTTGGAATAAATCCTGAATCAAACCTTGTTGAAATTGTGGAACTTGCTGATCATAAATGGTTTGTAGGGGTTCAGTTCCATCCCGAATATGGCAGTACAGTGGTAAATCCGCATCCTCTGTTCGTTCACTTCATAAAGGCTTGCATAGAGAAATAAGAAGGGATTAAAGTGAAATATTGATAAATCTTAAGCACGATAATGGATAAGAACACAATAACAGGACTGATTCTGATCTTTCTGGTCTTTATAGGTTTCAGCATCTATAATAACAACAAGCTGAACAAAGGGTTTAAAAATGCCGTTGCTGCAGCTGAAGAGCAGGTGGCAAACGGAAATTTTGAACGGGCCAGGACTGAGTATGTAAACGCTCTCAGGTTTAAACCAAATCAACCTGAAGTCCTTGCAAAGATCAATGAGCTGAATAACAAACTTGGAATTACAACGGGTAATCAGATCCAGGATACGATAAATACAATTCTGCCTGAAAAGAATATTACTCAGTCTGCAGCAGGAACGGAAACTGTTGAACCCGGACAATTTGGAGCCTTTGCCGGTGCAGCTGTTGGGGAAAACGAATTTATTACACTTGAAAACAATCTTCTTGAGCTGAAAATCTCGCTTAAAGGGGGTCGTGTATACTCTGCGCGCCTTAAAGAGTATGTAACTCACGATTCTCTCCCTCTTATACTGTTTTCGGGTGATTCCACCGTTTTTGGTTTCAATTTTTTCACTGCTGACAATAAAGCAGTCCAGACTAATAACCTTTATTTCAGCCCTTCCTCAGAAGAACGCTCCATATCAGTTACAAATGACCCGGGACTAGTTGTACTTCGTCTGAACGCCGACAGCGATAAGTACATTGAATATAAGTATACTCTTCCACCTGATAAATACCATGTGCTTTTTGATGTGTCATTCCATAACATGGATAAGATAATGCCTGCAAACCAGAACAGTATTACTCTTGATTGGAGAATGTACATCCCCCAGAAGGAAAAAGGCAGGATAAACGAAGAAAACTATACCTCTCTTAAGTATAAGTATTATCAGGATGATGTTGAGGGCACCAGGATGAGATCAAAGAAGGCATCTGAGCAGATCGAGATCCCGACACGCTTAAGCTGGGTAGCCTATGTTGATCAGTTCTTTTCAGCAGCAGTAATTACTGATAGTTATTTTCTGAACGGGTCCCTTACTTCAAATATGACTCCGGAATCCAAAAAATACATCCGCTATTTCACATCTGAAATAGGGGTACCTGTTACTCCGGGCCCGGATATGTCATACCAGATGCGGTTCTATTATGGTCCGAATCACACATCAACATTGAAAAAGGAGGGACTTGAGCTTGAAAAGATAATTTACCTCGGTAAAAATATTACCGGCTGGATAAGCAGGTTTGTAATTATTCCTGTATTTAACTGGCTTGAAAAGTATATAAAGAGCTACGGACTTATAATCCTGATACTTACTATTCTTATCAAAATTGTACTCTTCCCGCTTACTTTCAAATCATACCAATCACAAGCAAAAATGCAGGTACTGAAACCGCTTGTTGATGAACTGGGCAAGAAATTTCCGAAGAAAGAAGACGCGATGAAGAAACAGCAGGCTACAATGGATCTCTATAAAAGAGCAGGCATCAATCCTATGGGAGGATGCCTGCCAATGCTCCTGCAATTCCCTATACTTTTTGCAATGTTCCGTTTCTTCCCCGTTTCTATTGAATTACGTCAGGAACATTTCCTCTGGGCTACAGACCTTTCAACCTACGATTCAATACTTACTCTTCCGTTTAGCATCCCTATATATGGAAGTCATGTCAGTCTGTTTACCCTTTTAATGACTGCCTCCTCCCTTCTGACAATGAAAATGTCAGGATCATCGGCAGGACAGGATCAGCCGGGTATGAAGATGATGATGTACATGATGCCGGTTATGTTCATGCTGATCCTTAATCAATGGTCCTCTGGTCTGACATATTATTATTTCCTTGCCAATATGCTGACCTGGATCCAGAATGTAATTTCAAAGCGTTTTATTGACGCTGAAAAAGTTCTAGCTGTGCTTGAGGAGAATAAGAAAAAGCCGCTGAAAAAATCCAAATGGCAGCAAAGACTTGAAGAAGCTGCCAAACAAAGAGGTATCAATCCTCCTAAAAGATAGAATTATGGTGCTGATCCAAGTGTAAAAGCTCTTTTATACCTGATAAAAAGTTAAATTTTTTTAATTTTTTCATTTCAGGTTAAAAAATTAGCCTAAATTTATTTCAAATTCTTTGCGGAATGGCCAAAAAATTTAAAAATAAAGACCTGGCCGCCCGTTTGGGTGTGTCAGGTACGCTTGTATCGCTGGTACTTAACAATAAAGCTGACCTGCATGGCATAAGGAAGGAGACACAGGAAAAAGTACTGGCTCTTGCCCGTCAGATGGGCTTTTTCAACCCTCCTGATGTAAAGGGGGCAGTTTTTCCCGTAGAAGAGAAACCTGGTGTGATTGGAATGATAGTACCTTCCCTGAGTGATCCTTTTGTTCTTGGAATAACGCCCTTCCTCCAGAAAGCATTCATGAGTATTGGCGTTGGTTTTTCAATCGTTACCCGTGATACCGATGATCAGCGTTTTGACAGGATGATAAGTGCATTCAGAAAATTCTTTAGCGGTTTGATCCTTGTCGGTCAGGCAGCTGATGAATCAACAATCCGAACACTCAGAGCAACTGATTATCCGTTCATAGTACTTGAAAAAGCCTTCAAAACGGGCAGATTCAATACAATTAACACCGATACCGGTGCAGGAGCCCAGTCTGTTGCAGAACATGTGAAAAAACTCGGCTATAAAAATGTTGTGCTGGTAACTGACCGTGAATCTGCTCATAACGATGTTCAGATTATAAATGAACTGATCGATGCATTAGAAAAAACAGCAAAAATAAACAGGCCTGAAGTCGTGGAAATTGAGAAATCCTTTCTTGAAAACCATACCGACTTCGACGAAATCGAAAAATACCTTCGCCCTCCATACCGTACCGATATCTTCATTGTTCTGCATTCAGGAATAGTTTATCCTCTGATGTCATTATTGCGAAGAAAAAAATTGAGGATACCACAGGATATTGCTCTGATCTCTATCGAAGAGGGAATCGGCTTTGATCTCGTTTTTACACCGGTTACATGCCTGAGAAAACCTCTTGCAGCAATCTCTACTAAAGCTGCTAACATGGTATGGTCAGAAGTTAAAAACGCAGGCAAAAGCAAGTTCAAACGTCAGGTAAGCCTTGCTCCTGAACTTGTGATCCGCAATTCATGCGGTACAATTACAAGCCAGTGATAAGAAACCTGGCTGCTTTATCAACACCTGTTAATATTTCATTAAACTTCATATTGTAAATACTGATCCAATTATTTTATCTTTGATCCGTTTTGGTGTCGCATTGATATTTAGTCATTGTGATGAAAAGGGAATACGGTAAGAATCCGTAACAGTACCCGCTGCTGTGATGCCCGATCACGTTATACGTGATGATGGTTTCCGGATAACCTGCCACTGTTGGCCGATCGCCGATGGGAAGGCTTACGGAAGCCGGGACAAGTCAGAAGACCTGCCAGACAAGACATATTCAAAGCTTTCGGGAAGAAAAGCGCCGGATCATAATTGATTCCAATAACCATCCTCCTGTCAGCCTGAAAATGGTCATCTTATTTATGAAATTATTTAATTCTCAGGTGAAGATGAATATTTTAAGACTAACTTTAATAATCCTTCTGGCCGGATTGATCAGTTTACCACTGATAGGACAAGACTCTTTAAATACCCCTGAATTCAGTATTCAGGAAGTGGTTATCAATCCTAAACAAATAACTTCAGAACAACCGGGATTCAAATTTTATAATATTGATTCAGCAATACTTAAAAACTATTTTCTCTATTCACTTAATGACCTGCTTAATGAGACAACTCCATTATTTATTAAATACTACGGCTCAGGTGGCGCAGCAACATCTTCATTCAGAGGAACATCAGCAGGTCATACAGAGGTCACTTGGAATGGCATTAACATAAATGACCCGATGCTTGGCCAGTCGGATTTCTCACTTGTACCTGCAGGACTGGCGGATAATGTAATGATAAGCTTCGGCGGTGCTGCAATGGACCTTGGAAACAGCGGAATAGGCGGAGTTATAAATATTGAAAACGCACCAGATTGGGAAGAAACAAATACTGTTGAAGTTTCTCCGGCAATAGGCAGTTTCGGACATTATACAGGTTATGCAAGGGTCAATGCAGGTAATGACCATTTTAAGTCAGTCACAAGAGCCTTTCTGAGCACTGCCAAAAACAACTTCTCTTATCTTGATGCAGAACAATCTCCTGAACCTGTATGGTCTGTGAGAGAAAATAATATGGTCCGGCATAAGGGTTTTATGCAGGAACTTTACCTGCGAAAATCAAAAAACATTCTTTCTGCCCGCTTTTGGTATCAGACTGCAGACCGTGACCTGCCCGGTTCAATACTTTATGGCTATTCCGGTGAAAAACAGAAAGATAATGCCTTCAGAAGTCTTCTGAACTACACTTTCTTCAGTGGTAAAAGCGAATACTCTGTATCAGCTGCCTGGCTGTCATCAGATCTTAATTACTTATGTGAGCTCTATTCAATCGATTCAAGAAACAAGGTCAATTCAATGGTACTCAAAGGAACCATGACTAGCCAGCTGGGAAATTATACAAGACTCAAAATAGTTCTTAATGAAGAATACAGCCTTGTGAGTTCGAATAATTATTTTGAAGACGTCGCCCGGAATACTTCATCTCTTACAATATCAGCAGAGAGAAAAAAGGGGAGAAGGTATGGTGCAGCGATCCTCGTGAGGGAAACATTGCATGACGGAAATCTTCTTATTCCCGATTTTTCAGCAGGTTTCGAATACCGGTTGATACCTGGTAAAGAACATTATGCAAAAATAAATTTGTCAAGAAATTCCAAAATACCATCTCTTAATGATCGTTACTGGAACCCTGGCGGCAATCCCGGCCTCAGGAATGAATATGCGTATTCCTGGGAAATGGGCTATAAATGGGATCATAAAATCACACAATACACTTCTGCCGGTCTTGAAGCCGGGTGGTTTAAAAACTATATAAGAGATATGATCCAGTGGCGTCCTTCTGAACTTCCTTATTGGATAGCCGATAATATTGAACGCGTTAACACTTCCGGTTTCGAGTCATCAGCTTTCCTGAGATATTCTGCAAATGATTTCCAGGTAAGGATTGCCTCTGATTATTCAAATGTGAAAGCAGTCAGTCTTAATTCTGAAACAAAAGGAAAGCAATTGATTTATGTTCCCAGGCATCAGCTGAAAAGTTCAGCCAGATTAAGCTTTAAGAATATCTACTCAGTCTGGATCACCGATCTCACTGGAAGGATATTTACAGCAGCCGATAACAGCGACTTTATCCGGGGATATACATTAAATAATATAGCTGCAGGTATGAAATATGATTTCCCGCGGATACTTCTTGATGCCTCAATCAGAATGGATAATATATTTAATGTCAGTTATGAAACTATAAAATACTATCCTCAGCCGGGCAGGTCATTTTTACTTACAATGTCATTCACTTTTAAAAGCAACCCATGAGAAGAATTGCCGGTTTTGCCTGGCTTCTGTCACTGATGCTTCTGCAATATTCATGCGGAAATGATAGCCATTCATCACCTGCAGCCGTAATGCTTTCATCCGATATTATAAATAAAGCTGAAAGACTTAATATTAACGCAAGCGACAGTTGTACTATAGTAACACTGTTGGATCCATGGCAGGGGGCCGATGGTGTCCAGATTAACTATTATCTTGTAAAAAGAGGCAGCAGACCGGTTTCCGTTGATGATACCTCAAGGATAATTTATGTCCCGGTCAGGAAAATAATTTGCATGTCAACCACACATCTGGCTATGATAACGGCCCTGGGTGAAGAGAAATCAGTAGCCGGAGTTTCCGGAAAAGCATTCGTTTATAATGAAAATCTTCTGGACATGATTGATAAGGGTCTTATCGAGGATGTCGGATATGAAAGTACGCTGAACAGTGAACTGATACTTAAGATCAAACCTGATCTGGTTATGATGTACGGTGTGGGAGGGGAGTCGTCAGGCTATAGCGGTAAAATTGAGGAACTTGGCATCAAAACAATGTTAAATGCTGATTTTCTTGAAAATGACCCCTTAGGAAAAGCTGAATGGATAAAGCTGTTCGGGGCTCTTTACTGCAAGGAATATGAAGCCGATTCTATATACAGATCAGTTTCTGGATCATATAATAGCATCAAGGATTATATCCTTCAGGAGACCCGGAGAAGACCTAAGGTCCTTGCCGGATTACCGTTCAGGGATACATGGTATGTGTCTCCCGGTAATTCACATTTAAGTTCATTTATCAGAGACGCCGGAGGCGAATATCTTTGGGAAGGCACTGTGGCTTCCGCAGCAATGCCTATGGGACTGGAAAGTGTATATATTCGCTCGCTTGAGGCAGATTACTGGATCAACATTGGTTCGGTGGTGTCAAAAGATGAGATTCCTGCAGTAGATGCCCGTCTGAGTACCTTACCCGTTTTTAAAAGCGGTAACCTGTTTAACAATAATAAACGCATTACGGAAAATGGAGGCAATGACTACTGGGAAAGCGGAGTGCTAAATCCGCAACTCATCCTGAAGGATCTTTCGTCGATACTTCACCCGGAATTATTTAAAGACCATGAACTATTATATTACAGGAAACTAAATTGACTATAACCTGAAAGTTTGCATCTGATAAACGGAAATATTATAAAAGGACATCAGGGGAAAAGAATATATATCTTCTCTTTTCTTATTATTTTGCTGCTCCTGTTTTTTTCTCTCGATATTTTCCTGGGATCAGTCAATATCAGGCCATCAGATGTATTGAACGCTTTTCTGGGTCATGCCGACGGTAACATCGAAACTATTATATTGAAATTCAGGATTCCCAAGGCAATTACCGCAATTCTTGTAGGTATAGCTTTATCAATGAGTGGATTACAGATGCAGACCATCTTCAGGAATCCTATGGCCGGTCCCTATGTTCTTGGTGTCAGTTCAGGTGCAAGTCTGGGTGTTGCAATTGTGATCATGGGATTTTACTCTGGTATTGCACCGGCTGATCTGATGACTTTCGGCAATTGGGTTCTGACATTCGCAGCATGGGCAGGAGCCGGGGCTGTGATGATGCTTATAATGGCAATATCAGCCAGGATAGAGGATGTTATGACTATACTGATAATTGGGATCATGCTGGCGAGCGGTCTGTCGGCAATAGTCAGTATCATGCAATATTTCAGCAGCGAAACGATGCTGAAAGCATATGTGGTCTGGACGATGGGCAGCCTTGGAAACTTATCATCCGGACAGCTCCACGTTCTGACGATAACAGTTACTGTTGGAACCATCTTCAGTATATTTCTTATAAAGCTTCTAAATGCCATGCAGATGGGAGAGAATTATGCTTCAAGCATCGGATTGAATATCCGTTCAGCCAGGGTACTGGTTTTCATTTGTTCAAGTATTCTCGCAGGAAGTGTAACGGCTTTTTGTGGCCCGATAGGATTCATCGGTATTGCCATTCCGCACATAGTCAGGAATATTTTCAGAACATCAGATCATAAGGTGCTTGTGCCGGGTTCGATCATTGCCGGCGGTGCGGTGATGGCTCTCTGTGATATAATATCCCAATTACCGGGATCAGAGAGTGTCATACCGGTAAATTCTGTAACGGCACTTATTGGAATCCCTGTTGTGATCTGGATTGTAATGAGGAATAAAAGGGTATCAGGCTTAAGCGATGGATAGGAGTAAAGATAAATTGGTGTCAGTTGGTTCTCTCATTATAGGTTATGGGTCAAAACGACTTTTACCTCCACTCTCTGCAGAAGCACTTAAGGGAGAGCTTGTTGCAGTAATTGGCAGGAACGGTATCGGAAAAAGCACATTGTTGCGAACTCTTCTGGGCTTGCAGCCTGTACTTGGAGGTAAAGTAGTGATTGATGGTAAAAACCTGAAAGAAATGTCACGGAATCAGATGGCCAGGAGGATCGGATATATTTCGACAGAAATAATCAGAGTCAGTAATATGACAGTATTCGATCTTGTTGCACTTGGTAGATATCCTTACACAAACTGGATAGGACAGACTGATGAACTTTCATACGCTGCTGTAAAGGATGCCCTGAAGAAAACCGGCCTGGCTGGATTTGAATCCAGATACATTTCAAGCCTTTCAGATGGTGAGAGGCAACGTACCATGATAGCCAGGATACTTGCGCAGGAGACAGATATTCTCATAATGGATGAACCTACAGCATTTCTTGACATTGTAAGTAAATTCGATATCATTAAACTGATGCTCAGTCTGGCATCTGAAGGACGGACAATTATCTTTTCGACGCATGACCTCAATATTGCAGTCAATCAGGCCCACAGGATCTGGATGATGCTTGATGAAGGGATTACTGAAGGAGCTCCTGAAGACCTGGTACTTGACGGATCATTTGATCATTTATTCAAATCAGGCAACATTGGATTTGACAAAAATGACGGAACATTCTTATTCAGGACTGAATTTTCCGATTCAATCTATGTCGAAGGAGAAGGACCTTCATATCAATGGACCCGCAAAGCTCTAAACCGCATAGGTTATTCTGTAAACCGGGAACCTGCTGACCCGTACATCATTTCGCCATCGGCAAAAAACAGGCAATGGATCCTTTCAGTAAGCGGGAAACAGCATTATTTCAATAAACTGTATGATCTTGTGAGGGTCCTGTCAACAGGGAAACACCTGTAATTAACGGTAATACTTACGGTATGTTTCTATAAAGGAAGGGACATCATCAACAGATATTTTCTTCGCAATTATCTTCTTGTTTCTGTCAAGGATATATACCATGGGTGTGGTCTGGACATTATAATAGTAATCAAAATGAGAGCTTCTGTCCGGATCCCAGCCATTGATCCAGCTCAGATTGTTTTCATCTATATATTTTGTCCATGCCGCTTTATCACTTATTGTGCATACTGCAAAAACCTCAACACCTTCATTCCTTGCTTTAAGGTAATAATCCCTTAGTTTTGGAGTGTATTCCTTGCAGAATCCGCAGTTTGGTTCCCAGAAATAGAGTATGGTGAATTCTTTCTCGATATCATAAAGTGCCACGAAAATTCCTTTATAGGAATCCATCACAAGATTTTCAGCCTTCATACCTATCAGATTATGCCTCAGCAATTCAACCTGTCTTTGCAGGTCTTTCTTAAAATCACTCGTCACCCAGTCGGCTTTACCTGAAAGATATATGTCGTCTGCAATTTTTACGAGCACGGCATCATGGCCCATTATTTCACTTTCACGGAAATGATTGAAAAGATAGACCGATATGAACTGGAACATCTTCGGATTCGATTCACATTTCTTAATGATCTTGTCGATTTCCCTGTTTATTGAATCAGCAGATTGTATAACAACATTCGAAAAGAAGGCGTCGAGACGTGCCTGAAGTATAGGTGTTCTTATCAGCCTTTCGTCTTTCAGGTCGATATTGTCAAAAAAATGATCCTTGTTGTAATTATATCTTTTTACCCATCTTACAGAATCAGGATTATGAGTTCCGGCTTCTATTTTGAATTCAGGTATATCAATGGGGATCAGTGATTTAACCAGTATGCCAAGTAGATTATTCTTATTTTCATCGGAGATTGTCCTAAGGTATGATTTCATCTCAGCTTCAAGTATCCTCTGTTTTTCATTTAGTATACGGACCGAATCCTGGTTCTCTTTGTTCGATTGAAGCCTTTTTAAGTTGGATGATGATCTCTGCTGCAGGGAACCCCATTTTTTCTGATATGCAACAAAGGCAGTGTTTTCATCGGATCCGGTGAACTTAAGGGTATTGAAGTAATCATTGTAAGAGCAGCTTACTGAAAAGTTCTGATCGTCTGAAATGAGAAGCTCGAAATATTTTTTACCCGGTAGAACAATCATATAAATACCCTGAGATAGTTTCTCCTTTCCCGAGAAAACCCCATTGCCTCTGGCATCTAGGATAGTTGTGTCAGTGATATATTGCTTATCTCCAAAATGGTATGCAAGGAATATTGATGAGTCTCGTAAGCCTGAAACTGATAAGGAAATTGAATAATTGTTTTTGGACTGGCTGAAAGCAGAAATTACCAGAAGTAAGGATGATATTGCGGTGATGAACTTTTTCATCGAATTTTTATGTTTAGAAGATATCGGCAAAATTAGTCATTGCAATTTCTTTGCCAAAGTCATTAAAGTACAATATATGGAAATTAATTGTATTTTTGGCATGGTTATTCCAGGGTGTAATTCTGATGACAATCTCATTGCTTATTCCGGTTTGTAATTATGATATAGTGGCGCTTGTTCACAGCATGAAAAGCTGTATCGGGAAAGTACCTGAATTCCTTGAGATATTGATTGGTGATGATGGTTCTGCACCCGATTTCAGGAATAAATACAAATCGCTCGAAGAACCAGGTGTCAGACTGATTGTATCAGAAAAGAATATTGGCCGTGCTGCAATACGCAATAAGCTCGTGCTTGAGGCTAAAGGTGACTATCTGCTTTTCATCGATGCAGATGCCATGATCCCCGGCACTGCTGAAGCATATATCACAAAATGGCTGCCTTATGTTTCGAAAGCCAGGGTGATATGCGGGGGTATTCTTTATCATAAATCACCTCCCGGTGATCCTGACAAGATCCTCAGATGGAAAATTGGGTGGAAGAGGGAACAGCGTAAGGCTGGTGAACGGGAAAAACATCCTTACACTTTGTTCTCAACTTTCAATGTAATGATTGACAGAACAGTGTTTTCAAAACTGAGATTCAATGAAGAGCTTAAACAGTACGGATTTGAAGACAGGCTTCTGAGTTATCAGCTCAAGAAAGCAGGTATTAAGATCCTTCATATTGATAATGGATTGTTTCATGAGGGGCTGGAGTCGAATAAAGAATTCCTGAATAAGACTAAGCTTGGTCTTGAGAATCTCAGCCGTTTGTATGACAGCGTCACTGATAAAAGAACGTTCGCTTCAACAGTAAGGATATTAAGACTTTACAACAGGCTGGCATTATTCCGGCTGACTTTATTGCTTGCCGGATTTTATATACGGTACAAGGACAAGATGGAGATAAAGCTCGATTCTCCAAATCCTTCATTAATACTTTTCAGTCTTTATAAAGTATGCATGTTCTGCACCTTCAGGGAAATACACAGAAGAAGGAAAATACTGCCGATATTCTGATTACATTCTCAAAATGCAGGGCGACCAATATAATTTTACCTGAAATTTTAATAAAGATCAATAATGACGAATCCGGTAAATTGGGCAGTCGACCAGGTAAAAAGGTTAAATGACGAAATCTGGCACACTCCATTGTCGGAATTATCCAAACGCAGAACCTTCCTGATCAGACAGCTCCGGATAATAGTGATTGCCGCCCGCGGCTTTCTGAATGATAAGGTCCAGCTAAGAGCTTCCGCTCTAACCTTTTATACTCTTATCTCAATCATTCCCGTTGTCGCTATCGGCCTTGCGATAGCAAAAGGTTTCGGTCTTGATCAGAATCTGATTGCGATCATTACTCGGACAAAGGAGTTCGAGACATACAGCGAAATGCTGACTCCCTTGCTTGAGAGGGCAAAGTTGACAATTCAGGGAACACAGGGAGAATATATAGCAGGAGTGGGCATTATAATACTTTTCTGGTCAGTTATTTCTCTTCTTTCACAGATAGAAAACTCATTCAATCATATTTGGCAGGTCTCTTCATCAAGACCATGGTACAGGAAATTTACGGACTACCTGACTATAATGCTTGTGGCTCCGATATTCATAATCCTTTCAAGCAGTATCACCTTCATTATAAGCAAGAATCTTAATGAATTTCTGAATCAGGCTTCTATCCTGTCTTATTTCAAGCCTGTTATAAGTTCACTCGTCAGGTTTACTCCATATTTGCTCACATGGATAGTGCTTACACTCCTGTTCATCGTGATGCCAAATGCAAAGGTCAAGTTCGTACCGGCTTTATTATCAGGGATAATAGCAGGAACATTTCTTAAACTGTTGCAGTGGCTGTATATGGATCTCCAGTTCGGTATTACAAAGCTTAATTTCATATATGGAGGACTTGCTGCAATTCCGCTATTCATAATCTTTCTGCAAACAGCATGGATAATAATTCTTCTTGGTGCGGAATTGTCTTTCGCTAATCAGAACGTTTCGAGGTACGAATTTGAATCTGAAGCATTGAATATAAGCCATTTTCAGAAGCGTGCCCTTATTCTGATGATACTCCATATGATAATCCGCAATTTCTCAGCAGGTGAGCGACCTATAAGCGCTGAAAAAATAAGCAGGTCGCTAAAAATTCCTGTGAGGCTTGCAAGGGATATTCTCGATGATCTTAGCGGAGCGTCACTGGTTTCCGTCATACATGAAAATGAGCAGAAGGAAAGGCTTTATCAGCCGGCAATGGATATTAACAAGCTTACAGTGAGTTATGTTTTATCGCGGCTTGACCGGAAAGGTGTTGCAAGGAGGATGGTTGTCAAGAGTAAAGAATATGACAAGGTCATTGCAATCCTTGAGAAATACGAAAGGCTGACAGCTAAATCAAATTCAAATATCCTGATAAAAGACCTTTAGTTCAGGATACTTTTTTTTGCTTTGTTACTCGCTTTTTTCCGTAGTTTTCCACGAAGTCAATGAATTCGGCAAATGATTTCCAGTTATTGAAGAAATAATGTGGAACGGGAAGGATAATATGTTTGGTATTTTTTTCCTTTGCCCAGTAGTTATTGACATTTTCATATGGGAAAACACGATCTATCTCACTTGTCAATGCATAATCCCATCTGAAACCTGAATCAGTTTGCTCCATCATCCTGTTGTACAGCCATCTAAGCTCATCATGAAGTGATTTAAGAGTTCTTTTAGGGACCATTTCCTTATTCAGCTCATTTGTTTTCTTATCCCCGAACATCCTGAAATAGAACTTATGCATATTCTCTTCAGTGATATTGTTAAGTGTGCCTTCAAAGATACGCAGCGGGATCCCGTACTTGTCATCTGCAGGTATCGGTGTTCCGTTTACGGCGATCCTTATATCAGGGTCAATGCCTGTCTTTGATAACAAATATTGCGCTGCCCATACGCCAAGCGACCATCCGATAAGTACTATCTTTCTGTATGATTTCATTTGTGGAAGGACTAGGGCTTCGTCAGCTGAATAATTATAAAAAAGGATGAAATCACGATCTTCATCCAGCATTGGAAGGAACAGATTTTCATCACATCCCCAGCCTGCATAAAGAACGACAAGCTGATCGTTCTTCTCCCGTCTTCTGATATAAGTTTTCATCAGATGAATAAAGGATTACCCATACCTCGCATAAAAATATACCCGTTTCCCAAAGATAACCGAAATTATTATCATTAATTAAGAACCGGAATTTTAATTAGGGGTATAAAAAAATAAGAGGAGGAAGGGTGGTTGTGAAGATCAGGGAGCGGGTTTAATTAATAAGATAATTCCCGTGTCTACTGTCTGATAAAAGGACGGAACCATAGTAAGCTGGCGCTTTACCTCAGGTCCCTGATGTGAAAGTCAATGTCTGCAATACAATCCTGTTGATTTTCACTCCCAACCCTTGCTCATCTCCTCTTATTACCAATAGCATGAGCTTGCAACAAATTTACAAAATAATATTTAATTATCAAAGTTTTATGTGAAAAATAATTAAAGTCACCCTCTCCTTTTAAATTGAGAAAATATTGTCTAAATTTGATATCTACCTGATTAATTGGTACTACCATGGTTGCTGAACTCGAACAGATATCATTTAATGATAATGGAGGATTTAACGCCTGTTATATAAATGATACAACGGGTATCTGGCACTTCCATCCTGAATATGAGCTTGTTCTTAATATTAAAAGCAACGGAACACGTATTATCGGGGATAGTGTTGAATTATTCGACAAGTATGATATGGTATTTATTGCGGGAAACATCCCCCATTCATGGAACTACTATAAAAGCGAAAAAGGCCTGCCGGATAATCATGGCATCATGATGCATTTTAAAAAATCATCAATCGGAGATTCCCTGCTTGCCCAGCATGAAATGAGATCCCTGAATGAACTTCTCGGATTATCTGAGAGAGGCCTGGGCTTTTCAGTCAGAGATGCCCAGACAGCAGAAAAGTACCTCGTCCAGATGATCAATGATAGCGGCCTCGATAAAATGATCGATTTCTTCAACATACTGAGAATATTATGCAATGCAGAGAAAAAAGAATTCCTCTGCTCAGAGAATTATAAACAGGCATATGATGAAAGAGGTAATAAACGAATGGCCGAGATTTATACCTATATAAGAGAAAACTATTTCAAGCCAATATCGCTTGAAAAGATCGCCAGGATCGCGAAAATGAGCCCTTTTGCATTCAGCAGGTTCTTCAAGAAGAACTGCGGTGCAGGCTTCGTTGAATACCTTAACCGTGTAAGAACAAACAAAGCATGTTATCTGCTCCGTGAAACTGATTACCAGGTGCACGATATTGCCGTTGAGTGTGGTTTTACAAGTATTTCAAACTTCAATAAACAGTTCCGCAAAACTGAAGGGATCTCTCCGAGGGACTACAGGGCGCAATTCAGATAGATTATAAGCTGACCTTCTTTAATCTGCCGGGATTATGGCTATGACATTACTTGAAAAAATTATCGCAGCACATTCTGATAAAGAATCTGTCCGGACTGGTGATATTGTTGATATCAGAATTGATGTAAGGGTTGCGCGCGACTTCGGTGGTGCAAATGTTGTGAAGCATCTTCGCGATAATATGCTTACGGTAAACGATCCGGAAAAGACACTTTTTACTTTCGACTGTAATCCCACAGGCTCTGATCAGAAATATGCTGTCAATCAGCAGCTGTGCAGGCTCTTTGCCAGAGAAAATAATATTAAGGTCTACGATATCGATTCAGGTATAGGAACGCACCTTTTAATCGATGAAGGATATGTTTTTCCGGGGTTAACTGCTGTCTCAACCGACTCTCATGCCAACATCCTCGGGGCTGTTGGTGCATTCGGACAGGGTATGGGTGATATGGATATTGCAGCTGCCTGGCATAAAGGCAAACTCTGGTTCCGGGTACCTCCTTCAGTAAAAATAGTTTTTACCGGAGATCTCCCTGAAGATGTCACTGCAAAAGACATTGTACTTAATCTGCTCGGGATCTTCGGGGCAAATTCACTGCTGGGTAAGTCCGTGGAACTTTATGGAGAATGTATCAGAAATCTGACCCTGGATCAAAGAATCACTATTTCCTCAATGGCTACTGAAATGGGAGCCATAATTATCCTTTTTCCACCTTCACGGGAAATCACTGACTTCTGCAGAAATCTATCCGGTAAAAGCTTCAGTCCTGTTTTTGCTGATGCCGATGCTATATATCAGGAAACACATGAAATTGATGTTTCAAAATTCAAACAAATGATTTCACGGCCCGGTCAGCCTCATGATGTTGTAGAGATAAATGTTGTAATACAACAAAAGATCGATTCGGCATTTATAGGCAGCTGTACAAACGGAAGGATGGAAGATATGCATGCGGCTGCTTCAATTCTTACCGGCAGAAAAGTTGCGCCGGGAGTTGTACTGAAAATTGTTCCTGCAACAGATTCAATATGGAAACAATGCCTCAGTGAGGGTATTCTGGAAATTTTCAAACGATCCGGAGCACTGATCTCAAATGCAGGATGTGCTGGCTGTGCAGCAGGACAGGTAGGACAGAATGGTCCTGGTGAAGTGACTGTCAGCACAGGCAACAGGAATTTCCCCGGTAAGCAGGGTAAGGGAAGTGTATATCTTGCTTCTCCCCAAATAGTTGCTGCTTCAGCTGTAGCAGGTTATATAACAACCCCTGATAAGATACCATCTGAACCATCAGTATTCAAAACTTCATCATCTTCTCTTACAACCTCTCGGTCATCAGTCTCAAGCGGACGATCAGTTTCTTCTAAACCGGAAACTCTTGAAGGACGGATCCGGATCATCCGGAAGGATAATATTGACACTGATATGATCTTCCACAACAGATATCTGGCAGTTACAGAGGTGAAGGAGATGGGACAGTATACATTTGACAACCTGTCCGGTTATGAAGATTTTGCAAAGAAAACGTCTCCAGGTGATATTTTAATTATTGCGGGAAAAAATTTCGGCTCTGGCAGTTCCAGACAGCAGGCTGTGGATTGTTTCCTTTCCCTTGGAATACAAGCTATTGTGGCAGAATCATTTGGTGCTATTTATGAAAGGAATGCAATAAATGCTGCCTTACCGATACTCACATGTAAATCATTTGATGACCTTGACCTGAAGGAAGGTGATAAGATCCGGATCGATCTTAAGACCGGTATGATAAAAAACATCTCAAACGATAAACAAACATTTGCAGATCCTTTTTCTGCTGTCCAGATGGAAATCTACCAGAACGGAGGGCTGCTTGCATAAGAATAATATGAAACCACAGACATTTGCCGAAAAGATCTTCAGATCAGAAGCCGGTTCAATAGTTTTCGCCAGGCCTGATATAATTCTGACTCATGACAATACTGCAAGCATCTTTAAGACATTCCAGAAAATGGGCGGTGTTAAAGTTGCTGATCCGTCTCAGATGCTTGTGGTGCTGGACCATAATGCTCCGCCTGCCGATTCAAAACTGGCAACCCAGTACAAGGAAATAAGGAATATCGTGAAAGAACAGGGAATAAAGTTGTTCTATGATTCAGGGATGGGGATCTGCCATCAGATAATGGCCAGGCATGCCAGGCCCGGAATGCTGATCGTCGGAAGTGACAGTCATACATCAACTGCCGGAGCCTTTAACGCTTTTGCAGCCGGAATTGACAGAACTGAGTCGGCAGGTATCTGGGTCAAAGGTGAAACATGGTTCAGGGTTCCTGATTCTCTAAAGATCATTCTCAGCGGTGAACTTAAGCAGGGAGTGTATGCAAAAGATCTGGCACTCTGGATTATCGGAATGATCGGATCGGATGGGGCGAATTACATGTCGGTCGAATTCCATGGCAGCGGAGTGAGGAGCCTTACTATCTCTGACAGGATGACAATCGCCAACCTGGCTTCTGAGATGGGTGCTAAAAACGCGGTATTTCCAGCTGACGAAGTGCTTTATGAATTTACAGGTACAAAGTATGAAGGTGTGTGGGCGGATCCAGATGCATCATACTCCAGGGAGATAAGCATAGATCTTAACGAGATCTTCCCGGTAGTTGCAGCACCGCATAATGTCGACAACATTAAATCGGTACATCAGGTTGCCGGAACAGTTGTGCATGAAGGACTGATAGGTACATGCACAAATGGAAGAATTGCGGATTTAAGGATAGCAGCTGATGTCCTAAGGGGTAAAAAAATTAAGAAGGATTTTCAGCTTAATGTGATACCGGCATCAAGGGAAATATTCCTTCAGGCCATTGATGAAAGAATTATAACTGATCTTATTGAGGCAGGGGCTAATGTTCTGACGCCCTCCTGCGGTCCATGCCTGGGCACCGGTCAGGGTATACCGGCAGACGGACATACTGTAATCTCATCAGCGAACAGGAATTTCCTGGGTCGGATGGGGAATAAGCTGGCTCAGATCTATCTTGCATCTCCCGCGACAGTTGCGAAATCGGCTATTGAAGGAATGATTGCCGATCCAAGACAGCATCCTGGTAATGAGATATTTACTTACAATACAGCTCAGAGCAAAACCTTTCAGATAGATGCAGGTGAAGATCGAAAAAATGGTAGTGTATGGAATTATGCGGATGTCGATAACCTCAATACTGATCAGATGTTTGCAGGAAAACATACCTATAATGTTTTAAGTTCGGATCCCGTTGCCATTTTACCACTTCTTTTTGCCGACTTTGATCCATCTTTCAGTAAAAGAGTTGAAAAAGGCGATATTATAATTGCCGGTGACAACTTTGGCTGCGGAAGCTCACGTGAGCATCCTTCTGTAGGACTTGCCCATGCAGGGATCCGGGCTATAATTGTTAAATCGGCAAACAGGATTTTTTATCGCTCGGCAATTAACCAGGGACTTCTCCTGATAGTTCAAAAGGGAGCTGTAGAAGCCTACCGAAGCGGAGACAGAGTTGACATAAATTTTAAAGCAGGTAAAATATCAATAGGGGAGAAGGAATTCACTTTTCAGCCTCTTCCTGACAAGCTTGGCCAGATAATAGAAAAGAAAGGGCTGGTGAATTATATTAAAGGTTCAGAGGTTCAAAGGCTTAAAGGCTAAATGGCTAAGAGAGCAATACATCCAATTCCCCCTTTGAAGGTCGTAATGAAATGAAGATCCCGCTTCGGCGGGAGGGTAAGGGGGATGTAATTCTTGTTTCAATCCAAAAAAAATGTATTTTTGCACCCAATTACTGGTTCCGTAGCTCAGCTGGATAGAGCAATCCCGAAGCTTCGGGATGGGTCGGGCGTTCGAATCGTGAGATTCTTTGAAAGATGGGCAAAATAATCCCAAAACTTTGGGATAGTAATGTTAATTTGAAATATTGGTTCCGTAGCTCAGCTGGATAGAGCAATCCCGAAGCTTCGGGATGGGTCGGGCGTTCGAATCGTGAGATTCTTTGAAAGATGGGCAAAATAATCCCAAAACTTTGGGATAGTAATGTTAATTTGAAATATTGGTTCCGTAGCTCAGCTGGATAGAGCAATCCCGAAGCTTCGGGATGGGTCGGGCGTTCGAATCGTGAGATTCTTTGAAAGATGGGCAAAATAATCCCAAAACTTTGGGATAGTAATGTTAATTTGAAATATTGGTTCCGTAGCTCAGCTGGATAGAGCAACAGCCTTCTAAGCTGTGGGTCGGGCGTTCGAATCGCCCCGGAATCACAACGAACAGCCTAAAAGGGCTGTTTTTTGTTTTAAGCAGGAGTATACAGATGGCACAAGATCAGGGGCGATGAGAACGCGAAGGGATGGAGGCGTTCGAACCGAGGAGCTCTGCGACGAGTTCATGAGCGGGTCTGAGCGCCTGGCTGTGCGAAGCGAATAATCGCCCCGGAATCATAATAGTTAAAAGATGTTAAGTTTTTAACAATCCGGAATCATTTGATATTTCGTTTTGTCAGATGTACAGTTAATAAAGGGAAAAACAAAGCCAACTCATTACTCTCAATCAGGCAAAGCGTTGAGTTTTTAAAATGAGTTGGCTTTAATTTTTAAACTTACATTAAATCAAATGGAGTTTTGATTATTAATACTTTGGAGTACAATTCCAGAAATTCATTTTATTCCGGCTCATCAATTTTGTAACCCAAAAGTGATAGCATCCGTGCACCATACCGCGTGCCAAACTTCCTGTAGCCCGCAGAATTGAAGTGCAGATTATCCGGACTGTCCGTGCAGCCACTTGAAGAAATTACATAAGAATTTGGAATTGTTTGAGGCAGCTTTGCAATTATGGTATTCATACTTGCACAGGCTCCTCCCTGATCCACATTTACCACTTCACCTGCAAGCAGGGGAATTGAATTTGGACCAAGCCCCAGATCCTTCAACAGATTGTCGTAAATCGCTTTCACTTTTTGCGGCCAGATAGTGTCGTTTGTATTCGATTCACCCTGATGCATCAGGATACCCTTGATAACACCGCTTTTCTGCGCAATTTTTGCCATCTCAACAAGATGAGCATACGGATTGTCACTATACTGTTTTATAATATTGGTCATCCATGGCTGCACTGTTGCTGCATATGTCTGAAAATTATCTTTATCAAATAACTCAATCTTACAGCCTGCTACTGCTACATGTACAACACCAACTTTAATATTTTTTGGAAGATTGGCAACAAGCGTCCTGCCAAAATAATCTACAGGTGATAGCCCTGTATTGCATCTCCCGAGCGGAGGAACCGCAGTGTACCAGTTTCCTTTTGTCCTGTTCAGGTTAGGACAATCAACGGAAGCCAGTACCTGAAAACGATCGTCAACTGTCTTATCCTGTTCTTCAATTCTGCCCGGGCCTTCCATATTTGACTGTCCGAAGCACAGGAAAATATAAAAATTTGGATCCTGCGCGGAAGCATTTATCTTCAGTAGCAGTAATCCGGCTATCAACAATATCACATACCTCGTTTTCATAGTTTTCGTTTTTGGTGAATGAACAATATTAAGAAATTTATAAATAAGGATCGCAAAATGAATTTTAAAAATTAGTATCAGGAACTTGATTGATATCTTGCTGATAGAACTATTAATGCAAGTATGTTTATAACCTCATGAAAGGTACAAAGCGTACAAGTGTAAGATGTTTTGTCTCAACCCTTCCTTTTCTTTTAGTAACGAGCTGAAGTTCCTGAACTGAAGATGGTTTTCCTACAGGTATGACGAGCTTTCCGTTTTCTGCCAGCTGATCTATCAGAGGCTGCGGGATCGTTTCAGCTGCAGCAGTTACGAGTATGATGTCGAAAGGGGCATATTCAGCCCATCCCTGGTAGCCGTCGCCAAATTTGCACTTTATATTTTTGTAACCCAGTTTCTTTAGTCTTTCGGCAGATTCTTTAGCCAGTTCGGGAACGATTTCGATCGTATATACCTGGCTTACTATTTCTGCAAGGACAGCTGCCTGATAACCTGATCCTGTACCGATCTCAAGAGCCTTCATTTTGCTGCCTGGTTTTACAACATTTGTCATATAAGCAACGATATACGGTTGGGAGATTGTCTGACCATATCCTATCGGCAATGGATAATCATTATAGGCTTCATTCTGATATTCCTCCGGAACAAACTGGTGCCGTGGAACCTTTTTCATTGCATCAAGAACCTGAGTATTGCTGATTCCCCGATCCTGGATCTGGATCCGGACCATTCTGAGCCTGGCAGATTCAAATCTGTCAGCCTGCGGCATAATCAATCCTGTCATAATAATTAATTGTATAACCAGAATGGACTTCACAACAAGATCATTTTTTACAATATACAAAATCCTAATGTCATTTCAAAGAGAAATCATGGTGCAGCGGTTACTTAAATGATCTTTTATTTCGATTATTGCCGTCTATACAGGAACACCTAGTATTTGCAGAAATCCCCGTCCAAGAAACTCGATCAGAGGCCAGATAGGTAAAAGATTCACTTTTGAAATAACTGATCCGACAATAAGACCGAATAGAATGAAAGTCCCGTATCTGTACAATGCTTCGTATAACTTCGGATATTTCCTGAAATAGTTCAAAAGCAGATGTGAACCGTCAAGCGGCGGGAGGGGGATCATGTTAAATATGAAAAGGCCCCAGTTAATATAGATGGCATACAGGAAAACCTCAGACAATACCGAATAATAACTTCCTGGATGGATCCTGTAAATAAGAGCAAATATCCATGAAAGTACCATAGCCGTTATTACATTTGATACAGGTCCGGCAACAGCAATTTTCATTATATCAGTCTGCGGATTCTGAAGTTTTTTTTCATTAAACTGGACAGGCTTAGCCCATCCGAATCCGGCAACAAGAAGCATTATGAATCCAAGAGGGTCGATATGTTTAAGTGGATTCAGTGTGATCCGCCCCTGGTCCCTGGAAGTTGAATCACCGCATTTATTTGATATATATGCATGACTGAACTCATGGACAGTGAGCCCGATAAGTATCCCGGGAAGGAATTTCAATGTCCTGAATATGTCAAAACTGTCCATAATAATTCTTACACGCAGTAAATCTAATAAAAAGCCGATAAAACATCCGGATGATTCCTGATTATTTCCCTGTGATCTTTTTGAGCAGGTCAAAGAATTGCTTCTTCCGGGCAGAGTTTATGCTCCAGTCTACCGGTACACTCTGATACCCGTTCTCGAAGGATTCTCCTTCTCTTCTGTAATCAAAGAAGCCCCACGAAGCATAAGCTTTCAGTGCCGACAGGAAATTGTTGTTTTCTTTATCAAAATCATAATGATCATCCTCGTTGAATAATATCGGTTTAGCATTATAACCTTCAACCTCCCTGGTTTTTCTTACCATCTCCAGTATTTTATCCGGATCAGATACTCCATTCCCATGAAGCAGAATGAAATCTGAAATTTTTACAACATTTGGCAATGGTATGAAACCGCCACCATAGCTTGTTCCGGCATAATATCTGAAGTATCCGTCATATCTGCTTCTGACAAGCTCTATCAGTTCATGAACTCTTTCAGGTTTAAGTATATCATGATCATATTGAATATTACATTCATTATTGATCTCAATCAGAACATTTCTGTATTTTTTCCCGAAAAGCCAGTCAATGACGTTAGTGACTGCACTGACAACAGCTTTCTCGTCATCAAGCCTTTCATCCTGGCCGAAATAGAACAATCCGAGGATCGGCACCATCCCGAGCCTGTCGGCTTCATCAAGTATCTTTGTGAGCCTTTTCATGTAATCGTCTCTCAGTCTTCCGTCGGAATAATAAGCTGAATTATGCCAGGGTTGACCCTGGGAATATCCCTGCGGACTGCCGCCCTGGAGGTTAATTGTAAAAGATAGCAATCCATATTTACGCCAGATCTGCATATTTCTTACGAATTCATTTGTGTTTCTTTCAGGATCCCACTGGTCAGTATCTGGATATTTCCACATTCCTGAGGTCTCCGGATTCAGATCATCAAAGACTCCCTGGACCATCCGTGAATTCAACAGCAATCCTTCAATCATGAGAGTATCCAGCTTAACCCCTTCATATGTTGGTTTACCGTTGACATAAAACATGTCTTCTCTTATTTCAACACTTGTCTGACGTGGCGGCGGATCGTTTTTACATGAAGTGATAAGGATACACAATAAGATTATTGGAATAAGTTTATTTTTCATCCCGGTAAAATATATCATGGATGTTACGTTTATTAATTAGGAATACAATATAAACAAATTCAGAAAATTCCTGAAAGGTTGATTAAATTAATTGGCTAATTTGCATCCTGATATAAAAACGACAACATCATGAGAAAGGCTGGCATATATTTTACACTGATACTGCTCTTATTTTCAGCTAAACTGGTTGCCCAGGATGTTACTGATATCAAAGTTTATCTCATTACATGTGGGCCCGGGACAGAAACATATTCTATCTATGGTCATAGCGCGCTGCGGATTGTTGTACCTGAAAGCGGTAGCGATATTGTTTACAACTGGGGAGTATTTGATTTCAATACGCCTCACTTTGTCTGGAAATTCGCTAAGGGAAGGCTCTATTACATGCTTGCTGCGACAACATTTGAAAGATTTCAGCAGGAATATTTTCTTGAGCATCGCTGGATGCAGGTACAGGAGATAAACCTGGAACCTGAAGAAAAGATACGCCTTATGCAGCTTATAGCTGAAAACCTTCAACCGGAAAATGTTGAATACCTGTATGATTTTTTCTATGACAACTGTTCTACGAGGATAAGGGATCTGCTCGAAAAAGTGCTTGGAAAAAATTTAATGTATCCTCCCGATGATCCGAAACAGGTATTCTCCTTCAGAATAATGGCAGGTAATTATCAGAGGATTTATCCCTGGCTCAATGCCGGTATCGATCTGATCCTGGGAACTCCCTGTGAAAAGAAAGCACATTTTCGCGACAGGATGTTCCTTCCTATCGAAATGCAGAAGGGACTCTCAGAAAGTCTGCTTAGACGAAGTGGCAGGATGGTCCCTCTTTTAACAAATCCTGAGACAGTCCTTTCCTTTGATGAGTCACAGAAAAAAAATGCATTTCACAAATCCCCTACATTCGCATTCTCACTCCTGCTTATAGCTGTCGTGATATTTTTTGCACTGATTAAGAATAAAAAGGCAGCACGGATAGCCGATATAATAATATTTCTGTTCTTTTCCTGTCTGGCCCTTTTTATGCTATTCTCAAATTTCATGACTGATCATTGGCAGCTGAAGCGAAATCTTAATATCTTATGGTTGAGTCCTTTCCTTCTTGTGTGTCTGGCTGCAGTTATTTTGAAAAAGGAATGGTTTACATGGTTCAGGATAGTATTCATTCTCTCTTTACTTTCCTTTGCAATACAGATTATCTTTCCCGGGGGGTTCAATTCCGCTTTCATCCCGCTTATTCTGATACTGGCTCACAGGAGTTCAGCTCGTTCAGGCTTCAGCTGGAACCCCCTGTCAATGGATTCTTTTTAACAGAAATTTAACACTCATTAACACCTCTTTATTAATTGCTTGGCTTCTTTTGTGTCCATGTTTCATAATACACGGAAAGGCATATTACTTTAATCAATTTGTTATTTTTGCAACTTAAAATAAAAACTATGGAGCAGACTTCCGATATCAGGTTACTGAATGAGAAAATAGAAAAAGAAAGCGCTTTCGTCGATATCATAAGGATGGAAATGAATAAGGTGATAGTAGGACAGAAACATCTGACTGACAGTCTTTTGATTGGACTACTGGCTAATGGGCATCTGCTGCTTGAAGGGGTACCCGGACTGGCAAAAACACTCGCGATAAAATCACTCGCTTCAATAATAGATGCTAAATTCAGCAGGATACAGTTCACGCCCGACCTTCTGCCTGCGGACCTTATAGGTACGATGATCTACAGTCAGAAGAAGGAGGAATTCATCGTAAAAAAAGGTCCGGTATTTGCGAATTTCATACTTGCTGATGAGATAAACCGTTCGCCGGCTAAGGTCCAGAGTGCACTGCTGGAAGCTATGCAGGAGCGACAGATCACAATCGGGGAATCAACATTTCGTCTTGACGATCCTTTCCTCGTACTTGCTACACAGAACCCGATTGAACAGGAGGGAACGTACCCTCTTCCTGAAGCCCAGGTAGACAGATTCATGATGAAAGTGCTGATCGATTATCCTTCAATGGAAGAAGAAAGGCTTATCATACGGGAAAACCTTGGAAAAGAATTTCCACGAACGAACTCTGTTCTGAAAACTACTGATATAATAAGAGCAAGGGAAGTTGTCAGGGAAGTTTATATGGATGAAAAAATTGAGAACTATATTCTCAACATTGTATTCGCCAGCAGACATCCTGAGAAATACGGACTTCCGGCTTTTACGAATATGATATCTTACGGAGCATCACCAAGAGCTTCAATTTATTTATCTATTGCAGCAAAAGCGTTTGCTTTCATCAGGCGAAGAGGATATGTAATCCCCGAAGATATAAGGGCAATATGCCCCGATGTCTTGCGTCACAGAATAGGACTGACTTACGAGGCTGAGGCTGAAAATGTCAATCAGGACAAAATAATTGCAGAGATCCTCAATGTGGTTGAAGTTCCATAATATTTTAAAGGCCTCGGCATTGATACATGCGAGGTATGAGGGAAATTCAGTCATCAGAGAAACCGGAGCCGGAAATGATTGTTGTGATGTAAACAGGAAGGTGATAGTGAATCAGATTCATGGAAGCAACCGAACTAATAAAGAAAGTACGAAAGATTGAGATCAAGACCAGGGGCCTGAGCCGGCATATTTTTGCCGGTGAATATCACAGCGCCTTCAAGGGTAGGGGAATCGCCTTCAGTGAGGTAAGGGAATATCAGTTCGGCGATGATATAAGAAGTATTGACTGGAATGTCACCGCCCGCTTCAATCATCCCTATGTCAAGATCTTTGAGGAAGAAAGAGAGCTCACTGTAATGCTTCTTATTGATGTTAGCGGCTCCGGAGCATTCGGAACAACAACCGGTTTCAAGAGAGACATAATGACCGAGGTTGCAGCGGTCCTCTCTTTTTCTGCAATATTCAACAACGATAAGATAGGTGTAATATTCTTTTCAGATAAAGTAGAGAAATTCATTCCACCCCTGAAAGGAAGAAAACATATCCTGAGAATAATAAGGGAATTGCTTGATTTCAAAGCTGTCAGCCCCCTGACAAATCTTGATGAACCTCTCAGGTACCTTACAAATGCCATTAAAAAAAGATGTACTGCATTTATCCTGTCTGATTTTATTGCTCCCGGTTTTGAAGAAGCGCTACGGATAGCATCAAACAAACACGATATTGTCGGAATTAAGGTTTATGATCCGGCAGAGGTGTCTGTTCCGGATGTGGGATTCATCAGGATAACCGATTCGGAAACCGGAGAAGGTAAATGGATCGATACATCTTCATCTCTGTCGAGGCAGGCTTATGCAAAATGGTGGCAGGATCATCTTTCTTCAACAAAGAACCTGTTCAAACGATGCGGAGTCGATTCTGTTTTTATAAGTACAGCTGAAGATTATGTTCAACCACTGATAAAAATGTTCGAAAGCCGGTAAATATGCGAAAAGATTTGGTTTACATATTCATATTACTGTGCTTATTTCCCGAAATAAATGGTCAGGATGTCAGTGTTACATCCCGCCTTGATACATCAAGAATATATATCGGTGACCAGATCTTCTACACAATATCAATTGATCAACCGGCAGATCTGAGTCTCGATATAAAACCACTGAAAGACACATTAATCAGGAATATTGAAATTTTATCAGGTCCTTCTCAGGATACGATCGCTTCAGCAAGTGGAAGAATCAAGGTCGAAAATAAATATCTGATCACCTCATTTGATTCAGGTTATTACAGGATACCGCCGGCTTATGCGGAGATACGGAGCGAAAACGGGATAAAGCGTTTTTATTCTGATTACAATCCCCTCGAGGTAATGCGTATCAGGATTACTCCACCAGATACAACTGAAAAAATATTCGATATCATCAAACCATACAGAGCCCCTCTTACTGCTTCTGAAGTGCTGCCCTGGGTATTGCTCGCTGCTCTTGCTGCAGCAGCAGTCTGGGGTATTATTTTACTTTCAAGGAAACTGAAAAGATCAAAGAAGGAACCTGAAAAAGAGATAAATCCCGATCCGGCTCATGTAATTGCCTTCCGCGAACTTGAAAGACTGAAACAGGAAGAATTGTGGCAGAAGGGAGAAGTTAAGAAATATTATTCGCGCCTTACAGAGATTTTACGCCAGTATCTTGAGAATCGTTATGGAGTCAATTCGTTGGAAATGACCACATCTGAAACTCTTGATGCTCTTGTCAGCTCCGGTTTCAGGAAAGATGAATCATATTCTGTACTTAAATCAGTCCTGAGCAATGCTGATCTTGTAAAATTTGCAAAATACAAACCCGAATCGACGGAGAACGAATCTAATTTCGACAATTCATGGCGTTTTGTTGAAAATACAATGATTAAGCCTGAGGAAGCAATTCCTGACACTGAGATCAACTCGAAAGGAGGTGGGCAATGACAGGAATTAAATTTGCACAGCCTCTTATTCTGTGGCTCCTTTTATTGGTACCCGCAATGATTGCCTTTTATGTATTGCGGCAAAGCCGGACATCTGCTTCACTGCGTATGCCCGGACTGAAACCTTTCGCAAATACCGGACAGACCTTCCGGAATTATCTCCGCCACATACTTTTCGGTTTGAGAACCGCCGCTATAGCTTTTTTAATAATTGTACTGGCACGTCCGCAAAAGATCGATATGTTCCAGGATGTGAGCACGGAGGGTATAGACATAATCCTTACTCTCGATATCTCGGGCAGCATGCTGGCCCGTGATTTCAAACCCGACCGGCTGGAAGCTTCAAAAAATGTGGCAACAGAATTCATATCAGGACGGCCTTATGACCGTATTGGCCTGGTTGTTTTCAGCGGCGAGAGTTTTACTCAATGCCCTCTTACAACAGACCATGCTGTTCTTATCAATCTGATGAGAGAACTGCAGAGCGGAATGATTGAGGATGGTACAGCAATAGGGAACGGACTTGCACTTGCTGTCAACAGGATAAAAGATTCAGAGGCCAAAAGCAAGGTTATAATACTCCTTACTGATGGTGTCAATAACCGGGGAGAAATAGCTCCTGCAACTGCTGCTGATATTGCAAAAACTTTTGGTATCAGGGTTTATACAATTGGTGTGGGTACTATGGGAACAGCGCCATATCCTGTTCAGACACCTTTCGGAACCCAGTACCAGAATTTGCCAGTTGAAATTGACGAAGCTATTCTTAAGGACATTGCCGCAAAAACAGGTGGTAAATATTTCAGGGCAACTGACAATAACAAGCTGGTACAGGTTTATGGAGAAATTGATAAACTGGAGAAATCAAAAATAGATGTTCGTCAGTTTACAAGGAAAGAGGAGAAATTCATGATACCGGCATTGATCCTTTTCGGATTGCTGGTTCTTGAAGTATTTGCAAGAATTACACTTTATAAGAATATAACATAGATTCAGAAGCAATGCAGTTATTCAGATTTGCAAATCCCGATTTTCTTTACCTGCTCTTACTGCTGCCGGTGTTGATCCTGCTTTGGATAATAAGGACAGCATGGAGAAAAAGAGCACTTCAGAAACTGGGAAATACAAGTCTTGTGCGGCAACTAATGCCTGAATACTCCGTAACACGACCAATAGTTAAATTCATGTTCCAGCTTCTTGCACTTACTTCAGTAATCATTATTCTTGCCCGTCCGCAGTTTGGTTCCCGGCTTGAAGAAGTCAAAAAGCAGGGAGTGGAGGTGATAATTGCACTTGACGTAAGTAATTCAATGCTTGCGGAAGATATTCAGCCTGATCGCCTCACAAGGGCTAAGCAGGCTCTTTCAAGACTTATTGATAATCTTGAGAACGATAAAATAGGCCTTATAGTTTTTGCCGGAGATGCTTATACCCAGATACCTATTACTACTGATTATATTTCAGCAAAAATGTTCCTCTCAACAATCAGCCCTGAAATGGTACCCAGACAGGGCACTGCTATTGGTGCAGCTATTGATTTGGGCATGAGATCTTTCACCCCGGGCGATGGCAAAAGTAAAGCTATGATAATCATTACCGACGGTGAGAACCACGAAGATGATCCCGTAGCAAAAGCAGAAGAAGCAGCAAAAACAGGCATTGTCATCCATACTATCGGTATAGGATCCTCTGAAGGTGTTCCCGTGCCATTTTCTTCCCGAGGGAAAAAAGATTATCTCAAGGATAATGAAGGTAATACAGTTATTACTAAACTGGATGAGGATATACTGAAAAGAATTGCTGTGAACGGCAGAGGTAATTATGTGAGGGCAAGCAGTTCAAATCTGGGACTGGATGAGATCTTCGGTGAAATAAAACAGATGAAAAAACAGGAACTGGAAAGTAAAATGTATACCGAATATAATGATCAATTTCAGATTTTTGCATTAATTGCCTTTGTGTTTCTGCTGACAGATTTCATTGTTATGGACCGTAAGAACCGGAAACTCGCGAATATAAGGTTATTCAAGGTAAAGATATGAGAGAAAAGATAATGAAAATATCGGCATATCAGTACAGGAAGTTTTCACTTATTCTGATCCTTTCTATAACTGGCATCATGTCACTCCCGGTTTCTGTATCCGGCCAGGCCGATAAAAAATTCATTCGTCAGGGAAACAGGGAATATGAAAAAAAACAGTATTCAGAATCAGAAATATCATACCGTAAGGCAATCGACAAAAATAAACAATCAGCTGATGCCGTTTTCAATGCCGGAGATGCACTTTACAAACAGAAGAAATTCGAGGATGCCGGGAAACAATTCATGGATAATATTAACATGAATGAAAACAATAAAAAGAAATCAGCCGGGCTTTATAATCTGGGTAATTCCTTATTGAAGGCAAATAAATTGGAGGAAAGCATAGATGCCTATAAAGGTTCCCTGAGACTTGACCCGAAAAATCCTGAGGCAAAATATAACCTGGCTTATGCTCAGGATCTTCTTCGTCAGCAGCAGCAACAACAGCAACAGAAGCAAAATCAACAACAGCAACAAAACAACAAGGACCAGAATAAAGACCAGGATAAAGAGAAAGAACAGGACCAGAATAAAGACCAGAATCAGCAGCAGCAACAACAGAAGGATAACCAGACTATTTCAAAGGAAGATGCTGAAAGGATTCTGAATGCCCTTGAGAACGATGAGAAGAATGTTCAGGAAAAAGTCAAGCTTGCAAAGGCAGCAAAAGAGAGAGTCCGTTCAGCTAAGAACTGGTAAAGGAATTGAATAAAATGAAGAGACGATTATTGACATATTTACTGTTTATTTTAACTGGACTGGCAGCAAATGCCCAGGATATAACTGTGGAGGCTGAATATCCGTCTGTAGTGGAAGCGGGTCAGCAGTTCAGCGTTTCCTGGACTGTAAATTCAGGTGGCGGCCAGTTTACCGCACCCTCGTTTCAGGGCTTTTATAAACTGATGGGGCCGCAAACATCTTACAGCTCAAGCACCCAGATCATCAATGGTAAAATGTCTCATCAGACCTCTTATTCATATACTTATTACCTTCAGGCTATGAATGAGGGTGTCTTTGTAATTGAACCGGCAACATTCACTCTGAAGAACAAATCATATTATTCCGATTCGTTGCGGATTGAAGTGGTGGGAAGAGGAAGACCGGCATCTGGGGCAAGAACCGGAGATGCAGAGGATCAGGATGATGGTAGTGAAGGAAATGTAAGAGGTGATCTCTTTCTCAACCTGTCTGTAAACAAAAGGTCAGTTTATGTCGGGGAACCTATTGTTGCCTCCGTGAAGATCTATACACGGGTTGATCTCTCAGGTATCAATGAAGTAAAATATCCGGCTTTTACAAGTTTTCTCAGGACCGATCTGGAGACTCCGGCGCTGAATTCACTGAGGCAGGAAAATGTCAACGGCACAATATACGGTACAGGAGTGATCCAACAGTTCCTGCTTTATCCTCAGGTAAGCGGTCAGATAACGATTGATCCTGTCCAGATAACGGTGCTTGTCCAACAGAGAACAGGTAATCCGGACCCGTTCTTTGGTGATTTCTTCGCTACATACCAGTCTGTTCCGAGAGCCGTTGCCAGCCGGCCGGTTACAATAAATGTCAGGCCACTACCCGGAACAAAACCTGATGATTTTTCAGGAGTTGTCGGAAAGCTGAGTATAAAATCAGGTATTAACAAAGATTCAGTTAATGTCAATGACGCTGTAAATTACAGGATTACCGTTTCAGGTACGGGTAATCTTAAACTGGCAGGTGCACCGGTACTTAAGCTTTCTCCGGATATTGAAGTATATGATCCCAAAATAACCGACGATATTAAAAACAGCACTAGCGGAACCTCTGGTCAGAGGATTTTCGAGTATCTGCTGATCCCCAGGCATTATGGCGATTTCACTATCCCGCCTGTAACATATTCCTATTTTAATTCATCCACAGGCAAATACGAAAAACTTACAACTGAAGGCCATCGGTTTCATGCAAGGAAAGGTACAGACCAGAATGCAGGTATAACAGTATACGGCGGAGTATCAAAGGAGAATGTTAAATATGTCGGGAAAGATATCAGATTCATTAAGACAAGTGCAGGCAAGCTTGTCAGATCATCAAATATAATCCTGTCAAACCGTTCATTTTATTCAGGCTATGCTATCGCACTCATTGCATTTTTTACGATCCTGTTTTTGCGGCGTGAACATATAAGGCGAAACGCTGATATTACTGCTGTAAAGAACAGGAAGGCCGGCAAGATTGCAGTGCAGAGACTTCGGGAAGCAGCAGCGTGTATGAAGCGGAACGAAATTGACAGGTTTCACGAAGAAATATTAAAGGCAATCTGGGGTTATCTGGGCGATAAACTGAATATTCCCGCTTCAGATCTTTCGAGGAATAACGTTTCTCAAGTATTACGTGAAAGAGGTATCCCGGATGAGACTATTCAGGGCCTTACTGAATTGCTGGATTCATGCGAATTTGCCCGCTATGCCCCGTCTGCATCAGGTACTGAAGCCGCTCATATATATGAGAAAGCTTCCGCATTCATCAGGACAATTGAAAACTCAACAGGGGGTGGCAGATGAGAACTAGAATAATATCAATATCAGCTTTGCTTATTATTAGCCTGTTTTGCTTTAGTGCTTTCTCACAGGAAGAAAGGCTTGAGAAATTCAGGCAGGGCACAGGATTTTACTCCGGAGGCGATTACGAAAAAGCCCTTGAATTATGGCTGGGTATTTATAATACCGGATTCCATTCAGCAGAGCTGATGTATAATATAGGGAATGCATATTTCAAACTCGATAGCGTCCCTGCAGCAATCCTGTTTTATGAAAGAGCTCTGCTGCGCAAGCCGGCTGACGAAGATATTAATTATAATCTGCAGATCGCCAGAACGCTTGTTATTGACCGTTTTGAGGAGATCCCCGAACTGTTCTTCGTGAGATGGTACGATTCTCTGGCACTTATCCAGAGTACAAACAGCTGGGCCACAATGAGCCTTATCACCTTCTTCCTCTTCCTTCTGTCACTGTCAATATATTTCTACACTTCAAGGTATAAACTAAAAGTAAGCGGCTTCTGGTTCGCTGTACTTTTATTCATCATTTCAATCACTTCACTCACTTTATCATTCCGAAACAGAACACTGGTCCAGAATAACAGAGAAGCAATAATATTCAGTCCGCAGGTAAATGGTAAAAGTTCTCCGGATAACAGTGGCACGGATCTTTTTGTGCTGCATGAAGGCACTAAGGTGAAAGTTGAAGATGAAGTAGGAGAGTGGCTGGAGATAAGGCTCTCAGACGGCAACAAAGGTTGGATACCTGCAAATAGTCTTGAAATCATCTGACTAATCTGAAACTATTTTATTACCTTTCAGGGCAATTGATTATTAACCAAATTAATTCCCTCTGTCAATGAAAAAGTTCTTTTTCATTTTGTTAATTCTCATTACAGCAGCTGCTTGTAAGAAGACAAAGTTTGAGCCCGAAGGACCGACAGACGTAAGAGTCAGAAATATGCAGGGTGCAGAAGTGTTCACTGATGTTGTGATAAATACTGCCGGCGTACGTGATACGGTTGGGAACGTCAGGTCGCTTGGCACCATTAATCCCGGTGAAGTATCGGCTTATAAAAGGGTTAAAATTGCTTTTTCAAAAGCTGAGATAACAGCAAAAATAAACGGAGAGATATTTTCCACCGGTCCTGTTAACAGCACTTATATGGATTATAAAGGCCAGATGAAGATTACTTATGAAGTTTACATATCCAATATGACAAATAAAATCCTAATGATCAGTAATGTAATTCCTGAGGCACCTCTTGAACCTTAGAATTGAGGATTTACTCCGTCTCCTGAATTTTTGCTCCTTTTCAAAAATAATCTTTACACCTGGTATGAAGAAAAGAGATATTAACAGCTCACGTGTCCCGGTCTACAGAGATGCCGGTTTTGAACTCTTCGATGCTGATACTGCTGCCGGAGCATTCAATAACGAGACGAATAACGACCGGGAACCAGAACTGTATATTTATTCGCGATACCGCAATCCGACTGTAGTGGCAGCCGAGGAAGAGATATTAAAGCTTGAAGGAGCAGCCTGGGCTTTGCTTACCCAATCAGGGATGTCAGCTATCGATGTGGCATTCTCTGTCTTTCAAAAAGGAAGGGAAGTCAGACCATGGTTATTCTTCAGTGAGATATATGGAGGAACAATAACTTTTGCTGACTTTATCCTGAAGCAGAAAAGAGGTCTTGATATACATAGCTTTTCGCCTGACGGCGAAAGATACGATTCCGGACAATTTGAAACTCTTGTGAAAAAGATCAGGCCGGAGATAGTTTATCTTGAGACAGTCTCCAATCCTATGCTTATTGTTCCTGATGTAAAGGATATAATCAGCATCTCGAAGAAGTATGGAGCTGTAGTTTTCGTAGATAATACATTTGCCACACCGCTTCTTTGGAAACCTCTGGAAGATGGAGCAGACGTTGTAATTCACAGTGCAACCAAATACTTATCCGGACATGGAAATATAACGGCTGGTGTTATCTGCGGGAACGATGATGATATTTTGCACAGGTGTGTCGAATACAGGAAATATGCCGGGCATATGCTTTCCGCGGATGATGCATACAGGCTCAATACGCAGTTGAAAACGTTTTCTCTAAGAGTCAGACAGCAGTTCATCAATGCTGCCGGGATCGCGGCTTTACTGAAGCAGTCTCCATATATTGCAAGGGTATGGTATCCGGGGCTGAAAGACCATCCGAGTCATAATGAAGCAGTAAAATTATTCCTTAATAAGGGATTCGGGGGAATGGTGACGTTTGATTTTGCCGGCAAAAACAAGGATGAAAAAAGAAAGCTCAGGGACAGATTCATTAAAATTGTAAGAGAGAGCATCAAAATAATTCCATCGCTGGGAGATCCGCGTACAATGATGCTTCCTGTAGCATCGGTGTGGGGTGCAAAATATCCGGAACCAGGTATGATAAGATTATCAGCCGGGTTTGAAGACACGGAAGAAATCTTCAGGATTATCAGGGAGTCTTTGAAATCTTTAGGATGATCCGGACTATTTAACGGAATGATTACCTCCAATCAATTGGTTTGATCCCTTTACTTATAAGGTACTCGTTGCACCGGCTGAAATGCCTGTTGCCAAAAAATCCATTATATGCTGAAAGCGGTGACGGATGAACTGATTCAAGCACAAGATGCTTCGACCTGTCAATGGATGCCCCTTTTTTCTGGGCATAAGCACCCCAGAGAAAGAATACAAGATTTTCCTTGTCATTATTAAGTGCTGTAATTGCTGAATCTGTAAATTCCTCCCAGCCTTTTCTCTGATGGGAGCCGGCCATATGAGCTCTGACAGTCAGTGTGGCATTAAGCAGCAACACTCCCTGCCTGGCCCATCTTTCAAGATTCCCGGTCGGAAGGGGCTTGTAACCCATATCCGATTCTATTTCCCTGAAAATGTTTATCAGGCTGGGAGGGAAGGCAACACCATCCCTTACTGAGAAACACAATCCATGTGCCTGCCCCTCACCGTGATACGGGTCCTGTCCAATTATAACAGCTTTGACATTGTCGAAAGGACAAAGGTTGAATGCATTAAATATCAACGCCCCCGGAGGATAAATGGTTTTTGTTTTATATTCCTCCTTAACAAAGCTGACTAATCTGGCAAAATATTCCTTTTCAAATTCAGGCTGCAGTCTCTGCTTCCAGCTGGTCTCTATTTTTATGTCCATTACTGCAATGAGATCAGAACCATTATTGTTCCGGTCCCCGTACCGGAGAAACCTTCAACAGCTTTTCCGAGAACGGCATTTCTCCTTGTCTCATTTTCTGAAAGGATTGATTTCAGGTCATTAAAGTCTTTTGCTTTCGCAACATCAAGAAGCGTCCATTTCATTGCATGTCCGGGAACCGAACTTGTTGTAAGCATATCACCGGGTTGTATCGCACCATTCTCTGCAGTCACTTTAACCGGTACTCTTCCGGTAAGAGCTAAGCGGGCAGCAGGTCTTGAGTTTTTTAGTGGTTCACCGGTCTTTTCATCGGTAACGAGCTCCATTCCCATTGTCATATGCGGTTTAGTAGAGATGACTCCTACAACAGAACTCTGATATGGCCTTGAGGATTTAATAACACTTTCCTTATTGGAAGGATCGGCGACAACAACATCTGCGGGTTCAGTGTTATTATTGCTGTCGTAAATATACTCGGCAACATCGATTGATCCTCCTGTTCTTTCATCTGCATAAAGTCCTTTGTAGGTTCCCTCTGTACCTGTATCATAAAAATATCCGCTGTAATAATAATCAACTCCTGCATCAGAGCGGTTTACATATGATTTGATACCGAAGACAGAAGTTGTAGAAATGAGACCTACTCCAGGAACATACATTATGGAAAATTTTTTGTCATTCAAGCTCACATTTGCATGTTCGCCGTAGAATATAGACCGGCCGTTTTTATAAATAGTTACTGCATTTGATCTGTCACTCTCGCTCAGACCATTACCAACTACGAAAACAGGATCGGTACTTACCCATTTTGTCGAGTCTCCTGCAATCTCATTAAACTGACCGATCACGAACGATCCGTATGCTTTCGAATAGGTGTTGTTCCCGAAGGCAGTCGCATAGTAACCTGTTGCGCGGTTATTGTACCCGGCAGCAAAGGTATTTGTGTTGGTGGCAGAGTTTGATACACCCACAGCAACTGCTCCGAACGCAGTAGCATTATTATTCGAACCAAGTGTCAATCCTCCGTTGTTTGAATAATTTCCATTCCCTATTGCGATTGAATATTTTCCGTCGGCTATATTAGCCCTGTTGAATGTTATGGTCCTGAATATCGGAGCGATTATCGGTGGTCTTATTATAAAATCACCTTTTGAATCATCTTCTCCTGATTCTCCTTTTGTGCCTGAAAAATAGGGAAGAAGTGAATATGAATAACTGTAATATGATCCAAGCGCCAGTGACAATTCGCCGTTAGCCTGTGACTGATATCCCATGGCTGATGCATTAACTCCTGAAGAAACTGAGCTGTTGCCAATAGCCAGTGAATTTGTATTTGTTGCCTGACTGTTGTTCCCGAAGCTAAGGGCATAATTTCCTGAAGCGATTGCCCCGGCACCAATAGCAACAGAATAACTGCCGGCAGCTTTTGTAAGAGCATTGTAGCCCACTGCAACTGAATATTGACCTTTTGCTTTCGCAAGGCGTCCGAATGCCCCTGAATAATTACCTGTGGCTTTTGCGGAGTCTCCCACGGAAACTGAATAATAGCCTGTTGTATAGCTATTCCTTCCCAGGGCAAGTGATGCATATCCTTCTGCCCGTGCAGCGCTTCCGAAAGCGCCTGAACTATAACCCGATGCATAAGATTTATATCCAAGGGCAGTTGCGTAGCTGCCATTAGCAGTACTGTAAAAACCGAAACTGCTGGAGGTGGCTCCATAGGACATAGATCCTATGCCCACTGCCATTGCACCCTTTGCTGTAGCCTGTGCCCCCATACCTATCGCAACTGAGTATGATCCGCTTGCTGTTGTGGGAGTTGTTGTGGGGTTTCCTGAATCGTCGAGTCCTACAGATCCGAACGCAAAAGATTTTTCACCTGTCGCCCTTGCAGCAGAACCGAATGCGTATGAATCTTCTCCTGTAGCCTGCGTGGCATTTCCAAGGGCAAAAGCATTATGCCGCGATTTATAAGCGCCTGCTATTGATCTTTTTCCGATCGATGTTGAATAATCCCCGAAAGCCGTTGCTTTATATCCAAAAGCCTGGGAGTAATTACCTATTGCTCTTGACTGATACCCGAATGCAGTTGAATAATTACCCACACTGTCCACATGAGCAATATGCACATTTCCAGCAAGCAAAGCATTCTTATTGGGATACCATAATATCTGGGGCGATGCTGCAACAGTATTTACTGTCGTAGCTCCTGTAACATTAAAAAAGCGATCCTGAACACCTTTTGACATACCGTAACCTCCAACAGCAAAGCCTCCCTTCGCTGCCTTGGTTGAAGGGTCAGGATCAATATTTATTCTGACACTGTCGGCTGACACCCAGAAATATTCTTCAGAACCTTTTCCACCGAAACCTCCCACGGCAAATCCGCCTTTTGCAGCCTTGACACCCGAATTCGGAACAAAAACGTTGACAGCATCAGGATATACTGCAAAAACTGTCTGTCCATCCTTCCTTTTTACTTCAAATAAAGCTTCTGTACCTGCATCATTTTCACTTATGATCTTTGCACCGGGATTTATACCTGTTGTCTTGCCTGCAACAAGTGAATATGGAACAGACCATATCTGGGTCGTTCCCATTGTGTTCCATGTAGTGCCGGGATACTGCAGGGAAGTCCTGATATAAACAGTCTGGGCACTCCAGTCTATCGATGAAAAGCTTGCTTTTGTCCCGCCTGTCCTTGTACCGGTACCCAACACAAGCGATATTAAACCGAACTGGTTTGATATAACTGTATGTTGTTCTTCCCAGAGCATCGAACCAGTCGGGGAGTTGGCCAGAAGAGCGATCTTAACGGGGATAGTCTGATTTATCAGGATAGCACCTGTTGCGTCACGAACGACAGCCTGATAGTTAAACCCTTCCGGTACCTGAGCGATACCCGTATATGCCACTACAAAAAATACAGCCGTCAGAAAAAACATTTTTGTTTTCATAGCCGAAGGAGATTAATAATTTCAAAATTATGCAATCACAAATTATGAAATTATCAAAGAATTAGCACACGGGAAAATTAATTTTTATGAGGCCCGCGAAGAAATTTTTTAACAGATATATCCCTGTTGAATATAAAGTGGATGCGTAAACCAGTGAAAGTATTACAGGAACTTCGCGTAGATTTGTTTAGGGTCGCCAGGCCCGTAAAATTCTTTCAGACTGGCCTGTAAATCATAACCGTTTCTTTTATAGAATGCTTCGGTAGGAGCATATAACGGGCGTCCTGAAGTTTCGATCCAGAGTATCTTACCGCCGAGTCTTCTGACATCGTCCTCGATAGCTGACAGTAATTTCGATCCCAGTTTTTTGTGCCGCGAATTATTATGAACAGCGATCCAGTATAGTTCCCATGAATGAGTCGAAAAATCATTCTTGCCATAGTTAGCAAATGCCACAAGACCATCCTCATCAACGATCTTCATCCAGTGGTATCCGCTTCCTTCTGTTCCCTGAGAAAGTGTCTCATCTGTAATTTCAAGAGCAGTTGCTATCTCAAATTCATAAAAGAAATCCGTGGATCGAAGGATCTCTTCAATTTTTTTCCTGTCGGCTTTTGTTATCCCTGATGATATTGAAGCACTCATGAACTAATCATTTAAATCATCAATTATCCTCTGCAGTACCACTCCAAATGGCAGCGAGGCTGCTCTGGTGGCTGCTACGAGTCCGCTGTCGGGCGACATGCACGGGTTGGCATTGACTTCAATAACATAAGGTATATTATTCCGGTCAATTCTCATATCAACCCTCGCATATCCTTTCAGTCCAAAAACATGCCAGCACTGAAGGGCAGCTGATTCAATTCTCTCCTTCAGAACAGGGTTGAGTTTATCTCCCGGGAAATTTCTTATAGTATTCTCATATTCAAATGAACCCTCTTCCCACTTTGCCTTAAAATCGACGATCTTTGGCTTATCTTCATCGAAGTTATAAAATACCATTTCAGCAGCAGGCATTACTTCAGGTCCATTCTTACTTGCAAGAACACTTATATTGAATTCCCTGCCATCAATAAAATCCTCTATCAGCCAGTGGGTATCTTTATATTCTTTAAGTTTCTTTTCATATCCAGGCACGTAAGTAAAAACCGATTCTCCCGTTATCCCAAGTGATCCGTCTTCCCATACCGGCTTAATTATATATCTGTTGCCTGGTATCAGTTTATTATATTCTGATGGAGAATATCCGCCGGGATTGTTTATTCCGGCTTTTTTAAGAGTTTTGCTTGTAAGGGCCTTGCTTGTCGTTATGAACATCGCCTCAACCGGATTTCCGGAATAGGGAATAGAATACATATTCAGCAATGCCGGGACAAAATAGCAGAGCTCACCTTTATTATTAATAGACTCAACAAGGTTGAAAACAAAATCAGGCGGGTCGCTCGCCAGTGCTGCAATCTCATACATGAAATCAAGGGTAATACCCTTTCTGAATGTAATAATACCCAGATCATTAAGGTTTTTTTCTATATATTCGACCTGGTCAAGTACATCCAGTTCATCCGGCAGCGCATCTATCCGGGGTTGATTGAAAAGTATGCAGCATTTATTCCTTTTCATATGGCAAGATTGTGTCTTTTAATTGCTGATCTCATTATCATTTCAATTAAAGTCTGGTAATCTATTCCAATCATACGTGAAAGGATCGGGAGATCGGAATGGATGGGATGCAAGCCTGCAAGAGGATTGACTTCCATGAAACATATCCTGCCATTCCTGTCTGCTTTAACATCAACTCGCCCGGCGTCGGTTGCGCCCAAAGCGTTCCATACTTTTACAGCCACAGTCTTGCATTCATCACTAAACTCCTGAGCCATAGGAATATATTTGCAATACTCCTGGTAGTTCTCCTTGAATTCAACTGAATATGGGTAATTGTTCTTGCATTCAATTTCCATTCCTCCGATAGCTGACGCCTCGTCTCCGGTCCCTATCACACCGACTGTAAATTCCCTGCCCGGAAGATATTCTTCGACAAGAGCCGGTTGATTATAACGTCCGAGTATGTATTCTGCCATCTCCTTCAGCTCAGCAGGGGATGCAAGCATATTTTTCTCAGTAATGCCTTTACCAGTTCCTTCTGAAACTGGTTTAATGAATAAGGGATATTCAAGCCTGCATTTCCTTATGTCATCTTTATTTGAGATCAGGAAGCCAGGACTTACGGGTACACCAGATCCTGCAACAACAAGTCGTGTAAGATACTTATTCAATGAGATGCCTAGTACAACCGGACCGCTGAACACGTATGGAATTTTATACTGATCGAGGAGTGCTGGTACAACCGATTCTCTTCCGTCACCATATAATCCTTCTGCAATATTAAAAACAAGGTCCCATTTTTTTCCCTGGTTCAGAGCTTCAATAAGCTGAAAACAGTTCCCGACGGGTTCGGTGGTGAATCCCATTTTTTTAAGTGCAGCATCAAGAGCATCTATCGTTTCCTGCTTGTCAAATTCAGCAGTATCCTCCATAGAAAAACCACGGTCAAGATACCAGGACCTCAGGTCATACGTCAACCCAACTTTCATTATCGGTATTATTTTTCAGGGTATTCGCAAAGCACACCTTTATAGTTACGCAATACGATCTTTTCGCTGTTATGCTCTACAACATAGTTAGGCAACAAGGGGATTTTTCCTCCTCCGCCGGGAGCATCAACAACGAAAGTAGGTACAGCATAACCGCTGGTGAAACCGCGTAATCCCTTTATTATTTCAAGACCTTTTTTTACGGTAGTGCGGAAATGTCCTGAACCGGGTATAAGGTCACATTGATATAAATAATAAGGTCTTACCCTGATCATAAGCAGTTTATGCATCAGCTCCTTCATTACAGGCACATTATCATTGATGCCTTTCAGAAGAACAGTCTGACTTCCCAGGGGGAAACCACCATCAGCCAGCTTATTGCAGGCTTTTGCACACTCGTCTGTTATTTCAGCCGGATGTGAAAAATGAAGGCTGATGAACAGAGGGTGGTACTTTCTCAGCATACTGACAAGGTTGTCAGTTATCCTCATCGGGAGAACAACAGGAATCCTGGTCCCGATTCGTATTATTTCAACATGCTTGATGGCCCTTATGTTTGAAAGAATATATTCTAGTGTATCGTCATTCAATGTAAGAGGATCGCCACCGCTGATGAGAACATCCCGGACTTCCGTGTGAGAAGCAATATATGCAAATGCCTTTTCATAGTCCTGCCGTCCAAGCTTATCGAGCTTACCTACCGAATGCGAACGTGTGCAATACCTGCAGTAATTTGAGCACACCTGTGTTACTGTGAACAGAACCCTGTCAGGATATCTGTGAACAATGCCCTTAACGGGAGAAAAAGATTTCTCATGTAAAGGATCAGACTGCTCATTACTGTGCTGAAGCAACTCCTCAACGACCGGAATGACATTCCTCCGCAACGGGTGCGAATAACCTGTCTGGTAAATAAGAGAAGCAAAGTACGGGGTAATCCTCATTGGAAGACGGCCTTTAAGATTATTAATTGCCATAATTTCCTTTTCGGATAATTTCATGATCTTCTTTAGCTCGTCAATGCTTGTTATAGCATTTCTTAATTGCCATTTCCAATCATTCCAGGAATCTGTAGTCGTTAGGGGGAAGTAGCGGTTTATGAACTCCGAACTTCGGTTGCTAACTAACTGTGTTGGGATTTCGTTTTGCGAAAAAATCATGGTTTTCGCGCCAGGCTCATCGTCTGATGAGCAACCCACGAGGCGGCTCTCACCGCGGAGTGCCGAGACCTCATTATTGTTAGCGTTCATAGCGGGTGATGAATAAATTCATCGTTTGTTTTAAAGATTAATTGGTTTTAAATTAATACTGTTGTTTTTATAATTGGTGCGAAAATATGTATTCTATAAATACATTGTATCACCTGACCATCAGAAATATTAACAGAGATATCATTTTATTAACATGCGATTCTTCGCTGTAATATTTAATATCATGTAATTTATTATCTGTCAGTATATTACTTTGAATTGTGAAATACCTATGATTAATATCGCCACTGGTAGTTTCTTGTCTTATCTTTTTGTCACTCATTCGGACCTGCATTGTATTCATTTCAATTCAATATTTATTCCATCAAAATTTCATGATGGATATCAATAAATATGCCAGTTTTTTATTCGTTGGTTTTCAGTCCCTTTCTTCTCCCAAACCCTTCTCGTTTCTTAGCCTTTTTTTAGCACTGCGTTTTCTCTTGCCATCAATTCGCTTCAATTTTGAAGCTTGTGTGGGAGAGGTTGATTTCCTTTCAGGGACAGGAGTGAGGATCTTTGCAAGAAGATTGAAGAATTTTTCCTCAGCCTTTCTTCTGTTCATCAGCTGGCTTCGTTCAGACTGTGAAATAATTACGATTTCACCTTCAGATGTTATTCTGTTCTTAAGGGCAGTAAGTATTTTGTTTTTTTCATCTCCACTAAGTGAAGGCGATCCGGATATACTAAACCTCAGTTCAATCCTGGTATTCACTTTATTTACATTCTGCCCTCCGGGTCCGCTGCTTCTTGTAGCAGTGAATCTCAGTTCAGATGAAGGAATCCTTTCTTTCAGTTCTTCCGGCTTCATTATCGATAATTCAGATGAAGAACAAAGATACACCACCCACACTGATTATTGCACCGGCCACTTCAGCGAATGTCACTTTTTCTTTATAGATAATAGCGGCGGGAGCAATTATCAGGATAGGGGTCAGTGCCATTATTGTGGAAGCAATCCCGGCTTCAGTATATCTTACGGCGATAAGTGAAAATGAAATGCCCAGAAAGGGTCCGAAGAATGACCCCAGGGCAAGAGGCTTCATCCCCCTGAGATCAGATATCGATTCAGCAACCCTGGGCCATCTGCCCATAAGTGTAATTAATACACTAAATCCTGCAAAACCGGAGATAATCCTGATCTGTGTCGCAGAAAAAGGATCACAGCTGCCAAGTCCGCGTTTGCTCAATACAAGTCCCATGGCCTGCCCGACAGCTCCTCCCAATGCATATAACAGCCCTGCCGGAGCAAGCTTCAATGATACTTTTTCTCCTTTTCCGTTCCTGTTGAATATTGCCATCGATATACCTCCGAATGTCAGCATCATTCCAAGAAAATGCAACAGGCTGAGATGTTCATCCAGGATAATGAAACTGAAAAGAGCTGTAATAGGAGGGACCAGTGTCATTATAAGCATAGAGAACCTTGATCCGATTAGAGTATAGGACTTAAACAGGAACAGGTCACCCAGGAAAATCCCTGCAAAGCCTGAAAGAGAAAGCCATAACCAGTTCTCCGGAGTTGCATCTGCCGGAAATACTTCACTGCCTCGTATGAGGTTGAATGTACTCAGGAAAATAAATCCGAATACAAGCCTTAAAAAATTGACCTGTAATGATCCTATTCTCTTTCCAGCCGCTTCAAAGGCCAGTGCAGTGACTGTCCAGAATACTGCAGTCAGAAGGGCAGCAAATTCTCCGGGATGATTTCCAAAAAGTGTCATTTCAGAAATTACGGGATCTTATTCGGTAAATTCAAAAACATATTCTCCGGAGCCTCTTTCAATAACAACTCCTTTGTTCTCTTCGATAACAATGAATTCTAATCCGGAGAGTCTATCTGGTTTTTCACTAAAAAGAGAAACTCCGTTTTCAGTGATTCTCTCCGGACTGACAACCGGAAGAATTATTGTCGCCGTAGTATTTGCAGGAATAGTGACCCTGATTGCGATCTTACCATCCTTCCTTTCCCAACCTGATTCAATGGTCCCGTAAGGACTATCCAGGCTGGCCCTCGAAAAATCAAGTTTCTTCGTGATATGCGGTTGTATGACTATATGTTTATATCCCGGTTTCCCTGCTTCGATCCCGGCAGATACCCTGTACATCCAGTCCCCGATTGCACCATACGCGTAATGATTAAATGAGTTCATTCCCGGATCCTGGAATGTACTGTCGGGTTTCTGACCATCCCATCGTTCCCATATTGTGGTGGCACCCATTTTAACAGGATAAAGCCATGAAGGATATGATTCCTGAAGAAGCAGATCATAAGCCACATCTGTATATCCATTTGCAGAAAGTACATGACACAGAAATGGCGTACCAAGGAAACCCGTCGACAGATGATTCTTCCGGCTTCTGATATCTTCCACGAGAAATTGTGCTGCTTTCGGTTTCAGCTCTTCAGGAAGAAGATTGAACATTAGAGCGAGAACATATGATGTCTGGGAATTAGTACCGACTCTTCCCGCAGGTGTTACATATTCATTTATAAATACTTTTCTGATCTTAGCGAACAGGTCTGAATAGAATACTGCATCTTCATTTCGTCCGAGCTCTTTTGCTGCCTTTGCCAGCAGACTGGACGAATATGCATAGAAAGCTGTTGCAATGAAATCATGTTCAGTATATCCGTCAGGTTCCGAATGTTTATTTACTGGCGGGTGATAGAAAAGCCAGTCGCCATATTTGCTTCCGCCTTGCCATATAAGATCATCACCAGCTTTATTCCTTATATATTCAACCCAGGCTTTCATACTGGGATACTGTGTCTCCAGCAGCCTCCTGTCGCCATAGACAGTGTACATCGTCCATGGCACAATGACTGCGACATCACCCCATCCGGCCGATGGCTGAGCTGTAGTTGCATTCTGAGCATTCAGAACATCAGGTATCACATCAGGTACTTCACCTCCCGGTTTCTGGTCAAGAGCCACATCTTTCAGCCACTTGGTGAAAAATGCTGCAACATCAAAATTGAATGCAGCTGTCCTGCTGAATGCCTGTGCATCACCTGTCCAACCGAGCCTTTCATCCCTCTGCGGACAATCTGTCGGAACATCCAGAAAATTGCCCTTCTGCCCCCAGACAATGTTATGCTGGAGCTTATTCAAAAGAGGATCGGAGCTTTCGTATCTCCCAGTCTTCTTCATGTCTGAATGGACCACTATTCCGGTGATATTATCTGCAGTCAGTGTTCCGGGAAAGCCGTTCACCTCAACAAACCTGAAACCCATGAATGTAAAACGTGGTTCAAACACCTCTTCACCATTTCCCGCCAGTGTAACGGTAACACGGGCATCAGCATCCCTGAGATTTTCAGTATAGAACTCTCCGTATTTGTCAAGTACCTCAGCATGCCGCAAGGTTATGACAGTGCCTCTTGGCCCTGTTGCTTTTAATCTTACCCAGCCGACCATGTTTTGTCCCATGTCGACAAGAAGACTTCCTTTAGGCGAACGGAAGATCTTTACAGGTTTTATTTCCTCAATCTTCCTGACCGGGTTACCTTCGGATGCGATAAGTTTGAACGGGTAATTCCTTGTCGTTACTCTTTTCCATCCGGAATCATCATAACCCGGGAGGTTGAAACCTGCAAGTTTCCTTGTAGCATCATATACAAATCCGTCATAGAGATCTGTCATCCTGATACCGGGATTATTATTGGCTTTCCACGATTCATCTGTTACAACAAGTGTCTCGCTTCCGTCAGTATGAATCAGCTTCAGCTGAAGAAGAAGGCCGAGTCTTCGTCCGTATATCGCCCAGTTATCCTCCCACGCCAGCGAGCCTCTGTACCATCCGTCGCCAAGAATGGCGCCAATAGCGTTATTTCCTTTTTTTACCAGATCAGTGACATCGTAAACCTGATATTGGAGTCTCTTTCCGTATGAAGTCCAGCCCGGTGTCATCTCCTGGTCACCGACTTTTTTACCATTGATCATAGCTTCGTATAAACCATGTGCGGTAATATATAAAGTGGCTTTCAAAATAGGTTTATTCACGGTGAATTCTTTCCGGAAATGCGGTGATGGTGAATACCGGTTAGTGTCATCTTCAATTTCTATCCATTTTGCTTTCCACTCTTCCTGGGAAAGAAGTCCGGTCTCCCAGGTAGCTGTTTCACTCCATTTTGAAACCCTTCCTTTATTGTCCCATATCCTGACCTGCCAGTAATACTTTGTTGCTGATTTAAGCGCAGGACCTTGATATGCCTGAAGAACTGACCCGTCGGACGTTATTTTACCTGATTCCCATAAAATTCCTGATGATGAGAAGCGGGGGTTTAATGCAACCCTTACCGAATAAGCGGATTGAAGTATATTATTCCCTTCACCTCTTATTTTCCACGAAAGTCTTGGTTGAGGCACATCAATCCCCACAGGATCCTTCTTGTGCTCACAGGTAAGATCTTCAACATAGAGAGACTGACTGCGAATGCCGGCAGACAGTAAAAGCAGAAACAAAGAAAGGGTGAGTGATTTCATTATCTTAATAGTTAAATTTATCTGAAGGTCGTAAAATATGCAATTGTAAAAAAACGAATTTAAATTAATTTGTAAATCCTAAAGTTTATAAATTGCAGAACGTTAATCAAAAAACCTCAAATGAATCCTATAGGAGGCATACTATTAATAGCATTAGGCAGTATAGGTGCTGCCAGTTTTTATGTTCCTTTTAAAAAAGTAAAAACATGGGCATGGGAATCCTACTGGATCAGTCAGGGAGTTTTTGCCTGGTTGATAATCCCTTGGATATTCGCACTTGTTTTCATTCCGAAAGGTGAATTATTGCTTATATTACGGGAAGCTCCTTCCGGTGCTAAACTAATGGCTGTTTTTTTCGGGATACTCTGGGGGTTTGGCGGACTTACTTTCGGACTGAGCCTGAGATATCTTGGAGTAGCACTGGGCCAGAGTATTGCACTTGGCCTGTGCGCAGCTTTTGGTACATTATTGCCTCCGGTAATAGCCGGCAATAATCTTTTTTCGACAACAGCAGGTATTCTGACAGTGGCTGGAGTAGCAATAACTGTAGCTGGAATAATAATCATCGGATACGCCGGATCATTGAAGAGCCAGGAGATGTCGGAGGAAGAGAAGAAAGCCGCAATAAAGGAATTCGCACTTAAAAAGGGAATACTTATCGCTGTTTTCGCCGGTATAATGAGTGCATGTTTCAACTTTGGCTATGAAGCTGGAAAACCAATTGAACAGATAGCGCTCGATCATGGAACAAATCCACTGTTTCAGAAGAACCCTTCACTTATCTTTATACTTCTCGGAGGGTTCATTACAAATCTTGTTTACTGCGTCTTTCTGAATATCAGGAATAAAACTTATAAGGATTATGTTACTGTCTCAGGTACGGTACTGTTAAATAACCTGTTCTTCACCTTCCTTGCAGGTATGTTATGGTTTCTGCAATTTCATTTTTTCGGAATGGGATCAAGCAAATTACCACCCGGCATGGCTGTATTCGGATGGAGCATACTTATGGCTCTTAACATTGCGATAAGCAATATATGGGGCATTATACTTAAAGAATGGAAAGGAGCCAGGACAAAAACAATTGTTGTGCTTATTATCGGTATTATTGTACTTATCCTTTCAACATTCATTGTCAAACTTGGCTAATGCTAACAAAATGACCGGAAGGTTTGGTTTATTTCTTTCCCGCTGCTTCAGAAAAATTTGAAATTATTATCTATTAATTAAAGCAATTATGAAAAGAGAGAATATTGAGAAAGCATACAAACTTGCGAAAGCTGAATATGAGGAGCTTGGGGTTAATACTGATGCTGTTCTGGCTGAGCTTGATAAGATAATGATCAGCCTTCACTGCTGGCAGACAGACGATGTTGGAGGATTCGAAAAAGAAGGGGCTGAGCTTGGAGGCGGAGGGATACAGGCTACTGGTAATTTCCCGGGCAAAGCAAAAACAATTGCTCAGATGCGTGACGACCTCGATAAGGTGTTGTCGCTTGTACCTGGCAGACAGAGACTGAACCTTCATGCTATCTACGGAGAATTCGGAGGTAAACTTGTCGACAGGGATCAAATAGAAACAAAATATTACCAGGGATGGATAAACTGGGCAAAAAAGAGAAAGATCGGAATTGATTTTAACTGTACCTGCTTCTCTCATCCACTTGCCGATGATGGATTTACTCTCGCAAGCAAAAATGTGAAGATCAGGAAATTCTGGATAGAACACACAAAAAGATGCCGTGCCATCAGTGCGGATATAGGAAAACAACTCGGCACTCCCTGTATTCATAATATATGGATCCCTGACGGATCAAAGGATACTCCAATTGACAGATTTGGGTTACGGCAAATATTGAAAAAATCACTTGACGAGATACTGTCGGTAAAATATCCCAAAAAGTACCTGAAAGATGCTGTCGAAAGTAAACTCTTCGGAATCGGCTCAGAAGCAATGGTTGTGGGATCTCACGACTTCTACCTTGGTTATGCTGTGAGGAACAATATGATGATCACCCTTGACAATGGCCATTTTCATCCGACAGAACAGGTAGGAGATAAGATATCTTCAATTTTGCAGTTTGTAGACGAGGTCCTTCTTCACCTTACCCGCGGTGTCAGATGGGATAGTGATCACGTGGCAACTTTTAATGATGAAATATTATTGATAGCCCAGGAAATAATTAGGGCAAATGCCCTCAGCAGGGTAAATATCGGACTTGATTATTTTGATGCAAGCCTGAACAGGATCGGTGCATATGTTGTAGGTATAAGGGCTGTGCAGCTGGCATTTCTTTTTGCCCTGCTTGAGCCAAACAGGATGCTTCTCAAATATGAGGAAAGCGGTAAGAATTTTGAACGGCTTGCAACCCTGGAACTGTTAAAAACCTTACCTTACGGTGCTGTTTATGATTACTATTGTCTGAAGAAACGCGTACCTGTTGGCCGGGATTATATAAACGAAATACTAAAATACGAAAAAGAGGTATTGAGTAAAAGGTAACAACTTTAGCGAATAGTTAATGAAGGAATCCCTGATATCCTTCTGATGCTGTCAAACATGATATTCTATGAGAGAAAAGGTAATTGCCATTTATGATATCGGGAAAACAAACAAAAAGATCATCCTTTTTAATTATGATCTTAAACCTGTTTATGAGATTGAAGAAAAGTTCACCGAGGTAATGGATGATGATGGTTTTGAATGCGACGATATTGAACATATTGAAAAATGGATAAAAGACTCGATCAGATCGTTGATACATTCCGAAAAATTTGAACTGACGGCAATTAATTTCGCGACATATGGGGCAACTCTTGTTTATCTTGATAAATACGGGAAGAGACTGACACCTGTATATAACTACCTGAAACCGATCGATGACCGCATCCCCGAAAAAGTATACAGGAAAAATGGGGGGCAGGATGAGTTTTGCAGAAGGACGGCCTCACCGGCCCTGGGAATGCTGAACTCCGGCATGCAGGCACTCTGGCTGAAATATACAAAACCTCAGATCTTCTCTGAAGTGGCCCATATACTTCACTTTCCCCAATATCTCTCTTATCTGCTGACCGGAAAAATATTTTCGGAACATACATCAATAGGATGCCATACTGCAATGTGGGATTTCGATGAGATGAAATACCATAAGTGGATAAAGGAAGAAGGACTTCATCTTCCTGAACCAGCCGACATAAATACTCTTAATAATATTGTAATAGAAGGGAAAAACATAAAAGCAGGTATAGGCATTCACGACAGCTCGGCTTCACTAGCCCCGTATTTTAAAAGCAGTGACGGAAGGTTTATCCTGATTTCTACCGGAACATGGTGCATCAATATGAATCCCTTTAATAGTGAGAAACTTACTGCGGAGCAGCTTGACAGGGATTGCCTGTGCTATCTTAGTATCACAAAACAACCTGTAAAATCCTCGCGTCTGTTCCTCGGACACTTCCATGAAGTTCTTCTGAATAAATTAATCGGGCATTTCAATGTTGAACCCGGTTACTTTCAGAGGATCCAACCCGATAAGAGACTTCTTGATGTTTGCAGGCAAAGAAGCCGGAGGAACCGGTTCTTTTTTGATGAATTTCCATACTCACGGAAAATAAAAGATAAATTGGATTTCTATACATTCAAATCATTTGAAGAAGGATATCACCAGCTGATGGTAGAACTATCAGAACTGACAACCGACTCTGTTGATCTTGTCATCCCGGATGATAACAATATTGAGAATATTTATATCACAGGGGGTTTCTCAAAAAACAAACTTTTCCTTGATCTCATAGCAAACGCTTACCCGATGAAGAATGTTTATACTTCAGAGGTTTTCAACGCTACTGCTCTCGGAGCAGCTCTTGTCGTTATGGATTCTCTGAATCCGGATATCAAACCGGTTTTAAACCTTGGATTGAACCGTTGTTAATTTTTTTAATCGGTAATTATTCTTAATGTCATTCACGCCTGAGCTGACTTACCAGCGATCGGCTTGTTATTCTTCTTACCGAAATAAGCAGTGATATTATTCCTGTTACTAATATTGCCAGGACCATATACAAAATCTGGTTCCATGGTATGTCACCGTCGTTTTGCAGCGAAGGAAATGTAGCCGCAAGACCTGAAATTGTTCCTGCTGCAATTCCCCAGAACAGGATTATTATCTGATCTGTCAGAATAAAGCTCCGTATCGACTCCTGAGTGTAACCTGTCGCAGCAAGAAAAGCAAATTCGCGTTTCCTCAGATTATAATTTCTCGCCAGAACAAATCCAAGCCCTGTTACACCCAGTATAAGTCCGAAAACTCCAAGGATGACAAAGACATCAAGATATGTGTTTGTAACAACAAAGAAAGAAGAGAGCTTTTCGCCAGCTGACTGTACGAAAAGCCCATATGATGAAAGACGCTCTTGCAACGTATTGATGTAAAGATCTTTATACTTTTTATTTCCGTCAATCAGGAATATCGAGCTTCCTGAAACAGACGGGAAGAATTCAGAGAAATTCCTGCTCCCTATAATAATATTACCCTGGAAAACAGACGATTTTAAACCTCCTGCTATTATAACATTCAGTATCTGCCCGTTTTCAGCCCTGAACTTAAGCGTATCCCCAATATTTACCTTGAGGCCCCATTTAAGCACCGTCTGATCGGCTATGCCATAGATTGTATTTTCCCCCGGCTTTTCATCAAGCATTGCCCATGTAACGGTATTGTTGCCTTTTGTAAGACTGGACACAAATGAAAAAGAACCCTTATCAATAAAATATTTCGGATCAACCGAAAGGATGGGTGGGGAAGTGACATGATTCAGGTTAAGACAGCTGGCATCATCACCTGATACCCTGCAGCATTGGACAAACGACATTTCCCTGAACTCTTCAGATTCAAAACCGTAATCCTTCCTGCTTTTATCAAGATTCAGGTCTTCCTTTACCGGAATAGCTGATTCTCCCCATAATAAATAACCACCAGTGCCTCCCTCCGGAAGAAGCATCTTGTCGCTTACTACCTGACGATTGGCACCTGTTATAATAACTGCGAAAATTCCGGCTGCAATTATTACAGCAGGGGTAATTGCATGCGAAGGGTTATGATTATAGTATTTTTTAGATAGTCTTCGCACAGAAAAACTGTCTTTTTCTTTTTTCCCTGGCTCATATAAATAATAGTATCTCAGAAGAAGAATAAACAGTCCGAACAAAAATACCCCTCCGGCAAAAAAAAGTATTGTTTCTGCGTTCCTGTAAAGCACAGCAGAAAGAAAAAGACCAATAGTAAGTACGAGTGTGACGAGGATCAGAAAAAAATATGAACTCAGGAATCTGGATTTTGATTTTTCCTCTGAACTGACATTCATTCTCTTCAGGAATGAAGATGTTTTTATGTAAATTACAACTGCGGTCAGGGTTATCACTGATATAAAACCCGCTATGAGCGGCACCAGGCTGAAGTCAGATGACAGTGTGTTTGTCTGAACAGCTCCCTGCCAGACAGAATTCAGTGCACTTATCACAATCCGGTTAACCAATAATCCGCAAAAAACCCCTGGAATTGCACCGATTACTGAAAGCGCCGTTATTTCTGAAAATAAGAAGAGTTTTATTTGTCTGTTCCTGAATCCAAGTGAATAGTAAGCCCTGACATCATTCCTTCTTGTATCAAAAAAAATTGTCACTGCCAGAGAAAAGAGTATAAGACAGGATAAAATGATAAAGAATCCAAGACCCAGGAAGAGAGAGCTGAAATCGACACCTTCAGAGGCTGCACTGGCGCCTGCTTTTCTTATGTCAGTAACTGTTAAGCCTGCATCAACCGGATCCAGTGAGCCATAAAGCGATTTTTCTATATCCTGCGGAGCTAATGATCCAGGGAACCTTAACGCGGTCGCCACTCCGAAATTATTTCCCCATATTTTCTTTCCTTCAGAATAGTTGATGAAAGCCTTGGGTGTACCTCTGAAACTGTTCCAGTATTCTTCATCCTTTTTCCTTATCTGATCTAAAAGGATAGGAACTCCTGCATCCCATCCGGAGCAGGTAGTACTGCCTGATATCCCAGGAAAATCAGGCATTAGCAGCGGGTCTGCATATTTGTTGTTGTCGTCAAGGATCCTGCTGACGCGGAAAGTTTTTTCATTTTCCTCCAGATGATTTCCAAAAGTGGTATCATACCATCTCAGAACAACAGAATCACCGGGTTCAATTTCCAGATCTTTTGCGAGCCATCTATTCAGTAATATTTCATCATCGGAGATACCGGGAAAAACTGAGGAGGGTATCGATGCAACAAAAGAGTAAGGTGTTGTCCTTCCGTTAAAAGAAAAGCTGTTCACAAGGTAGGTCAGGACCGGTGAACCAGAAGGTATTTTCGCCAGGATATCTGAAACCAGTATACTGTCAATGAATATCCGGTCAGAAATTATTTCGGATTCGCCGGTCTTCTCTGACCGTCTTACAGTAAATCCTATATCTGATAAAGAAGTTACTTCCACTAAAGGATGTAAAACTGAATCTGCTGTGCCGCTGCTGAACAATATCCTGTTAGCATTAAATTTCCCGTCGATGCCATCGTCAATATCGGAGATATTTATGAATAGTGTCTTTGGGATGACCTGGCTGATACCTGGAGAGAAATTTCCTCCACTTTCAGCAGTCAGGATATGACTTACTCTTAAAACCTTCGATGATTCATCATCTTTAGAAGGTGCAAAAGGTGCATTTGAGGGCAGGGGATCGACAGGTTTGAACTTAATGATTATTTCATCACCGGGTTTGAGTTCCAGCTCTTCTGCAAGTTTCGAATTCACTGCCGCATCACCGGGCATTATTGACAGTGAATCTGATGAATTCCACTGAAAGAATTCATCATTCACTCCGAAAATCCGGACATTCAGAGATGTGGATCCTGTTAAAAAATTTGAACAATATCCTTCAGTCTCAAGAATCGCTACAGCCCTTTTGCCGGTTCTTACTGATAATTTATCCGCAAGTGTGCTGCTGAAAAACCTCTGGCCGGAACTCACGATTATTCTGGCATTACCGGATTTCTGGTCAGATGTTCTTCTAAGACTGTTCCGGACAGAGGTTCCCGTAAGGAGGGAACCTGTAATTATCGCCGACAGTAACAAGACAATAATGACCTGATAAACTGCATCTTTCCTGTAAAAGATGAGCGATCGGGTTATTATTTTCAACATGCCGGGCTTCATTATGAAGACTTTTAAAGATCATTTGACGAGTCTGCCGTTATCCAGCTTCAGATTGAGCTTCATCATTGAAGCCAGATCGGATGAGTGCGTAACTACAATCAGGGTAACTCCCAGCTCTTCATTTAAATCCCTGAGAAGATTACCAAGAAGATAAGCGTTTTTAGAGTCAAGCGAACCTGTTGGTTCATCAGCAAGCAGCAAGGAGGGTTTATTTACAAGAGCGCGTACAAGAGTTGCCCGTTGTGCTTCTCCACCGGAGATCTGAAACGGGAATTTATCACCGAGGGAAGCTATACCAGTTTTCTCCATCAGCACACCGGCATACTCAGCTTTTTCTTTAAAATCATTCCTGTGATTTCCTGAAGCGAGCAGGGGAAGAAGAATATTCTCCTTAATGTTGAGATGCGAAAGCAGAAGATGATCCTGGAAAACAAAACCAATATTTCTGTTCCTGTAACGTGCTGATTCATCAGGGCCATAGCTCAAAATTGAAGATCCGTTAAAAAACACATCACCGGAATCAGGATGATCCATCAGTCCGATTATGTTGAGCAGTGTTGTTTTGCCGGAACCCGATGGTCCGGTAATTGCCAGTGAATCACCCTTATTAACCTGCAGGTCAAGCTTATCAAGGACCAGCCCGCGCTGAAGATAGGATTTTGAGATGTTTTCTAACCGTAGCATATAATATTATAGTATAAAAGCCTCAGGAGATATTATTATATACTGCTGATAATCCTGAGGACATCCTCGAAAGTGACAATTCTGATCTTACCCTCTTGCTTCCGGCTTCACCAAACTCATTTATTGATTTCCTGTCCTTAAGCAATCTCAGCAATGCAGCTGATAACTCTTCAACAGTATCCGGAGAATAGATTATCCCTCCTCCGGTTTTTTCCAGTATCTCGGGGAAGGCTCCGGTTGAAGGCTGAACTACAGGAATACCTGCACTGTTTGCTTCCAGTATGTACAGTCCATAACCGTCATATTTCCTTACCGGAACACTTATCACATCAACCGAACGGAAGAACGCCAGCTTATTTTCTCCATGAAACTCATGGAATATTCTGACGCATTTCTGAAACCCCTTTTCTCTTATTTTCCTCATCTGTGAAGAGATGAATGGCTTATCATCACCTGTAAACCCGCCACACACATTCAAAGTCAGACCAGGTAGAGCATTTTTTGTCTTGAGATCAATAAAGGCATCAACAAGTTTATCGAATCCGTTATGGTAATTTACTCTTGAAAAGAATCCAATGGCAGGGTCATGCAATTCATTTGTAGCAGGCATGGTGAATTCAGGATCGAAGCCAAGCGGAACAATATGTATGTTACTGCTTTTTAAACCTGTTCTGGCAGTGAAGAGATTCTTAAAATAGTTGCTCGGAGTTACAAAATTATCAATATGCGGTGCTTCCTTAGCGATCATTTTCCATGCCTGTGAACGATAAGGTTCGTCCATTTCATCGATCCAGTCATCCTCGTTCAGAAGTGAACAGACAATCTTTACATTAATCCGTTTTTTAATATGCTTTGCTATCCCGATTATCAGGGCATTGGAAAGGTGAATTATGTCAGGCTTGCCTCCTTTGACAAGATGTTCAACAAGGCGGTCCATTTCATCTTTCCGGAATGCAGTGCCTCCTTCTATCATATTCAGTGTCAGACCTTCGTATCCATGCGTACGTGTTGCACCTGCCTGCCGGGCTGCAATTTTCAGCAGAGGTTTTGAATCAAATATCTTGTCCATAAAGGAAGGCATATTCCTCAGGAATCTGACTTTTTCCCTCAGGAACATGGAGATGGCTCCAAAGAATACTTCTTTGTCAAAACCGCTTTCAATATTTGTTTCATCAGGCGGAAGGTACAAAGGAATGGCGCTCGCACTGATCCCCGGAACCTTTTTAATAGCCCTGAGATAAAGCATATCCCGGTAACAATTCGCACAATAGAACGAACCCCCGGATCCGGTTATAATGTATACTATTTTCATAACTATTTGATTCCAAATGCAAGAAGCCTTCCGTCCTCAGTCAGGAAATAAATCCGCCCATTCATCAGAGCGGGAGAAGAACTGATAGGAGCCCCCGCATTGAAGCTCCAGAGCTTTTTGCCATCTTTTAATCCCAGGATGTAAATATATCCGTCTCCGCTTCCAAAAAGCACCTTGCCCGGTGTAATGACTGCTGATCCGCTTATCCTGCCATTAGTCCTGAATTTCCATTTGAGCTTCCCTGTCTGCAGGTCATAGCAGTAAATGTTTTTGTCTTCATTCCCGATCACTACATTGTTATATCCGATAGCCGGAATTCCGAGAATGGATCCTCCTTCTTCCGAGGAATTGACTGCCCAGGCAATTTTTCCGGAAGTAAGATCTACACAATAGAAATTTCCGTCATAATCACCAAAACATGCTTTTCCGGAATATAGGGCAGGGGAGGAGGCAATATAAACTCCGATATTTATTGTGTCTTTCTCCTTGCCCGATACAGGATCAGCAACCCTTATAATCCCGTCGCAACCTCCGAATACTATCATGTTCCCTGATACTGCCGGCGTTCCATTTACATAATTCTCGGTTTCCATCTTCCAGATAAACTTTCCGGATACCGGATCTACGCAATGAAGATAGAAATCATAACTGCCGAAAATAATTCCTGTTCTTTTATTGACTGTCCATGTATTGGCCGATCCCAGTATCTGATTATCAGTTGAATACGTCCATGCAGTTTTCCCGTTGGCCTTATTATAAGCCCTTAGCTTTCCATCTGTTGATCCGACGATGACCTTATCGGACCAGATAAGCGGAGCCGCTTCAGTAGTCTTCCCGGTCTCAGCTTTCCATTTTATCTTTCCATCATCACCTGCTGCTATAAGGGTACCTTTATCATTACCAAAATAAATCATTTTTTCGCCAGCCACAGGCGACGATTTAGTTCTGACATTTGTTCTTAAGCTCCATAATAGGACAGGTGAATCGGGTAAATCCTGAAGCGAATTCCCTGAGAGATCTCCCTTGCCACGGAAAATATGCCAGTCGGCCTGCATGTTCTGTGCATCAAGCATCAGCGCTGAGAAACAAATAAAAAATATTGTACTCAATAGCTTCATGGCTCTTTATCTGAATTTTGCAAGTGCTCCTGTCGGACAAACACTTACACATATATCTGTCTGAGTAATAAGTGTATTGTCGAACTCTTCAGTAAGTGGCTCTGATATAACGGATATGAATCCCCTGTTTATGAAACAAAGAACAGGTTCTTCTTTACTGTCTTCACATACCCTTACACAAAGACCGCACTTGATACATTTACCATTCTCAAAAATCAGGCCGCTTCGGTGATTTATCTTTTTAGCCAGTGGCAGATTGACAATCTTGCCTGAAGGATCTTTAAGAGATAACGATTCTGCTACTTCCCTTAAACGACAATTACTGGCAGCACGGCAATCACAATGCATGCAGCTTCCGGCCTCTTTTGAGGCAGACTCAAAATCATCTATAACCCTGTATCTTGTTCCGTCCCCGGAGCATTCCTTTAGCCATTCCTTCAATTCATTATCTTCGATACGGCCAGTTTTAGAAAAGAACCTTTTTCTTAAATTCGGTTCTTCCCCGATTGAAGCATTTTTTTGAACTACAGGCTTCAGATTATTATCTATAACTTTATCCGCTGCCACATGCCTGTTTATATGCTCATATATGAAAATCCTTGTATTTCTTATTGACAAAGGCTCGTCAATCTTTTTCCTTCTGCATGCATTTTCACAATATGCTTTACAGGAAATACACTTTAGTTCTTCAGCGGCAGTTTCGGAGCGGATCAGATTTGTAGCACCCTCATAATCGGCTGCTGTCAGCATCCTGTTCATTAATGGAATATTATAACCGGCAGGACAAACTATCCTGCACGGAGCTTCACATTCAGCCCTGTGCTCAGTGAGGAGCATGCTTACAGCTTTTTTGCGCATCATTATAACTGCTTCACCTGATGCATCTATTTCCATACCCTCTTTTGCCATAGCAGAACAGGATGGCAGAAAACTGTTCTTTTTTATGTCTTTTACAATACATACCATGCATGACGAATAATGCTCCACTCCATCCTTATGACAGAGAGTCGGAATAACTATACCCGCTTTCTCTGCCGCTTTGAGAATTGTATCTCCTTCTTTTACAGCGACTTTATGGTTATCTATTGTTATGCTGATCATTAATATCTGCTATTTCTACTGCGTTTTCCGGACAAACGATCCTGCAATTATCACATTTAGTGCATAATGTCAGATCGATCTCGTGTTTTTCAAAAGGTCTGAAAGGGATTGCATTCACCGGGCATTCCTGGGAGCATTTTGTACATCCTGTACACTTATCTGTTATAGTATATTTGATGAGGTCCCGGCATTTCTTTACAGGACAGTATCCTTTAGCATGTGCCTCATATTCCTCCCTGAAGTATTTCAAACCGGTCAGGACAGGGTTTGGAGCAGTTTTACCAAGCCCGCACAGGCTTCCGTCCTTTACATACTGACCCAGCCTTTCCAGCTCATCTATTTCCATAAGACTCGCTTTACCTTCACTGAGTCTTGTCAGAATATCAAGCATCAGTTTTGTACCAACACGGCAGAATGTACATTTACCGCATGATTGTTTATGTGTAAAAGTAAGAAAGTACTTCGCTACATCCACTATGCAATCACTATCGTCAAGTACAACCATTCCTCCTGATCCCATCATGGCTCCCATATCAGTGAGCTGCTCAAAATCAATCGGAGTATTTTCAAGTGAGGCAGGGATGCAGCCTCCTGACGGACCGCCTATCTGCACAGCCTTGAATTTTCGTCCCTCAGCCACACCCTCACCAATATTGTATATTATATCTCCGATCGTAATTCCCATAGGCACTTCAATAAGTCCTCCTCGTGCCACTTTCCCGGCAAGAGCGAATACTTTTGTTCCTTTGCTTTTTTCTGTTCCTATTTCATTAAATGCTTCAGCGCCATTATTGATTATCCATGGGACCAGTGCCAGAGTCTCAACGTTATTTACCAGTGTAGGTTTTTCCATGAATCCTTTTTCTGCCGGATAAGGAGGCCTCAGGTGAGGTGTCCCACGTTTTCCTTCGAGCGAAGCAATAAGAGCTGTCTCTTCACCGCATACAAAGGCCCCGGCTCCTTCAAAGATCCTTATATTGAATGTAAATCCTGATCCCTGGATTTTTTCACCAAGAAAACCCTTTTCATAACATTGCTTAATTGCATCCTTAACCCTGGAAACAGCCAGTGGGTACTCAGCTCTTATATAAAATATCCCGTCTGCTGCTCCTGTTGCATACCCGGCGATGAGCATTCCTTCTATTATCCTGTATGGAAATGACTCGAGAAGCATCCTGTCCATGAAAGCTCCCGGATCGCCTTCATCACCATTGCAGACAACATATTTCACAGATCCTGGTGAATCAGCCGATATCCTCCATTTCAAACCTGTACGGAAACCTGCACCACCCCGTCCCCTTAGTCCGCTCTGATTGATAATTTCAATAATATCGGATGGCTTTTGCAGAAAAATTGATTTTTTTAATGCTTCGAATCCGCCGAGCAGTAAGTATTCATCAATTGAATCAGGAGTGAGTATGCCACTATGCAGGGTAGCAAGCCGGATCTGTTTTTTCAGGAAGTTATCAAGATATTTTTCCCTTATATTTCCCGGAAGATTTATCGGGCTCCTCTGCTTTTCATCTGAGAGGAATGTATCGGCAAGATCATTGAGCCTGTACCTGAACCTGTTGTTTACAGACCCCGGTCGGATGTGTTTTAAAAGTATTTCCTCAACCTGCCCCTTTCTTACATTTGTGTATCTGAAATGATTGTCATCTGGCTTGACTATCTCGAGCAATGGTGTCTGGTTGCAGACTCCTACACAGCCTACAGGTTTGACCTTTATGTTAAGGCCAAACCCTTCCTTTATCTCAAGGAGCTTTGAGAGTATCTCTTTGCTTCCTCCTGCAACGCAACATGATCCGAGTCCTATTCTTACTTCAGCTTCAAAGCTTTTTCCATCTTCTTCCTTTTCGGGTTCGACATTCTTATCATGAGATCGCAGAAAATTATCAATGATATTTTCTGTCTGTGTTGGTTTTACGTGTCCGTATGTCTTGCCATCGATCTGGACCACCGGAGCTAGAGTGCAGCAACCCAGGCAAGCTACCTCCTCAATAGAAAACATATTGTCGGGTGAACTGTTCCTTGAATCGTCTATCGAAAGAACCCTTTTAAATGATTCTGAAATAAGCTGAGAGCCCTTTACATGGCAGGCAGTGCCGGCACATATCTTAATAATATGCTTTCCTACCGGGAGGTGACGGAATTGTGAATAAAAAGTTGATACCCCAGATATCTGTCCCGGGGTTATATCTGTAACTTCACATATACGCTTAAGGGCCTCCGATGGCAGATAATTGATCCTTTTCTGGACTTCCTGCAAAATAAGGATCACTTTATCTTTTTCCCGTCCGGTATACTTAACAACCTCATCTACAGCAGCTATTACGGAACCAATATCCGGAAGCTGACATCCGCATTCTGATTTAACAATATCGTCGTTCTTTCTGCTCAATTTTCTGAGATGCAATAAAGATAATTCTTACCTCTTATATAGATCCTGTTATCGGAAAAAGCAGGAGTACAGTCAACTGCTTCCCCGAGTGACGATTCAGCAAGCAGATTGAATTTTCCAGCTGCTTCCATTATATGCATTTTACCGGTCCTGTCAAGCATATAAACCCTGCTGTCTGCCACTATTGGTGAAGCATAGAAGGGATCCGTAAAATAGTGCGTCCATGCCGTGTCACCTTTTTCTGCGTTGTAGCAGGCAACATCTCCATAACCTGTCGGTACAAACAGGTACTTTTCAGTTGCCACCGGACTGGGTACATCAGGAGTAAACATGTTATCTTCCCATACTATTGATGCTTTATTTCCGGGCTTTATAGCAACAAGTTTTGCATAATCTGTTACCGCATAGATAAACCTGCTATTTACTGCAGCAGAAGGAGCAACATCTCCGCTCATGCATTCTACTGACCAAAGCTCCTTACCGTTGACAGGATCGTAAGCAGTAACTTCCGGATTACCGTTAATTATGATCTGGGGCGTACCGTTGAAATTGCCAATAACGGGAGATGACCATACTGCACGTCCCCTTCTGATGACTTCATATCTGAGATCCCCTGATGCTAGGTCAAATCCCATCAGAGATATTTTTTCATTTGAATCAAATTGGACCGCTAGGATATCTCCGTGTATTATAAGGGAGGAGGCATAACCATATACGTTTTCCGGCACTCCGAGGTTCTTGGCCCACTTCTGTACCCCGTTGTGATCCAGGCAGACCAGATTGCCATTTGCAAAAATAGCACAAACGACATCGGCAGTGGCAGCCACTGTCGAAACAGCAAGACCTGCCTCAGTATCCATTTTAGGCAATGTTTCCGGTTCTCCTGCAATACCTGATGCAGAAGCCGTCCAGATAAGCTTTCCGGTTTTTTTATCAAGACAGTAAACTTCACATTTTTTATCTTCTGCACCTGTAAGAAATATTCTGTCACCCCATATAACCGGTGAGCTCTTTCCGGATGCAGGTACAATGACTTTCCATTTTATATTCTTGCCTTCTTCACCATCCCATTCAAGAGGATATCCTGAACCACCTGCAATACCCCTGCCGTCCTGACCTCTGAATGAAGGGAAATTTGTCTTATCAGGACTGAAATCAGCTGCTGTTTCAAAGTTTTCGGTTTGGTCCGTTCCCTGTGATGATTTGTCGCCTTTCTTAAAGATATTTGCAAACAGTTCTTTACCTTTCTTTTCTTTTTTCATCAGCCTGGTCTCAGGCAGATACCCCCTGAGAAGGAAGGACGAAAATATTGCTCCGACAGTGATCACAAGAGCAGAATACAGCAACAGACGGCGGCCGATCTCTTGCCTTGAAAGGACATCCGGCTTTTCACCAGGAATGGATACTGTAAGCTTCTCTTTTCCTGATATAAACCGCTGACAAAAAACAAAAACAATTGCACCGGCCAGCAGCAGGTACGACCCTGTCTCTATCTGCCTTCGGGAAGCAAAATATGCTTTCCGTGCCATCAGATCCATAGCCCGTATCTGTTCGGCGAGGTTGGCATTGTCAGGATCATTGTCATATTGCTCCTTAAGTGCAAGCAAAACCGGATTGTCCAGCGGATTAATAGTTTTTAACTGGACCAGGCTGAATATCATAGTTATTGCAACGACCAATGTAAATATTCCCGCAACATTGCCTATTGCTTTAAATGTGGTTATATTCTTGTCTTCAGTACTCATGCTTTCTCATTCTTGATTTTTGCTTCAACCGGACAATACCTGAAACAACGCCCGCAGCTAAAGCATTTTCCCTGATGCGGCTTGTATTCCGTCCGTGTATTCCTTATTGTCATTGCAAAAAGGCTTATTCCCAATGACAGTCCAAGAAAAAATCCTGCCCAGACTGTTGCTTTTTTAAACCTTTCTATTAACAATTGTTCTTTACTGTAAAGTTCTTCTTCTGTCTGCCCTGATTCTTTAAAAGCCGATGCTGCTTTTGATACTGCTTCAATACCTGATTCATTCTCAGCACGTATTTCCCTTGCAAGCCTTACATCTCTGTGTACAGAACTTAAAGCCGGAGCCGAATTATATAGTATCACTCCTCCTGCAACTGCAAATAATGGGATCAGCATGAAATACCTGATGAAACGTTTTCTCGATCTCGAAGGGTCTTCTTGCGTTTGATCAAAATTTGACGGTAAAATTGCGTCATAAGGGCAGGCATCTTCTTCACATAAGCGGCAATTAATGCATTCGGCGGGGGTGATAGTCAGGTGTTTTCCGGCAAACCTCGAGAAGATATTAAGAAGCACTCCGTAAGGACACAAATAACGGCAGTAGGGCCTGTTAATGAATATCCCGGCAAGTAACAAAAGAGCTCCAAATACTATCATCGTGTATTTGCCATCCAAACGGAAGATGCCGACAAATGGATCGTATTTGCAGATAATGAACTGACTCTCCATTGCTGCAAAAAGTATAGCAAGAGCCAGATAAATGAAAGGTACTGCTGCCATTATTGACTCAACAGGCCTGGGCAGTTTTACAGGTTTGAATCCTGTTAACTCCTGAATAGCACCAAGAGGGCAGACTCCTGCACAGAAAACCCTTCCGAAAAGCAGGGCAAAGATCAAAGGAATAAGGAAGAAAAGGAGTACAGTAAGTGGGATTGTATAACTTCCATTAAAGAGAGCTAATGCCACATTCTGTACTGATCCGACCGGGCATACGCACCCTTCGCGAAAGAATCCAAAATATGCCAGGGAAAAAACCGACATCCAGATCAGTCCTTTTCTGGATCGTTTTTTTATGGCCAGCCATGATGTTAACAACAGCGCGGCAACCAGTACACCAACATCAATATATTCCCATATCTGGGAACGGTGCAAAGGCAGCTGGTGTTCAGGATATATGTAATCAGTCTGAAACTCTGGACGAGGAAATCTTTCCTGTGCTGATGAAACAGTGCTCCAGAGCAGGATCATAACGATCAGTACAGGTTTAATATATCGCTTTATCATTGCTGTTCCCGTCTTATTAATAATCTATTTTTATCTTTAGCCATATACTGCAATTACTATCAGACGGGTCGTTCCTTTTCAATATATTGCTGATCTGATGACACCCGCGATACAGCCTGTGCCGGGCAGTTCCTGGCTATTGAGCAATCATTGCAGTTTGCGCATAAATCCTGCTTTATCTGCATATAAAGAGAACCATTTCCAAAATCCTTGCACCCCTTGACACACTTGGCACATCCGTCACACAGATCCTCATTTATAGAATATTCAAAGAATGGTTCCTCTACGAACTTCCTGGTGATTGCACCAACCGGACACATCTGAAGCTCTGCTCCCGTACCGATTGATTTAGCTCCTTCCTTAAGATATCCTCCACACAGATCACAATATCCGCAAAGTGCATACTCATGCACACATTTCGATGCTGAAGGAGTTAGTATACAGCTTGTCTTACACTGACCACAAGCGATACATTTGTACGGATCAATCTGCCAGACATAACCTTTGGCAACAGTTTTTCTTGAAAGAAGCACCGGCAACCCGGCGACAGGTATTACAGCCAGCACCTTTCCGAACTTCCTTACAAAATCCCTCCTCGTCTCATATATATTCTTCCCTTCTTTCATTTTCTGTCAGGTAAATATTTATTACACTCTTCTTCACCATTACAAAAACCTCTGCCGGGACATGATCTGCAGCTACCGCCTGCAGAGATACGACCGCCAAGAACGAATACTATCCCGGCAATGACAGATAATAAAACTATCCTCACAATTTTCTTAATGAAACTGTTTCGTGTCAGATTCAAATTGTTTTTATTATACATAATCTTCTTAAATGTTCTTAACTAATTGCGGTCTTACTGAAAATCTATTTTCGCCTGAAAACATAGAGTTTTGAATCGGCCGGATTTGCACCATAAATTGTTTTCCCATCTGCTGAAGAAACGTCCAGCGGGACTGAAGCAATGAAATCATTGGCTGAGGATACATATTCAACAAATTCCCCGGATAACCCTGTTATTTTAATCCTGTTGATCCCTTTTTCAGCTGTGATATAAGCTCCTGGTATAATAGTAAAATGTGCAGGATTACAGCAACCGCAGAATTTATCCGGATCTGATCCGGATTCTCCGAAAGATGAAATGAACTTCCCTCCAATTGTCCATTTTTCAATTCTGTACTTTCCCGTATGAGCAAAGAAAAGTGTATTATCGTCAGTCAGGAATACATCAAAATACGGACTTGGTATCAGCAGTTTCTCATCTGATTGTCCTATCATGGAATGAACTTCACCATCTTTCTTAATTATAAAAATTATTTTGTTTGAGGCATCAGCAACTGCCAGATAATTCTTATTGGCAGATAATGAAGTAAATAAACTTTTTGCTTCATATGGTCCCCATTCATTTATTATTTCACCGGAAGGGCTGACCAGGCAGATTGTCTCCTCTGAAGCTGCAAAAAGAGTATCCCCGCTTATTGCGAGAGCAGTTGTCATTCCAGCTGTCTCTATTTGCCATAATTTTTTCAGGCTACTGTCAAAACTGACAATAAACGATTCACCTCCGGCATAAATTTTCCCGTCAGAAGCAGCTGTAACAGCTTTCAGGCCTTTCTGTAACTCAACGACCTGAGATATCTGCCATTGATCAGATGGTCCTTTATCATTCCTTGTCGAGAGGATTTCAGTGGATTTTCTTTCACTCCTGACAGTATCATAGACTATGTAACCAATGAAGGTAAGAATTATTGCAAGTGATATTAAAGCCAGAATTTTCTTTCTTTCCATCGTTATTCTTTTTTTCCGATATACAAAGAAACCAGATTCCTCGAATCCCTCATTATGAGGTAATTACCAGCCAGGGCCATTGGCCCCCATGCTTCAATCCCATCAAGTATTCTGTACTGTGAAAGGAGTGAGGCGCCTGATGATTCAAGTTTATAAATGTAAAGGTTTGCATCATCATCAAGCAGGAACATCCTGTCATTGCTGACTATGTATGGACCGAGCCCTCTTCCGTAGCGGTTTTCCTTGCCGCTTGTCCATACAGGTTTTCTCAGATCTGAAATATTATAACATACAAGTTGTTTTTTTAATTCCCCTGCGTTTTCTGGCATTACTGTCCAAAGTAAGTTGCCGGTGATTATTGGTGTATGCTGATCGCTTGATGCTCCTTCCATTGCTTTATGCATCTCAATTACTTTTGCTGAGAATGATGTGCCGTCAAAATCGATCCTTAACCTTGCACCTCCGGCCCCATAACTGCCGAAAACTGCTATCTCATTATTCCCAAGGTAAAGCGGAGAGGCAGCAGTTGTTGCAGGATTCCATTCTTTTGTGAGCCACAGCAAACGGCCTTTATCGCTGCTCTCTGCCGAGACCCCGCATACTCCGCCAATGGCATTATATACGTACATTCTCCTGCCGTGAATTGTCATGGGCATAATTGATCCATGAGACATTCTGAGGCTGTCAGGATTTGGAGTTCTCCAAAGCTCCTTACCTGTGGCACAATCAACACCTATCATCAGAGCTTTTCCGCCCGGTGCCAGCACAGCAACCCCGTCATCAATAAGCGGACACTGGCCAGTGTACCAGTCAGGGGTAATCTTCCCTTTCGTACTGCCCGATATCCCGAATTCTTTTTCCATATCAAGTGTCCAGAAGAGATCTCCTGTGAGAGGATCCGTACACATAACATGCGACCGGGGTCCGACTGAAACAAGGAACTTGTCAGTTACAGCAGGCACAGTTCTGGAATATCCGTGATTGCGCTTGATATCAACATAATACCATCTTCTCCAAAGTTCTGCACCTGATTTCAGTGAAAAACACCTCAGCATGTCAGCCTTGATCCTTTCATTATAATCGAGAACATAGACTCTGCCTTTGAATACAGCAGGACCAGAATATCCTTCCCCCAGGGAGATCTTCCACTCTGCCGGAGGACCTTCTGGTTCCCATGAATCAGCGATGGAGATCGTGTCGTGATTGATATTGTCAAAATAAGCCCCCCTGAACCTTGGCCAATTGCCGGGAAAGATCTCATCCATTTGGCCCATATTGCTGAAGAACTCCCCGATGACAACACTTTCAGACCTCGGTTCAATCTTCGGCCTGTTGTCCATGCCTGCTTTCCTCATCTCAATTTCAGCAGGATAATGATCACCAGAGAACCACCATACAAGCGATACAATTGAAACAACAATTGACAGACCTGTTATAATATGGTTATTTATCCTTCCGGGACTCATTCTTTTTAGGCAGGGGGTAATTATACTTTTATATTATATGCCATAAGTGCTTCACCATGTCGCAGGTAAAGAACCCCATTGTGTATTACCGGGTGAGCCCAATAGGGGCCTGAGCCTTCCCTGACCCTGAAGCTGCTTATCAGGTCAAATTTTTCCGGATCCGGCCTTACAAGACCTGCATGTCCGGTTCTCTCGTCATATATGTAAAGCAATCCCTCAGCCGAGATAATTGATCCTTTGCATTTCCAGGTTTCTTCATACATCTTCTTTCCGGTACTCGCTTCAAGGCAACACCAATTGCCGGTATTATTGTTTATCCAGTTTGCCCCGTAAATATATCCATCTACAAGAACCACTCCCCCGTGATGTACATCCAGATTTTTTTCGGTCCATTTCACAGATGCTTTTCTGCCATTTTCAGTAAGGCTTAAAAGAACACTGCCATGATTATAGCCTCCTGTAAAGTAAACCTCATTGTTGAAGAACAAAGGGGTTACACACAATATTTGATCATTCCCTTTTTCTTTGCTTCCAAGCGCTTCAAGGTGATCTATTTTCCATAGAATTTTACCATCCGAAACGTCCACTCCGAAGACATACCTGGGAGTGACATTTATAAGAAGCTTATAATCGCTGTAGTCAACAAGAACCGGGGAGGAATATGAGGCGGGGACATCAAGGCTCTCAGTTTTCCATACAAGTTGTCCGGTATTTTTATCTAGGGCAATGGTAGTCGTTTCAGGTCCGCCCGGAGTAAAATACAGCTTATCACCATCAATTAAAAGAGATTCAGCAATACCCCACGACCCGTATGTACCTTTGTATATCTCACTTGCTTTGACTGACCATATTATCTGGCCGGAAATTCCATTTATGCAAGCTAAATCACCAAATCCGCTGGAAACATATACCATATCTCCTTCAACAGTTGGAGTGCAGCGGCTTTCAGGGTGGGATCCCTTCCAGATACGTCCGTAAGGAGTCTTCCATTTGATCTTTCCGTATTCATCAAGAGCAACTAAAATATCATTGACATTATCATTCCCGGTAAGATAAATTGTATTATTCCCGAATGAAACAGAAGAGTTGCCTTTTGGTAAATCAAGGTTCGACCAGATCAATTCCGGGCCTGCATCCGGCCATGATTTTAATAGTCCTGTCTCAGCTGAATTACCTGTACGGTTTTCTTCCCTCCATTCAGAAATGTTCTCGCTGCCAGATAAATCAACCGGTTTAACTCTTACAGGGTTCGCTGGAGAAGCTGGAGCACCTTGTGAAAAAATATAAAAGACAGCATAACCAATTGCAACAATGATTATAAGGGAAGCAATTATAACTATTATTCTTTTCATAATGTACTCACAATAAATTAATTAATTATACAGATTAACTTAGGCAATGGTCGTCAAATGTTCCATGTAAATCTGAGCCAAAAATACTCATATTTATATATGGCAAGAAACAGTTTACTACTTTTAAGGTAATAAGCTGCAAGACTGCCTTTCCCGCCATCAGATTATGCATTAAATATGACTTCCATTTGTTAACACGCAATATAAAAAAAGATGTAATAAATAGTTAGAGAATATATTACATTAAGATCTTTTTAGGAAATTTTAAAGATTTTTAACAGGAGTCGGTGATTCGATTGTTGCATTTATTTTCAATATATCCAGGCAGACCAGCATTGAAGCAATAAATAATTAATGTATTTAAAATATTTAATTAATATGAGCTTATTATTAACTATATATAATTTAAATGTTCTTAACAATTAATATTATAAAGTTAAAATGCTTAATTAATTAATAATATTTTTGTATATTAAAAATATTTTATAGTTTTGCCGCAAGTAATTTTATTGACTTATTGAAATAGTATTTACCGGAAAAGAAGAAAAGAATGTGCGGAATTGTAGGTGTTTTTGATTTGAAAGTGAATTATCTGGAGCTCAGGAACAGCGTTCTTGCGATGTCAAAGAAGCTCAGACACCGTGGACCTGACTGGTCGGGGATCTACTACTGCGAAAAAGCTATACTGGCTCATGAAAGATTGTCAATAGTTGATCCTCAGTCGGGGAAACAACCGATTTTAAGCAATGATGGAAACCTTATTCTGGCAGTAAATGGTGAAATATACAACCATCAGGAGATAAGGGCACGTTATAAAGACTCTTATAATTTCATGACCCGCTCTGATTGCGAGGTGATTCTCCCTCTTTACAGGGAAAAGGGTCCGGCATTTCTTGAAGAAATGAACGGCATTTTTGCATTTGCCCTGTATGATAAGGAGAAAGATGCATATCTTATTGCCCGCGACCATATCGGAATCATCCCTCTGTATATCGGATGGGATCAATTTGGTAATTTCTATGTGGCGTCTGAAATGAAGGCACTTGAAGGTGTCTGCAATAAGATACAGGAATTCCTTCCAGGACATTATATGTACAGCAGGGAGGGTGGTATAAAAAAATGGTACAGCCGTGAATGGATGAATTATGAAGCAGTTAGCAGAAATCATACATCTCCTGAAGAACTAAAGAAATCCCTTGAAGATGCCGTTCACAGACAGCTTATGTCCGACGTTCCTTATGGCGTCCTGCTATCAGGAGGCCTTGATTCCTCAATCGTTTCTGCTGTGACAAAAAAATATTCTGCCAAGCGTATCGAGACGATGGATAAAAGTGATGCCTGGTGGCCCCAGCTGCATTCTTTTGCGATCGGACTGGAAGGTTCCCCAGATCTGAATTATGCACGTCAGGTTGCAGAATATATCGGCACCATTCATCATGAGATAAATTTTACTCTTCAGGAAGGACTGGACGCTCTCAGGGATGTAATATATCATATTGAAACATATGACGTTACAACTGTCAGGGCATCAACCCCCATGTACCTGTTAGCCAGGGTAATAAAATCAATGGGGGTAAAAATGGTCCTTTCTGGCGAAGGTGCTGACGAAATTTTTGGAGGTTATCTTTATTTCCATAAAGCACCAGGTCCCAGGGAATTCCATGAAGAGACCGTGAGAAAACTGAGTAAGCTGCACCTGTACGACTGCCTCAGGGCTAACAAATCGCTTGCAGCGTGGGGTGTCGAAGGGCGAGTTCCTTTCCTCGATAAAGAATTCCTCGACGTGGCTATGCGTATTAATCCTGCCGATAAAATGACTGGAGACGGCAAAATGGAAAAATATGTCCTCCGTAAAGCTTTTGAGGATTACCTCCCTGCAAACATTGTTTGGAGACAGAAAGAACAATTCTCTGACGGAGTTGGATACAACTGGATAGATACCCTCCGGGCCCTGGCATCAAAAGAGGTTTCCGATGAACAGCTAAAAAATGCAAAATACAGGTTCCCGGTAAATCCGCCTGCATCAAAGGAAGAATACTTCTATCGTACAATATTCTCAGAACATTTCCCTTCCGACTCAGCTGCATCATGTGTTCCGTCAGTACCTTCTGTAGCCTGCAGTACTGCTGAAGCTCTTGCATGGGACGCTTCATTTCAGAATATGATCGATCCCTCGGGAAGGGCAGTCAAGAATATCCATACAAGTTCCTATAAATAGTATTAATTTTAGAGCTGCTTAAAATTAATATTATGGAAGAACAGGAAGATAACCAGGATTATACTTTCAAGTTCATTCTATGGCTGATTCTTTTTCTGGTCTTTGGTATAATAATTATAACCTGTAAACAGGAGTCAGAAGATTATATCATAACAGTGAACGGCCCGGTGCTTTCATCGCAAACCGGAGTCGCTCTTACTCATGAGCATATACTTGTCGATTTTATTTCAGCAGACAGTACAGGATATTTTCGATGGGACAAAGATTCAGTTATAAAAAAGGCACTCCCGTTCGTTAAAGGTGCCGGCAATAAAGGAGTATTGACAATTTTCGACTGTTCACCTGCTTACCTTGGACGTGATCCTGTGATCCTTAAACGCCTTTCTGAAGAAACAGGAATAAATTTTATAACAAATACCGGATATTACGGGTTTAATAATATACATCTGCCAGCAGAATTTTACGCTTTATCAACCGATAAACTGGCTGAAATCTGGATTGATGAGTTTAAAAACGGGATTGACGGGACAGGAATAAAACCGGGCTTTATAAAAATCGCGGTGGATCCGGCTGATAATCTGGCTCCTAAAGATATAAAATTAATAACAGCTGCAGCTCTGACTCATCTTGCAACTGGTTTGACAATTGCTTCCCATACCGGGCCTGATAAGCCGGCTTTCGAACAGATAGAGATCCTGAAAAAGAATGGAGTTGATCCTTCAGCCTTTATCTGGGTGCATGCCCAGCAGTCATCGCCTGAAAAGAACATCGAAGCCGCAAAAGCCGGAACCTGGATCTCTCTCGACAATATTCGCAACCGACCCGAAGTAAAGAGCGGCGATCCATCAAGTCTTGAATGGTATGCAAACAGAATTGCAGAGTTGAAAAAACAGGGTTTGCTCAATAAAGTTCTTATCTCCCATGATTCAGGATGGTATGATCCGGCAAAACCCGATGGGGGACCGTTTAATGGCTTTACTGATATTTTTGAATTTTTTCTTCCGTTACTGAAAGAAAAAGGATTCACACAGGAAGAAATAGACCTTATTCTTGTTAAAAATCCCCAGGAAGCTTTTAAGGTAAAGGTCAGACCTTATTTAACCCAAAATAAATAAGTTCAGTTTGTGCAGCAGATCATGAAATCAAAGTCATCATGATCCGGTAATGCTGATACAAACAATGCCTGCGTATCTTTTAGAACGCTTATGAAGGAATGTTTTGTCGAGTGATTCCGTAAGCAAAAAGGACATTTTTCAACCTTCATGTAAAAGCTGGTAGCTTCGCGTATGGCTTCTGATACCGATAAGAAACTTCCAAGGAATATCATTTCCTTACACTCAGAAAGAAACGGACAGTTTTGACTATGTAACAAATGACCACCGTTAAGTCTTTCCTTTATACCTAAATAGTACATTTCCTTCATCTGACTGATATTAAATCTTATTTAAATCCCAATAATTATCGATCAGGTTATTCAGAAAAAATAACTCTTACATAAGTTATATTCGTTTTACCTCTCGGTTGTTACCCTGAAAACCCGTTTTTTTTTTATTTATTTTTTTCTCCTGCGAGAATCAGAAATAAAAAAAATTCTTTCTGTAAATTTTCTTGTTTCTCAATGTTATTGATATCCAACTACATAATCAATATCCAGAGAAAAACTCCTAAAAAATTTATCTTTTTTGGGTAACAACCGGGGGTACATCAAAATATAACTATATAAACCAAACTTTTTAAGTCATGAATACAAAAATGAACCCCGGTAAGAAAAATCTCAATGAAATTATTTCCGGAATAAAGGGATTTGAAATCCTTGATGTAAGAACATTAAGTCATATTCGTGGAGGCGATGGAGAAGAAGGTCTCGAACCAATAATTATTCCTCCAAAGAGACCGTAGTAATTGAGAAAGGACCAGATATTAGTATTGCCTTTTTTATTTGACTGATTTTAATTACTTTCAGCCGTGCCTAGATTAACATGGCAAGGAGCTGAAAAGTGAAAAGGGCTTTACTTTTATTTATTGTTATTTTTTTTTCATTCAGGTTGTTCCCTGTTACCCAGGATAACAACCTTGAATCAGGTTATAAGAACTTCCTTCGATCTTATAACTCAGGTGATCTGTTGAATGCGGAGCAACATCTGCTCTTAATGCTTGAATCGATCGATTCAATCCCGCTATACTATAAGGTTTCTATATTTAATAATCTTGGAGCAACAAACTTTCTGCTGGGAAAATATGACAGGTCCCTCGATTATTATAATAAGGCTGAGTCTCTGACCAGTTCAGAAAATATTTCACAATCGCTTGGAGATATATATATCAACAAAGCTATAATATTTGGCATTCAGAAATTATATTCAAATGCATTTGAATACTTCGAGAAAGGAATTAGGATCTATGATGGGCTTGTTGATAAGGATAAAGATGTGATCTCAAGTTTGTCATTAGCTTACATGAATTATGGCAGAATACTCACTGAGACAGGAGAATACCAGCATGCATTACAATTATTTAATCAGAGTGCCAGTCTTATTTCGAGAAATAAACTTCCTTCACTGGCTACAGTTTATATGAATATTGCCCGGGTTAATGTAAGTCTGAAAAACTTCAGTACGGCGGAAATATTTTTTACACGAAGCATAGAATTATTGAAGGAACAATACAGCGATCAGCATTATAGGCTTGCGGAAGCATATTCAGTCTTCGCCCAACTGATGGAACTGGAAGGCAAGTACTCCGAAGCATACGAGTTACTAAACCTGGCACATTCAATATATTTACAGAACTACGGTGAAAAAAGCCCTCAGTTATCATTGGCATATAAGAATCTGGGAGATCATTTTCTTGACTTATCTGAACCGGAAAAAGCTCTCACTTATTACCAGAAAGCCCTGATATCAATTGTAAATGGATTCAATAATACAGATGTTTTTTCTAATCCGCCTGCCGATTCCTCACTGTTTAAAATACGATTTCTTGAGAATCTTAAAGCCAAGGCGCTGGCAATGGAAAAATTATCCGGGACAGAAACGGATCCGGCTTCCAGAATAAAATACGGCAGGGCTGCAAGTGAAGCTATCGGCATTGCATTGAAGGTGATTGAAGATATGAAAGACGAACTTGTCACATCTGATAACAGGACCTATCTTGCCGAAAATGAAAAAGATACTTATATAAATGCTATTGAGATCATTAAAAATGAATTAGATCTTACAGGAGAGCCGTCACTTGTAAGGAAAATGTATGAGATCGCTCAGAATACAAAAGCCTCTGTTCTAAGAGATGAAATTACTGAAAATGAACTTTTTTATTCAGCTATTATTCCGGACTCCCTGCATGAGAAAAAAAACGATCTTGAACTAATGATCAATACTTATAATAACTTTATCAACAATGAACTGCAAAATCAAAAACCTGATTCTGCAAAAATAAATCTCTGGAAAGATCAAATTTTCGCCATGAACAGGAAGCTTGAGATGCTCTCAGAAGAAATTTACGAAAAATATCCGGAATATTCTGATCTGCTGCATAAAACCATGCCAATGACAATAAACCAGATAATGAAGGGACTGAAGCGTGATGAGACTATAATTGATTTTCTTCTGGCGGGCAAATACAAAAATGGTGTAAGAAGGTGTTTTTCATTCATTATTACCAGGGACACTATACTAATATATGAATCGGAGCTTGATTCTCTTTTCGTAAATAATACAGAAATCATACAGAGGGGAGGTTTACCGGCAATTAATGCAAGTAATCATCAGCAGTATTTCTCGGAATATACTGCTGCGCTTAACTACATGTATAATAAGCTGATAGAACCTGTACAAAAGTACCTCCATACAGATCATCTGATTATAATCCCGGATGAAGAAATTGTCTGGCTGCCATTTGATGCATTAATCGAATCATTTCCTTCCGGTTCGATAACATCATTTGAGGGTCTTCCTTTTCTTATAAATAAATATATTATTTCCTATGGTCCTTCCTCTTCTATGATATTCAATAAAACCTCCTGGACCAGGAAGGTTTATGCCTTTTTGCCCGATTACAGTCTCTTTAAGCAAGCCGATAAAAACCCAATGCAACTTTCTGGCGCAACAAAGGAGACAGATAAGCTTTTTAAATGGTTCAGGGGCAGCAGGTATACCGGAGAATCAGCCACTGAAGCAAATTTCAGAACGGCTCTTGATGCTCCTGGCATCTTTCACCTGGCGATGCATTCAATATCAGATACTCTTGATTCAAAATACTCGTACCTTCTGTTTGACTCCCGCAATGATACACTGAATGATGGAATGCTCTTTAATTACGAGATCAGTCTTTTGAAAGTTGCATCACCAATGATTGTCCTAAGTTCATGTAATTCAGGTATCGGAAAATTGTACCACAGCGAGGGCCTCATGAGTCTTGCACGAAGCTTTTTCCTTTCCGGGGCAGCCTCAGTGATCATGACTTCCTGGGAAATAAACGATGAAGTCAGCGCCGATATAATGAGCCGTTTCTATTATTATCTGGCTAAAGGTGAGAAAAAGGATGACGCATTGCATCATGCCAAGATTGATTTCTTAAATAATTCCCCCCCTTCACTCAAGAATCCTTATTACTGGGCCGCATATAAAGTCCTGGGAAATAACAACTCAGTCACTTATAACAGGGATTTAGTCCTGTTTTTAGCTTCTGCATTATTGGTCATAATTGCCGGTATTACTATCTATTTTTTCAGACGGCGAAGAATCAGTCCGGCGGAGTCTTTATAATAGCCAGGTATCAGCGATAGATTTCGAAATAATTCTGCGGCTTTTTCTTTATCGCCGGTCTTCAGAAATGCCAGACCAAGGTACCATTGTGCTTCTTTAATATAATCACTGTCAGAGTTGGCAGCCTTATCAAGCAGGGTTAATGCTTCATTATATTTTGTAAGTGCAAGGCTGGTGATTCCCTTGTAAAAGAATATATTACCTTCCGGAATTCCGTCAGGTGAAAGATTTGAGAAACTATTCATTGCCTTCTCGTAATCGCCCTTTTTGTAATACCCGATAGCAGTTTCAAGATTCAGGTTAGCCGTGACATCCGTCGATGTCCGTGTTACTTCCGACACTAAACTCATGGGTGCATAAAATCTGTTATACAACCTGTCCGGATCGGAGGAAGGGAAGATAGATCTTAACAGAAGTGCAGCACCTGCAATTGCAGCTGCAATTGCAAGATACCGCGTCAGCACTTTCCTTACAGCTGGCTTTGTTTCAATGTGACCAGAAGTGTCGACTCCGGCTATATTTTCCTTAATGAAACGTTCATTCATACTGTTTCCTGAAGTTTTGCTTATGAAATTTGATACAAGCTGCAATGCCAGCTTATCTGTTTCAGAATATAGCGGGTCGTTTTTTGCTGTTTCTATGTCTTTTTCAGCAATAAGTAGTTCTTCCATGTATTTATTCTTCCTGATCATATTGATCTCTCATTTTACTTAAATTGATCAACTAATTTGCTCTTTAAGAATCCTTTTTACTTTTTCCGCCATTTCTACCTGAGCATTATACTTCTTCTTTCTCACATAACCGTAAGTATATCCGAGTTCCTCGGCAATTTCCCTGTGTGTTTTTTGCTTCCAGTGCATTTTAAGTACTTTGCGGCTCATTGGATCAAGTGATCTGAAAACCTCGGCAAAAATCTCCTTATATACTTCATCATCAAAATTCTCGGTAAAATCGCTGTCATCATTACTCTCAGAATCAGCTATACTGCGCAGGTAATTTGCAGCTGATTGTCTTTTAGCCTTCGTAGCCTTCCAGAGATTGTCGCAAACACAGTACAGGAAAGTCATGAATTTACAGGTAAGCGTGAATTCGCCGGAATCTATTTTCTCAAGAATAATGATAAGACTTTCCTGAAAAATATCTTTTGCATCTTCAGAGGAACCGCCTGAACGCGTGACCATAAGACGTATCATTGGAAGGTACCTCATTGAAAGATAATGAACTACGTAACTTTTTCTCTCCCGCAGGCATTGAATGATTTCAGTATCGGAATATTCTTTCACTGATCTTTTACAAACTGAAATTGCAAGTAATCCGATTCAAAAATAAAAAAAACTTCAGGACTTTAAGAAAAAATATGCGTTTTTAAGGTAACAACTGGGGGTACATCCATATTAAACCAATAGATATGTATCAATATGTGAAAACATATTTGTGCATTCGGGTGTTTTTATAGCAATGTTTGTCTCAATTAAATGAGACAAATGTGGCTGTATTTTATTTATTTAACCTGTATTATCAGCAATATGACAACAGGAAGTATAGGTGGCAACAACAGGCTGCCAAAGATGAATAAGATTCTCTGGAGCCCGAAAGGAAAAGAGAGGGGAGATGAAATATTTTATTTCAAGGTAATTGAAAACGCAGGGGGAGTGCCGTTTCAGCTCCTTTTCGGACAGAATATCGGTGAAGGGCAATACCTTAAAATAGGGGAGGGTATACATGATCTTCTTGGTATTCAACCCGAGGATTTCACTGAAGAGCTGTTTCATAAAATGATCCTTGAGGTTCATCCTGTTTCTCCGGGTATTCCTTCAGATAAGTCGGAGGCCAGAAATAAATTCCTAAATGGTGAAATACCAAGCTATAAAGCTGACATACTTTTATATGCAAACGATGGGAACAAAAAATGGATTCGTGATACTTCTCTTCCTTTGTATGATGAAGAATCCGGAAAGGTCATTGGTGCTTTCGGCATCCTGAATGAGATCAGCAGGAACAGCCCTGATGATAATGCAAAAATTTCGAAAGGTAACAGAAGTGAGGATAGCGAGCGCCTTAAAGCAGCATTTCTTCAGAATATATCCCATGAGATCCGTACTCCTCTGAATGCTATTGTCGGATTCTCTACGCTTCTTAGTGAGCAGATACCTGCCACAGACAGCAGAAGGGAATACCTTAACGTGATAGCCAGAAGTTCAGATCACCTCGTTGAGATAATTGATGATATCGTAGAGATATCCAAAATTGAAACAGGAACCATCAGAATAAACCGTGAAACTGTCAATCTCAATTCCCTCCTGCGAAAAGTTTTTGAACGTTATTGCCGGATAGCAGCTGAAAAAGGGATCATGCTTGTCTTTGCACTAATGTCCGATCAAAGTGTATCAAACATTATTACAGATAGTTATAAGATTACACAGGTACTCAGGTATCTGGTTGGTAATGCAGTGAAGTTCACAAGTAAGGGGAAGGTAGAATTCGGTTATGAATTTAAAGAGGGCGTTATAGAATTTTATGTCTCAGATACGGGCATAGGGATACCGGAAGAATTCCGGGAAAATTTGTTCAGAAGGTTTTATCAGGCTGAAAACACGGCAACGCGTAATTATGAAGGGACAGGACTTGGACTGGCGATCTCAAAGGCATATATAGAATTACTTGGTGGTCAGATATGGTATGAGCCCCGACCAGTAAAAGGTTCAATTTTCAGATTCACTATACCGGAGGAAAGAGCATCCGAAGATATTGTTGAAATACTTAAACGTGAGAGGAGATAATTTATAACATCCAGATTCATAAAAATAAAAAGAGGCCTTCTCATAGCATAATTGAGATGGCCTCTTTTTTTAAAGAAATTCAAAGTTCTTGACAATATCAACTACCAATCCTTATTCTGATCCAGATTGGGATTAGCAGACAGCTGCTCATATGGGAATGGAAATAGAACGTATTTGCTGTTATAACCATTTCCAGAGCCTTTTTGGGTTCTAACATCCCACTCTGTAGTACCTGGTTTGTATCCCCAGAATGTGTACCAGGTTTTACCTTTGTCTTTCAGAGCTTCTGCAGCATCACCCCAGCGGACCAGGTCAAAGAAGCGTTCATGTTCGCTCCACATTTCAGCACGGCGCTCATCTTTAATGTCCTGATAGGTCATAGTTGTAAGAGGATCCAGCTGCGCTCTCACCCGGACCTGGTTCAAGGCTGCCCGTCCCGTCCCGTCAGCGTCACCATCAACAAGGAACTTAGCTTCTGCGTACATAAGCAACACCTCAGAATATCTCATATAATGACAATTGGCTGCTGAATACTGCCACCAGCCTGTTATGTCTTTGTACAAATCGTCCCGGAATAATATGTTCCTGTAACGGAAATAACCCTGACAATGAGCTATACCTGTGAATATTCCGGGAGGAAGAGCTGAATTATTATATGACATGGCAAGTATCTGCTCGTATGTGTGGATCGTCGATTTAAAACGAGGCTTCTCAATACCACCTTCATGTGCTTCAAGGAATTCACCGAAGTCAGCAGTTACTGCACACCATCCCCAGCCCAGATTAAAAACATTATCGGGAATAGCCATATTCTCAGGACGCAAATTCATCCAGGTCTGTCTTAGATCGGCCTGGTAGCTTGAATATCCATTGGCGTCGGCAGAGTTATGTTCAAATACATATTCTTTGCAAAAATCTCCTGCTTTCCTGTCAATGATAAACATATCGTCTACAAGACCGTAAAGATTCGAATTTACTACTGTCTTTAAAGGTTCCACAGCCTGACTTAAAATAGCCGGTTTATTATATCTCGTGCCATACCAGAGGGCGACTTTGCCTTTATAGGCAAGTGCTGCATGTTTCGAGATACGTGCACCGTAAGTTTTCTGCTGACCGATACCGGACAGGGCAGGAAGTGCATCTGCGGCAGCCTGCATATGTTCCAGGCACCATGGAATAATGACTTCAGGATCACCATTTCCCATTGTGTACTCATCCTTTGCAAGTACATGATCAACAAATGGCGGCGTCCCAAACCAGCGGACAAGCTCAAACATGCACAAAGCTCTTATAAAATCGGCTTCAGCCTTAACACGTTTAATAGTTGCATTATCACTTGCAGGTATCTTTTCCAGAATCAGGTTACACCAATATATTGCCTCATAACAACTGTTGTACATCGTCCTGAAGTTCGCGGTCTGAGATGTGGCTATCATATTACTGGCTTCCTGGAAATTGTTTGCCAGATCAGAGAATGAAGCACCTCCGGCGAAATGATCATCACTTAATATATCTACAAATAATTGTGTGGCTATGCCATATACATTATTGAACAACCTGTTGTAAACCGACGCGATAAGAGCCTCAGCTTCTTTCGGACCTGCATTTGCGTAATAGTCTTCTAACGGGAGAGCACTTTTTTGTTTAATATCGAGAAGATCCTGATCGCAGGAAGCAAGTATTATTATCAAAAAAAGCGCTAATCTTATTATGTATCTATTTTTCATCGTAATATGCTTTTAAGATTAGAATGAGACATTTATACCAAAAACTACTTTCTTGGCGATAGGATAACCACCGGCATCTATAGCAAGACTCGATGTAGTATTAACACTGGTTTCCGGATCGAGGCCCGGATAATCTGTGAATGTGAACCAGTCATCTAACGAAACATATGCTCTCAGTTCTGAAAGCCAGGCTTTCTTAAGTATTGTCTTGGGAACATTATATCCTAACTGGATCTGCTTGATCTTGAAGAATGATGCATCAAAGATCCTGAGGTTGGTGGTTGTCTGATAGGTGTCTGTAAAATCAGGCTTTGGGAATCTTGCATTAGGATTCTCAGGTGTCCACCTGTCTTCATAAAAGATTGCCAGGTTATTCTGCTGAGGAAAGTCGCCGCGAAGACAGGCATATAGTCTTTCGTTTCCATGTACGCCGGCCCCGTAGAAATTCAGGTCGAAGCCCTTATAGGCAAGATTTACAGTTAGACCATAAGTCAGGTCTGGAATACCACTTCCCGTCATTGTCTGATCCTGTGCATTGATACCAGGCACACCATCAAAATCTTTGTAAACTGCATCACCTGTTTCGTCGAAGTGATCAACAACGAAAGTACGCAGATACCATAAAGGATATCCTTCCTCAAAATATGTTACTGTGTATCCGCTTTGAACAGCTGCACCTGCAACACGGTTTTTCGAAGTACCTTCCGTTACAAGATTCTTCAGTGTTGCTAAATTACCGTTCAGACTGTAACGAAAACCACCGATCTCATCTCTCCATCCAAGCACAAATTCAAGTCCTTTATTATTAACCTTTCCTGCATTTACATAAATTGTTGATGCTCCTGTATTGGAGGGAGCTGCTGTACTTGTAAGCAGATCAAATGTATTCTTGTTATACCAGTCAATACTTACATCCAGGCGGTCGCGCAGAAAACGGGCATCAAGACCAATGTTTAACTGACGCGAGGTTTCCCATTTGATTTCAGGATTAGGCAAGCGGTTTGAAGGATATGCACCCGTTATCTGACCACCAGTGAAGTCATACCCATAATTAACACCTGTGGCGATTGTCGTATTGTATTGGAAACTTCCAAGAGCATTCACATTTCCGTTTACACCATAGGATGCACGCAGTTTCAGGAACGACATTGCGATCTTTTGTTTAACATTATCCATGAATGGCTCACTGCTGACTGTCCATCCTCCTGAAATTGATGGGAAGTAACCCCAGCGATTGCTCTTATCAAGTTTTGAAGTATCATAGGCATCGGCACGGAAGCTTGCCACGATGTTATATTTGTTCATATATGTCCAACCTGCCCTTCCATAATATGACATATTCGCACTTTCATCAAGAATTCCTGAAATAGACATTCCGGTTGAATTTACGGCATTGGAAAGGTAGCGGTAATTTTCTGCTTCATTTGAAAGCTTATCTGCACTGCCATAAACGAAATTACTTTCACTTCGCTGATACGAATTACCTGCCATCACGGTGAAATTGTTATTTCCAATATCGAAGAGATAATTTGCGAAATTTTCCCACTGATAGTACAAATTATTGCTCGACCTGCCGTTTATTGACATCTTCTGGTTAGCTGTAGCGTTCACAAATAAGGGGTAGTTGAATGTATTCGCTTGCGAGTAGCCTGCCCGATATCCGAATCTTGAAGTAATAGTCAGACCTTTTATCGGAGTAAAATCGGCAAATGCTGTTCCCCTTATATTGAAATCTTTATTATCATTATCTGCCCTGTCACGCATTATTGCCGGGTGCCAGATGAGACTGTTTCCGGCAAAGGGAGATGATCCATAGATATATCCTGTCTTGGGATCGGTAGGTAAGGTATAACCCTGGGTCAGCCAGGTCTTTATACGGGCAGGTTCCGTACCTGGAGCATAGGACCACGGCGTAATGGGGTCGTATGCCAGAACAGATCCTAACACGCTTATGGTCCTTCCCTCCGAAACGGTATTAGCTTTAGTCCTGTCAACTGATGTTGTAACACCTACCTTGATCCAGTTTTTAAACTTATAATCACCATTGATCTGACCCGTCAGACGTTTGTAAATATCTTTCTGCCCGGTTACAATACCATCATTGTCAATAGAAGTTAATGAGACATACAGGTTTCCGCGGTCGTTACCTCCCTGGAAACCAAGAACGTGGCGAGGCATGGTACCCTTTTCAAACATTAATTTACCCCAGTCTGTATCAGTTACACCATCATAAAGGAAATCTTCTTGTCGACATGCACCTGACTCAACCTGATAATCCATCCACTGCTCGGCATTCATCATATGAGGATAATTGGCAATAGATTGGGTTGTGTATTGAAAATTGTAAAATATTTTCCCCTGACCGCCTCCGGATTTTGTAGTTACCAGGATAACACCATTTCCGGCCTCAATACCATAAATGGCAGCCGAAGCTCCATCCTTAAGGACTTCAATAGACTCAATATTCTCCGGATCGAGATAATTCATATTCGGGACCTTCAGTCCATCGACAATAATCAGAGGGTCGGTTTTCGAGTTTGATGAGTATCCCCGGATCTGTATCGAAGCCGTAGCTCCCGGCGCACCGGATTGATTCACAATCTGAACACCTGCTGCTTTACCCTGAAGTGCATGGGCTGCATCAGTGATAGTCAGGTTTTGAAGATCTGCGGTTTTAACTGACGAGATTGATCCGGTAACATCACGTTTTCTCTGAACACCATACCCCACAACAACAACTTCCTCAAGGCTCTCAACAGATGGTTCCATTGTCACATCTATTGTGGTCCGCCCACTGGATGCCACTTTCATTTCCTTATATCCGACGAAGGTAAAGACCAGTACTGCATCTGTACGGGGCACAGAAATCGTATATTTTCCGTTAACATCAGATATGACCCCAAGTGTTGTTCCTTCAACCTGAATATTAACCCCGGGCATCGGATTACTGTTTTCATCCAGTATCGTTCCGGTCACAGTACGTTGTTGAAGCATTTCTTCAGACACCGGATCATTCCCTGAAACCCTTTGATTCCCGAGTATCAGAAATAATCCGGTAAAAATCAGGCTAAGAAGAACTATTTTCTGCGAACAGTCAAATAATCCTCCTTTTATTGAAGTTAATTTCATAAGTGAATGATTTAGAGTTAGTAAATACTAGAAATTTTTGTAAAAAGTTTGTCAGTTTGTCTCTGAGGTTACCTGACAATTTTAGGAACTGTCTGTTTTTTTCATGGTTTAAGGGTTTAAGTAAGAATTTAACATGAATTATTAAAAAATGTATTATTAATCAGATAAAAAATTTAGAATAGGATTAGTCTACATTATACCCTTTATAAGATAAAATCTCACAAGAAAAATTCTATTTCTGTGAAATAATTTTAATCTTTAGAAAAATATGGAGAAGAATCGCCGGAGTTCCCTGAAATTGAAATTTGGATCCGAGATCTAATAGTCTTTAGTAACATCGCTGTTTTCATCAATAACATATTAATTGCCAGTCATATCATACCTGACCTCATCTTCAGCGAATACATGGTATCTATTGCTGAAATCACTTCTATTCGCATTGGTTATCTTCTTAAATTCACTATACCTGCCGATTAAAAGCCTGCCTATGGTGCAAGGGAATTCCGGGACAGGAGCAATATAAATTTATTACTGCCGTCTGTTTGAGCAAAAGAAAAAAATTAACTTAGTTGCATATTTAACAAGTCTCTGACAGTTCACTGATAATTGCTACTTACACTTTTCGTGAAATATATAAAAACCCTTGAATATGAAAAGAAGAAAATTTATTGAAATGACAACCCTTGGCACTGCAGCCATGGCTTCATCGCTTTACATTCCGTCCTTGCAGCAAGACCGTAAGATCAGGATAGGTCTTATAGGTGCCGGTTGGTACGGGATGGTTGACATTAACGCTGCTTTTAAGACCGGCAATGTAGAAGTAATCGGGATCTGCGATGTAGATTCAGATCGCCTGAACACCAATGCGGATGCAATTGCCAAGCTTCAGCCTGAGAGACCAAAGACATTTAAATATTATAAAGATCTTCTGGATATGAAAGGTCTTGAAGCTGTATTTATTGCTTCACCACCTCACTGGCACGCCCTTCAATTCATCGCAGCCTGCGAAAAAGGTCTTAGTATTTATTCCGAAAAACCTCTTTCATACGATATTACTGAAGGACTTGCCATGCTTAAAGCATACCAAAAAGCCGGAAATATTGTTCAGATCGGTTTCCAGCGGCGACAGAGCGATGCATTCAAAAGATGCAAGGAACTTATAGAATCGGGCAGGATAGGAGATGTTCACCAGATAGTCGCGCAGATCCATTATGATCCGGGAACACAGGACACCCGGATACAGGATCCTCCGGCAGCATTGGACTGGGACGAATGGTGCGGTCCGGCACCAAAACTGCCTTACAGGCCAAGTATCGGACATTATAACTGGCGTCTTGAGAAAGAGTATGGAAACGGACACCTTGTCGACTGGGGAATACATTACATAGATTTAGTGAGGAAAACAATGGGGCTTGACATGCCTGAAGAGTTCCATTCGTCGGGCGGACTATATGTTCTTAAAGATCAGATAACAACCCCTGATACACTTGTTGCGAAAATGGCATTCAGCAAGGTGCCGGTCTTATGGCAGCACCGTATGTGGGGAAACGGAGATGTAATGACAGAATTTAAGACCGGCGTATTCTTCTATGGCGATAAGGGCACAATTGTAGGCCAGGATGGCAAACTGGCAGTTTTCGGTATCGGTAAGGAAGCAAAAAGAGAAGATATAAGCTTATCATCGGCAGCCATGCAGGAAAATCATGTTGGAAATTTCATAACTGCTGTAAAGAATAAGGATAAGAGTAACCTTATGTGCACTCCTGAAGATGCGTTCAAGTCAACAGCAACAGTGCAGCTGGCAATGATATCATATTATACCGGAACAACAGTCAGGTGGGATCAGACTAAGAATGAGATTATTGGCAATACCGAGGCATCAAAACTGCTGAAGAGAGAGTACAGGGAGAAATACCGGCATCCGTAAGTTATTTCCCTATACAGAAGTTCCTGAATATATTATCAAGTATTTCATCACTTGTTATCTGCCCGGTGATCTCACCAAGGTAGTGGATTGCCTGGCGGATATCTGTTGCAATAAGATCTTCCTGTAAATTTCCTTTTAGACCCTGCTTTACTCTTTCAAGGCTATCTATTACCTGAAGTAATGCATGATAATGTCTTATATTTGAAATAATTACATTATCAGAATCCAGACTGGCATTACCTGCAATCCTAACTAAGTTCTCTTTAAGGATATCAATTCCTTCACCGGTTAGGGCTGAAATAAATAACATAGATTCATCCCCGGTCAATGATATATTATTCCTGATCTCATCGCGTTTGCCCTGTTCTGCTGTATCTGTCTTATTTAAAAGGATGATTTTGCCGGTATCAGATTCCCTTACTGTATTCCTCACTCTATCAATTGTATCGTTTATCTGAACCAGGCTGTCATTTATGTCTATGACCATCAATATAATAGCAGCTGTGCGTATCTTCTCGTGGGTCTTTTTTATCCCAAGGTTTTCAATTATATCATCAGTATCTCGCAGCCCTGCCGTATCAGTGAAACGAAACTGGACCCCATCAATTATTGCCATATCCTCAATCGCATCCCTTGTCGTACCCGGTATCTCAGATACAATAGCCCTGTCTTCCTTCAGCAGGGCGTTCAGAAGGGTTGATTTTCCAGTATTTGGACTACCTGTAATAACCACTGGTACGCCATTTTTTATCGCGTTACCTAGACTAAAAGATGAAGCAAGGTCCTTTGCGATTTTCAGAACACGTTCAACTATATCCTCCAGTTCTTTCCTGTCAGCAAATTCAACATCTTCCTCACCAAAATCAAGTTCCAGCTCAATAAGTGAGGCAAAATGAAGAAGGTCGGCACGCAGTATATTTATCTCATCGGAAAATTCTCCCCGCATCTGGCTCATTGCGATCCTGTGCGCAGCCCTGGATTCCGATGCCACAATATCTGCAACAGCCTCAGCTTGTGAGAGATCCATCTTACCGTTAAGGAATGCCCTCTGAGTGAACTCCCCGGCCTGAGCCGGGAGAGCCCCATGCTTTATCAGCAGTTCAAGTACCTTGTGCTGGATATATGGTGACGCGTGACACGATATCTCTATCGAATCTTCTCCGGTATAGGAATGAGGAGCTCTGAATATGCTAACAAGAACATCATCAATCAGTTCATTATCAGAACGTATCTCCCCGTATACTATTGAATAACCCTTCTGATTGTCTATCATTACTTTCTGGTCTGCCGGGAAGAATATCCTTTTGCATATTTCCAGGCTTTTCGGGCCGCTGATCCTTATGACTGCAATAGCACCTCTGCCTGAAGTAGCCGGAGCACAAATCGTTTCGCCTGTTCTGAGCATGGTCTGGCTTGTGTTTCAGGCAAATGTATGAAACTTAAATGAAAAGACAACAGTCAGATACAGGTTCTATAAGGACATCTACCTTTCCAGGTTCTGCACTGTGAACCAGGAATCCGCAACCTGAACCTTTTCTGCAATATTGCTGAATATTATCTCTGATTTTCTGTTAGTTATAAGGTTACTGGCGATCATGTTCGACACCATATATTTCCCTTCCGGTAAAGTATAAAAGCTCTTTATTTCAATTGTTTTGAAATGCTGATTATCGAAATTATAGAAATCCATCTTTTTTATCTGGTATTTGTCCATGCTTATATAGCTCACTTTCCTTGAATAACCGTATTCATCGGCTTTATCTTCATTTACCGGAACGCTTTCTATTATCCATGTATTATCCGCACCCGATCCTTCCAGATGCCTGCTTCTAAAGTCGGCGAGGCTGGGAGAGCCCATATCGGCATTTGAGAACTCCGAGCTCATAAAGCTTTTCCCACTCTCTGAGGATGATATTCTACGGGTTTTCTTCAAAGCAGGCATAAAGATCCATATCTCGTCTGATGTAGTTTTATTATCAACTATAAGCATGGCGGTTCCTTTTACATCAGCCGGTTCAAGGAATTTAATAAGCCTTTTTTCAAGGCCGCCAGGAAAACTCTTGGATGTCATTGAGATAGTCCTGTTTCTTACAGCACCATTCTTTTCTGTTATAGAGAGCTTTATTGTTGCCTGCAATGAACTGATTATTGTCAGCTCACGGGATTTATTCATTATCTGATCAGCATCCGGTAACTGGGCTGACACCGCATTAAGCCACATTATTGATATTAAGAAGATCACTGATTTTTTCATTTTTATTGATTTTTGTTTTTGTTAAATCCTTTGTGACAAACACCGGCCTGAAACGAAATATGATTGCAGGAATGATTATCAAAGCCCCCAGAAGGCAAGAGCCTATGGAGATTATAGTGAGATAGCCAAAGAACCTGATGGACGTGAATCCTGACAGGATCAATGGTGAAAAACCTGCCATAACTGTAACTGCATTAATTATGATGCTTCGGCCAATAGTTGCCATCGATGCCCGGGTGGATTCCTCAAATGATGATCCGTTTCTGACCTGATTATTGAAGCACCAGATATACTGAATTGTAAAATCGACACCGACGCCGATCATTATCGATGAAAGCAGTGCCGTTGCAGCATCAAGGGCAATACCTGCAAAACCCATGAATCCGAACATTATCATTATCGAAATTGCCAGCGGAATTGATCCGATAAGCCCGCCTTTGGCTGACCTGAAGATTATAGAGAGAAGAATGAAAACCGTGACAAGCGCAAAGATCAGTGATAATGCCTGCCCTCTTATTATTGACTTTGCAAAATCGGCCATTATTATTGCATACCCCCCGATAGTTGTCTCAGCCGGTATTGATGAAGTAAGCTCACTGATCCTTGATTTCGCATTTCTTATGACGCTGTTCTCCGGGTTCGACAGACGGATCAGAATATGAGCTCTTGTATTTTCAAGGTTCATCATCTGCCTGAAATCATCAGGATCACCGCTCATATTGTAAAGTTCAAACATCTGCGCAATGCTTTCCCGGGAATCAGGAATCTTATCATATCCTTCTTCATCTTTGTTAAATATCGCCTTACTCATTTCTCTCACAGCCTGCGATATGGAAAATACTTTCCCGACTCCTTCGGCTTTTTCCATCTCCCTGGTCAGATTATCAATTCCTTTCATTACAATTGGATCTTTAATGTCGCCAGATACCATTACCGAGATAGTCTGAGAACCGCCGAATTTATTGTTTATCAGATCAGAAGCCATCTTTACAGGACTTTTCTTCGAGAAATAATTCTCCTGATTAGTTTCAATTTTCAGCATGAAGATCCCTGCGGAAACTGCGACTGTTATAATAACAGCACTTATAAGGATACTGCGTGAGTGTTTTACTATTAGATCAGAAAGGCCTTCCAGAAACCTGTAAAAGCCATCTGTTCTCGTTTTGGCCGTTTTTAATCCGATCCCTGATTCTTTTCTCATATAGATCAACGACGGTATGTAGAAAAGACTCATAAAAAGGGCAGCAGATACGCCAATGCCTGCAAGGAGACCAACCTGCCTGGCAGGAATAATAGAATGTGTAAGAAGTCCGAGAACTCCGGCAATTGTTGTAAGTCCGCTGAATAATATCGGCATATTCAGGGATTTCAGGAGCTCCTTAATCATCCCGGTTTTTGAATTTGCAGCGCTGTGAAGCCTGAGTTCCTGATAACGTGCCACGAGATAGATACCGTAATTATTTGCCACAGCGATCAATATGATAGGTACAAGGATTACTATCATCGACAGTTTCCATCCGAAAAGTGGAATAAGACCCATGCTTATTGCTACTGACAGAACAACCACGGAAAAGGGAATGACTACACTTTTCCAGTCACCCAGAGAAACTTTAAGGATAAGGAGCATTATGAAAAGCGCTAACGGTACAAGAAAGACAGCATCTTTTACAACATCTTTCACAATGTACTGCCGGATATAAGGCAGGCCACCTTTAAATATCTGTGAATCACCGCTATGCTGAATCAGAATAGAATCGATCTTATGCAGCGTGGCTTCTTCTGTTTCCGATGTATTTATGGTGGCAGTTATTGAAGCGGTTGTCAAATCCGACGAAACAACGATGTCGCGTGCAAACCTGTTGTTCAGAATATCTACTTTAAGATTGTCTAAATCTTCTTTTATAGAAGGTATGTGTCTGATAAGAGGATCCGCTACCATCATATCCTCGCTGCTCTTGATTGTCCTGACAGTAAAGGGAGATATCCTGTTCGTGACTCCTGAAAGTTTTGATACATCCCTGTCTATCTCTTTTATCATATTCAGATTTGCCTCAGTAAGGATCGAAGAATCTGAAATGAGCAGCATAACCATGTCCTGAACTCCGAATTCCTTTTCTATCTTGTCTGTCTCAATTCTTGAATGCATTCCGGATGGAATATAATTCCTGATATCGGGATCTGTTTTTGAAAATGGTATGAGCAACCCGAGGGTCATGCCTGTTATAAGGCATCCTATGATTATGAACCAGCGGTATTTTATTATAATATCAGTCATTTTCAGAAGTTTACCTTAATCCCGATTTTAAAGCAGTTCATGAAATCATCTGCAATATCAAAGAGAGAACCCTTTCTCCCTGAATAATATTCCCCTCCGGCTGTAATTGTAAGCCCGTCAGCAGGTTTCCAGACTATTTCGGGCATTATCAAAAGATCACGCGAAGTGAAATTGAAAAGTGAAGTAACCGATGGTGTAAGCTTCCCATACTGGAGGTCAGTCTCCACTCTCAGTCCTCCCGAGTGATACCATTTTTTAAGCTGATAATTATAGAGTCTGTTGAAGGCTCCGGTCTGCTGACGTATAAAACCTTCAAAATCGAATCCCGGGGTTGAAAGAAGAGTACCAATTAATGCCGGGTCAATGTCAGTTCCCAACAGTGGATCAACAGCTGAAGGTTCAAAATCAGGTATCATTTTGCCTGAGTATTCGAATGTTATGCGCCAGTTGCCCTTCATCCAGTCGACTCCGGTAACCCATTTTATCTCTTCGAGTGGTACATACTCATTGGTTTTATAAGAGAGGTAGGGGTTTGTCCAGGCTGCTTCGCCTCTTATACCGAGATCACCAGCAGTGGCTTCGAAATCAAATCCTAAATTCCTTATCTTATATGGTTTGGCATTCAGGTCAGCTGATGGTAAAGGTATCATGTTAATTGTATCGATCGAGAACCTTGTAAGTGCTATGCCGGGCATAGGATCATAACCATCAAACCATGACAGGCTCATATCGATCCCTCTCGCATGAAGGTCCGTCTTCAACCCGTAGCTCAACATCTTCCTGTCAGTCAGCAATGATTCTATCTGATAGATATTAATATAAGAAGGAATGTCAATAGGTTCTATAAGAAGCCTGGAAGATCTGAAATAAGGAATAGCCACTGCCTGAATTGTCATTACAGGGGATGGGTACCACTTCACCTCAGCCAGCAGATTCCCCATATCAATATCTTCGTGATCGGTTGAACGGGAAACAAGGTTCTGAGGACTAAGTTTTTGCGTGGGATTTGTGAAGTCGGCACGGCCCCATTTTATTATCTTCTGGCCAATGCTTATGTCCCATTTCTTTCCATTAGCTGTGACGTATGCCTCTCTCAGGTCGAATCTGCTGACAGGTTCTGAGAATTCTGTTCCGTAGCGGTATCTCAGGTCAGCAAAGCCCTTGAAATGAGTACCATCGCTATAATCAAGCTTCAAAGCAAAATCAGAAAATGAACTGGGAATGTGAAATTTATTATCAGTATCATCAAAGCTGCCATAAAACCCGCCCCTGACAAAACCATACAAACTTTTAGTACTTATATTTTCACTGAAGTTTGACTTATCAGCTTCCTGACCGGAAGCTAATCCTGAAACCAGAAAAAAAACAGATAGTATCTTAACCTGAATAGAATTCATTTGTTGTTTTTAATACAAAAGAAGGACATTATCAGAAGCGCGTCGTCTCATCCGGCTTTCCCGAACCAGCATCTGAAGCAGATATTGTGCGTGCCGCTTGGGATGAACTAATAATGACAGTGTTAATAAAAGTCAGAATGAAGTGCAGATAGTTGGCTTTTATTCTTTTATCCCTGTGGTCTTCTCCCGGTATTGGCTTGGTGTAACACCGGTAATAGTCTTGAATATTGAATTAAATGTGGTTTTTGAATTAAATCCGGAATCGTAAGCGATGGCCAGAATCGTGAAATTGTTGTTTTTTGGATCCTTGAATCTGGAAATTACCTCCGTGACCCTGTATTCATTGATAAAAGTAAAAAAATTCCTGCCGTGTTTTTCATTCAGGACCTGAGTGATATGGTGCCGTGGAATTCCGGTTATCTCTGAAAGATCCTGTATGCTGAGATCCCTGTTCAGGTAAGGTTTCTCAGTCTCCATTACAGAAAGAAGTTTATTCAGGTAGGTGAGAGCCTGTTTATCCTTAAGGCCGCTTTTTGTGTATTTCTCCGGTTCTTTCTTGAAATCCCCGTTAAATTTTATCTCTGAACCGAAAATCTCAGGCTGCTTTATTACATAAAAACTGTAAGCAAATGAAAACAACGCTATAAAGCCGAAAACTACGAAATACGGGTCAAAGGGAATTATGTCGCCTATCATATTGAGCCCTCCCAGTACGAAAAGGACAAGGAATGCAACATAGAAGCTTATTGACAGAATCTTAAGCCAGTTTAGAGTGATTACCCCTGATGTGTAGGAGACCAGGTCCTTCAGATTACGTTGATGATTTCGTATCTCAACGAATGACAGGGTACTGTATGCTGTCACTGAAAGAAAAAAAGCCGTACTGTAAACAATCCTCAGTGATATAAACCTGTCAGGTGTGAAAAAATCGCCCAGGTCTTTTAGAAGCGGCACTTCCCTGAATACAACCGATACAACAAAGAATACTACAAAAGGAACAAAATGCAATAAATTAAGCCAGTTGAATTTACGTTCAGGATCCGTCATGAATCTTACATAGAGATAGAGGAGGGGGCCATAGGTAAAGGCTATGAACGGGAATGCATACATCTCTATAACCTTCGAGTTAAGCAGTGCTATTATGAGCTCTGTGCATATAAGAAAAAGCCAGGCAGCCATCAGGCGGTTTGCAACAGTGAAAGGTTTCTTTGTGGAAATTAGCAATGCCGCAAAAAATGACTGAGATATGCCGATGTATATTACAGGATCAATATTCACCATTTCAGTCCATAATTTTCTTACCCAAATATAACGAAAAGGAGAGAGAATTAGGTACTTTTGAGTTTGCAGTAATTATCAAATCAAATGTTAAACAAATGGAAAAAGGTGCATGGTGCATGGTGCATGTTGCAGGATGTGAGCCAGGTCGGGAATTTCCTGACACCTTGCAACCTGCAACCTGCAACCTGCACCATTCAAAAACGACTCTAAATAATTACAACTAACTATGAGCATCTTACTGAACCAGCATTCGAAAGTTATCGTTCAGGGTTTTACCGGGAGCGAGGGCACCTTCCATTCTACGCAGATGATAGAGTACGGAACGAGGCTTGTGGGAGGCATCACTCCGGGAAAGGGAGGTCAGATTCACCTTGGATTGCCGGTATTCAATTCTGTCCGTGAGGCTGTCACGGAAACAGCTGCCGATGTATCTGTAATATTTGTTCCGCCCTCTCATGCAGCGGATGCAATCATGGAGGCAGCAAACGCAGGGATTAAGCTGATAGTAGCAATAACTGAAGGGATACCTGTTTCGGAAATGGTAACAGTCAAGGAATATATTAAGTCCTACGATTGCAGGCTTATCGGGCCAAATTGCCCCGGTATCATTACTCCTGGAGAAGCAAAGGCAGGCATCATGCCGGGATTCATCCACCGTAAAGGCACAGTTGGGATTATCTCCAGGTCAGGCACCCTGACCTATGAAGCAGTTGATCAGGTCACAAAACTGGGTTTAGGACAATCAACCTGTATTGGTATAGGAGGGGATCCGATTATTGGCACTTCCATCCTGGATGCAGTGAAACTTATGATGCACGACGATGGCACTGATCTGATCGTGATAATCGGTGAGATAGGAGGAAATATGGAGACTGAAGCCGCAGAATGGATAAGGAAAAACGAAACTAAACCGGTTGTTGGATTTATTGCCGGACAGACAGCGCCGAAAGGACGAAGGATGGGACATGCGGGCGCCATAATAGGAGGGAAGAACGATACTGCTCCGGCCAAAATGGCAATAATGAAAGAATGTGGTATCCATGTCGTCGAATCCCCGGCAGAGATCGGCAATACTGTAGTAAAGGCATTAAGGCGTTAAGGCATTACGGCCAAACGACTCCCAGACTATTAGACTCTAAGACTCTCAGACTCTAAGACTCTCAGACTTTCTTCCTATATTTGCACCACAAATTCAAAAATTATGGGACTACTAACAGGAAAAACCGCATTAATTACGGGAGCATCCAGAGGTATCGGTAAGGCAATCGCTCTGAAGTTCGCAAAAGAAGGTGCAGATATTGCCATAACCAATATTGCTGATGACGAGGAATTCAGAAATGCTGTTAAAGAAATCGGACAGTATGGTACTAAAACCAAAGGCTATGTCTCCAATGCTGCTGATTTTGCTGATTCGCAGAGAGTAGCTGGCGAAATAATCAAAGATTTCTCCGGGATTGATATACTGGTAAATAATGCCGGGATCACCCGGGATACTCTACTAATGAGGATGACAGAGGAACAATGGGATACAGTTATTTCTGTCAATCTCAAATCGGTATTTAACCTTACAAAAGCTGTGATAATGCAGATGGTCAAACGTAACGGCGGCTCAATAATTAATATGAGTTCTGTAGTAGGGGTATCGGGCAACGCCGGACAAAGCAATTATGCTGCATCAAAAGGCGGTATAATAAGCTTTACAAAGAGTATCGCCAAAGAAATGGGATCCAGAAACATAAGATGCAATGCCATTGCCCCGGGATTTATCATTTCTGAGATGACTGACAAACTTCCGGAGAATATAAAAACGGAATGGATTAACAAGATCCCCCTTAAAAGAGGCGGTACACCCGAGGATGTGGCAAATGTTTCTTTATTTCTTGCATCAGAGCTCTCTTCTTATGTTAACGGACAAATAATTCATGTGTGCGGAGGTATGTTAACTTAAAAAATTTTATTATATTTACAGCTTCGCAGGGTGTCTATCCTTTTAGCACGAGGAAATGCAGCGAGACATATTTATTCCACACTTATTTTAAACAGACACCCTGCTTCTTTTTTTTATACCCATGCATTTAATGAATAATACGATTTTTTACCTGATAATTATCTTTCCTGTCGCTGGTTATCTTATTGAAAGATATCTTGAACATCTCAATTTCAAAATGTGGTCAGATAAACTGCCGGACCGGCTGAAAGGCATCTGCCCTGATGAAGATTACAGGAAATCGCAACTGTATGATAAAGACAATAAGAGGCTTTCGCTCTGGTCATCAACTTTTAACATTGCTATCATACTGGCTATGATACTTCTCGGAGGCTTTGCTTTTGTGGATGACATAGCAAGGAGCATAAGTCAGAATATGGTGATAGTGGCACTTGTTTTCTTTGGGATAATAGGCCTTGCCTCCGATCTTATAAACATACCGTTCAGCTGGTACGACAATTTTGTGATTGAAAAAAAATACGGATTCAATACAATGACAACCAGGACATTTATCACAGATCATATTAAATCGTGGTTCCTTGCTCTCATTGTGGGTATACCTGTTCTTGGTCTCATTACCTGGTTTTACTATAAAACCGGAACACTATTCTGGATCTATGCATGGATCCTGATAACAGTATTCTCAGTCTTTATGAATTTCTTTTATTCAGAGCTGATTGTACCTCTATTTAATAAACAGACTCCTCTTGATGAAGGTTCATTGAGAGATAAGATAGAAGGTTTTGCATTGAAGACCGGGTTCAGGCTTAAGAATGTCTTTGTGATTGACGGATCCAGAAGAAGCACAAAGAGCAATGCATATTTTTCCGGATTCGGTAAAAAGAAAAGGATTGTGCTATATGATACACTCATAAAAGAAATGAGTGAAGATGAGATCGTAGCCGTACTGGCTCATGAAATAGGCCATTACAGAAAGAAACATGTTCTTACAGGAATGATATTTTCAGTTATCCTGACGGGATTTATGCTGTTCCTGTTTTCTCTTGTCTCTGACAATCCGGGGCTTTCTCTTTCTCTCGGAGCTGATGAATCAAGCTTTCATCTGGGATTGATAGTCTTCGGTATATTATATAGCCCTCTTTCACTTGCTATAGGACTGGTATCCAATGTTATATCACGCAAGCATGAATTTGAAGCCGATAAGTTTGTCAAAGATAACAGTTATGGTCCTGCGCTCAGTGATGCCCTGAAAAAGCTCTCTGTAAAGAACTTATCGAATATGATGCCCCACCCGCTTTATGTCTTTTTCCATTATTCTCATCCGCCTTTGCTCCAGCGCCTGAAAAATCTGGAGTGATTTCGCTATATTTGCACCGTTTTTGCCTCCTTAGCTCAGTCGGTAGAGCAGCTCATTCGTAATGAGCAGGTCGTGGGTTCGAGTCCCATTGGAGGCTCAAAATTATATCCGTTATCAGGGACCTTTTTTGTTTACTATAAGCGCATTTGGCGGAGACTATTTCTTTGATGGAATCCTTGATGATTTCAGAATTTACAACAGAGCTTTAACTGAACAGGAGGTCTCGGCACTTTTCAACGAATAATAATTGCAAGGTATCAGAGGCCTTCCGGATAATTTATCTATATCATCTGTTGAACTTTTACAGAAATTATCTGTTTAAGTTTATGATACGTTTGAGATATAAAAATTCCAGTAAAATGAAAAACGTCCTGGCAATTTATTACCTGTTGTTCTCTATATGTATAATTTTAATTGCACAACCCGCAAATGCGCAGAATGAAAGTGACATTAAAATATTCACATCCGGCAGAGTAGGGATGACCCATTCTTCTGAACTCCCTGCCCCAGGAGAATTCAATTTTGTAATAGGTCATCGTTTCGGAGAAATTGACGGAGGTTTCTATGATATGTTTGGCCTCGATCTCGCGACAATGCGCCTTGGCTTCGATTATGGATTTTCGGATCGCTTTGCTGCCGGAATAGGAAGAAGTACCTGGGAGAAAACATATGATATTTACTTTAAGAGTGCAGTGCTGAAACAGAAAGAAAATGGATTTCCTTTTTCGCTGACCGGTTTACTGACATGGTCAGTTGCCACAACGAGGAATATCTATCCGGCTGAACATAATGGATTTATGGACAGAAGCAGTATGTCATTTCAGGTTTTGATGTCAAGAAGACAAGGCATATTCAGTTTCCAGGTCTCACCATCAGTTTTCAGAAATAATTTAGAAATACGTGAAAATGAACCACTTGTCCTTTACAGTGTTCCTGTAACCGGCAGCCTTAAAATTACTGATAGGATTGCTTTCTCTGCACAATATATACCTGTCTTTAACAAACCGTCATATGTAAGAGAGAATCCGTTATCCCTTGGATTCGATTTTAAGACAAGTGGTCATCAGTTTCAGCTTCTTTTCAGCAATACTATCGGAATGTTCGAAAAGTCATTTCTCACTGATACAAATGGCCAATGGGGAGAAGGGAAGATTTATTTCGGTTTTAACCTGGTCAGAGTTTTTTACCTCAAATGATTATCAAATTTTATAAATATGAACAGAAGAGATCTTATCAGAAGCATAGCAATCGGAGGAGCCACAATAATTCTTCCACCAATGGTTTTAACATCATGTGAAAAAGGATCTGATCCTGGAGGAAACAATAATGGATCAGGAACCGACATAAAAATTGACTTATCACTTCCAGCCAATGCTGCTCTCCTGAGTGCGGGCGGATTCCTTGTAACAAGTGATGTGATTGTAATCAATTCGGCAGGAACTTATTTGGCTTTATCGGTAACATGCACACATTCGGGCTGCAATGTGTCGTACAATGCGTCTGCCGGCAACCTTCCCTGTCCATGTCATGGATCTGTGTTCTCAACCGCCGGTGCCGTTCTAAACGGACCTGCAACTTCTCCGCTATCGGTTTATTCTGTAACCAAATCGGGAAATATCCTGACTATTAGGAAATAAGAAGAGATCCAGCACCTATTTAAACATTATGTGCCCTGACATTCATAAACCTAAGTGTCAGGATGTTCTCTTTTCCAGATACTGCTAAACCCTCCTGCGTTTAGATTAAAAGAGGATCAAAAAAAAATTTGACTTCTCTTTTTTACTGGTGTAACTTGTATAAAATTATCTGATCACTTCAAATTAATTTCTATGAGCAGGGGAATAGTACTTTCAGCAGTTATTTTGTCTGCTTTAATTGTCACTTCATGTGCAACAGACAGAATCAATATTAAAAGGAATAATGATACTGCATGTAAAACACCTGAATCGAGATATGATTATGGTAAAAAGACAATGCAGTCGGTTAGAACAAAAGGCAGAAACCACCCCGCATCAGGCTATATTATAGCCAGGAATGACCATCATAAAGGTTCTGCAATCAAAAAGACACCAAGGAAGAACACCGGTCCGGTCAGGTCAGTAAATGAGACTTTAAAAGCCAGTAATAATAGTCAGCTGAGCTATCCTGCTTTAAATAATGAGATATCGTTTAGTAATACTCCGGGGAATTTATATTTAGATCCTCCGGATTATAAATTGTTAAATTTTCCGGCCGATCAGCTAAGAGTTATTAATCAGGAATATTTTAATAATGTACAACCATCATATGCGAGACAGGTTTCTGCTGATCAGGCTGAAATTATATGAATTAAAAGGGTTAATGAACCCGGTCAGGTGAACATTGATAATCTACCGTTAGTCTGGTCATCTGAAAAAGATAAAATGATCCGGGCCAGTGGAAGGCCAGGGTACCCTAATGATATGCCTGCTAAAGAAAGTGAATACATATTCCTTCTGATGGCTTTGCTAGCCGGACTGATCCCTCTGGGAATAATAAAGGCAAATCCAAAACTTGCGGCTAATATTTCATACTGGGCAGCAATGAATCCGTGGAAGACAAGATTAATGTTTGCACTTGTCAACACCGGATTGATAGCCTCAGGGCTTTTAATTGGCAAACATCTTGCCGACAACAGTGTACATTTTTCAAATCTTTCCAGAGATATGTTATTTGGCGTTTTCTTATCATCAGTCTTACTGTATCGCGAAAAGCATACTTCAATCAAGTTACTGAAACATACCTATCTGAAGCAGAAAGCGTTCGACCTGGCTCTGTCAGTATCAGGGTTCATGCTTATGGTAACAGCAGGAAATGATCCGGATATGAGAGTATCCTTTACGAAGTTGACTGAACTGAAGGGTTCTGAGCTGCAAAGTACAGTCAAATCAGTCGATCAGTCAGAGGCAACCGGACAACTGGTATTATATAAAAATGAAGACCGTCAGCAGGATCAGACAAACTCCTATATTGAAGAGGAAAAACTCATGAAAAGGAAGACAGGCTTGAGGATACTGACTGTTCTGGGGGCTATCATACTGGGTGTTGCTGTAGCCGGAGGAGCATGTGCACTCGAATGTAACGGAATGACCGGCTTAGCTTATATTACCGGAGTGGGAGGTGGACTGCTTATCGCAGCACTTGTAGTAGCAGCTTTTAAAGCAATCCGAAAACTGCAGCCTAAGAAAGAAATAAAACCTTCCGAAGGAACTGACTCTGTACCAAGTGAAAGTGTACTGCAGACATAAATTGATACACCTGCCGCAATCCAAACTGATCACATACTTCAGATTATTACTTCTGCAGGAGCTTGAATGTGCCCTTGTAACGACAGAAAACTTTGGTTCCTGAATATATGCTTGCGTTGCAAAGGATATGCGTGTCTTTTGTTCCCGACTCTAATTCCAGATCAAAATTAATTACTGTGTCAGCCCCCGGATCAATTATCGACAAGAATCTGGCTGAAATGATCTTGTCGATAAGTAAATCCATCCTCATCTGCCTGGAAACGATCTCTTTCAGAATCTGAATTATACAAACGCCGGGTAATACTGGATCACCCGGGAAATGACCTTTAAATATATCATGATCAGGGTTCAGCCGGATCTCGACAAGGATCGTGTTGCCGGTGTCCCGGGGAATTATCTTATCAATTGTATAAAGATCATTTAGAAGCATCAGGGTATCTAAAGATCAACGACTTAATAAATTTATGATTATTCTCTGAAACCGGACCGGTTAAATACAACATTTTTAAAAATAAATACTGCGAAACAGTTGGAAATGCTGCAAAAATGTATTAAATTAACTATTTAATAGCTGTTTCGCAATGAGATACGCATTAGTAACCGGAGGCTCCAGAGGCATTGGAAGAGCCGTTTGTCTGAAACTGGCTTCAATGGGATTTTTTATCCTGGTAAACTTCAGATTAAACAATGCAGAGGCTGATAAGACACTTGAGATGATTACAAAAGCCGGTGGCAACGGAGATGTTCTGAAATTCGATGTATCTGATCATGAGGCTGTTGAAAAGGCTATAACAAAATGGAATGAGACTCACAAAAACGATTTTATCGAGGTCCTTGTCAACAATGCGGGAATAAAGAAGGATACTCTGCTGACTCTGATGGAAGAAGATGAATGGCATGATGTTTTAGATATTGATCTTAATGGTTTTTTCTATGTTACTAAAGCTGTTCTTGAAAATATGCTTGAAAGAAGATGTGGCCGGATAATAAACATCTCATCCCTGGCTGGTTTGCATGGAATACCTGGACAGGTTAATTACTCAGCGGCAAAAGCCGCACTCATAGGTGCGACAAAAGCGCTGGCTAAGGAGGTCGGAAAAAGGAATATAACTGTTAACGCTGTGGCCCCCGGGTATATAAGCACAGATATGACTAAAGATATCAATAAGCCTGAAATAGCCCGAATGATTCCCCTTAACCGCTTCGGGACCCCAGAGGAGGTTGCTGAACTTGTTGGCTTTCTTGCATCGGAAAAATCATCATATATAACCGGAGAAGTCATTTCAGTAAGCGGAGGACTGTACACATAAAATCTTATATCCTTTAATGAACAGAGTTGTAATAACCGGTGCAGGCATCTATTCTTCAATCGGAAAGAACCTTGATGAAGTGAAAGACTCCTTATGGAATGGCCGATCTGGTATCGTTATCGATGATGAAAGAAAAAAAATAGGTTACCAGTCGGCTCTGACAGGTAAATTGGAAACGCCTGATCTGAAGGGTATTCTTGACCACCGTGCCCGTGCCTGTATGCCACAGCAGGCGGCATTTGCATATCTTGCTACAGCGGAGGCATTGAAAACTGCAGCCATCACTCCGGAATATCTGGAACAGAACAGTGCAGGAATCCTTTATGGAAGTGACAGTTCCGCTTTGCCGGTAATTGAGGCTGTCGATATCATCCGCGAAACAGGTGATACCGGAATGCTGAGCTCCGGATCCCTGTTCCAGTCAATGAACTCAATAGTTACGATGAACCTGTCGGTTATCTTCCGCCTGAATGGCATCAACTTTACAGTCAGCGGAGCATGCGCCAGCGGAGCTCATGCAATAGGTATGGGATTCCTGATGATCAGGCATGGCTATCAGAATATCATTATCTGTGGAGGATCACAGGAAGTGAATCTCTATTGCGTAGGCAATTTCGATGCATTAGGAGCCTTTTCAAAACTGGAATCTGAACCTGAAAAAGCCTGCCGCCCTTTCGACAGAAAGAGAGATGGACTGGTCCCAAGCGGTGGCGCAGCAACTGTTGTTCTTGAAGAGATGGGGCAGGCACTCCGGAGAGGAGCGCCAATAATCGGAGAGATAATTGGATATGGTTTCTCATCCGATGGATCTCATGTATCTGTCCCTGAAGTAAAAGGCCAGGTAAGAGCGATCAATATGGCACTAAGCGAGGCAGGGATCAACCCCCGGCAAGTTGATTATATAAATGCCCACGCTACCTCAACTGTTGTTGGAGATCAGGTCGAAGCAAAGTCTGTAAATCAGATCTTTATGCACTGCAAACCACCGGTAACATCTACAAAGTCAATGACGGGACATGAACTTTCAATGGGTGGCGCAAGTGAAATAGTCTATTCACTCATAATGATGCAAAACTCATTCATCGCACCAAATATAAATTTTGAGGAACCTGATGAGATAACTTCCAGACTGAATATCATATCAAGAACAACCTCCTGTGAGATAAATACTTTTCTTTCAAATTCATTTGGATTTGGAGGTACTAATTCATGCCTGATAATTAGAAAACCCGGTTAAAATATTAATCCAATCCTAAAAAATGGACAAAGAGGAAATAATTAATGCTATCAATCAATTCCTGGTACAGGAATTTGAAATTGATGAAAAAAAACTATCCCCGGATTGTAATCTTAAAGATGATCTCGGTCTTGAAAGTCTTGATTTCGTGGATATCGCAGTTATGATAAAAAAGAGATACGGTATTAAATTGAAAGGCAGGGATGTGATCTCAGTTAAGAATCTGGGCGATCTGTACGGGTTGATATATGATCGGTTACAGCGTCAGCAGGTATCTGTATAAGTTTTTCTTATCTCATAATTTATAAATATTCAGTATTTTACATGATAAAACCTGACGAGTGCGAAATACTTGATTTCATCCCGCAAAGGCCCCCAATGGTAATGATTGACAGGCTGGATTACAAAGATGAGAAATCGGCCCGCGGTTCTCTTTATATAAATGCTTCGAATATCTTTTGTAGCGATGGTTTCCTCAGTGAGGCAGGCGTGATTGAATTCATAACTCAAACCGCAGCAGCATATAAAGGCTATCAGAAATTTGTTGAAAATAAAGAAATAGGAGAGGGATCCATCGGAATTATAAGAAATCTGGTTATTCTGTCATTACCTGCAATAAATATTGAAATCGGGTCTGAAATACTAATAGAAGATGAACTTTTAGGTTATACACTTATAACTGGCAGGGCATTTCAGGATGGTAAACTTATTGCTGAAGGTGAGATGAGAATCCTCACAGAACCAAATGACTAAAAGATAATTTGTGCTGCAATCTGGTTCATTTCAAATGCTACGACCTCCTGGATTGGGGCCCTGGGTTTCCTATATTCTTACTCCGATCACCAGGATATCATCAGTCTGATCTTCCCTGTATTCTTCCCTCCATGCTTCAATCTCCTCATTCAAACGGTCGCTCTGTTCGGGCATTGAATAATCCTGTATGCTCATGAGAAATGACTTGAACCTGCTGCTCTGATATTTTTTACGGTATTTCCCTCCGAACTGGTCTATAAAGCCGTCGGTAAACAGATAAAGAGTGTCATTAAAATTTAATTGTATCTTTTCAGATATGAAGTGATTTCTGCCGCTTTCACCGAAATGTTCCCGGAGGTTTCCGGCTTTGTATTCTATCAGCTCACCTTTGGAAATTCTATAGAGCGGATTCATTACTCCGGCATAGGTAAGGACATTGGTTCTTATATCAAGCATACAGAGAGCAATATCCATATCATCCGACAATCCTCTGCCTGATATATCATGCCCGAGAAACCTGTGTATCTTAGTATACATGTGCTTCAGGATGCTATAAGGATCAGTCAGCTTGATCTCATTTACAGCCTGATCGAGGATCCCATAACCAAGTGTGCTAAGCAGGGCTCCGGGAATACCGTGCCCTGTGCAATCGGCCGCAGCAAATATTATCATATTGCCCTGCCGGCTGAAGAAATAAAAATCACCGCTGACTATATCTTTGGGTTTAAACATCACAAAGCTGTCTGGCAGGCATTCACGTATAAAGAGGTCATCCGGCAGATATGTTCCCTGGATACGCCGGGCTATATTGTAACTGCCTTCCACTTCCCTTATGGCATCTTCAATCTTCCTGTTCCTGAGTCCGATTATCTCATCGACAGCGGGAGGAAGGTCGATCATGCTTTTGATCTGCGTGTTCAATTCCCTTATTTCATGAAGGATCCTCTCAATGCTGCCATGAGGTCTTATAGCATACGACAATTTTTTCAGACGGACAGGGTTGACAGGATATGCTTCATAATCAATATCCTTGAGAAGAGCAGGGATCATCCTCACCAGCTCACGGTCCTTTTCCTTTTCCGGTTCCGATAACTCTTCATAAGGTATTATGCTGGGATGTATTTTCTTTTTGCTGTCCTTGATATGTCCGTAGAACCATCCGTGTAATATTTTATCCCAGCACCACCTTATATGCTCAACCTTTGCCATTGTCTCAATCTCTTCAGCAGTGAGATGAAGGGTGGCTGATTTAAATCCTTTCTCAACAGGTCTTATCTTATAACCTATTGATAGTAATTTAGTTGGAATATGAAATGCATTATCGAGATTAGAGTGTTTGATCTCTTCCGGAAGCATATCGAAATCAGCTGTCTGTTTATCGCCGTGACTAAGCATCCATGAGATATATATTTTCTTTTCGGCAGCTCCGTTTTGTTTTCGCATCTCATTCTGATACCTTGAGTGGATAGCCCTTGCAAGCCGCGCAACCATCTGATCGTTTATTTCCGTTATTTCCTCGGGGCGTATTACTTCATATCCTAATCTCTTCAGCTCGACCGGAATCAAATGATTCATTTCAATGAAAAACCGTCTTTCTTTATCAGGTAAATCCTGAAACGGGGTCAGATCATTTTCAGAAGCTTTTTCAGTCTGAGTAATCCGTTTGTTGTGATTGTTTTTACTGATGAACCATTCATAATCAGCCTGAGCCATTTTCTGAAGATCATTGTATGGTATAAGGCAGGTCCTGCAGAACTCTCCGTACTTACGGATATACAGGTTTAACGAACTTAATTTCTCCGGAATCTTTGATGCTAAGTCATACCAGTCGGATTTCTCTGCGTCTGTAAGCTTGTTAAAAATTTTTTTGAATGTATAGGGTGAAGTGAAGAGGTGCTTTGTACGTTGTATATCTTTATAAAAATATTCAGCAATTTTTTCTGTTAATGCTTTTCCCTGATCGTTCCGGTCGGAAGATAACTCCTTGATAATGATATTGTCAGGATCGTAGATAATCTCAGTCCAGGATAGCATTTCTTTCTGAAGGATTAACTTTTCTTTATGAATTCAAAGGGAAACTTTGCCATCCTTGATAACTCTTTCCCGACTTCCAGCATATCCATATCCTCAGCCTCATAGTGCCATTTTATTCTCACATTCTTCCCTTTTGAAGGTATTGCAGCAATCTGTTTGCAGAAATCCAGGATGTATTTGGCAGAAGAAGAGTTGAAATACTCGAGGTTAAAGTTAAATTCAAGGGGATCTTTATCTTCTTGCGATCTACCCAGATACTGTGAATAATCGTCCATCCATTTCAGGATTTCACCATAGAAGTTGCCTACATCAGGAGGTCTTGACTCACCTGAAATTTCATACCTGTTCCTCTCAGGGTCGAGAACTACTCCGGGAGAATTGGTTGTCTGATCAATAATTAGCTTTCTCATGGCAGATTTATTTATTGATATCATAATTTTAAAGTCATAAGTGGCGCTGTTGATTTTATCAATAGTGAAGTCAATTTTATTACCTGATTTAAGCCTCATTATTATGAAACCCAGCCCGGCACCGTTTTCATCGTCCCGGGTCTCCTTATTGATCATTTTCTCATACGTGGTAAGCAGAGCATCAGGTCCCATATGGTTTATACGGTCCAGCTTATTTAGCAGCTGCTCAGCTTCGCTGACTTCAATGGGATTACCTGCTCTGACTATTATCTTGTCTTCCTCTTGTTCAATTGTAATGAAAGGCTGGAATCCGGAACTTCCCGGAAGGTCTTTCGCCGAATGCCTGGCAATATTTTCCAGACATTCAACCACAATGGCATATAGTCTCTTTCCTGTTAACTTCTGTAGTCTTGTAAACTCCCGTGTACCCTTTAAGTCTGACAGAAGAGAGTCGATTTTATCGTAATCGACAGGTCCGGTATAATTCAGGATTACACCTGCTTTTTGCATATTGTATCAATTATCCTTATGAATATTGAAAAAACTATAGCTCATACCCCTTGCATCACTTTTCTTAGGAGTTCTAAAATTATTTTTCTAAGTGCATAATCTTTATTAACTTGATTATCTTTAAGCAAAGATAGAATTTAGGATTCTGACAGACTATATATAATATGAGTTAATTTTCCGGCAATATCAACTTTATTTTAAGACAATGAGCGAACCCATTTTAAAGGCTCTGATTCAACTCTTTGCCCTGATGGTGGATCTTCACGATGATACTGTTATTACGGTATCGGAAAAAAAAATTGTAAGGTCTTTTTTATCACGCCTTCTTAACAATGAGTTGGTTACCAGGTATATGAGAATGTTTGATGAATTTCTTCAATTATACAATGCGGAACACATTGAAAAAGGAAGTATTAAGGACAGGAAGCGTATTTCGCTGAAAGCAATGAGAATTCTGTCGATATGCGAAGAAATTAACAATGAGCTCCATCAAAAACAAAAAGTATATGTCCTGGTTCAGCTGATGGATTTTATTGCCTCCGGCAAAGAACTTACAGAGAATAAGCTCGACTTCATCCAGACTGTGGCCAATGCCTTTTATATACAGGACGATGAGTACAGGAATATCAGAGGCTTTATACTAGGCACTCTCTATGATGTTCCCGAAAAGCGGAAACTTCTTTTCATCGACAACAAGAAGGAAAGTGAGCTTGATGATGTAAAGCATATCTTCAGCAATAACCTTAGGGGAACCATTTCTTTCCTTCATATTGCAGCGACCAATACTTACATACTTCGATATTCAGGCGGGGAGGACCTTTATCTGAATGGCCAGAACCTGATTGAAAACCAGACTTATATTTTTGATCATGGGTCGTCTATCCGCGGAGCAGGCATCGATCCTGTTTATTATGCTGAAGTAGCAGGTATTATCTCCGGAAAAGAAAATGAATTAAGAATAGTACTTGAAGCAACTGATATCTCATTCGAATTCAGAAACAGTGAAAACGGGATTCACCATCTTGATTTCCATGAAGAGTCGGGAAAGCTGGTAGGCATCCTGGGAGGAAGCGGGGTAGGCAAATCGACTACTCTAAGCGTCCTGAGCGGAACTTTACAACCACAAAGCGGAAAAGTACTCATCAATGGATATAACCTCTATGATGAGGGTGAAAAGGAGAATCTCAAAGGTGTTATTGGTTTTGTTCCGCAGGATGACCTATTGATAGAGGAGCTTACAGTTTTCCAGAACCTCTATTATAATGCAAAAATGTGTCTCGATAAATTTCCTGAAAGTCAAATAGTTGAGATAGTAAACAAGACACTTGCCGATCTGGATCTTGATGAAATAAAGGATCTCAAAGTAGGTAATCCGCTCAAAAAGATAATCAGCGGCGGACAACGAAAAAGGGTCAATATAGCCCTTGATCTGCTCCGTGAGCCGACAATACTTTTTGTCGATGAACCGACATCGGGACTCTCATCAGTCGATTCCGAAACCGTGATGAATCTCCTTAAGGAACAAACGTACATGGGGAAACTGGTAATAATAAATATCCATCAGCCGTCTTCAGAATTGTACAAGATGTTCGATAAAGTTATGATCATCGATAAAGGAGGATACCCGATATATTACGGAAATCCTACTGAAGCAATAGTATATTTCAAAACACAAAGTAATCATCCTAATCCTGATGAAGATCAATGTGTTAAATGCGGGAACATTAACACTGACCAGATACTCCGGATTGTGGAGGCAAAGGTTGTTGACGAACATGGAAAAGCAACTCAGATAAGAAAGGTAACCCCTGTGGAATGGGCTGAAAAATTCAGTAAGTACGCACCCTCAGATAAGAGAAAGGCTGCTTCCGAAAAACATAAGCTCCCGGAAAATAATTACAGCATACCCGGGTTACTGAAACAATCAGGGATCTTCTTTAGACGCGACGTATTATCTAAATTAGCTGATAAACAGTATATTCTCATAAGCCTGCTTGGACCTCCGCTGCTTGCATTCATCCTGGCATATTTTACACGGTTCGCAGAAGGATCATCCTATAAATTTAGTCAGAATGAAAATATTCCGCCGTACATGTTCATGTGCGTTATAACATCGATGTTCTTCGGGTTGATGATAAGTTCAGAAGAAATTGTGAAGGACAGAAAGATACTGAAGAGGGAATTGTTTCTCAACCTGAGCTGGTTCAGCTACCTGAATTCAAAGATAATGATAATGTTCATCCTGTCGGCTGTTCAAACTATCTCCTTTGTGCTGATCGGCAATTTCATACTCGGCATAAAGGGAATGACTCTCAGTTACTGGCTGGTTCTGTTCACAACATCATGTTTTGCCAATGTACTTGGTCTGAATATCTCTTCAGCATTTAATTCTGTAATTACAATTTACATACTGATTCCGTTTATCATAATACCTCAGCTTTTATTCAGCGGTGTACTTGTTAAATTCGATAAACTGCACATCGGTAAATATCCGACTCATGAATTTGTACCCGTTATCGGCGACCTGATGACGGCGCGGTGGTCTTTCGAGGCCCTTGCTGTAAGACAATTCAAAGACAATAAGTTTGAAAAGAACTTTATATTATACGACATTGAAAAGAGTCAGAATAATTATTATGCATCTTTCCTGATCAATAGCCTCATAAAAAACATTCAGCAATACGACATATATAAAGATAACCCGGTTCGGAGGAACGATATAAAGGAGATTTTTTTTAAACTTAACTATCATTTAGATGAATTATCCGGGCTTGCAGGTATAACACCCGGGAGCTGGAAAGACTCGCTTAACATTCAGGCCTTCAGTCCGGAGGTTAAAGCAAAAACATCGGCATATCTTGACAGGTTGAAGAGCCTCTTCAACAAAAAAATGATTTACGCTAGGGCGATGAGGGATTCTGTGTCAAAATCTATAGTGGAATCAACAGGTCTGGACAATTACGCTCTCCTAAAGGATAATTATGAGAATATCCGGCTGTCAGACATTGTTCTTGACAGGCCGACAGTAAGAGCCTCGTATGAGACCAGCTACAGGATAATCCAGAAATATGAACCCGGATTCATGAAACCAAAAGCAAAATACGGCAGAGCTCATTTTTATGCTCCGGTAAAAAATATAGGTAACCGGGAGATCGACACCTACTGGTTCAATCTTGCAGTTATCTGGATGGTATCAATCCTGCTGTATGTTATATTGTACTATAAGGTTCTGCAACGATTAATTTCATATTATGGGAACCTCCGGATAAAATCCGACGAAAAGTAAACACTGCTTAGCTGTCACCAAGGAGGGCTGTGTATTTTGCACAGTGGGTACAAGCAGTTAATTTTGGGTTAAGAATAGGTGAAAAGAAAATGAAAATAAAACCAAATTCAGGTAGAATGATTGCTTCATTCTTTCTTTTAATGTTCTTCATCGAGGTATTGAGCTGCAATAGCCCTGTAGAAGAAAATAAACCTGAAACAAACAACAATAATATTAAGCTAACCGGTTATGATCTATCAGTTCCCGATAAAACTATTCCGTTACCGGATATCCTTCATGAGATATCCGGTATTGTTTTAATTGATCAATCCTCTGTTGCCTGCATACAGGATGAACACGGAGTGATTTTCATATTCGATCTGTTGGAGAATGAAATAAAAGATCAGCATGTCTTTTATGGAAACGGCGACTACGAAGGAATAGCCCGGGTCGATAATACATTCTATGTTCTTAGAAGCGATGGAACATTGTTTGAATTTTCGGATTATACATCGTCTTACACTGAACCTAAGATATATCAAACGGGCATTCCGGCAAGTGAAAGTGAAGGGCTCTGTTACGATAAAAAAGGGAAAAGACTTCTGATTGCTCCTAAAAGTAAAATTGAAAAGGGCTCTGAATATAAAGACAGGTACCTGATTTACGGATTTGACCTTAAATCGGGGATCCTTTCTGAAAAGCCGGTGTACGATTTTGATATGGAAGAGATTACCAGGTTCGCCCTGGACAATAAGGTCATTGCTCCTGAAAAAGATAAGAAAAAATCCAAAAAAGGGAAAAAGAAATCAGATGGAAAAACTCCTGAAGTTAATTTAAGGCCATCTGCAATAGCCATTCATCCTGTCACTGATAAACTGTTTGTCCTTTCTTCCATGGAGAATATGCTGTTCATTATCAGCAGTAACGGTGCTATTGAACATATTGAAAAACTTGATAAGGATATATTCAATATGCCTGAAGGGATAACTTTTTTTGACAACGGAGATATGCTGATCTCAAATGAAGGTCAGAATAAAGTAGCTACATTGTTGAGATTCAACTATCGACAGTAATAGAATAAAATACAAAAGCCTTATTCCTGCTAACTGGAAAAATGTGAAGCGGCAGATTCAGTCCTTGTAGTAAATATCAAGCAGCGCAACTTTCTCTTTAAAATCAATTTTTCTGATCCTTACTCTTATAATATCTCTCCCGGTAAGCTCTGATACATCCTTTAACAGCTTTTGCTTTTTCCCTGATTTGAGCATATCAAGATTCTCGTAAACAATACGGTGAGTTGTGCTATTGTATTTTATTGAGAATCTTTCAAGAATAAGTGCTGTGAGACAGATTATTGAATCGAAGATCACAACTGCTACACCAGGGATTTTTCCCAACTTTAATGAAGTTATCACCGAAATCCCGATAACTGCAAAGATATAGGACATATCCTTCAGGCTGAAATTCCTTGTTCTGAACCTGAGAATGGCAAAAATAGCAAAAAGGCCAAAACCCATACCCATCTGCACAAACGCTGAATCCATCGCAGCTGCAAGGAAAAAGACCACAATACCCATAAGGAAAAAGGTAAAAACGAACTTCTCTTTCTTGGAGTACCTGAAATAAATAAGGCGGATAAGTATGAACAGAAAAACGACAGTTATTATAAACCGTATGAACATCTCCCAAAAGTTCGGGTTACTCAGATCAAAGAAATCTTTAAACATAGGTTTAATTATTATAGTATTATAGTTTCTTACAATTCCTTAAAAAGATGTCAACAATATTATTTCTTCCTTGAAACAAATCATAGAATCCCTCAATATAAGCAATCATATCCTTTTTTGAACTCTGACTGAGATAAGGAAATTCGTTTATCACCCGGTAAAGTTCTTCCTTTTTTCTGCTGAATTCTTCAAGGTCTCTGGTATATACTTCCCTGCTCCTGCAGATCCCGGCAAAGATACGCTGACGAATATTGGTGATCCCTACATTATCAGCAGGGATCCCGTAAGACGGATTTACAATTCCTGTCCAGTCAAAATCATAGGGTATTGCAATAGGTTTATTATTTGCAGAAAAAGTCCCGGGACGGAATATCTTGACATTATGCTCCCCCGGTATCCCCCAGTCGTAATTGCCTATCATGAAGTTAAAAATAGCCAGTTTGTCCATAATCCTCTCGGAAATATGCTTCTGGTTCAAAGCCTGCTTTGTCTGGACAAGGTTTAACCTGGCAGCCAGTATATCGGCCGGCTCAATGAAAAATCCATATTGCCTGACCGGTTTCCTTTTCTTAACGGTATCGATGTAATTTATAACAAGTAACCTGACCCTGAAACTGGTATCGGTCATCACATTTAACAACTTGTAGGTCAGGTATTCTCTTAACAGGTAATCCTCATAATCTTTTCTTGTATCACACTGAGCGACAAGTTTGATCTTGTCAATCTTGTTAAGGTCCTTATAACCGAAATCTACTTTTTTGAAATTCAGTTCGATAGGAGCGAAGACACAGTTAGTATTACGATATTCTCCCCGGGTTCTTAACTTAATATTCCTGGCAAGTGAATCTTTCTTATCGAAATGAAAGATCATTCTGGCCTTTAAATAATCTTCCTTTGGTTTTGTTCTCAGATATGTACTCATATCAAAACGGAGGGTGATCTCGACAGGTTCACCCTCTTCAAAAAGCCCGAAATTCTTAGCGAACTTAACTGGAGCCGGAGTATCAGATAGTGTATCATCCTGACCTGAAACCGGGTAAATCAACAATATTGCCAGGCAAAACGATAATAAGATCTTTGTATTCACATTTATGTTATAAATGCCTGTTTTAGGATTCTCTTTCTGAATAAAGTAAATATATGAAATTTTTAAATTCGAAAATATTTGTCGTCAATTATCCGGGAACCGGAAGCTATAATTCGGAGGACTTAAAGACCGCCTGACAGCACAACAATTTTATTTGACATGAATCTCTTCCTTTATTACCTTTATCAGATAAACCAATATAATTACTACTCATGAAAGAATATGTTGAGAAAAATGCATCCGCATCAGGCGCTGTTTACGGACTCGGACTGATTGGTGCTGCAATCTGGTTCATTTCGACTGCCACAACCTTCTGGATGGGGGTTCTGGGTTTCCTGAAAGCAATAGTATGGCCGGTATTCCTTGTTTATCAGGCCTTTAAGGAATTAACTCCCCCGGCTTAATCTAAAAATAACTGGTCTTTCCCGGTTTTCAAGAAACATTATTATTCTTTTGGGAGGAATTATCTTTTTATTACTTTTACGACCTGCATGACTGCATGACTGCATGACTGCACGACTGCATGACTGCACGACTGCACGACTGCATGACTGCACGACAATAAGCGGGAGTAGCTCAGTGGTAGAGCATCAGCTTCCCAAGCTGAGGGTCGGGGGTTCGAGACCCCTTTCCCGCTCAAAATTCAATTTCGCATTCAGGTTTTTTATTATTTCCGTTCGTGGAAATATTTTTGGAACAGAATGATTTACAGTCTACTATGACTCCAGGCATATAAACCCTTCAAGATAAAATAAAGATGAAAAAACTAAAAATCGCAATTGTTATTTGTATTATTTCAGCCTTACTAAGCAGCTGTAAAGAAAAAAATCCTGTTCTAACTGTCGAAGGCGGACAGATACAGGGAATTGAGACTGAAAACCCGGATGTCATTATATATAAAGGTATTCCATTTGCAGCTCCTCCGGTCGGGGATTTGCGCTGGCGTGAACCACAACCTGTTATTCCCTGGGCCGGCGTAAAGATATGTGATACGTTCGGTGCCGCTGCTCCTCAGAAACTTACTGACCCGGGATCGTTTTACGATAAGGAGTTCTATGCCCAGAGTCCCCACGTAAAGAACGAAGATTGCCTGTACCTTAATGTTTGGACACCGGCAGCAGGTAAGCTTAAAGCTGGTCTGCCCGTTGCAATGTGGATCCACGGTGGAGCTTACCGGAACGGTTTCGGTCATGAGAATGAATTTGATGGAGTTGCCTGGGCTGAACGTGGTGTTATCCTTGTTACTATTAATTACCGCCTCGGTATACTCGGTTTTCTTTCTCATCCTGCACTGACAGCAGAAAGCCCGCATAAATTCTCCGGTAACTACGGCATACTTGACCAGATTGCTGCTCTTAAATGGATCAAAGCCAATATTGTCCAGTTCGGCGGAAATCCTGATAATGTAACTATTTTCGGACAAAGCGCTGGAGCTGGCAGCGTTCAGACACTTGTTGCATCACCACTTACCAAAGGTCTTATCCATCGTGCAATCATACAAAGCGGTGGAGGTATTGGCAGCCGCCCGGGAACAAGCCTTGCCAATGCAGAACAGGCAGGCGAGAGCATAATGAGATATTATGGCTGTAATTCACTTGAAGAAATGCGTGCTGCAAAGGCAGAAGATTTCGGTGATTTTGAGAATCGTACCGAAGATTTTATGAAAGCTGAAAAGAGGATGGCTTCTCTGGGGCCGGTAGTCGATGGTTACGTTCTGAAAGAAAGCTTCAGCGATGCTGCAAGAAACGGCAATCTGGCTGATATACCGTACATTATAGGAGGCACAATAGTAGATATGAGAGGCAACAGCAAGCCTGTGGAAGACTTCTGCCTGGTCCGCGAAGAGCAGGGCGGGAAAGCTTATGCATATCAATTCGCACGTCCTTTACCGGGTGACGATGCCGGAGCATTCCACTCTTCAGAGCTATGGTTTGTGTTTCACACCCTTGACCGTTGCTGGCGCCCTCTGACACCAGGCGATGAAGCTCTTAGCCAGTATATGGTCGGATGCTGGACTAATTTTGCTAAATATGGTGATCCGAACGGAAAAGGAGAGGAGAAATGGAAACCCTATACCAAAAGCACTCCTGATTTCATGCTTTTCACAACTGATGAAAAAGTAAACACTTCATCAATGGGTAAACCGTTAAGCCCGGCTGCAAAACAAAATCCTTAATTGCTATTTGTCAGGAGAATCCTGAATCCTGCTGATATGCTGTGAATAATCGGTATATCCTCTTCAACAACGAACATGGGATCGTATTCTCCGAATAAGTAGAGCCCAGGGAACTTACTGAATGGGTTTAGTTTCAATCCGACAGGTACATTGATACTGGCCCATTTTTCATTGTCTGTCGATAGAAGGTTCACACCTGCACCACCTCCGGCATAAAAAACAATTCCGTTTGCTGTAAAAAGCGATGCCAAACAATAAACCTGTGTGATCCCTCTGTCGCTGTGAGACCAGCCTGACTGGCTGTAATCCCGTGTGTTGATCCTGAATTCTCCCCATACCCTGTTTATAGGGCTGTAGGAAAGGCAAAGAGTATTTCCGTCGGTATTATACCCTAGTGCAAGCTGTGCATTGGCAGAAATGGTCAGGAAAAATAAAATAATAAAACCTGATATGAGTTTTCTTTTCATAAGGTATGTTATTGATTTAGAACAATTATGCCATTCTCATAGGTGCCTAACCAAATGTTATTTTCATAATCAACTTTAAGGGTAGTTATAAAATCATCCGGAAATGATCCGGGCATTGAGCTTCGCCAGGATCGGCCATTATAAACATTAAGGATAATTGAGCCGTCTTTGCGGTCTGCTATCCAGCAATAATTCCTCCTGTCCAAAGCAACCCTGGCAGAAAAACCTATCCCTGAAATATTATCTGAATCGATTAGCTTCCATTTATCATCCTGCAATTTGTATAAGTTATTTGTTGTATGAAAGGCTGATGATAATGAAAAATCCTCAATCAGGTATAGCAGACCTGAAGGACCGGCATCAAATGAAAAAACCCAGTAAAATGTACCACCTTCATCACCGAGACATTCCCATTTTCGTCCGGTGATCCGGTATATATTTGTCCTGCCAACAGTTCCGCTTGTGGCTAAATATACCACACCATCGCTGTTTATATCAAGTGCATAAATCACGTGCTGATTCAATGGAGAATTTTCAGGAGTCAGGAATTCAAACTTCCTGCCATCATAAATCCCTAATCCGCCATTGTCGAATGCACAGCTTGTAAACCATACTTTTCCATCAGGAGCTATCTCAACTTCAGATACATAATCTCTTGGCAAGCCTGAATTCGAAGCATTGAAATATTTAATCCCGTTCCCGTCAGTATGTGCCAGACCGCCTCCATTTGTACCTGCCCAGACACTTCCATCCTCTGTAATAGCGACGTCCCATATATCATAGCCCAGATTTATTATCTTCTTATCTTTATGTCTGTCTATCAGAATAAGCTGGTTATCAGAAGCGGCACAAATGCTTCCATCCTGGCCGACATCCAGACAAGTGATCCTTCTGCCTTCAAGAAGGCGGTAGGAGATATTGAAGTTAACTCCTTCAGGATATTTCTCACAAGAACCTTCCTTCTCACAGGAGCTGATAATAAGAGAAAATATCAGAAATATAAAAACAGTTACCCTTTTCATTTTTTCACGAGGTTTAAGAGTATCAGTTTAAAGGTATATTATTTGCCCCAATTTTCGTGCCACAGGAACCTGAATGTTCATTAGTTTATTGCCATTTAAATTTCTAAATATAATTTTGTGCATTCATTAAAGATGGAATGAAAGCAGAGATAATTACAATAGGAGATGAATTACTCATAGGACAGACAGTTGACACAAATTCGGCATGGATAGGAGCGGAACTGAGCCAGGCGGGCTTCGATATCTGCCGTAAAATTTCAATACACGACAGAAGAGAAGATATTCTGGATGCTGTAAGTGAAGCTGTTTCAAGATATGATATAGTAATTATAACCGGCGGTCTGGGTCCTACCAGTGATGATATAACAAAACAGACTCTGTGCGATATATTCAATGGACGCATGGTCTTAAATCCTACAGTTCTTTCAATGATAGATGAGATGATGAAGCGCAGGGGTATCGCCATGAATGAGAATAACAGGAAACAGGCTGAAGTGCCTGATTCATGCAGGGTACTGTATAACAAGATGGGAACAGCGCCGGGAATGTGGTTTGAAAAGGAGGGGACCATTTTTATTTCATTGCCCGGGGTCCCATACGAAATGAAATATATCATGAATGAGCATGTACTGCCTGAACTAAAAAAGCGATTTCAGTCGCAGGTTATAATTCACAGAAATATAATGACTTATGGAACCTCTGAATCAAAGCTGGCTGAAATACTCAGCGGTTTTGAGAAATCTCTTCCCCCAGAGATAAAGCTTGCATACCTTCCATCTTATGGCATAATCAAATTGAGACTGACCGGTACGGGCCGAAATCGGGAGATTGTCGAAAATATTGTAGATGAACAGGTTAAAAAATTATATTCAATAATTCCACAATTAATTTACAGTGAAATTGATGAACCGATTGAGAGTTTCATCGGCAACCTGCTTAAGGAGCGGGGACTGACAATCTGTACTGCCGAAAGCTGCACGGGAGGAAAGATAGCTCAGATGCTTACTAGTATCCCCGGAAGCTCACAATACTACAAAGGATCGGTAATCGCATATGACAACAGTATTAAGACCAGCCTGCTTAACGTTCCGGAGGAGATGATCAGTAATTATGGTGCCGTAAGCGAACAGGTGGTTGCAAAAATGGCAACAGAAGTACGTAAAAAATTCAGGACGGATTACTCGGTTGCTACATCAGGTATAGCCGGACCAGACGGAGGAAGTGAATCAAAACCTGTCGGAACAGTTTGTATTGCTGTAAGTTCTGACAATGGGGTGGGAGTGATTACAGAAAAATATGTTTTCGGCAATGAAAGGATATTGAATATCAACAGGTTTTCAATTGCCTCACTGAACCTCGTCAGAAGGCAGATATTACAATTGCAGAAATGAATTAACATATCTCATAAAAAAAGTCAACTTAATATTTGGTTAATCAGATTAAAATCATTTATTTTGCGCTTCATTTTATAAGGCTTTTTAAGCAGAAAAAACAGAACGGAACAATGTCAAAGATTTGTCAGGTAACAGGAAAGAAAGCGGTAGTAGGTAATAATGTATCTCATTCAAGAAGAAGGACTAAGAGAAAATTCCAGCCGAATCTTTTTGAGAAGAGATATTTCCTGCCCGAAGAAGAAAGGTGGATCTCGCTTAAAATATCAGCAGCCGGGATCCGGTTAATTAATAAGAAAGGTCTTACTTCCGCTCTCAAGGAAGCAAAAGAAAAAGGCTACATTGTGAATTACTAATAAGATCAGGAAATGGCTAAGAAGGCAAAAGGGAACAGGCAGCAGATAATTCTGGAATGTACCGAACATAAAGAAAGCGGACTTCCGGGAATGTCGAGATATATTACAACTAAGAACAGGAAAAATACTCCTGACAGGATCGAGAGAATGAAATATAATCCGATCCTCAAGAAATATACACTTCACAGAGAAATTAAGTAATATCAGCATAAAATGGCAAAGAAAGTTGTTGCATCACTTAAAACAGGCTCAGGCAAGATCTTCACGAAATGCATCAAGATGTCGAAATCTGATAAGACCGGAGCTTACCAGTTCAAGGAAGAGATAGTCCATAATGATCATATCAAGGACTTCTTCAGGAAGAATTAAGAATAATTGTTTAACAGGAAGATATTCAAAGCTTTCTTCATCGTGAAGGAAGCTTTTTTTATATTTGTTTAATTTTATTGATCAGCATAATGGCTCTGCTGGATTTTTTTTCAAAAGAAAAGGAGAGTCTGAATAAAGGACTCGAAAAGACTAAGGAATCAGTATTCGTCAAACTTTCAAGGGCAGTTGTCGGTAAATCAAAGGTAGATGACGAAGTTCTTGATAATCTCGAGGAAGTACTGGTCTCATCTGATGTCGGCGTTGCAACTACTATCCGGATCATAGAAAGGATAGAGGCAAGAGTGGCACGCGATAAATATTTGAATACAAATGAATTAAATACTATCTTAAAACAGGAGATCGCTGCTCTTCTTGAGGAGAACAAATCAGATTCCGGATCAGATTTCTCATCTCCGCTTAAGTCCAAACCTCATGTAATAATGATTGTTGGCGTCAACGGTTCAGGAAAGACTACAACGATTGCCAAGCTGGCCTACAAATACAGAATGAACGGGAAAAAGGTACTCCTGGGTGCTGCCGATACTTTCAGAGCCGCCGCCATCGACCAGCTTCAGATATGGGCCGAAAGGGCAGGGGTGTCGGTTGTCAGGCAGCAAATGGGATCTGATCCTGCATCTGTGGCCTTCGATACTCTTAAGTCGGCTGTGGCCGGAAATTATGATGTCGCTATAATTGATACTGCCGGGAGACTGCATAATAAAATAAACCTGATGAACGAGCTGTCAAAGATCCGGAGAGTAATGGAAAAAGTCGTTCCCGATGCCCCTCATGAGGTGCTTCTGGTACTCGACGGATCAACCGGACAGAACGCATTCGAACAGGCGCGGGAATTCATGTCCTCAACAAATGTAACAGCAATAGCTGTCACAAAACTTGATGGAACAGCTAAAGGCGGCGTTGTTATAGGAATTTCTGACCAGTTTAAAATTCCCGTCAAATATATCGGGATCGGAGAAAAAATGGAAGATCTCCAGGTATTCAACCGGACAGAATTCGTGGATTCCCTGTTTGTATGAAAAAAAAGAAAATCAACGTCATAACTCTCGGCTGTTCAAAGAATACCGTCGACTCTGAAAAACTTCTAAAGCAGCTTCAGTCTGGCGGTTATGAAATAAAGCATGACTCAGAAGAATCTGATGCCGGAACAGTAATAATAAATACCTGCGGTTTTATCAATGATGCCAAGGAGGAGAGCATAGACACGATACTCCGTTATGTCCGGAAAAAAGAAAAAGGACTTATAGACAATCTTTATGTAATAGGCTGTTTATCTGAGCGATACAAGGAAGAGCTAAAAATGCAGATCCCCGAAGTGACCAGGTATTTCGGAGTTCATGACACCCCTATGATTCTCAGAGAATTGGGTATTGATTACAGGAATGACCTGTCGGCAATGAGGATACTGACCAGTCCCGGCCATTATGCATATCTGAAAATATCGGAAGGCTGTGACAGGCATTGTGCATTCTGTGCTATACCTCTTATAAGAGGAAGATGTATTTCCCGACCTCTTGAAGAGCTTATCGCAGAGGCTGAAATTCTTGCTGATTCCGGAGTGAAGGAACTTATTCTCGTGGCACAGGACCTCAGTTATTATGGCCTCGACCTATATAAAAAGCAGAGATTGCCTGATCTTGTTTCCGGGCTCCTTAAAATTGAGAAACTAGAATGGATAAGACTTCATTATCTCTATCCGTCAGGTTTTCCTGAAGAACTTATTCCTCTTATACGGGATAATAAGAGGATATGTAACTATATTGATATTCCGGTCCAGCATATAACTGACAGAATGCTGGGCATAATGAGAAGATCCCATGACCGCAGGGAGACTGAAAGTATCCTGAATAAAATAAGGACTGAGATACCGGGTGCTGCTATCCGTACAACTCTCATTGCCGGTCACCCGGGTGAAACGGAAAAAGATTTTCTTGAACTAAAAAAGTTTGTCGAAGATTTCCGCTTTGACAGACTCGGGGTTTTTGCTTATTCGCATGAAGAAGATACTTATTCCTATGAACATTATAACGATGAAGTACCGGAAGATGTAAAGGAATTGAGAGTATCACAAATCATGGAATTACAGCAGTCCATTTCTGCCGGGCTCAACGAAAGGCTTATGGGACAGGTAATTAAAGTAATTATCGACAGGAGGGAAGGAGATCATTATATCGGCAGAACTGAGTATGACTCTCCCGAAATTGACCAGGAGGTACTGATCCCTGCAGAATATAATATCTCACCCGGAAACTTCTACAATGTCATGATCACGAACTCTGCAGAATTTGACCTGTTCGGTAAACTGATCTAACTATCCTCCTGTTCCTCTGCAGTTTCTTTCTTCTTCTGGATCTTGATTTTGATCTCTGACTTCGCGCTGTTGAATCCGACATTGATCACTTCTCCTTCACCGGGAACAGCTTTGATGAGAATTTCTGCCATCGGGTCCTCAAGGTATTTCTGGATCGCACGTTTCAGTGGCCTTGCTCCATAAGTTGCATCAAATCCTCTCTCAGCGATGAAATCCCTGGCAGCAGGAGCGATCTTAAGCTGGTAGCCCAGCGATTTAACCCTGTCGAAGAGGCCCTTAAGTTCAAGGTCAATTATCTTATTGATCTCTTCCTTGCCCAGGGAGTTGAACATTATTACATCATCAATCCTGTTCAGGAATTCCGGTGCGAATGTCTTCTGCAATGCTTTCTGAAGTATGCTCTTGGTCTGTTCATCCCTTGAAGCTTTCTTTGCCTGGGTGTCAAAACCGATACCGTGTCCGAATTCGGCTATCTGACGGGTACCTATATTAGAAGTAAGGATAACAATTGTATTCCTGAAGTCTACCCTTCTGCCCAGACTGTCAGTCAGCTGACCTTCATCGAGTACCTGCAGGAGTATGTGGAAGACATCAGGATGAGCTTTCTCAATCTCATCGAGAAGCACAACAGAGTATGGTTTTCTTCTCACTTTTTCGGTAAGCTGGCCGCCCTCTTCATATCCCACATATCCGGGAGGTGCTCCGACGAGTCTTGATACTGAAAACTTTTCCATATACTCGCTCATATCTATCCTGACAAGATTATCAGTTGTATCAAAGAGGAATTTTGCCAGCACTTTCGCCAGCTGGGTCTTCCCGACACCTGTGGGACCGAGGAAAATAAAAGTACCTATTGGCTTATTGGGATCTTTCAAACCGGCTCTGTTCCTCTGAATTGACTTAACTACTTTCTGAATGGCTTCATCCTGTCCGATAACGCTTCCCCTGAGCTCATCAGCCATCTTCAGAAGTCTTGTTCCTTCGGTCTGGGCTATTCTTTGAACAGGAACGCCTGTCATCATTGCCACTACTTCTGCAACTTTCTCAGCATCAACTGTTTCCCTGTTGACAGCAAGTTCTTTTTCCCACTTTTTCTTCTCAAGTTCTATTGCATCAAGCAGATCCTTTTCTCGGTCACGGAAGCTTGCAGCCTTCTCAAAATTCTGGTTCTTTACAGCTGTCATTTTTTCCTTTTTCGTATCCTCCAGTTGCTTCTCAAGTGTAAGTATCTTTTCAGGAACCACAATATTGGATATATGAACCCTTGATCCTGATTCATCGAGAGCATCAATGGCTTTATCAGGAAGATGACGGTCAGAGATGTAGCGGTTTGTCAGTTTAACGCAGGCTTCGATGGCTTCATCCGTGTAAATAACGTTATGATGTTCTTCATATCTCTCCTTTATATTCTGCAGAATGAGTATAGTCTCTTCTATAGTGGTAGGATCGACAAGCACCTTCTGGAATCTTCTTTCAAGTGCACCATCTTTTTCAATATGTTGCCTGTACTCATCAAGAGTTGTTGCTCCGATACACTGTATCTCGCCTCTGGCAAGGGCAGGCTTAAGCATATTTGCTGCATCAAGTGATCCTGTGGCACCTCCGGCTCCTACTATTGTATGTATCTCGTCGATGAACAGTATTATGTTGTCATTTTTTGAAAGCTCGTTCAGAATTGCCTTCATCCTCTCTTCAAACTGTCCCCGGTATTTTGTCCCAGCCACAATAGAAGCAAGGTCAAGGGCTACAACCCTCTTATTGAACAGTACCCTTGAGACGTTCTTCTTTGTTATCCGGAGAGCCAGCCCTTCGGCAATTGCAGATTTTCCAACGCCCGGCTCACCAATAAGTACGGGATTATTCTTTTTTCTCCTCGACAGAATCTGGGCAAGTCTTTCTATTTCACGTTCCCGGCCGACGACCGGATCAAGCCGGCCTTCTTCCGCCGCTTTGGTCAGATCGATCCCGAAATTATCAAGAACAGGAGTATCTGAAGATGACTTTGCAGATGCTGCATTGCCTGCAGGGCCTTTGCCCTGGGCTCCGAATCCCTGACCTTCATCATCTTCATCCCTTGGATAATCGGCTTTGGCACTCGGAGAACCGGCTTCAACCATCCGCCTGACAGACTGATAATCAACATCCATCTCAGACAGGAACCTTGTAACAAGGGTATTTTCATCCTTCAGGATAGCCAGAAGAAGATGTTCTGACTCTATAACTGGGCTTTTCAAGGCTTTGGCCTCAAGATAAACAAGCTTAAGTATTCTTTCAGTGCTCCTTAATAAGGGTAATACTTCATTATCTGCAACGGAGACGGGAATGTCGACCTTAATGCTTTTCTCAAGGGATCCCTTAAGTACCATCAGATCAATACCCTGATTGATAAGAATTTCAACAGCTACACCTTCTCCATCCCGCAATATGCCAAGGAATAAATGCTCCGGACTTATATGACTGTTCCCAAGCCTTATTGCTTCTTCCTTGCTGTATCCCAGGATATCCTTAACCCTCTGCGAAAATTGTGAATCCATATTAATAAAACGTAAGTTTTAAATCTACCTTTACGGTCATTCTGTCAGCATCATTTCGGACAAATATTCCACTTGTGACCAACGTAAAGGTACTTCAAGTGCTATTTAAGTATGGCAATTTTCATGCCCATTTATGAACAATGGGTGTTAAAAATTCACCATTTTATTATCTCAAAATTACTCAAATAATCACTATTTTCGTAATTCAAATCGCTGATATGGTTTGTGCGTTGTAATCATTTAATTATTAATATCTTATGGCAGAACGAGAAAGGGTGGTTCAGGTAAACATCGAGGAGGAAATGAAGTCGGCTTACATCGATTACTCGATGTCTGTCATTGTTTCGAGGGCTTTACCTGATGTGCGTGACGGTCTTAAGCCGGTACACCGGCGTGTTCTTTTCGGAATGTCGGAGCTTGGAGTTCTTTCAAACAGGGCTTATAAAAAATCAGCAAGGATAGTGGGAGAGGTGCTGGGTAAATATCACCCGCACGGAGACTCATCTGTATATGAAGCCATGGTACGGTTAGCCCAGGACTGGTCAATGAGATATCCTCTTGTTGACGGTCAGGGTAATTTCGGATCAGTCGACGGCGATAGTCCTGCAGCTATGAGATATACTGAAGCCAGACTCCGTAAGATAGCAGAAGAGACACTGGCCGATATTGACAGGAACACTGTTGATTTCCAGCCTAATTTTGACGATTCCCTCTCTGAACCTGTAGTACTTCCGACAAGGATCCCAAACCTTCTTGTTAACGGAGCTTCAGGGATCGCCGTGGGAATGGCAACAAACATGGCACCTCATAACCTATCCGAAATTGTTGATGCAACCATAGCTTATATAGATAATAATAATATCACCACCGATGAAATACTGAAACTTGTAAAAGGTCCGGATTTCCCGACCGGTGGAATAATATATGGAGAGCAGGGGATAAAGGACGCCTGCGAGACAGGCCGTGGAAGGATTGTTGTAAGGGCAAAGACCGAGATAGAACTGACGCATTCCGGACGTGAATGCATCGTGGTCACAGAGATTCCATACATGGTAAACAAGGCTGAGATGATCCGTAAAATAGCCGACCTTATTAACGAGAAAAAACTTGAAGGTATATCGTATATCAACGATGAATCGGATCGCAACGGCATGAGGATAGTAATCATCCTTAAAAAAGATGCAAGTGCAAATGTTGTTCTCAATAATCTCTATAAATACTCTTCCTTACAAACTACATTCAATGTCAATAATATAGCCCTTGTAAAAGGAAGGCCAAAAACACTCAATACAAAAGATCTTATTTCATATTTTGTAAAGCACAGGCATGAAATAATAATCAGAAGAACAAAATTCGATCTTGATCAGGCTGAAAAGAGAGCGCACATACTTGAGGGATTGATTATTGCAAGTGATAATATTGATGAGGTAATTGCAATCATCAAGTCGTCACAGACTCCTGATGAAGCCCGCGACAGGCTGATGGAGCGTTTCAGCCTCTCGGAGATCCAGGCAAGGGCAATTGTTGAAATGAGACTGAGGCAGCTCACCGGACTCGAACAGGATAAGTTAAGGGCCGAGTATAAGGAAGTAATGGATCAGATTGAGTACTTTAAGAAAGTACTGGCCAGTGCAGACCTGCAGATGAAGATCATAAAGGACGAACTGACAGAAATTAAAGATAAATATGGTGACAAAAGGCGTACACTGATAATACCGAACGCTGAGGAATTTATTCCTGAGGATTTCTACCCCGATGATGAAATGGTTATCACAATATCACATATGGGATATATAAAGAGGACCCCTCTGACTGAATTCAGAAGGCAGAACAGGGGAGGTACCGGAGCCAAGGGAGGCACTACAAGGGATGAGGATTTTATCGAACACCTGTATATTGCCACTATGCATAATACTATGCTCTTCTTTACAACCAAAGGAAAATGCTACTGGCTTAAAGTTTATGAAATACCGGAAGGTTCACGCACTTCAAAAGGAAGAGCAATGCAGAACCTCATAAATATAGAACCGGATGATAAAGTCAAGGCATTCATTAACATAAAGACCTTGAATGATCCCGATTATATCAACAATAATTTCATTGTGTTGTGCACAACAAAAGGTATTATCAAAAAGACTTCTCTTGAGGCTTATTCACGACCAAGAGCCAATGGAGTTAATGCTATAACAGTAAGGGAAGGAGATGAACTGCTGGAAGCAAGAATGACAAACGGTAACCATCATATTATGCTTGCAGTAAAATCAGGACGCGCAATCCGTTTCCCCGAAAAATCTGTAAGGCCGATGGGAAGAATTGCTTCCGGAGTACGGGGAATAAGACTTGCAGACGATAAGACTGATATCGTGGTCGGAATGATAACCGTTGAAAACAAAGAAAAGGATATACTGGTGGTTTCTGAAAAGGGTTATGGAAAGAGATCTGATATTGATGGTTACAGGATAACCAACAGAGGAGGAAAAGGTGTAAAGACAATCAACATTACCGAAAAAACCGGTTCGCTTATCGCACTTAAAGACGTAACCGATAATCACGACCTGATGATTATTACCCAGTTTGGTAATGTCTTAAGAAGTCCTGTGGCTGCATTAAGGGTAATGGGTAGAGCTACGCAGGGTGTCAGACTGATAAACCTCAGGGAAAATGATATAATTGCCTCAGTTGCATGTGTCCTGGTCAATGAGGATGATAATGATAATGAGGTAGTTACAGATGATAAAAATGAAACCTTATGATTTTGGCAAAGAATTTGAAGATTAAGAAGTAATGTTATAAATTTGGAAAATTATTTTAGACTACAATTTTAAATTAAAAATTAAATCATGAAAAAGTTATTTCTGCTGATAGCAGTTATTAGTATCTCAACAGGAGTATGGGCACAAAAAGGCAAAGTGACCGCAGCTCTCAGCTTCATTGAACAGGGAGCTCTTGATAAGGCAAAAGAGGCTCTTGATGCAGCTTTCGCCAATGAAAAATCAAAAGACTGGTTCAATACATACTTTGCAAAAGGAAAATTTTGCCAGGCTGTATTTGAATCTGATAATCCCAAATTCAGTTCATATTGTGCCGACCCGCTTGCAGAAGCGTATGCAGCATATGAAAAAGCACTTGCCCTTGATACTAAGGGGGGTACAAAGAAAAAGATCATAACCGGTATGATCTATAATTCACTAGCTCTCGATATGTATAATCAGGGAAGTAAAATGTTCGAGGCTAAGGATTTTGAGAACGCACTCAAATCATTTGCGACACAAATAGAGATAACGGAAAGTGATAAATATGTCAGCGCTCTGGATACAGGAATGTATTATAATGCCGGCCTTGCCGCTATGAATGCTCATAAGTACAATGATGCAATTAAATATTTCGAAAAATGCGTTGAACTTCAATATCAGGGTATTACACCTTTTATTCAGATATCTGAAAGTTATATGGGCCTTGGTGACACAGCGAAAGCAGAACAGTATCTGCTGGATCTTCCGAATAAATTTCCTGGAGATGAAAACATTACTTTGCAGCTCATTGACTTTTACCTTAAAGCAGGTAAATATGATAATGCTCTCAAGTATATCGATATGGCAAAAGCCAAAAATCCAAGTAATTACAGTCTCTATTATGCTGCAGGGATAATGTACCTTAACCTCGAGAAGTACGATGAAGCTATAGCTGAACTCGGAAAATCGATTGAACTTAAAAATGATCTTTACGATACACACTATGGACTTGGTGCAGCATATATAAATAAGGCAGCCAAGATGTTTGAGAAAGCAAACGAAATAATGGACGTGAATAAATACTCTGCTGCTATTGATGAAGCAAACGCTGTCTATGAAAAAGCTCTTCCGATTATGGAAAAAGCTCTTGAACTTAGACCTGACGATATAGATGCCCTGAAGAGTCTTCAGGAACTGTACTACAGGTTCAGACAGAAAGATCCTTCACTGAACGCTAAATATGAAGCTACAAAAGCAAAACTTAGCGCCCTCCAGAGTAGATAGACTTTTTGTGATATATATAATTAAAGCCCTTCAGTTTAGTAAATTGAAGGGCTTTTCATATATTGCCATATAATTCAGGACACACGGTGTAAAATGAAAAATATTCATACAATATTGATTCTCAGTACTTTAATATTAACAGGTTGCTACAGGTACGACGAACCTGAACCTGACAATGAAGGTAAAATAATAGTCCTGATGTATCACCGTATAACAAGCCAGGAAGCTGCCAATCTCTATGAGCGAAGCATAGAAAACCTCAAAAATGACTTTGAATATCTAAGGAAGCACAACATTAACGTAATAAGTTTTAATGATCTTACAGTTATTAAAGAATCAGGGAAAATGCCTGCGGGAAACTCTGCTATCATAACTTTTGATGATGGAGACTATTCCTGGTTTAGTCTTGTTCAGCCATTATTGAAAGAATACAGGTACAAGGCTACATTTTTTCTTTGGGTCCATATGATAGGTCGAAATTCCTTTATGGAATGGGAGGATGTAGAAATGATGAGTTATTACACCCTGGAAGGCGGAGTTCATCCTTTTAACTTCGGATCACATTCATTTTCACATGCATATCTTTATACTGACAGGAGCAAGTTCCAGGATTTTAATGAATATAACAGGTTTCTGGATTATGAATTTGGAGAATCAAAAAGAATTATCGAGCAGCATATCCCTGGAAAAGTTGAAGTATTTGCTCTTCCTTTCGGCGACGGGGCAGGTGATGAGAATATTATTTCTGCTGCAGAAAGAAACGGATACAAGTTTATCCGTACATCAATCCAGTCAACAATAAATGTTCCTGATCAGGATCTTTTTCAGATACCAGCAATCCCTATGCTTGACAACACGCCATCAGATGCCATATGGTATTACCTTGGTATCTGATTTCCGACAACTAACCAATTATCAAAAGGAGAGAAGAACAGATGTAGCGGATTAATATCTTTACAATACCAATTATTTCTATTTGACATAATATTAATTATAGGAAATCAATAAAAATTTGCGGTCAGCTCTGCTGATTGACATAAAATCAGATATGAGCCTGATCCATCAGGATCATATCGTTCGATTTTATGTCAAAGCAAATTTATATTTTTTACTTCTTACGGATTTCCTCCTTGATCCTTTGAATATGACCGCGTCCCAGACCCTTGACTTCACAACCCAGCTTGAAATACTTCCGTATCCTGTCATCGGTCAGAATTCCAAAGCAATCAATTATTGCAGCAGGTTTTCCGATAGTTTTTACGATTTTTTCCGGATCAAGATCAAGGTACTCCTTATGAGGCACCGCAAGTATCACAGCATCAGCATCTTTCAGAGCTTTGTTCAGGTTTTGTTCAACATGGATCTCTTTCAGTTTTTCCTGATTCCTGAAAAACCTTGCCTTGCTCTGTCCGACACCCGGATATGTATCCTGTTGTTCAAATTCCCACCAGTGCTCCACATATGGATCATGAACCCTTATCTCGGCACCCATTTCCGTCAGTTTTCTAATAACAATCTCCGATCCGCTATACCTTGTATCACCCACATCTTCGCGGTAAGCAGCACCAAGTACAAGAACATCAGCACCGGCGATTGGCTGTCCCATATTACGCAGTGCATCACGCGTAAGCTGACCTACATGCAGGCCGCGCGTGTCGTTGATATCGATAGCCATTGGCGTGATCTTGAATATATCATCCTCAAAACCAAGGATATGCTTATAGGCCCACAGCCCGAGGCCACCATCTTTCGGAAGACAATAGCCTCCTATACCCGGACCCGGGAATATCATATTACTGTGAGTGGGACGCATTTTTATTGCCTTTATCACCTTGATCAGATCGACTCCGTTCCGCTCGGCAAACAGGCTCCATTCATCAAGAAATGCCAGGATCGTAGCCCTGTAGCTGTTCTCTATTATCTTTGCTGTTTCCGATTCTATTGGCCTTTCCATTACTGTCAGCGGGAATTTATCAGTATTGAGCACTTCCGTAAGGAATTTCTCGACTCTTTGCCTTGCTTTTTCATTAATTCCACTGCAAACCCTCCAGAAATCCCTTATGCTGGCAACATAGTTACGGCCAGGCATCACTCTCTCATAACTATGAGCAAGTAAAGGATCTGATTTTATTCCTCTCTTTCTGAAAACCTTCTTCATTATTGGATATGCAACCTGTTCTGTAGTACCGGGTGCAACAGTTGTCTCAATAAGCACAAGAGCATCAGCCGGAATATTTTCAGCAATGACGTGCAGGGATGCCTCAAGAGCTGCCATGTCTGTTTCTCCTGACCTGACATTTCCCAGGTCTTCTTTAACATAATCGCACTGAACATCAACCACAACTACATCTGCAAGTTTCAGAACATCATAGGTATATGTAGCTATTAAAGTCTTCTTTTTATTCACGCAGCGATCTATCATAGGATCCACTTCCGGATCTTCAGCCTTTACCGGAGAAATCCCCCTATTGAGCAGCGGGATCTTCCAGAAACTGCGGGCACTGGGACGCTGCATGCCAATTACAAATTTCGAAGGCTGACCTTTTTTATCCACTGTATCAGCCACAATGGCTGCCATTACTGCACCGACAAACCCTACTCCCATAACAACTACAATTTCACGGCCTTTTTTTCTTTCCTTTTCGACAAGCTTTTTAAGTCGCTCAAATTCAGCCTTGTAATCTTCTGGCTTCGGTATAGGAAACCTCTCCCCTGCCGGACTGATGGAATATTTCTCACTCATATTGTTTAAATTAACTGTTGCAGATTATATACTTTTCACTTTGAAAACGTAAAATTAGTAATTGTATGTTAACAAATTACGGCAATATGATGATTCATATAAATGATTTTATGAATTAACGTAATTCTGTGATCAACAGATAAAATCAGGTATACAAACTGAAAACCTGATTTTTTATATTCTTATCTTTCATTTCATTATTTTTAACATCAATGCTATTACCGGAAGTTTGGAAAAAACAAGACAATAAACAAAATTTTATATTTAAATAATTATGAATCAAATACATAAGCATACTCTAGAATTTCTTTCTGACCTTAAGCAACATAATGAAAGGGAATGGTTCAATAAAAACAGACCAAGGTATGAGGGGGCAAGGAACGATTTCGAATCATTTGTACAGGCGGTGATGGATGAGATAGTAAAATTCGATCCTATTCTGAAAGGATTGGAAGTAAAAAGCTGTACTTACAGGATCAACAGGGATATAAGGTTCTCAAATGACAAAACAATTTACAAAACGCATCTGGGGGCCTTTGTTGTTCGCGGAGGCAAGAGGAATGGTGACAGGTTAGCAGGATATTATATACATGTGGAGCCGGGAAATAACAGTATGATAGCAGGCGGTGCCTACCTGCCTCCGATGCCATGGCTTACGGCCATTCGTGAGAAAATTGATGAAGAGGGTGAGAAATTTGTCAGTATTATCTCCAAAAAGGAGTTCAGGGAGTTATTCGGAGAGATCGGGGGAGAGAAACTTAAATCTGCTCCGAAAGGATTTAAAAGAGATCATCCGTATATTGAATATCTCAGACTTAAGAGTTTTCTCGTTTCAAGGATGATTACAGACAAGGAAATACTGGATCCCCGCTGTTTTGATCTTATAGTGAGAGCCTCAAGGATAATGAAACCGCTTAATGATTTTTTAAATGAGTACTGATCATATTGTTAACACTGTACTTTCAGGGCATTTGGTGCAAGTTGCAGGTTGCATGGTGCAGGGTGCTCGAAGCTCGCAGCGCAGCGGAGATTTCGAACAAGCGGAAAGATTGCAAGTTTCAAGGCGCTGGGCAGTATGTGATATGACGACAAATAAAAGGAAACCTGCATCATACTCCGTGTAATTTGTTTATTCTGATAAAAAATTTATATATTTCGTGAAATTAAAATTCTGAGTATGAAAAAGCTGATCTTCACTCTGTTATTCTCTCTATTGACAATTTCCTACCTCTGCAGCCAGGCTGCGAAACTGGAAGTCGGAATGAAAGCTCCTGAATGGACTTTTGAGGATGCTGATAAAAAGGAATTTACAATGAATTCCTGGCCAGGGAAGGTTCTTCAGATCAATTATGTTGATCCTGATGAATCAGACCTTAATGATGCTTTCAACGATGCCATTGACAAGGCAACCGATGTTGACAAGAGGATCAATAAAGACTATTTTAAAGGCTTTGGAATTGTCGATACAAAATCGACCTGGAAGCCAAAAGGACTTATCAGGATTATTGCTGGTAACAAAGCAAAGAAATACGATACAACAATATTATTTGATTATGATGCTACCCTTCAGAAAGAATGGGGTCTTCCAAAAGACAGTTACAGTGTTGTGATCGTTGATAAGAACCGTATAGTAAGAGCTATCTACAAAGGCAAGATACCTGAGTCAGAGAATGAAAAGATCATTCAGCTGATAATCGGACTTACCAAGGAATAATCATTTCAGTTCATCTGCATCGGATATATCCTTTCCTATCCTTGCCTTTATTCTCTCAAGGTCGTTTTTTATTGTGGCTACTGCTTTAAAAAGTTGTTTTTCAGGTAAGACAGGGTCAGGAAGTTCATTGCTGATGTAATTAATGAATTTCCAGATTTCTTTCACTTCATTAATATGGACCTCATAGGGTTCATATATTGGATTAAGTGAATAGAGAACTAGTTTCCCATCTTTATTAAGGTTATTTTCGATAACCTTAAATACTATGCCATCGTTTATTGTAAAGACTACATAAGCTTTGCCGCTGATTATCTCGTGCCAGTCCTGAATATATTCACCCGTCACCCACGACCCGTCAGGTATTGGCAGCATAGAATCACCTTTAAGCTGAAAAGTGCGGTATTTTCGCTTCTCTGAAAGGAAGGGAAGTCTGAATCTCGGCAGCTCTTCAATATATTCCGGATCAGCATATCCTGTTGTATAACCGGCCTTGGCCTTCTCAGGGACCAGCTCGATATTTTCAACATTATCAGAACCTACAGTGGTTGTCAGAACCCTGAGATTACTTCCTTTTATATAAGCATCATAACCTCTTTCCAGTTCGCCAAGCTGGCTTTCTGAAAGCTTTGTCATGTCGATCTTAAGCAATGTATCAATTGACATATTGAAATACTTTGAAAATGAAACAAGTATGTCAATGCCCGGCTGTGCTACACCGTTCTCATAACCGCTAAGGGTTGAACGTTTCAGGTTAAGGGCAGCAGCAACTTCGTCCTGAGTTCTGCCCCTCCTTTTCCTTAAAAATTTTATGTTAGATGTGAAGTACATAATATAAAATTGATTATATTGTAATCATTAAATTGATTAATTTTTAATCAAAAGTATAATATAATTGTTATATAAACAAGTTTTTTTAAAAAAATTTGGAGTGACTAAAGTTAAAAAATATGGAAAATAATGAGTTACTCGCAATTTTCACATCGATTGGTAAAAACTTAAAACTCTAGGCACTTCAAACTCCAAACTCCAAACTTGTAAAATGTGGTTATCAGGCAATATAGAACGTTCCATACTGCATCTCGACCTCGACACTTTCTTCGTATCGGTGGAGAGGCTTAAGAACAGCAGACTTATCGGGAAGCCTGTTATAATAGGCGGCATGTCAGATCGCAGCGTGGTCTCCAGTTGCAGCTACGAGGCCAGAAAATATGGAGTTAACTCTGCAATGCCCATGAAAATGGCAAGGAATTTATGTCCCGATGCCGTTGTAATAAGAGGTGACATGGAGGCATACTCCAGATATTCTAATATTGTGACCGAAATAATTGCCCAAAGATCCCCTCTATATGAGAAATCATCTATTGATGAACATTATATAGATATAACCGGTATGGATCGCTTCTACGGATGTACCAAATGGTCACATGAATTGCGCCGGTATATAATAAAGGAAACCGGATTGCCTATTTCAGCCGGACTATCAATAAACAAGACCGTATCGAAGATTGCGACCGGAGAAGCAAAGCCAAACGGAGAAATAGAGGTCGGGAAAGAGATAGTCCTCCCCTTCCTCGATCCCCTGTCAATAAGCAAAATACCAATGATCGGGGTTAAAACTTATCATGTGCTTCGTTCAATGGGTATAGCTACAATATATACCCTGAGAAACATTCCGGCTGAAATGCTTGAAAAGCTGATGGGCAGAAATGGCATTGAGATATGGAAGAGGGCAAACGGAATAGACTCAACGCCTGTCATAAGCTATTCCGAACAGAAATCAATAAGCACTGAGCATACCTTTGAAAAAGACACAACCGATATTGCAATGCTTAACCAGCTGCTGGTGAGCATGGTGGAAAAGATAGCCTATGACCTGCGAAAGCACGAAAAGCTTACCTCATGCGTCACGGTAAAGATCAGATACTCTAACTTCGATACTCATACCCTTCAGAAAAGGATTCCCTATACTGCTTTCGATCATGTACTTATCGATATCTCCAAAGAGCTTTTCAGCCGGCTGTACCAGCGGAGAATGCTGATCAGGCTTATTGGCGTGAGATTCAGTCACCTTGTACGGGGAGTCCAGCAACTCGATATGTTCGACGACACTCCCGAGAAAGTGAGCCTTTATATGGCCATGGATAAGCTCAGAAAACGTTTCGGGAAGGATGCTGTGCGAAGGGCCGCCGGAGTGATGACTACAGTCGAACGCGAGGAAAAAGCCCGCAGACAGATCGAAAACGCCCTGAAAGAGCAGGAAATGATGGAACAGAGACTAAGGGGATATTATATTTATGGGAGATAAAAGTTTGGAGTGAGCTAGAGTTTGGAGTACTTAGAGTTAAAAATAACTCTAGGCATTCCAGGCACTCTAGGCACTCTAGGCACTTCAAACAATGTACCTGAACTGCCACTCATATTACAGCCTTCGCTACGGAACAATGTCCGTGGAACAACTGGTGCAAAAAGCAAAAGTTGCCGGAGCTCAAACTATTGCCCTAACCGACATAAACAATTCAACGGCAATACCCGAATTTGTAAAGGAATGCGGCAAAAACAACGTGCGGCCTGTAGCCGGAATTGAGTTCAGGAACGGAAATGAACTGCTGTACATAGGCATAGCCCGCAATAACAACGGATTAAGGGAACTGAACGAATTCCTTTCGAAACATAATATCGAAAAAACTGATCTGCCCCTATCTGCTCCCCCCTTCTCAGAAGCCTGTATTATCTACCCATTTAATAAATACCCGAAACGAAAACTGTCAGACAATGAACGTATTGGAATAAGACCCGGTGAGGCAAACAGATTGCTTACACTCTCAATGTCAGAAAAGAGCAGAATGGTGATCCTTAATCCTGTTACTCTGGCAGGCAATGAGGATCTTTTCATCCACAGATGCCTTAGAGCAATCGATAATAATATCCTTCTGAGTCATCTTAAACCTTCACACTGCGCCGGAGAAGATGAGATCTTCCATACCCCTGAAACCATAAGAAACAGCTTTAAGGGATATGAAGAAATAATAACCAACACTGATAACCTGCTTGATGACTGTAAGATAGAATTTGATTTTGAAAGCCAGAAAAACAAAAAGATCTTTTCAGCAAGCCGGTATGACGATAAGCTCCTCCTTGAAAAACTTGCCTGGGATGGAATGATTTACAGATACGGCAGAAATAACCCTGAAGCAAAGAAAAGGATCCGGCATGAACTGGAGGTAATCGATAAACTCGGTTTCTCAGCATATTTTCTTATCACATGGGACATTATCCGTTACTCAATGTCAAGGGGTTTTTACCATGTAGGAAGAGGAAGCGGAGCTAATTCTATTGTTGCTTATTGCTTGAAAATCACCAACGTTGACCCAATTGATCTCAACCTTTACTTCGAGCGTTTTATAAACCCGAAAAGAAGCAGTCCTCCCGATTTTGACATTGATTATTCATGGAAAGAAAGAGATGAAGTCATCGATTATATTTTCAAGAGATATGGGGCCGGACATACCGCACTTCTTGGGACAAGCAGCACCTTCAGGGGAAAATCTATTGTCAGGGAACTGGGTAAGGTCCATGGACTGCCAAAGGAAGAGATCGATGCTATAATTGATAATCCGTCCAACGAGACAAACAGGAACGAAATAACAAATATCATTTTCAAAACCGGTCTCAGGATAGCTGATTTTCCGAATATGCGCAGTATTCACGCAGGTGGCATTCTCATCTCTGAAGAGCCGATAACGTTCTATACCGCTCTTGATATGCCGCCAAAGGGGTTCCAGACAACTCAATGGGACATGTACACTGCTGAGGAGATTGGCTTTGAGAAACTGGATATCTTAAGCCAGAGGGGTATCGGACATATCAGTGAAAGCGCTGAGATCATTCTCAGGAACAGGTCAATTGATGTGGATGTTCATGCAATACAGGACTTTAAGAAAAATCCTCTGATTAAAGAATACCTTCGGTCAGGCGAGACAAAAGGATGTTTCTATGTAGAGAGCCCATCGATGCGCGGATTGCTGCAGAAGCTAAGATGCGATGATTATACAACACTTGTCGCAGCCAGCTCAATAATCAGACCCGGCGTAGCACGCTCCGGAATGATGCGTGAGTATATTTACCGGTTCCATAATCCCAATAATTTCAAGTATTTACATCCGGTAATGAAAGAACAGCTTGAGGAGACATTCGGAGTCATGGTCTACCAGGAAGATGTCCTCAAAGTATGCCATCACTTTGCAGGCCTTGATCTTGCTGATGCTGATACGCTGCGCCGGGCTATGAGCGGAAAATACCGCTCGAAGGAAGAGATGAAACGGATTGTCAGCAAGTTCTTTTCAAACTGTCGCGAAAAAGGGTACAGTGAAGAACTGACTAAAGAGGTATGGCGACAGATCGAGTCTTTTGCCGGATACTCCTTCTCTAAGGCGCACTCCGCTTCCTACGCTGTTGAAAGCTTCCAGAGCCTGTACCTCAAGGCCCACTTTCCTCTTGAATTCATGGTAGCCGTAATAAATAATTTCGGCGGATTCTACCGTACGTGGGTGTATGTCCATGAAGCCAGACGATATGGCGCGACAATCCAGCTTCCATGTATTAATAAAAGCAACTATAAAACAACTATTTACGGCACTGATATATACCTTGGTTTCATTCATATTCAGGGTCTTGAATACAATCTTGGCACAATGATCGAAGAGAACCGAAAGACCGGTGGTGATTTTTCTGATCTAAATGATTTCATATCACGCATAAATCCGGGGCTTGAGCAGCTTATCCTTTTAATCCGGACCGGTGCATTAAGATTTACAGGCAAACAGAAAGCAGTTCTTCTGTGGGAGGCCCATATGCTGATAAATAAAAGCAAGCCTGACCTTATAAGGCCCCTCTTTGCCCAGCCGGCCAGGAATTTCTCGCTTCCCCGGCTTGAAAAGGATAATCTCGATGATGCCTATGATGAAATTGAGTTACTGGGTTTCCCTGTATCTCTTACCTGGTTCGATATGCTTGAAACATCATATCGCGGTGATGTTGCAGCACGTGAGATGATCAAAAATAAAGGCATGTCAATCAGGATGATAGGTCACCTGGTTACTATTAAATATATAAAGACAATAAAACGTGAATGGATGAATTTCGGATGCTTTATTGATCCTGAAGGAAACTACTTTGATACAACCCATTTCCCGCAATCACTTAAGTTATATCCCTTCAAAGGAGCAGGAACCTATCTTATACTGGGAAAAGTTGTCGAAGAATTCGGATATCCGTCACTGGAAGTAGAAAAGATGGCAAAATTACCCGTGAAACCCGACAAACGTTACTGAATAGTGATATTCAGTTATTTTGACGGTTAACTTTCAGGATTCCTTTTATTGAATGGATTTTTCTTATTATTCCATACAGCATGTCATTATTCGCAACTAACAGATTAATAGTCCCTTCAAACATACCCTCTTCCATGTTGTAGTTAAAACTCCTTACAGTGGCATTGAAACCGGTTATCACTTCAGATATTTTGTTCACAATACCGATATCTTCAACCCCGGTTACCTTAATAGTAGCTATAAATGATGTCCCGCTTTTTGATTTGGTCCAACGTGCAGAAATAACCCTATACGGATATCTTGCTAGCATGTTATGGGCATTAGGACAAGCAGTCCGGTGTATTTTTATTCCTTCTGAAATTGTCACAAATCCGAATATTGAATCTCCGGGAACAGGATTGCAACACTTTGACAGTTTGTAATCAAGTCCCTCGACCTTATCTTCAATAGATAGAAAATCAGAGAATTGCGATTCAAAGAGTTCCCTGGTTTCTTTTTCAGATATTGTCCCTGGAGGAATTACTCCTCCGGTGGATTCCTCTTTCAGCAGGATATCCTTGATCTCGAGCAATTCCAGCTTTCCTGATTCAATACTATAATAAAGATCCTGTGCTGTCTTAAAGTTATAATGGTTGATAAGTCTCTGAATTATTGTATCTCCGTATGGGATCTTCCAGTTCTTCAAACGGCGCATAAGGATCTCTTTGCCTTCAGCAGCTGCCTTCGCCCTTTCTTCGTTAAGAGCAAGTTTTATCTTCGTCCTGGCTTTATTTGTAACTACAATGGACAGCCAGTCGCGTTTGGGCCGCTGATTTTTTGATCTTATGACATCCACATGATCGCCATTTTGAAGCACATACCTGAGTGGCACGTTTTTCCCATTTACTTTTCCTCCGACACAAGAGGACCCTAATGCTGTATGGATGTCAAATGCGAAATCCAGGACTGTAGCTCCGGCAGGCAGTTGCCTGAGATCACCTTTCGGCGTAAACACAAATACTTCATCAGTGTATAAACCTGATCTTACGTTATCAAGGAACTCCTTGTCTTCTTTGTCAGAAGATTCCAGTAATTCCCGTATTTTTGTCAGCCATGTATCAAGTCCCCCCTCTCCTTTCAGTCCTTTATATTTAAAATGCGCAGCCAGGCCTTTTTCAGCTATCTCATCCATACGTCTGGAACGGATCTGTACCTCAACCCACCGGCCCCTGGGACCAATGACTGTCGTATGAAGCGATTCATATCCATTTGATTTCGGAACAGATATCCAGTCGCGTAATCTGCTGGGATTTGGCTGATAGAGATCTGTAACTATTGAATAGACCCGCCAGCAATCTGCCTTATCATTATTATTTTCACTATCAATAATTATTCTGACCGCAAAAATATCAAAGACCTCCTCAAATTCCACCCCCTGCTTCTTCATTTTCGTCATGATGGAATGTATTGATTTTGTGCGGCTTTTGATAGTGAATCTAAAGCCTGTCTTCTCGAGTTTCTCCTGTATTGGAGCCGAGAATTCCCGAATCAGTCTGTTCCTTGAGGCTGTAGTCTGTTTCAGCCTGTTCTCGATGAATCTGTATTGTTCAGGTTCAAGGTATTTGATTGAAAGATCTTCCATTTCCGACTTGATATTGTAAAATCCAAGCCGGTGAGCCAATGGAGCATAAAGAAAATATGTTTCTGAAGCCATGGGCATTCTCTCCTTTTCCGGAGCATTATCCAGGTTCCGCATATATTCCAGACGCTCAACAAGTTTGATTAGTATCACCCTGACATCATCAGCGAGACTGAGCAGCAGTTTGCGGAAGTTCTCTGCCTGGTATGACGAATGCATTGAATCAATCCCGGTGATCCTTGAAAAACCATCCAGTATTTCCACAACTTTGCTACCGAATTCTTTCTCAAGTTCTTTAGTACTGATATCCAGTTTATTATACGAATCATGCAGGATTGCTGTAACTATCGAGGTTACGCCAAGTCCCATCTCTTCGGCTACTATTCGTGCAACGGAGAGTGCATGTTGTATCTGGAGTTCACCGGTCAGAGTGACATTATCTCCACAGGCACTTGCAGCCAGATCGAGGGCTTTCCTGATCTTTTTTGTATCACCAGGTGCAATCGTATTCTTTGCCACCAGCAGTAAGCCCTTGTATCCTGAATATAGTTTCTGAGTCCTCATAGAATGACTGAAATCCGGAAGCCCGGAAGCTTTTTAAGAAAGAAAGATAATGAAAAAAGGCAAAAAAAATCCGGAATAAGGTTGATATTATTCCGGTGTTAGTTATGTATTAACGCCTATCTGAAAGAGATTCCAAGTCCGGTCGATAGAACACTGTATTGCGCCCAGGTGTAGTCAGCGTGGAATGTCACAACTGCCAGTTTCACCCTGAACCCTATATTTGCTCTAAGTCCCGAGAAATTTTCAATATTCATATCCGGGAAATCTGTACCTTTCTTTACCCCGCTGTCATTATACTCAGCATGAGGCGTCGGGTTAGAAACAAGGACCGGTGTCGGGAAGTTACCACTCAGTTCCAGTACAGTACTGGTCTTGCTATATCCAAGTCCTCCGTAGAAGTTAATAACTGGAAGGTTAAAAGAAGCTATGGCGCCAACATTAAATGCGCTTACATTAAGTGAAAAGTTCTGATCATTGAAATCTGTTATGGCGTTGTAAGTTGCATAGCTTGTCGGAGATCCCGGATCAAGGCTCAGCGGAACATTACCTGTTATCCTTGTAAAAGCTCCAAAGACAGATACATCGACAGGCAATAATTTATTCCCCGGGATATATTGCATTATGCTGTGCATCAATCCTGCGCCCCATAGCATAAAATCTCCGTCACTCACAGGAATACGAGGGATAAATCTTGCTTTAATCTCTGTACCTAAAGGCAGACCAATACCTGCCTGAGCAATCGGTACGGGAATGTATCTCCAGTCTGTTCCCTGCGGAGTATTAAATCTTGAGAGTTCAACTCCTCCCTGCGAATATATCAGTTCAGGTCCATCTGATGTGGGTCCCGCAACAGTTGGTGCCAGCCCTGAACCGGAAATTGATGAAGAAAGTCCAATGGATGATATATCAAATGTTGTTTCAGATGATGGAACAATACCGGCACTGATTCCGAAAGTAATATCGAACCCTCCTAATTCATGAGGCTTTGCAGTGTTATACCAATTCCCGTTAAGACCAGCGCCAAAAGCATTGATCCATGGAGAGATGTAAGCTTCGAGAAATTTAACACCATCAGCAGGAGTGCTCCTGAGAAAATCAGTTTCCTTAAACTGAGCAGAAACCACATTTGTAAAAAGCAATACCGACAGAATTACTGCCGCCAAGCGAAGTTTGAATAGTCCGGACATATAATTTTAAATGAGATTAACCTTAGCATATAACAAAGATATAAAAATCTCAAATTACATATCATCTGACACTTCCAGCTTTTCAAGTTCCTCAATTCCAAGTGATTTCGATACTTCAGAGAGTTCTTTCAGACTAAAATCCCCCCTTATGGCTATTACTGAATTGCCACCCTTGCCTCCGGTAATGACAAGCAATTCAGATATTCTGTCTCGTGACTGCCGGACAAGGAATTTTGTTACATTCTTACCCTCCTGTACAACCATAAGTTCTTCGTATACAGAGAAATCGAGCTTGCCTTTCAGTTCCTCATAAAAATTAATCTTTTCTCTCGAAGCTGAGTCCTGCGAAATTATTCTGATCGAGTTAAGGCGAAAGACAATATTATCAGGGTTTTTTGATCTTTCCCTTGACCCGGAGAACATACTGAGCATTTTTCCAGAGATATAGACGGAGGTGAATCCATCTTTTTCAGAATATCTGTCAAATAATGCATCAACGGGATTGTTCTGTGCATTAATTATACCGTTGATAAGAAATGCAGCGATTATAATAAATGATTTTTTCATATTTATGTTTCAAAAATTATTATCAAATTAATTATTTACATCTATATCCGATAGTTGGCTGAAAGGTTCGAGTTTATCAAGGTTTGAGGTGATTACGTCAGCCGATCTGTCAAGTGTTTCCAGTCCCAGCTTTGTGGCATTGCTCATACGAGTTAAAGGTTTGAGCTCAGCTTTTCCCTTGTTAAATTTAACCGATACTTCTCTGAGGATCTTAATTGTTTCAGCATATGCGATCTGCGGATCAGAGTATGTATCTTTTGGCTCAGCTTTATAAATGAAAAGGAAGTAAGAGCCAATCAATAGAAGAAAGGCAGCTGCCATTCCAATTAATGAAATATAGTGTCTGGAAAAGATGTTCAGGCTTTTCTTCCTGTTAATACCAGTGATAGCTTTAGATATCCTGCTTTCAAAATCAAAAGAGGGTTCCGGCATCTTTTCAAGATCTGATAGAGCCGAAAAAAAAGCCCTGTCAGCATCAAAACCATCATCAACTTTACGATCTGAAAAAAAGTCCTTCAACAGCTTTTCCTCATCGTTTGTCGTCTCTCCGCTATAATACTTTTCCAGCAGTTTCTTCAGTTCTTCTTTTTTCATATATATAATTCAAATATTTTTCTTTTATCAACTTCCGTCCCCTTGATACATTCACTCTTAAAGTGTTTATATTGCAATCGTTAAGCTGGGATATCTCCTCGTAAGATAATCCTCTTATTTCTTTAAGTTCAATCACTTCCCTGTAAGGCTGCGGGAGTTTACCAATAATCTCCTGGAGTATCCGTATATTCTCCGACATAACAAGTTCATCAAATGGTGATGGCGAATTATCATGCTCCGGAAAATCCGCATTAACCTCTTTATTATCAATGAACTTCCATTTTCTAAGTCTGTCAATACATTTATTTCTCGTCATTGTGACGGACAGAGCAAGAGGGTCATTATATTTGTCAAGACTCTTCCTCATTTCCCACATTTTAATAAAAACATCCTGAACAGCATCTTCAGCTTCCTCCCTGTTCCTGAGGATCCCATAAGCGACCATAAACAGTTTCCGGTTTAATTGATGTATTATATCATTGAATCTATTATGGTCCATCAGAGGTAAGAAGAATGACAGCTTCAATACAAAGATAGGAACATTAAAGCTCAATCCCAGTCGAGATCGATATTCACATGCCGATCCCTGTGCATTCTTTCAGCGAATTTCCTGGCTTCTTTATATGTCATCTTCCCTTTGAGCTGGATTATCAGATTATCCTGGCCCCCTCCTACCAGCAGCAGTTCCTTGTAGCTTCTTCCTTCAGCTCTGGCAAGAAGGACCAAATCCTGATCGGACTCCTTAATTCTCATAAGCTCTTCATAATTCTTTCTGTCCAGATCTCTTTCAACCAGCTTATAAAAATTAGTATTGTGATTGTCATCCTTACCCTGTGTCAGGATCCTTATTCTCGAAATGTTCGATGGCAAGCAATCATCCATATCGTCGAAACAATTTAGCGCTTTAGCTATTTTAATAAGGTCAGCATCGATAGTGATACAAACAAAATTATCAGATCCTTCATATTTTTCAAACAGTGCATCAACAGATCTCTGACCGTTTACCGTTATGGTGACCATGATTAGTACGAATCCTGCAATAAAGCTTTTCATTTCTGTATATTTAAGTTTGACCTATGTTTTTATGCAAGACGAACAAGACAAGGAATCATTACAAAAAAACCCTGATATTTTAAAAACCTGAAAGCTTTTAATGCTTCACTTTTCAGAAAATACTTAACTTGGTAGTTGAGATTGAAAAAAGAAATTATGCTTTGCAAACTTTATAAAAATATCATACATTTGCCACCTCAAATTAATAAAGTGATCTGTTATCAGTTTCTAATTTGAGTCCTGCGCGGTTCTTTTTAATAATATTTTGATTCAGTAGCTCAGCAGGTAGAGCATTCCGCTTTCAGCGGAAGGGTCCTGCGCGGTTCTTTTTATTGATATTTTGATTCAGTAGCTCAGCAGGTAGAGCACATCCCTTTTAAGGATGGGGTCCTGGGTTCGAATCCCAGCTGGATCACAAAGTACTATAAAACATTTAATTGATTAACAGCAGGTAGAGCATTCCGCTTTGCGGAAGGGTACTGGGTTCGAATCCCAGCTGGATCACAAAGTGCTATAAAACATTTAATTGATTAACAGCAGGTAGAGCATTCCGCTTTGCGGAAGGGTCCTGGGTTCGAATCCCAGCTGGATCACAAAGTACTAATTAACAATTAATTACTATCTTTTCAGTCTCGCGAAATGTACACTCTTTATTTTCTTTATAGTGAAAGGATTGACCGCTTTTATGTTGGGTATACAAATGACCTTGACAGAAGAATGTCAGAGCATAACCGGCCGAAAAAGAAATTCACCGACAATGGTATCCCATGGAAAGTAGTTTATACCGAGACCTACTCATCAAAGAGAGAGGCTCATGCCAGGGAACTGTTTATCAAAAGCAGGAAATCAAAACACTTTATAACCGACCTTATTGCCTTGGTCTCGGCGGATTATCCTCCCTTTCCTTCAGATATGCGCGTATAAAAGATGGAGAAGGTGCTTCTTTAGGATCATCGAAGAATTTGCCCATATTATCAGCATTCGTTCTCAGCCATTCATTGAATTCCTTGTTCATTGCTTCTGTATAGCCACCATCTGCCTGGGACGCAGTAATCTTACCTGCTTTTACCTGTGCATGTGCCCAAGTATCTCTCAGGCGTGACTTTTCAGATGCAACAACCACTTCCTCTGCTAAATGCGGAGGAATAATAACAACCCCTTCAAACTTGGCAAGAACAATATCACCCGGCATTACAGTAACGTATCCTATCTGAATTGGCCCGTTTATTCCTATGACCATATTTGAACTATTACTTTCAGGACGGAAATCCCTTACAAAAAAGTTCATCCCTTCAAGCTTCATATTACCCTTAGTATCACGAACCGTTCCCCTGATAATGGCTCCATTTCCTGAACGTGTCCAGATTGTTGTACCAAGATTATCCCCCACATGTGATGCATCCAATATTCCCTCACATACGTTGGCAACATATACATCGCCTTTCTGCAGGTAATCAATAAGCCAGGTAATCTGACCGCCGGTCTTCCCATCTTTCTTCCCCTGTTCCTGAATAGCGCTGTTGACGTCTGGCCGGTAAGGCATAAACTGAATAGTAGCTGCCCTGCCACATATGGTTACATCATCATACAACCTCTTGAATCCGCCGTAATACTGGTTAGTGTAGGTATTTGCACGGGCTCCTGCTGAAGCTGCTGCTTCTGTATCGCTCATTCCGCGAAGTGACCCCCAGGCTTCAGTGATCGATACATACTTCATTCTTGAAACGATATCATCAGAAACTTTTGGTCTGCCATCAGGAAAACGTTCACCTTTCCAGAGAGGTGTATATTGGATAAGTACATCCCTGGTAAGTGTGTAGGGTTGAGCACTAGCAGATGAAATGAAAACAAATGCTGTCAGAAAGCATATTAAAAAATTGAGTCTTCGAAGTTTCATAAATTACCTCCTTTTTAAGTAAAGTTATTCATAATCAACTTAGAAATTCAATGTCAGAAAAGAACTTACATAATAAATAACATGGATGACAATAATTCTGGAACAATATGGATCAGAACAATGATAATTTGGCAATAATCATGAAAATCAAAACCTGATTAAATGATAAACCTGTTTGATAACCCGTACAACTTATTATGTAATTATCCAAAGATATGAGTTTTCGGATACCTTAATAAGTTCAGCTTATTTGCCTTCTGTTTGTGAAAGCACCGGGATCTGCCTGTTTATCGACTCCTCAAGAGAGATAAGTGTCTCGGTTCTGACTATTCCGGGGGTATTCTGAATTTTATCAGTAAGAATGTCCTTCAGGTGTTCATTATCTCTTGTATAGACTTTAACGAATAATGAATAATTCCCTGTTGTATAGTGACATTCAATAATTTCTGGTATATCCCTGAATTTCTTGACAACTTCCCGGAAATGTCCAGGGTGTTCTAAAAATATCCCTATATAAGCGCAGGTCTTAAAACCAACCAGCACGGGGTCGACCTTGAATTCTGATCCTTTGATCACCCCTATTCTCATGAGTCTTTGCACGCGCTGATGAATTGCTGCACCTGAAACGCCGCATTCCCTTGCAACTTCAAGGTAAGGTATCCTGGCATTATTTGTAATGATATCCAGGATTTTCCTGTCGAGATTATCGATTGGTAAACTGTCTGACATTATTGCTGATTGATTAATGGATTAAAATAATTCTCTATATTATATGAAAAAAATCAAGCAAAAGATAGAAAAAATTATCTGAATTTACAAAATATTAACTTCTAAAAAAAATAACACAGAAAAAACTAAAAGCCGGTCACCTCCTGTTAATTATGCCGACAATATCCCTGATATCTGAATAACCTTTGGTAACCAGGTATTTTTCAATACCTTCCAATATCTTTATTGAGATCTGCGGATCAACAAATGATGCGGTACCGACCTGGATCGCAGATGCTCCAGCAAGAAAAAACTCCAGGGCATCGGTGGTATTCATTATTCCTCCTATACCAATAACCGGAATTGATACAGCATTCGCGACCTGCCACACCATTCTCAATGCCACGGGTTTAATAGCGGGACCTGATAGTCCACCGGTTATAGTCGCGAGGGATGGTTTCATTGATTTTACATCAACAGCCATTCCAAGCAGTGTGTTGATAAGAGAAACGGCATCAGCCCCCTCCTCTTCAACAATCCGCGCGAAATCGACAATATTTGTAACGTTCGGAGATAGTTTGACAATCAATTTCTTCTTGTAAACAGCTCTCACAGCTTTGGTTACTTCCCGCGTTGAATAAGGATTTGTGCCAAAGGCCATTCCTCCCATTTTGACATTCGGGCAGGAGATATTCAGTTCGATTGCAGGGATCTTTTCCAGCCTGCCGACTCTTTCAGCAAGTGCAACATAATCATCTATTGTGCTGCCATTTATGTTGATGATAACATTAGTATCATACCGGGTAACCTTATCATAAATTACCTGTTCAAAATAGTCAATCCCCTTATTCTGCAGCCCTACCGAATTAAGCATCCCTGATGCTGTTTCAGCCATTCTCGGATAAGGATTACCCTCCCGTGGCTCAAGTGTCGTACCTTTGAGAATTATACCTCCAAGATCCGATACATTAATAAAATCATCAAACTCGGAACCATACCCAAAAGTGCCTGAAGCAGTAAGAACCGGGTTCTTGAAATGAAGATCGCCTATATTGAAACCCATATTTACCATTTCAGATCCTTAATATTGAAAACTGGTCCGTCAATACATGTGCATAGATTACCCTTAACCGTGTTCACCACACAGCATAGACATGCTCCAATACCGCATCCCATAAGATTTTCAAGAGATACTTCACAGTTTATGTTCCTCTTACTGCAGTATATGGCAACAGCTTTAAGCATCGGTTCCGGACCACAGCAATAAATATTTTCATACTCAGCTGTTTTAAGTATGGAATGATCAGTTACATAGCCTTTTTCTCCCTGGGAACCGTCCTCGGTTGTCAGGAATACTTTTCCAATCTGCCTGTAATCATCAAACTCAATAATTCGTTCAGCATTTCTGAAACCGAGCAGCACATCAGGAGAATAATTATTTGATTTTAAGTACTTACCAAGGAACAATAAGGGTGCAATACCACAACCTCCTCCGATCAGGAGCACGTTCTTTCCGCTTTTCGGAAGCGAGAATGAGTTACCGAGAGGGTAGATAAGGTTAAGGAATTCCCCTCTTTTCAGTCCGGACAAAGTTTCCGTACCTTTTCCAACGACCTGTATCAGAAGTGAAAAAGTATTCTGACCATAGTTAACATCATGAATTGATACCGGACGTCTTAAGAAAGTGCCGGGGCTTCCGTCAACTCTTACCTCGACAAACTGGCCTGGCTTCATCTCGGGGATTTTACCATTCCCTGCCAGCGCCAGGATGAAGAAATCCTTCTTCAGGGGCTTATTTTCGATTATTTTGAGCGATTCTATCCGCTTTGCCATCCAAATGATCTATGACACAAATATATCTTTAATAAGGAATTTCAGAAAATTTTTGACTTTAATTCACCAGATTTAGCCGATATTCCGGAGTTTTAATTATTTCCGGGAAAATATTCCTGAAAACTATTATTACTATAAAAAAGAACTATCCGTGTAATTGATACATTTTCCTTCTTTTGCGGATTTACATTTGGGATGTCATTTTTATTAATCTCGGGCCTGACAATATCTTTTTTATCTGATTCATTCTCATTTTGGAGAGCTATATAACTGCTTTTATCGAATAATTCCTGCATTGATTTATCGTTGTACATTGTACCACGGCCAAAAAGCAGCCATTCTGTTGAGATAAAGGGATATTTTTCAAGCATTTTCAATACAAAATCAAGACTTGGCTTGTTTCTGCCTGAAATTATATGCGATATTCCTGAAGGCTGTACCCCAATTTCTTCAGCAAGCTGGGCAGATGATTTGTTTTCAGCTTTTAAAAACTCAAGTATTCTGTCTTTCATAAGATCACTATTTGTATACAAATGTAAATTTATTATTAATTACTATTGTAAATATCAATAATTACATTTGTAATTAGTAAATTATCATTGTATGATAAGTATTATTACTTATAATTTACATAATTGATTATCAATGTATTACAAATCGTATTATGTGAACTTTTACTTGAGTTTAGATCATTAAAACACTGGTATATAATAATATATATGTATTTTCTAAATTCCGGAATGGAAATTTAATGATTTAATACCTTGCCAACATCATCTTATCTTTAAATAAAACGATTTAAAACATTGAATTTATTCTGATTACTAAATTCGTAAATTAATAATACTAAAGTATACATTTGTAAATCAACTTATACCTATGATCGAGTTACAACTGTATATTTGTGCCTTATAATCCCCTGTTTACAGATGTAATCTCTATACTCAGACAGGAAATTTGAAGAAGAACATAATTCTGCATAAATCCGGTAACCCCTACCCGTCCGAGATTCGATTTTTTAATCCGGTTATATGCTCTAAGCTCAAATATTCAATTCTCAGGAACTTTAATCAGATAAAAAAATGCAGGATTGAAGCGATTAATCGGGCGGAATGTGTTTCTTTTGGAAAATATTTCTTATGAACAGAACCAGGATTTCCCTCCCCCTGCATTACCAGATCATAATAATGCTTATCGCCGGAGGATTTTTCGGCTATTTCTTTCCTTCGGCAGCACCTTATATTAACTGGATGGGAGATATCTTCCTCAGAGCCCTGAATATGATCATAATTCCTTTGATCCTGACATCGATAATTACAGGCGTTGCAAGCGTGGGCAGCGGTGGAAACCTCGGCCGCATTGGATTGAAAACTGTAAGTTTCTATGTTGTTTCAACACTGGCAGCCATTATTACAGGCTTCCTGCTTGTAAGTATTATTAAGCCTGGAACAGGGTCTGAGCTTGGCTTTTCCACGCCAGTGGAAAACATTTCAGTTGCTGCAGACAGTTTTGGAAAAACCCTGATAGAAATTATCCCGACTAATATCTTCAAGTCCGTTGCGGATGGTAACATGCTGTCAATAATCTTTTTTGCTGTATTATTCGGATACTTTATAACCAGGATAAATGAAAAGCCCAGGCATTCCATAATGGAATTGCTGAATGCATTGCTTGAAGTAATAATGAAAATCACAATGTTCGTTATTAAATTCACTCCTCTTGGCGTATTCAGCATCTCTGCCAAGGTAATTTCACAGCAGGTTCTGATGGGCAATGATATCGGAGAGGTCATCAGCAGGCTCGGTCTTTATTTCATAACAGTTCTCACCGGTCTTCTGATCCACGGACTCATTACTTTGCCATTATCTGTCAGGCTTCTCGGGCAGGCAAATCCATTAAAGCATCTTAAGAATATGGCCACACCTCTTCTCACTGCTTTCTCTACTTCTTCATCGAATGCAACTCTGCCTCTTACAATGGAAGCCGTAGAATTTAAGGACGGTGTCTCAAATAAAATTGCAAGCTTTACCCTGCCGCTGGGGGCTACAATAAACATGAATGGTACTGCATTATATGAATGTGTTGCTGTAATTTTCATTGCACAAGCCTACGGTATAGAGCTGACACATGTACAGCAACTGACCATTGTATTTACGGCACTCCTGGCCGCTATCGGATCTGCCGGAATACCAATGGCAGGCCTGGTAATGATGGCCGTTGTCCTTAAAGCTGTCGGTCTGCCTCTTGAAGGTATTGGATTGGTCCTTGCTGTCGACAGGATACTCGATATGTTCAGAACAACAATCAATGTATATGGCGATACCTGCGCTGCAGTCATAATAGCAAAATCTGAAGGAGAGACTTTAAATATCTGAATCAGATTGGTCAGGATAATTTTGACTTGCCAGAAGGCAATCCCGTGAAAAAGAGGAAATTTCAAAAAATAACAGCGAAGCGGATCTCCGGATTACCATACAGATTGAAGGCCAGATCCTCGAATGCGTTATTTAATGTCCAGAGAAACATCATGTTAAGTGATGATCTGACGCCCATAGGCTGACTTATTCCTACACCTGCAAGCACAGTATTTGTAATAAGCCTGTTTGAAGAAGGCTGATATTGCCAGAATGAAGATTCCAGACTCAGCAATTCATCTTCAGCATGAAGGAAGAAACCAAAATGAAGCCCGACCGGAATTATATTATTAAGATCTTTTAAGAGAACGATTTCTGAGTACACCCTTCCACCATAGATCCCGGTGCTGCCACTGTATCTGTCCTTATAATATCTGTACTTTGGACCGGCAGCTATATTTAAGCGCGGTAAAAGCCAGATTCCAACCACAGGTGATATATCAATGTCAGTCACTGTTCCGAATTGGAGGCCAAAGCTACCTCCGTAAAACAACCTTTCTTTAATGGGAGGTACATCATTCCGGGTTACACTTTGACTGAATACCTCACCTATTGAAATAAGAAACAGGAATAGTAATATAAATAAAACTACGGTTAAGCCCGATATCCGTGATCTCTTCTCCTGTACCATGTTGTATTATTTTATATATCAGTCATTTAATTACTATCAATCTTACTGACTTCCTTGAGATAGTCATGATCGATTCTTTTTTTCTTAACTTTGAGTAATCATACAAATAAACGAAAAATTCCTGCCATTTAATATATTAGGCTGCTCATGAATATTATAGTTAACGGAGGTACAAGGGGTATCGGTAAAGAGGTCGTTCTGATACTGGCCGGGAATACGGAAAATCTCATTCTGGCAACGGGAAGGAACATTGAGGCATTAAGCATGCTGACCAAAACAAGCCAATACGGGAATATTATTTCCCAAAAGCTTGATATGTCCTCATTTGACAATTATGAAAGTGATCTCATTGAAGTTTTACGCAATCAGCTGAAAAGTGTTGATATTTTAATAAATATGGCAGGCCTGCTTATTAAAAAGGATTTTGGCGATCTTACTTCAGGCGAAGCACTTAAGATGGTTCAGACAAATTTTCTGGGTCCTGCAGAACTTATAAGGGTGTTGAAACCCTATATGCATAAGGGAAGCCACATTGTCAATATTTCCAGTATGGGAGGTTATCAGGGCAGTCAGAAATACAGAGGACTCGCATACTACAGTGCATCTAAAGCTGCATTAGCTTGTCTGTCTGAGTGTCTGGCTTCGGAATTCAATGAAGATGGGATCATAGTGAACTGTCTTGCGCTCGGTTCATCAGATACTGAGATGTTCAGGGAAGCCTTCCCGGGAAATGAAGCCTCTGTCACTGCCAGGGAAATAGCAGGTTTTATAGCTGATTTCGCCCTGAATGGCAGTAAATTCTTCAATGGTAAAGTTTTACCTGTTGCATTGAGCAATCCATGAGACCTGATTGTGGTCTGATATGATAAAATTCCTGACATTTTCACTGATAAAGAGTAAAACCTGTCAGCGGATCATTTGTATGTTTTAATCCCGATCTTTCCATCAAGGGCCAGCAATCCATTGAATGCAAGGGATTTGATTTCATCTTCTCCGGGATACACGTATACCTTCGATAAAAAACCGATCATTAATATTATTTTATCGACAAATGACTCCTGGTATGCCATCCCGCCTGTCAGGATCACGCCATCAATATCTCCTTTAAGTACTGCAGCCATTGCTCCTATCTCTTTGGCAATCTGGTAGACTGCACCATCAATTATAAGCGCAGCTTTTGGATCCCCGTTGGCCGCCATTTCGTTCACTTTCCTGAAGTCATTGGTACCAAGATAAGCCACCATACCACCCTTTCCGGTAATCATCGATTTCACCTCCTGGTGTGTAAACCTCCCGCTGAAGCACAAATCGACGAGCTGCCCTGACGGAAGGCCTCCAGATCGTTCAGGTGAATATGGTCCGTCACCGTTAAGGGCATTATTCACATCAATAACCTTTCCTTTTCTGTGAGCTCCTATACTGATACCTCCTCCCAGATGCGCTATTATAAGATTAAGATCTTCATATTTCTTCCCAGATTTTTCTGCATGCATCCGGCCAACTGCCTTCTGATTGAGAGCATGGAAAATTGATATCCTGTCTATCTCCGGATGACCTGAAAGCCGTGCGACAGGCTGTAACTCATCAACTACAACAGGATCAACAATATAAGCATCAGCATTAGGAAGTTTCGTTGCGATATCAATGGCAATAAGGCCGCCGAGATTACTCGCATGCTGGCCCAGCAGACCTTTTCTGAGATCGTCTACCATTCTGTTGTTGACACGATATATCCCGGATTCTATCGGTTTAATGAGGCCTCCCCTTCCTATAACAGCTGAAATCCTGTTAAGATTGACCTTTCTTGTTGATAATTCTGATAGTATTAATTCACGTCTGAAATGGAACTGATCGGTTATCTTTTCAAATCCCGACAACTCCTCAGTAGTATGGGCAAGAGTGATCTCAAAAAGAGATTGATCTTCTTCATAAAGAGCAAATTTTGTAGAAGTAGACCCGGGGTTTATTATTAAAAGAAGACGTTTGGCTAACTTACTTGTGCTTTCATCATTCATAAGCAGATGTCATTATTTTATACCATAAGGCATGAGAGCGCAATGCAATAGTACTTCGATTTTTCTGTTTCACTTCTCGACATAAGGACGACCGGTTTCTCAGTTCCTCTTATAAGGCCTGCAATTTTACCATCAGCAAAAAGCATCAATCCTTTATAGAAGGGATTACAGGACTCCAGTGAGGGGAAGATAAGGATATCGGCATCTCCGCCGATGAATGTATTGACACCCTTGATCGTCGAACTGTTCCTGTCGCAGGCAAGAAAGATATCCATCGGGCCATCCATAATAACATCTCCAAACTCACCCTCTTCTCTCATCCTTAGCATTTCGAGGTAATCAGCTGAATATGAAAAATGACTGCTTGGCTTCTCGGAAGCTCCTACAAGGGCTATCTTTGGTTTTTCAATACCGAATTTCCAGGCCATTTCAATTGCATATCTGGTCATAGCGACCTTCTGCTTAAGGTTTGGATAAGGTATTACTGCACAATCAGTTATAATAAAAAGCTTATGGTAGGCCGGTACTTCTATTGCTCCTGTATAGCTTAGAATTGATCCCGGAACCATAAGTCCGTTTTCCTTATCCATTATTGCTTTCAGGTATTTATCGGTCGAAACAAGGCCTTTCATTATGACATCCGCATCACCTTCCCTCACAAGCTTTACGGCAAGTCTGGTAGCAGCATCCTCATTATCACAATCTATTATCGAAAAAATTCTGTGATCAATACCTGCATCTCTGCAAACGCTGATTATTTTCCCGGGTATACCTGTCATTACTGCTGACGCAAAACCTTTTCTGACAGCTTCACTGAGAGCCCTGATTGTATTTTTATCGTGTGCCCATGCAACGGCTATTCTGTGCTTTTTCCCCGATTCAAGCACTTTATTTACCATCTGATCAAGGGAAGTGACCATAATGTGTCTATTTGCTTGCAGCTGCAGAAAGAAGTATACTATCGTATTTTGCCTGTTCTGAATCTGACCTTGATGTAAGAACTATTGGTACCCTGGCGCCAAGGATGACCGATGCAACTTTTGCTTTTGCAAAGAAAACCAGCGATTTATAAAGTACATTACCTACTTCAATATCGGGCATCAGCAGAAGATCTGTGTCGCCGGCCACTTCGCTCCTTATGCCTTTATGCTGGGCACTTTCGTAACTGACAGCATTATCAAAAGCCAGGGGCCCATCAATTATGCAATTCTTGATCTGGTCGCGCTGGTTCATTTTTGAAAGGAGCGCCGCATCAAGGGTTGCTTCCATGTTCTCATTTACCATTTCGACTGCACCAAGCACGGCTACCTTGGGCATTCTGTAGCCAAGCTTGATCAGGCATGAGACTGAGTTATTGATTATTGCTATCTTATCCTGGAGATTTGGAGCAATATTCATGGCAACGTCTGTTACTGCAATTACTTTTGGATAGGTCTCAACCTCAAAAAGCGCAAAATGAGATAAAAGATTACCAGTTCTTAAACCCCATTCTTTATTTAATACGCTTTTTAAAAGTGATGACGTACCTACTTTACCTTTCATCAGAATGTCTCCCTGTCTGTTGCTGACCATCTTTACAGATGTCTGAACTGCTGCCTCGGTATCCGGTTCATTTATTATTGTAAGGCCGTCGATATTGTAATTATTTGCAGCACAGATGTTTCTGATATTTTCCTGGTCCCCCACCAGTATTGGTTCAACAATACTGTCCTGCCATGCTCTTATTACTGCTCCCAGGGAATGCTGGTCCTGGGCCGCAGCAACAATTAGTTTCTTACGAGGGCCGCCGGCCACTATTCCTTTAAGATCAGACAGAGTTTTCAGAACCATCTGCAAAAATTTTATACTGTGTGGTGTTCAACGATATACCGGGTATCTGAAGCAATCACGAATTCCTCATCAGTATTGACAGCCATTACTGTAACTCTTGATTCAGGCCTGGAAATGATAATGTCATGTCCCCTTGCGCCATCATTTTTAGAATCATCAAATAGTATCCCCAGGTTTTCCATGTCGGAACAGATATTCTTTCTCATCCTGAAATCATTCTCTCCTATTCCTCCTGTGAAAACGAGGAGGTCGCATCCGTTAAGTGCTGCCATATAGGAACCGATGAATTTCTTCACTTTATAGGCATACATCTTAAGAGCAAGTATTGCTTTTTTATTTCCGGCATCTGCTGCTGTCTCAAGATCCCTCATATCTGATGAGATCTGGGAGATCCCGAATACTCCGCTCTTTTTGTTGATCATATTATTAACACCAGTAACATTAAGGTGCTCTTTATCTGCTATATAGACAAGAACGCCAGGATCAACTTCTCCGGTTCTTGTGCCCATTATCAATCCGTCAACAGGAGTGAAACCCATGGATGTATCAATAGATTCACCCTTATTGACAGCCGTGATTGAAGCTCCGTTTCCAAGGTGGCAGGTTATTACCTTTATATTCTTAATATCCTTGCCCGCCAATTTTGCCGCCTTGTTGGCAACATATTTATGGCTAGTGCCATGATAACCGTATTTTCTTATTTTGTACTTCTCATAATATTCGTATGGGATAGCATACATATAAGCGTAATCCGGCATTGTCTGATGAAATGATGTATCAAATACAGCAACCTGCGGCACTCCCGGGATCAGTTTCTCAACAGAAAGAATTCCTTTCAGATTGGCAGGATTATGCAGCGGGGCCAGTTCAATACATTCCTCTATCACTTTTTTGACGTCGTTGTCAATCAATACGCTTTCTTTGTAATTCTCGCCTCCGTTTACCACTCTGTGACCAACAGCTTTTATCTCATTAACGCTCTTAATGACCCCATGAACCGGGTGGCACAGTACATCCATCACCATGTTTATCCCAGTTGTATGATCCGGTATATCGGTGATTACTTTATACTGTTCCTTACCTGTAGGTTTATGGGTGATAATGCTTTCGTTCAGTCCGATACGTTCCAGGAGCCCTTTGGCAAGCATCTCATAACCGTCAGACATATCAAACACCTGGTATTTTATTGAGGAACTGCCACAGTTTAAAACTAAAATGATCATCTTCTGACTATTTACTGAAATTATTTCTTTATACCTGATGCCTGAGTAGCTGTGATTGCTATCATGCTTACTATATCGCTCACTGAGCAGCCTCTGGATAAGTCGTTTATCGGGGCCGCAATGCCCTGAAGTATTGGCCCGATAGCTTCTGCATCAGCAAGGCGCTGAACAAGCTTATAGGCTATATTTCCACAATTCAGGTCAGGAAAAATAAGTACATTAGCCTTGCCTGCAATTTTACTTGCGGGTGCTTTCTTCTGTCCGATAGACTCAACGAGTGCAGCGTCGCCCTGAAGTTCGCCATCAATCATCATATCGGGAGCCATTTGCTGAGCGATCTTTGTAGCGCTTATGACCTTATCCACCATTTCATGTTTTGCACTGCCTTTTGTCGAGAAGCTTAACAAAGCTACCCTGGGTTCAATCCCGGCAAGGACCTTTGCTGTTCTCCCGGATGCGACTGCTATTTCTGCCAGTTCTTTATCTGTAGGATTCGGATGAACACCTCCATCAGCGAATATAAGTACACCGTTATCTCCGTATGCCTTGTTTTTAACGATCATTATAAATGCGCCCGATACAACGGATATTCCGGGTGCAGTCTTAATATAATGAAAAGCCGGCCTGAGTACATCTCCTGTCGCATGATCTGCCCCTGAAACCTCACCGTCAGCATCACCGTTCTTAATCATGAGTACTCCTAGGTAAAGCGGATCTTCTATCAACTTCGAAGCTTCCTCCTTTGTCATGCCCTTGTGTTTTCTCATCTCAACCATCATATCAATATAATGGCTCTTCTTTGAGTGCGATAGCGGATCAATGACAGTTGCCTTACTGATATTCCTTAATCCGAGCTTTTCTGAATGAGATTTAATTTCAGCCGGATCGCCAATAAGAATGATCTGAGCCAGACCTTCTGCTATTGCTATATCAGCCGCTTTTATCGTTCTCTCTTCATACCCTTCCGGGAGGACTATCCTTTTGTTGAATGATTTTGCTTTCTGTTTTATACTATCCAATAATTCCATTGTATATCAATATTTTAAATATGTAAAATTTTTTTTCTAAATGTACGAAAAAAAAGTTCGAATTTACAACCTGCTGTGGTATGATTATTTTCAGAATTTTGTACCATCATCCGGATATCATGATTTTTCAGGGTTTAGCTATTTTTTCTAATTTAGCAGTTCGATAAATTATTATGAAATCTGATTCAATATTTTCAAGCCTTGACTCTCTGAAAAATGAGATTGAAGGAGATCTCAGATATGATGAGGTAACAAGGGTTATATATTCTACCGATGCATCAGCCTACAAAGAAGTTCCGCTTGCTGTTGTATGGCCCAGATCTCCTGCCGACATTAAGAAGGTACTTGCATTTGCTTCGCGTGAAAAAATCGGACTGACAATGAGGGCTGCCGGAACATCACTGGCCGGACAAGTGGTCAGTTCCGGTATTATAGTCGACGTATCAAAATACATGAAGGATATCATCGAGCTGAACGAAGAGGAAATGTGGGTAAGGGTGCAACCCGGTGTGGTACTGGATGAACTTAATCTGTTTCTTCGTAAAAAGGGTCTTTTCTTTGGTCCGGAAACATCAACTTCAAGCAGGTGCAATCTTGGAGGAATGGTTGGTAATAACGCATGTGGCTCACATTCAATAATTTATGGCTCAACAAGGGATCATACAATTGAACTTAAAACTATTTTAAGCGATGGCAGTGAGGCTGTATTCGGACCTCTCGATAAGGATGGATTCAAAGAGAAGTGTAAAAGTTCAAATTTCGAAGGTTCACTATACCGTGAAATAAAGGATATGCTTGATAATCCTGCTAACAGAGAGCAGATATCTAAAGGATTTCCTGATAAAAAAATACCGAGAAGAAATACAGGATATGCTCTTGATCTTCTTCTTGATAATATTGTATTTGATAATAAATCAGACAAACCTTTCAATTTCTGCAAATTACTTGCAGGCTCGGAAGGTACGCTGGCTATCACCACAGAAATCAAACTTAATCTTGTAAAGCTCCCACCGCCTCACAAAGCCTTGTTATGTATCCATCTGGAAAAGAGAAATGACGCGTTTCTGGTAAACCTGATAGCCCTGAAGCATAATCCTTCAGCAGTCGAAATGATGGATGACAGAATATTAAAACTGACTGAAAACAACCTAAGTCAAAGAAGCAACAGGTTCTTTCTTGAAGGCAACCCGGGATCGATAGTGATAGTAGAATTCGTAAGAGAAAATCCTGATCTAGTAGAAAAGGCAATCGAAGATCTGGTTAAAGATCTGAGAGCTTCAAATTACGGTTACGCTTTTCCGGTAGTGAGAGGCCGGGACATAAGCAAGGTTTGGGATCTTAGAAAAGCGGGACTTGGTGTTCTTACAAATATGAAGGGAGATCATAAACCCGTCTCTCTGATTGAAGATACTGCAGTGAATGTGGACCAGATGCCCGGGTATATTGATGATTTCGAGAAAATGCTTGCTGTATATGATAAAGAGGTTGTATATCATGCTCATATAGGGACCGGGGAATTGCATATAAGACCGGTCCTTAACCTCAAAGATCCTGGTGACGTGGAGCTTTTCAGGACCATAGGCCTGGAGACGGCAAGGCTCGTAAAGAAATACAAGGGATCAATGAGCGGAGAGCATGGTGACGGGAGGCTGAGAGGTGAGTTTATTCCGATAATCCTTGGAGAGTACAACTACAACCTGCTTAAAAGAATAAAACTGACCTGGGACCCCCATAATATACTGAATCCCGGTAAGATAACGGACACACCTCAGATGAACACATCACTGAGATATGTTCCCGGCAAGAAGACTCCGGAAATAAATACTATTTATGATTTTACATCGACAGATGGAATTGTAAGAGCTGCTGAAAAATGCAATGGCTCAGGCGATTGCCGGAAAACAAAGATCATCGGCGGAACAATGTGCCCCTCATTTATGGCAACCGGCGAAGAAGAAAATTGTACAAGGGCCAGGGCTAATATGCTACGCGAATTTTTAAGCGCCGATGAGAATAATCCCTGGGATCACCGTGAAGTTTACAATATCCTAGATCTTTGTCTTTCCTGCAAGGGCTGTAAGGCAGAATGCCCTTCAGGTGTTGATATTGCAAAACTAAAGGGTGAGTTCATGCAACACTGGTATGATAAGCATGGCATACCATTGAGAACATTGCTCATTGCCCATATCACATGGATAAATAAAGCCGGGTCATTCATACCTGTTATTTTTAATTTTTTTGTAAGAAATCAGGTAATTTCAGGAATGATCAAGAGAATGATAGGTTTTGCACCGAAGAGAGGTATACCTTTATTATATAATATAACTCTCAGGAAATGGCTGAAAAAGAATCAGGGAAATTTGATCCCTCGTAATCCCCGGGGTACTGTATGTCTGTTTGTTGATGAATTTACGGATTTAAATGACACCGAAACAGGCATCGCTGCTGTCAAACTGCTGACTTCGTTAGGGTTTAAGGTGATCACTGCGAACCACGGTGTAAGTGCCAGGACTTATCTGTCAAAAGGTCTTATCAGACGAGCTGAAAAAATAATACGGCAGAATATTAATGCTCTGTCGGGGGTGGTTTGTGAAGATATCCCGCTGGTTGGTATTGAACCCTCTGCAATACTTGGATTCCGCGATGAGTACCCTGAGCTGGCAGGAAGTGATCTGAAAACGACCGCTGAAAAGATCGCTCAGAACTCATTTATGATTGATGAATTCATCGCAAAAGAATACAGAGAAGGAAGGATTGACAGGGATCTCTTTGAAAATACAGGGAAGGAGATACTTCTCCATGCCCACTGTCAGCAGAAGGCGATATCATCTTCTCAAAGCACAATTGAAATGTTGTCAATCCCACGGAAATACTCTGTCAGGGAGATCCCGTCGGGTTGTTGCGGAATGGCCGGTTCATTCGGCTATGAAAAAGAACATTATGATCTCTCTAACAAGATCGGGGAAATGGTATTGTTTCCGGAAGTTAGGAGCGCCGGTGCAGATGTTATAATAGCTGCACCCGGGACCAGCTGCAGGCATCATATTGAAGAGGGTACCGGCCGGAAAGCTTTCCACCCTGTCGTTATCCTGTTCAATGCTCTGAAATTCAAGAATTCGTAAACAGGACGAAAAGAATAAACCTTTGATTTAAAGAGTTTTACGCAGGATTGAAAAACAGTTTTCAAGGATCTATCCGAAACTTGTCGGCATCACGAAGGACCGGGAATTTTTTCCTGAAGTCGCTTAGCTCACTGATGTTTAGAACTGCAGATATTATGCACTCTTCTTTCCTGGAACCTGAAGCAAGTATCCTTCCTTTTGGATCTATGATAACTGATTCTCCCGAATATGAATAGCCATTCCCATCAGTTCCTACCCTGTTTGCTCCAGCCACATAACACTGGTTCTCAATCGCCCTGGCTTTAAGGAGTGTAATCCATACATCTCTCCTGGCATCAGGCCAGTTGGCGGAATTTATAAGCAGATCGTACTTATTTATATTTCTGCTCCAGACAGGAAATCTGAGGTCATAACAGATTGTTGCCGAGATCCTGAACTCATGAAATTTGAACACAAGAGGTTTTTTACCGGCGGTAAAATGCATATTCTCTCCAGTAAGACTAAAGAGATGACGTTTATCATAAGTACGTGTACTGATATTCGGAGCAACAAACACCCATCTGTTATAGAAGTTATTTCTGATCCTTAAAATATAGCTGCCGCCAATTCCAGCCTGCCGGGAAGCTGCGATCCCTGACATCCATTCAAACGTTTCTGAGTGAGGAGATTCAGCCAGTTTTGTTGGATTCATCGAGAAACCGGTATTGAACATTTCCGGAAGGATTATTAAATCAGTATCATTGTCAAGACTGCCTATCTGCTTATCCAGTCTGCTGAAGTTTTCATTTTTTGATTCCCAGATTGTATCTGGTTGTATTATGGCAATCTTCATTAACGATGTTTTTTAACAATATGGATACTGGTACAAAATAAAAAAGTACAGGCTACACGTTGCCTGTACTTTTATCAGGTTATCATTTAAAGATCTATTTTGATGAGAGGGAATTATAATAATCATTGAAAATTCCCTTGATAAGAGGTCTGTAATACAGCCAGAAAAAGCGCCTGGTATCGTCGGCTTTCTTTGAATAAAGTATACCTTTCAGTTTTTCGACACCAAAGAATTTTGATGTCCAGATGGGGACATCAGTATTGGTAAAATCTCCACTGAAGTAATATGTCCTCTGGGCTGCAGGTTCCTGAATAACTGCAGGGAATAAATTATCCAGACCGTAATCAGAAAGCAGAGTGTCACCTGTGCTGGTTGTCTCAAGTTTAAAATTTGAAATAACGTTATTATCAAGAGGATCAATGATATCGAACCAGTTATCGAATGTAATTGAAGGCGGAAGGTCCCATTTGGAGCAATATGCAGAATCTGTTACGATAACAGGAAGGGAAGATTTCAGCTGAGTCCCTTCCTCAAGGATTAGTATCTGCCTCTGATTCAGAATTACAATACCCGGTTTCACAAAATTCCATGGTTTCCTGTACTGTTTCCTGTACATTGACGTCATCCAGATTGGAAAACCAGGTTTTGTAGTATCCAGAGAGCTGAAGTATTTTCCTGTCCAGCCGTTGAATTTAATATTGAGTCTCTCCTGTATCCTGTATGATTCAAATTCTGCGGTAGGATAATCAAATGAGTTATACTCAAGAATTATAAGTTTATTGCGGTCCTTCATTTCTTTAATCAGGAGATTGTCGTTATTGTTAAGTCCTCCGTACAGTTTTGTTGATGTACGGCTTTTTTTCACTCCCTGATACCAGTCATTAAAGAATACGCCGTAAGTATCGGTAATATATAATGCATCGGCTTGTTCCGGAAGGTCAGCCAGATCGGCCAGACGATATTCATTCCTGTCCCATTGTCTTTCCTTTAGTGGCCGGGTCGGTACAAATCCAAAATAATCTGTACGAAAGGAATAAGACTTGTTTTTATCCTTTTTAACAAATCGGTTATTTGTCAGAACCCAGTTAAAAGACTTATGTTTTACCCGTTGAGGAGTAGGAACTGTCTTATCAACGATAATGATACCCATGGGTTTTTTTGTCTGAGAAGACCAGCGGATCAGGTTAATTACCGGCAGGGCAAGGATCACTGCCAGAATAATAATCACAATTAGCAGAGGTTTTTTCATAATTGAATTACTATCTGATAATATTCAATACTAGCGGTTCAAAACTTTGTTAATATCTCTAATTCAACTGTTAAATGTATTAATTTATTTTTTTTCATGAAAATAAATTCGAAGCAATTTAGTAAAAATTATTTAACCGCAAAAATTGTTAACCATCCATAAATCGTGTTTATCCTTGTTTTATGCATTAATCTTGCCGGTTACAATGACTGTTTTCTATACTCAACTTAAAAACATTAATTTTATTACTTTTACACAAACTTATTTACAGATGCTGACAAATCAACCTCTGGCAGACAGGCTGAGGCCGAGGGATCTTGATGAATTCTACGGGCAGGAACATCTTGTCGGCGAAAATGGTGTTTTGAGAAAAGTAATTGAATCAGGTAACATACCTTCTTTTATTCTCTGGGGCCCGCCGGGAGTTGGCAAAACCACCCTGGCAAATATTATATCCAATACTCTGAAAAGGCCTTTTTATCACCTGAGCGCGGTTCATTCAGGTGTTAAAGACGTAAGAAGTACAATCGAAAAGGCAAAAAAACAACAGTTCTTCAACCAGCCTAATCCAATCCTGTTCATCGATGAGATCCACCGTTTCAATAAATCACAGCAGGATTCCCTGCTTAGCGCCGTAGAACAGGGGATTATAACACTTATCGGAGCAACAACGGAAAACCCTTCATTTGAAGTAATATCCCCGTTACTATCAAGATGCCAGGTCTACATAATGAACCCCCTTGAGGAAGATATACTGATTTCATTAGTTGACAAAGCTGTAAAGAAGGATTTGTACCTTAAGCAATACAACATCACGATAAAAGAATATGAAGCCCTGCTGCGCGTATCAGGAGGTGACGCAAGAAAATTATATAACGCGCTTGAATTGGTAGTGGCGTCTGAAGCTGACGCCAGCGGTTCTGAAATGATAGTCATAACGGATGAAAAGGTATTAAAGCATGTCCAGAAGAATCTTGCGTTGTATGATAAGAACGGGGAACAGCATTATGATATAATCTCAGCTTTTATAAAGTCGTTGAGAGGCAGTGATCCGAATGCAGCTGTTTACTGGCTTGCCCGGATGGTTGAAGGCGGAGAAGATCCCAAATTCATTGCCCGGAGGATGCTGATACTTGCAGCTGAAGACATTGGTCTGGCAAATCCTAATGCCCTGCTAATGGCCCAGACATGTTTTGAAGCTGTTAATGTTATAGGATGGCCTGAATCGAGGATAATCCTGTCTGAAGCTGCAGTTTATCTTGCCACGTCTCCAAAAAGCAACGCCTCATATATGGCCATTGAAAAAGCAGGTGAAGCCGTAAGGGAAAAAGGTGATCTTCCGGTCCCGCTGCATCTGAGAAACGCACCAACAAAGCTGATGAAAGATATAGGTTATAGCGATGGGTATAAATATGCCCACAGCTATCAGGGAAATTTCATTGAAGACAATTTCCTTCCTGAAGAGATGAAAGGCACGATATTCTACGATCCGGGGACTAATCCGAAGGAAGAGGAGATAAGAAGAAGGCTCAGGGGATTATGGAAGGAAAACTATAATTACGAAAAATAATTTTCTACCTTTATGACCCAATGAAAAAAATGAACATAAATATTCCTGGCATCAGGCATGGGCAATCAGAAAACTTCCTCCTTATTGCAGGACCATGTGTAGTGGAAAGCAGGGAAATTACCTTTGCAACTGCAGAACACCTGTGTGGACTATCAGAAAAATACCAGCTACCCTTTGTTTTCAAAGCCTCCTACAGAAAGGCTAACCGGTCACGGCTGGATTCATTTTCGGGAATAGGGGATATTAAAGCACTTGAAATACTGGCTGCTGTTAAAGAGAAATATTCAGTTCCGGTTATAACAGATATCCATAACCCCGAAGAAGCTGTAATTGCGGCCCGTTATGTCGATGTGCTGCAGATACCCGCATTTCTTTGCAGGCAGACAGATCTCCTTGTCGCTGCTGCTGTAACAGGCAAATGGATCAATATAAAGAAAGGTCAGTTCGTATCTGGTGCATCGATGAAATTTGGAGTCGGAAAAGTCAGGGACTCGGGTAATAATAATATAATAGTAACCGACCGGGGGAACATGTACGGTTACCAGGATATCGTTGTTGATTTCAGGAATATTCCGATAATTCAAAAAAATGGTGTTCCTGTGATAATGGATATCACTCATTCCCTTCAGCAACCCAACCAGGATACGGGTGTTTCGGGAGGATTGCCGGAAATGATAGAAACGATAGGAAAAGCCGCTATTAGTGTCGGTGCTGATGGTATATTCATGGAAACCCATCCCGATCCTTCGTCAGCAAAATCAGATGGGGCCAACATGCTGAAGCTTACTGAAACTGAAAATCTTATAAAGAAACTTGTGGCGTTGAGAAAGACTATTAATTCATTCAACAATAACTAATAAAAACCGTATGAAAAAACTTGTTCTTACTTTAAGCGCATTCTTGATAATTATTTCACTGAATGCTCAATCACTTGAGGATATTATCGGCAAATATACAGTCGCCAATAAACTGGATAAGATAACATCCTTTAAATCCCTCAAAATAACAGGAAAAGTCTCTGTAATGGGTATGGATATGCCGGTTGAGGTATGGATGAAAAGTCCAAATAAAATAAAAACCGTAACCACAATGAATGGTCAGGCCACAGTTCAGGCTTTCGACGGAGAGAAAGGATATATTATCAATGCAATGATGGGATCAACTGAACCTGTCGAGATGACTCCTGATCAGGTATCGCAGATACAGAACAACAACGTTTTCAGGAACGCTTTGGCCGAATATCTTAAAAAAGGTCAGCTTACACTAAACGGGGAGGAAGATGTAAACGGTAAACCCGCTTACAAAATCAAAGCTGCATTGGAAGGAGGATTGAATGCTACCTTGTTCATTGATAAAAACTCCTTTTTAGTTGTAAAGCAGATAGCTGATGTAAACCAGGGTGGAATGAAAATATCTGTTGAGACTTATCCTTCTGATTACAAAGATAATAACGGTATTATTCTTCCAATGAAGAATACTGTTTCAATGAGCGGGATGGAGATGGTGACTTCTTATTCAAAGGTTGAAGTTGATATTCCGATTGACGACAGTGTATTTAAATTGAAATGACACTGAGTATTATTTAATGGTGAAGGGACGCTTTGAAATGCATCCCTTCATTTTATGCAGCCAGTCTGTAAGCCGGGTTCTGTACGGATCAGCCTCCTGCGAAAGGATCCAGAACCGTTTCCCATCATTTATCTTGTCCCGGCATTACTGCAGGGATCATACGACCTACCCCCCGGCATCGGACGAGCAGCCCTCAGCGCCGGTATACATGGTCTTTCAACCCATGATGTGTACGGCTTCCTGTGTCACCACAGGAACCGGTGGGCTCTTACCCCGCCTTTTCACCCTTATCCCGCCTGAGGCAGGACGGTTATTCTCTGTTACACTTAATATACCCTCACGGATATCTTCCCGTTAGGAAGCATGGTGCTCTCTGTTGCCCGGACTTTCCTCTCACGTACATCCGGAAAACACCGGAATACCATGAGCGATGGAACAACTTGCTGCCCTGCAAAGTTATGAATAATACTCAATATCTGAAAATAAGCTATTTTTGCCAGTCGCTGATGCATACCATATATCTTTCATGGAATATGGCGGAGCTAAGATAAAGGGCGGATGTAATAAGAGAACTGAGAAATTAATTATGGGTCTTAAAGAAATAACGGATAAGATCAATATTGATGAATACAACTATGACCTTCCCGAGGAAAGGATAGCCCAATATCCGCTGAAGGAAAGGGACATGTCTCAATTACTTGTCTTTACTGGAGGAAGGATCTCGAAAGATATATTCAGAAATATTGCTAATTACATACCATCAGATTCACTCCTGGTATTCAACAATACAAAAGTCATCAGAGCTCGTCTTCTTTTTACAAAAGAAACAGGAGCTGCCATAGAAATATTCTGCCTGGAGCCTTTAAATCCGGGCAGCTACGAATTATCTCTTACAGCAAAGGGACAAGCGGAGTGGAAATGCCTTATAGGAAATCTGAAAAAATGGAAAAGAAGAACAATCTCAAAGACATTCTGCTGCAATGGAAAGGAATATGAGCTGACAGCTGAAAAAATAAAAGAAGAAGGAGATGCATGGAGAATAAGGTTTAAATGGATTCCGGGAGAATTGACTTTCGGTGAAGTTATAGGATCTTTCGGGCACATTCCTCTTCCACCATACGTAAAGAGGAATGATGAAGAATTAGATTATATAAGGTATCAGACAATATATTCGAGCATTGAAGGATCGGTTGCCTCCCCTACTGCCGGATTGCATTTTACAAATAATGTTATTAACTCAATCCTGGGAAAAGGTATTAAAATGAAAGAGATCACTCTTCATACCGGAGCCGGCACATTTCAGCCAGTAAGAGGAAGTGATATCACAAAGCATAAAATGCATTGTGAACATTATATTATAAGCAGGAAGCTTATTGAAGAACTGCTGCAAACTGAAGATAGAATTATAGCCTGTGGCACAACTTCCGTAAGGACTCTTGAGAGCATATTCTGGCTGGGCAATAAACTATTGAATAACCAATTTTTAAATACTTCGGATCTGCACACAGACCAATGGGAACCATATTTATCGGAAACACGCGCGCCGGTTAAAGATTCCCTGACTGCATTGCTTGACTACCTTGACCAAAGGAAGATTTCATTCATGAATGCCACTACACGAATAATGATCGTGCCCGGATATGAATTCAGGATCACTAATGGGATCATTACAAATTTTCACATGCCGAAGAGCACTTTATTGCTGCTTATTTCAGCCTGGACAGGTCAGGATTGGAAAAAGATCTACAGGTTCGCACTTTGTAACAATTTCAGGTTCCTCAGCTATGGTGATAGTTCACTGTTAATGAAATAGATATTCACCATCTGTTTTGTCCTGTTCATCAATAGATTTATTTTATCCTTTGAAATTAATTTGTTTTTTACGTTATTCGTACAAATTTTAACATCATGAACAACAATAAAATACTTCAACAGTTTAACGCGGTATTTGGAATATTCATGGTAATATTTTACCTGGGGATGGGAATATTTTTACTATTCTTTGCTCAGAGAATATTTGATATCGACAAAGCTTTGAGAAGTATTCTGGGAGGAACATTTCTGTTATACGGGACTTACAGGATTTTTGCTACTATAAGACAGATATCAGAAGCATTTTCGTCAGGCAGAGACGAGGAATAATAAAAGCTATGGTAATCATTAATGCACCAAAAAAGTATTGGCATACCCTTTGCAGTATCATATTCAAAATGGTTATAAATGAAAACTTTTTAATTTTATGACTATGAGAATAGTGACAAATAATCAAAAAATTATTAGTTTTGCTTGCCAAAAATTAACATCCTTCTTAAGGTTTCCAGTGATCCGCTTTAAAGAACATAGTTTTTACAGACATTTACGTTTCTTACCTGCCGGTTTGCTTATCCTTTTATATTCATGCAAGGGTGGCATTCAGGCTGATCAGGAAACTCCTACCCGGGGCAATATCAGGATCACTGCTGATGAATCTTTTAAGCCGCTTATTGATTCTGAGGTTTTCGCCTTTACTCATTTATATACCAATGCAAAGATAAAAGCTCAGTATAAACCGGAATTTGATGTCATCAATGACTTCATGAATGACTCCGTAAAGGTGATAGTTACCAGCAAGAAGCTGACAGAGGACCAGATCCGATACCTGAGAGATACCCTGGTAGTTGCCAGGACAGTGACTGTTGCATACGATGCTCTTGCTCTGGTAATTAACAGAAACAATTACGACACATTGCTTAAATACGACGATATAAAAGATATTTTCCTTGGCAAAAAAAAGACATGGAAAGAGCTTGATCCGAAATCAAAGCTCGGTAATATCAGGGTCATTTTTGATAATACAAAATCAGGGAATATAAGATATTTCAAGGAGCTTTACGATATCCATGAGAATCTTCCCGAAAATTTCTTTGCTGTAAACAATAATGAAGAGGTTGTTAATTTCGTCTCAAGGAACAGTGATGCTCTGGGAATAATCAGTGTGAACTGGATCAGTGACAAGGATGATTCAACAGGTATGGGTTGGGTAAAGAAGGTAAGGGTTGTTGGAGTATCAAAACCTTTCTTTAATGATAATACTTATTACAGACCTGATCAGGGGTGGATCTACGACAGGTCATATCCATTTGTGAGGGAAATATATCTTATCTCAAGGGAGTCATTCACAGGACTGGGCTCAGGTTTTATACAATGGGTGGCCAGCGACAGAGGACAAACCATTGTATTAAAATCAGGATTGGTTCCTGCCACAATGCCGATAAGATTAGTCCAGGTTAAAAAATAATAGCACTTAATTTGCCGGAGAATAACTGAAGATTATATATAAACAGAAGAAAAAAGAAAAGATTTCATAACTAAAAGATTGATAAATAATAAAAATTAGTATAATTGACCTCAAAATAATTGAAACCATGAAACGTATGATTTTTAAAACAAGGTTTATTCTGACAGCTGCTCTTGCATTTGTATTTGCGGCCAATGCATTGGGACAGGATCTGAAATCAGCAATATTGCTTACAAAGAGTGAGCAATATGATAAGGCCGGGGAGATGCTTAAACAATTGATTCAGAAAGAACCTTCAAACAGTAAATACTTTTTTTACCTGGGAGAAAATTATCTGCTGGATTATTATTCAGATACCATCTCCAATTCACTTACAGAATTTACGAATCTGGCTAAGGAAACATTCCAGAAAGGAATCACCGCAAACCCTAATGATCCTCTCAACTATATAGGACTGGCTAAAGTAGCAACTTATCTCAATGATCTGAAAACTGCCGAAGAGATGAGAACAAAAGCACGCAGTTACCTCCTTCCTTACAAGAATATCAAGAAGATGACACCTCCGGCACCTGATTATGCTTTTGCACTGGCAAAAATAGCAGAATCCTTCATAAAGGAAGGTGAAGTAGACACAGCGGCTGCACTTCCGTTTATAAGACAGGCTCTTAAAATTGATGCTAAGAATCCTGAGATCTATCTTATTGCAGGGGATATTTACATTCTTGCTCCCGACGGTTCAGGAGCGATCAAGAATTACAGCATGGCTCAGTATTATGATCCGAAATCACCAACCGCCTTAATGAAGCAGGGTAATATTTATGTCAGGGGAAAGAACCTTTCGGCTGCAATACCATTATTTGAAGAAGCAATAAGCATTGATCCCAATTATGCTCCTGCATATAGGGAACTTGGTGAATTATACTGGAGGGCCGGAAGAAATGAGCAATCAACAACCAATTATAAAAAGTATATTGACCTGAGCAAAGGTAATATCCCGGCACAGACAAGATATGTAAACTCCTTATTCTATGCCGGAGATTATGACCAGGTTATCAAGAATGTAGATGAGATACTTGCTGTTGACAAATCAAGACCTGTAATGAATCGTCTTGCAGGATATTCAAGCTTTGAATTGAGTGCAAAGAACAAAAGTGAAGATTACAGTAAAGCATTAGGATATATGGAAGAGTTGTTCAAAGCTCTTCCTGAGGAAAGAATACTCTGGAAAGACCATCATTATATGGCAAGGATATTGGTAAGGAAGAATCAGAACTACACGAAGATGGTTGAAGAACTTCCTGCTCTTGAGAGCCAGCTGGCAAGGGAAAAAAGAAATCTTGCTGCTGCTACAACTCCTGCGGCCAAGGCTAAAATACAACCTGCAGTTGATGATCTCACTGCAAAAATAACTGCACTTAAAGCAAACATCAGCAATGCTGATAAAGAACTGGACAGAGCTTTCAGTGAGTTCGAGAAAGTTAGCCAGATGAAACCTCAGGACAGAGGGGTTCTAAGTGAAATGGCAACACAGTACTACTTTTTCAGGCGTTATGATAAGGCAGCCAAGACTCTTGCCAGGATGATTGATCCGAATGATGTGAAGCTTGAAGATCTGATGCAGGTAGGAAGGGCATATTATAATGGTGAGAATTACAAGACTGCTGATTCAGTGTTCAATGATGTAATAAAAAGATCTCCTGATTATGTACCCGCTTATCTCTGGATAGCCAGGACATATACCAAACTTGATCCCGATTATAAGACCGGAATTGCCAGACCAAAGTTTGAGAAGCTTATCCAGGTGGCAAAAGCCGATTCTCTGAAATATGATTCAGAGATGGGTGAAGCCTTTGGCTACCTTGGCTACTATTTTTCATCCAAGAACGATTACGGCAAAGCAAAGGAAATATATAACAGATGGATAAATCTCAATCCTAACAACAAGGAACAGAAGATAAGGGCCTACAATGGGCTTGGAGTTCTCGAGTTGCAGGCTGCCGGAAATGAAAAGACAATAGAAGGACGGCTGGCATATCTTGCAAGATCGAAGGATGCATATGATAAGATCCTGGAACTTGATCCTAACAATGCTTCGGCAAAGAACCAGCTGAATTATGTCAGGGATTTTGAAGCACAGGTTAGAAAAGGGATAAATCCTAACGAGATAAAGGGTGTGATCAGTGATTCAGCCACAAAGCAGCCAATCGCTTTTGCCTCGGTCAGGGTCAAGGATACAGCTGCTGAATCTCGGACAAATGCAAAAGGCGAATACAAGTTCGAAATACCTCAAAGCTCTGAAGCTCTTATTATAACAGCCCCCGGATACCAGGCCAAGGAGGTGCCTGTTACCAAGTCAAGGGTGTATAATATACAGCTTGAGAAATAGAGGTCAACTTAAGGTCATAAAATATACATTGAATAAATTTTTACAGGCTGCATAAAGTTTTAAATTGCAGCCTGTAAAATTTATGTTAAAAAATAATAAAAAATGGATAGGGTTTTCATACAGGATAAGTGTCATTAATCTGATAGAGAATACCTTTTTGATCTTTAATAAAAATAATAATATTTTCCTTTGTGTTGGAAAAAAACATTTGATGATATATATTTGCGAATTGTTAAATCTTAAACCTAAACAAAATCGATAAAAATGAGTAAACAAGGAAGTTCATTCAGAGAATCACTGCAGAATATTTTCGCAGTAAGCGCTATTTTAATAGCTTTTGTGGTATCCAAACTATTGTTCGACAATGTTATGGGTAATCCGGTTAATTTTGAAGCTGGTAATCCGGCTGGACATGCCCTGGAAGGAAATTATCTTGGTATTATCTACAAAGGTGGTTTCATTGTTCCTATTCTAATGACCTGTGTGCTCTCACTGATCATTTTCGTTATTGAAAGGCTTATCACGCTCTCAAGAGCAAAAGGTAAGGGCAGACTGAACGTATTCGTCAGGAAACTTCAGAATCTTCTTGCAGAAGATAAAATTGAAGAAGCTCTGGAAGCCTGTGACAAGCAAAAAGGCTCACTTGCTAATGTTATGAAGGCTGGTCTGGCACGTTACCGTGATCTTCAGAAAGACAAAGAACTTGAAAAAGACCAGAAGATACTTTCAATTCAGAAATCATTTGAAGAAGCTACTGCACTTGAGCTTCCGATGCTTTCAAAGAACATGGTCATTTTCTCAACCCTTGCATCAATATCAGTGCTTATCGGTCTTATCGGAACAGTTCTTGGTATGATCCGTGCATTCGCAGCTCTTGCTCAATCAGGAGCACCTGACGCACTTGCACTGTCACAAGGTATCTCTGAAGCACTCGTTAATACAGCTTTCGGTATTACAGGATCAACCCTGTCAATCATAGCTTTTAACTTCTTCTCTTCAAACATTGACGGATATACCTACAAAATTGATGAAGCAGGATTTAGTCTGACACAGAATTTTGCTGCATCCCTGAAAAATGCTTAGTTAAGAATTTATCTTTTGGACACAATAACTAAATCAGACTGTAATGCCAAAGATTAAATTACCGACAAAGTCTCCCCGAATCGACATGACCCCGATGGTTGACACCTTCGCGGTGATCTTAATTTTCCTTCTGCTGACTTCACAGATGAGATCACCTGAACCGGCCAATGTTGATATGCCCTTCTCAATATCAGAAACACCTATTCCTGATGTTAATTCAATGACATTTCTTATTTCAAATGATAGCAAGGTTTATTTCAATGTCGATAACGGACCTGATACAACACTGAAGTTCAGGAGAAAGATCCTTGAGGAGATGGGAAAAGCCTATAACATTGAATTCACAGATAAAGAGCTGACGTTATTTGAAAAATATCCTTCACCAATAGGACTTCCTATTCAGAATATGAAAGATTTTTTAAACGCCAATTCTGCTGAAAGGAAAAACATGGAAACTGGTATTCCAATTGATTCAGCCGATAACCAGCTGTCAATGTGGATACTATACGCACGCCAGGTCAATCCGAATGTCAGAGCCACTATAAAAGGTGACTCTGAAACCGAAATCCCTGCAGTGCAGAAAGTCCTTAATATCCTTCAGGAGAAGAATGTGAACAGGTTCAATCTTGTTACCAGCCTTGAAGCAGTTAAAATTAACCTAGACGAAATACAAAAGTGAAATGGCTGAAATAATTCAAGCGGAAAAAGGTGGAAAAGGAGGAAAGAAAAGGGCCAAGAAACTCCTTCCACATATGGACATGACTCCTATGGTGGACCTTATGATGTTACTTATAACATTCTTTATGCTTACGACTTCTTTGAGTAAATCGAAAGTTATGGAAATGATCCTTCCCCCAAAGCTCAAAGATCCGAATGCTGAACCGCCTAAGATCATAGCAAGTCGTACTCTGAACATACTCCTCGGACCGGAAAATAAAATATACTGGTATACAGGTGGAGTAAGCCCAGATGAATATAATAATCTGCCTCCGGTAAGAGAAACAGATTATAGCGCCGAAGGTATCCGTGCTTTGCTTCTCGAAAGAAACAGGGCTCTTTTCAGAAAAATCAATGACTTTGAACAGCAGGTCCTTGAGGGAAAGATAAAGATACCACGGGACTCAGTACAAAGTGCCATCAGTAAATTGAAAACTGATGACGACACTGGTCCTATCGTTCTTATTAAAGCATATAAAAAGGCTAATTATGGCAACTTCGTTGATATCCTTGATGAAATGAACATATGTGGCATTGCCAGGTATACAATCATGGATATTGCATTTTACGAAAATACAATGGTAGAGAAAGCTGCTGGTATAACACCATCAACAGCCTCGACCAATTAAACTGTAAACCTCAAGAAAATGGCAAAAGAAAAATTAAGAGCACCTGCCTTCGATGACATTGTGTTCGAGCTGAGAAATAAGGAATACGGAGCCTATAAGCTGAGGAAAAGATACAGCCGTAATATGCTTATTGCTCTATTTATTGGCCTTGTAATCCTATGTTCTGCTGTAATAGGTCCTTTTATTAATGCGAAAGCAGCAGAAAGATCAAGAACCATGAGGAAAGAAACCCAGGTTGAGATTCAATTGGAAAATCTTGATCAGCCAACTGAACAGGTTGCTCCACCTCCACCACCACCTCCTCCTCCAACTGAAGCCGTAACCCAGGCAAGATATGCTCCTCCGGTTGTTGTTGATACTCTTAAACCGGAAGAAGTTGTTCAGCTTATGACAGCAGATCAGGCTATCGAAACAGTTGTTGACGCTGATGTTACTGCAATTCAAATTATTGAAGAAGTAAAAGAGGAAGTAGCAGAAGAGGAACCGGAACCGGAACCATTCGTTGTGGTTGAAGAAATGCCTATGTTCCCGGGCGGTGATGCAGAACTGCTTGCATACATATCTGCACACACACAGTATCCTGAAGCTGCCAAGGAAAATAACATCCAGGGTCGAGTAATCGTAAGATTCTGTGTTACTTCGAAAGGTACTGTAAGCCAGGTTAGCGTACTTAAGGGAGTCGATCCCGATCTTGATGCTGAAGCTGTCAGGGTCGTAACTACACTCCCGGCATTTAAACCCGGAAAACAGGGAGGTAAACCAGTACCTGTCTGGTACATGGTACCTATTACTTTTACACTCAAATAGAACTGATTTGTTTTAATATAAGGAGGGTATCGTAAACCGATACCCTCCTTTTTTATACCCCTATCTCCCAATGGGGATATATGATAGAGCTTCTTTTAATTACGGCCGATAGCATTTTTTAGAGCGAGGATAAAATCATTTATATCCTCTTCAGTTGTGTCCCAGCTTGTCATCAGCCTGTATTCCGAACGTTTTTCATTCCAGGAATAAAAAAAATATTGTTTCATTACCTTTTCTGCAACGTGGGCCGGCATGATCACAAAAATCCCGTTTGACTGTACTTTCTGGGTTATGCTGATCTGCTTAATCTCGTTTAACCTACCGGCAAGGATCCTTGCCATTTCATTGGCATGGGAAGCACATCGTTTCCACAGGTCATCCCGGAAATAAGCAATATATTGAGCCGCAATAAATCTCATTTTTGAAGCCAGATGCATACCCTGTTTCCTTATATATTTAAAATCAGGAGATAATCCTTTCCTCAGAAAACAGACAGCCTCCGCTCCCATCATCCCATTCTTTGTACCTCCGAATGAAAGAAGATCAACCCCAGCATCGGTCGTAAAAGCCTTGAAGGGAAGATCAAGCGATACAGCCGAATTTGCCAGCCTGGCTCCATCCATATGAAGAAGCAATCCTTTTGAATGAGCATAATCGGCAAGCCGGATAATCTCCTGTACCGAATAGACTGTACCCATCTCTGTAGATTGCGAAACTGATATGACACCTGGCTGAGAATGATGTTCAAAATCAAATCCATACATGTATTTTTCAACCATCTCCGGATCAATCTTCCCGTCAGGTGTATCCACCGTAAGAACCTTGCAACCGGTAAATTTCTCAGGAGCTCCGCATTCGTCCTGCTGGAGATGCGCCGTAGCTGCTGTGATTATCGAATTCCATGAACGCGTAACCCCTGATATTCCTAGAACATTTGCAGCTGTTCCTGTAAATACAAAATAAGTCTCGGTATCAGTACCCAGCTTTTCCTTAAAAAGTCTTTTTGCTTCTTCAGTATATATATCTGAACCGTATCCTATAACGTGACCGGAATTAACCCGGGCAAGTTCCCTGAGAATTTCAGGATGGACCCCGGCATTATTATCGCTTGCAAACCCTCTTTTGCTTATCATTTCCCTTCTATTTCTTTTTCCTTCTGGCAAAGAACAGCATTGACAATCCGAATATGAGCATAATAATGCCCATGATAATATTCACATTGACTCCGAGGGATTTCTGATACATTTCACTATCAGAAGCTGTGAAAACACCAAAAATTGTTATCAACACTCCCAGTATTGAAAACATAAGTCCTATTGGAATTCTTATATCTACCATTTTACTTTCCTCCTACCAGAATATAATGCTTAAAACAATACAGATTACACCAACAATGATTGCGAGGCCTGCCGGCTTTTTGTGCCATGGCATATCTTTATCGACCTCATGAGGAGTAAGGGAATACACCAACCCTGTAAGTTCTGCAACGGTTTTTTTCTGTTGTGTAATAAGTGATAATCCTACTGTAAGGACAGTGCTCACGGAAAATGCAATAATCGCAGTCCAGAAATTCTGAGCCATTTCAACAGGGTAAGTATGAATGTGTCCGAGCCATCCTCCTTTGAATAAAGTAGTCGCTCCGACAGGAGCTGTGAGTCCGTGATGCATCAGTGCAACAAGGAATCCGATCAGAAGGCCGGTAAAAGCAGCGTGCCCGGTGGTGCGCTTCCAGAACATCCCAAGAAAGATAACGGCAAACAAAGGTGCATTGATCATGCTGAAAATAGTCTGCAGGAAATCCATGATATTACCGAATTTGCTTGCGATATATGCTGAAGCTATGCTCAGCAATACACCTGCTACTGTTGCAACTCTTCCTACATTAAGATAGTGCCTGTCATCTGCCTCAGGATTATTCGTTCTCTTACGGATATAGCTCTGATAAATATCATAGGTCCATACTGTGTTGAATGCAGAAACGTTTCCGGCCATTCCTGACATGAATGAGGCAAGCAGGGCTGTAATACCAAGCCCGAGGACACCCGCCGGGAGGTATTGCTTTAACAGCATAATTATTGTATAGTCATAAATCGGCTTCCCCGATGTGTCCAGAGGAAGGACAAAATTCTTTGAAGGATCTTTGAAAAGAACCAGAGCTATTATTCCCGGTACTATAATTAGAAATGGGATGAACATCTTAGGCAGTGCCCCGATAAGCGGAACTCTTCTTGCAGCTATCTTCGATTCTGCGGCAAAAGCCCTCTGCACTATCAGGAAATTTGTACACCAGTATCCGAACGAAAGAACAAATCCAAGTCCAAACAGGATACCGAACCATTCAACACCCATTGGATTTTGAGTGATATTGGCGGTGTACTTCCAGGTAGTTGTCCAGGTATCCGGAGCGTAACCACCAGCTTGCGCAATTGGAGCGAGTCCGTCTTTCAAACCTCCCCATCCCCCAACGTCAGTCAGGCTCAGAAATACCAGGGGAAGCAGACCTATTACTATAATAAAAAACTGGAGTACCTCATTGTAGATTGCTGATGAGAGACCGCCAAGATAGGTATATCCCAGTACTATAAGTGCTGATATCCAAAGACTTAAATTATAATCCCAGCCCAAAACCTTCTCCATAAGAATAGCAAGGGCATACATTGATATTCCTGATGCAAGGATTGTCATCACGGCAAACAGGATGGCGTTCAATGCCCTCGTTTTCTCGTCAAACCTCAGCTTGAGAAATTCAGGCACTGACCTGGCCTTTGACCCGTAATAAAAAGGCATCATAAACAGTGCCAGGAATATCATAGCCGGTATTGCCCCTATCCAATAGAAATGGGTCTGTAACATCCCGTATTTCATTCCAGAGCCACACATACCCATCACTTCAAGGGCGCCAAGGTTAGTTGAAATGAAAGCAAGTCCGGCCACCCATGCCGGGATAGACCTCCCTGCTTCCAGAAAAGCATTGGCATTTTTCATATACTTCCTGAGAAACCAGCCAATACCCAGCACGAAAATGAAATAGATTATCATTATACAATAATCTATCCAGCTTAAATCAACTTTCATAGTTTAAAGGTTTATTGTTGAAGATATTTTCAGCTACAGTACGATCAATGTCACAATCTGTTTAGGTAATGGTAAAAATACATTTAAAGATCGGAATTTCTCCAGAACGGCAGGATTATTTTATAGGATCCACCAAAGGGCATCTTATGCCCAGGGGATATTTTTAAATCGCATGCTAATACTATATTTGCAGGATGAGCAATCTGAAGGCAAGATATTTTTTATTCATCTCTTTTAAGGGTACTTTATATCATGGATGGCAGGTTCAGCCAGGATCTGCCACTATACAGAAAGTCCTTGATGATGCGCTAAGCATCATTCTGAATGAAAGAATTAATACAACCGGAGCCGGAAGAACAGATGCCGGTGTTCATGCAAGGATGTTCTGTGCTCATTTTGACTGCTCTTTTATTGAACTTGATGCAGATAACAAGATATTATACAGGCTGAATGGTTTACTGCCAAAGGATATCTCTGTCTCGCGGCTGATAAAAGTCTTACCTGGTGCGCATGCCAGGTTCAGTGCGATATCAAGGACATATGAATATTATATTTCAAGGATAAAAGATCCTTTTACTGATGATTCAGCCTGGTATTTTCATAGTGATATAAATGTAAACAGGATGAATGAAGCCTGTCTTATATTAATGAAACACAGTGATTTTACTAGTTTCAGCAGACTTCACACTGACGTAAAGAACAATCTGTGCAGAATATACCTCGCACGCTGGGAGGAATCCAGGGATAAACTTGTCTTTACAATAAAAGCCGACAGATTCCTGAGAAACATGGTGAGGGCAATTGTAGGAACAATGATTGAAGTGGGTACGGGCAGGATTGATCTTATGGAATTTGAGGAGATAATACTTGCAAGGGACCGTTGCCGGGCAGGACAATCTGCTCCAGCTAAAGGATTATTCCTTACGGATATAGAATATCCTGATGAGGTATTTATAAAATCGAGTCCGGATTTATCAGAATAGCGGAGAATTCCAGATCTCCCATGACCTTTCTGCCTGAGAATAGAGCATTTTCAAACCTGTGATCACCCTGCATCCCCTCTCCTCTCCCATTTTCAGGAATTCAGTCATCTCCGGATTATAAACAAGATCAAAAAGTATATGCTTTTCATTCAGGAGATCGTATCTGATATCAGGTTTTGAACCGGTACTGGGATACATACCCAGCGGAGTAGTGTTGATAATGATATCAGTTTCGCTAATAAGGTGATTATCAATATCTTGATAACTTATAACCCCGGGTCTGGGTGTCCGTGATACCAGAGTTACTTTTAATCCTAATGATCTGAGTGTATATGAAACGGCTTTCGAGGCTCCTCCCGTACCGAGTATAACAGCGTTTTTTAAGCCGAAGATCAGAAACGGTGAAACTGAATCTCTTATCCCGTCAATGTCGCTGTTAAAACCATAAACGGAAAGTGATTTTCCTTTGCGCTTAATTTTCAACACATTGACAGCCCCGATTTCATCAATATAAGGCGCTTTGACATCTACATACTTCAAAATTTCCGTTTTGTAAGGTATTGTGACGTTAAGACCGCAAATATCAGGATTCTTAATCAGCAGATCCGGGAATGAATCGATTGAATCAACCGGATAATTATCATAGGAACAATCGCTGATATTTTCTTTCAGGAACTTTTCCGTGAAATACTTTTTTGACAGGGAATGAGTTAGTGGATATCCTATGAGACCGAACTTCCGCATGCATTTATATAGAAAATGTCAGGATTATCTGAACTATCACTTACCTTTCAGTTTATCAGGCAGGAACTGGAAAAAAGTATCACCACGCAGGCCAAGACGGAGTGATTCAAGAGGGATTATCTCATTAGGTGGAATATTACCAAGGTTCACATTAGTACCGAAATGTTTGATGAACCATGCCTGCTGAGATTTCATTGGGGCCTCCCATATGACGTTCTCAAGTTTCACATTTTCAGAAATAGCATTTATGATTTTGCTGTTAACAGATCCATCCTCATTATAGATTCCGGTCGTTCCGGATTCTCTTGCTTCAGCTATTACTTTTTTTGAACCGGCATCAAGCTCAGATCTCATCATTGCCACCCATTCTTCCGGAGTATAAACCACTTCTTTCTTTTTTGAACCAACTTCGGATATTACTGATCCTCGCCTGGCCAGCCTGTTTATAAAATCCAGTTTTCTGGAATGTTCTATTTCAAAGGAACCATCAGATACTTCAACAAGTTCTATCTCATATTCGTCGAGGTACTTGACAAACTCACTGAACATATCGCGGATAATAAAGGCTTCAAAGAGTGTACCTCCGAAATAGGGAACCACACCTGCGTTCTTGTAAATCCTGATCTTTTCTTTCAGTGCGGGAGTGATAAGTGATGTTCCAAATCCCAGTTTTACAAAATCAGTATATTCACTTCCAACTGACATAAAGTCTTCGGCTTCACGCACACTCAGACCTTTGTCCATTACCATTGTAAGTCCTGAATTACGTGGTTTACCGGTACGTTCAGGCAGGAACGGGAGAATGCTTTTCATGATAGAATAGGTTTCTGTAAAAATCAAAGTATAAGGCCTTGATTTTTAAGCAATTTATTTATTTTTCTGGTTAGAATTTCTTTAGGGAAGAGATCTGAGTATTCCCTGAAATAATCCTTACCTGATTCAAGTGCCAGGGACAGATGTCTGAAGGCTTTTTCAGACTCGGATACCTGAAGGTAACAGGCAGCAAGAAGATAATTTATGCCTGCGATGTTACCGGTTACCTGATAAGCGTGTTCAAAATACGGGATAGCCTTGACAGCAAGATTCTCCTTAAGTATTATTCTTCCAAGGTCAGCCCAGGCTTCATCATAGTATGTATCGATTTTCAGTGCTTCCCTGAAGCAGCTCATTGCAGATTTTAATTCTCTTTTAATATAATGAGCTTTACCAAGAAGATACCAGTATTCTGGATTTTCATCATCAAGTCGTACAGCTTTCCGGAAGAAGATCAGGCTATCTGCCACATTACCTGAATTGAGTTCAATCACGCCCAGACCGAACCAGGGGTCGGCATATTCCGGAGCCAGGTCAATTGCATCCTGATAATATTTCCTTGACATGACATAATCGTTGATTTTTTCATAGCATTCCCCTAAATATGTCATAGCCTCGAAGCTATCAGGTTCATTTTCAAGATATTCCAGGTATACCGGAATAGCGTCGGCATAGCGTTCCAGATTACTTAGGATATTGCCTTTGTTAAAGAGGGCAAAAGTATTCTGTGAATTTATTGCCAGGGCAAAATCGTAAGCTCCCAGGGCTTTGTCAGATTGGTCAAGTTTGTTATAAATAATACCAAGGTTATACCAGGCGCTATCAGAGAAGGGTTCTTCCTCAAGGTATTTCAGATAATAAATTATGCTATAGTTATAGTTTTCGATCTTCTCATATGCGTATGCCAGGTCATAAAGGTGTGCTTTGAAATCAGGTTCCATCTCTATAAGCTTAAGCATATAAGGGATCATTTGTTCGTAATAGTTAAGATTCTGCAGGACAGTTACAATTGAAAAAAGGATATTTTCTGTTTCATCAGAATCGAGGGTAAGGGCAAAATCAAACATTTTTCTGGCACCCTGTATATCCCCGAGCATTCCGAGTGCAGTGCCTTTCACTATATATACTTCATGATTACCGGGCTCGATGTTCTCGAGTTTCCTAAGCATTTTAAGCGTCTCAACAGCCCGTCCCTTATCAAGGAGTACCCTGGCTTTTCGCAGTTGAATTGAAACTGAATTCGGATGCTGCTGGGAGGCCAGTGTAGCAGCCTCAAATGCTTTTACCGAATTGTTATTATCTATGTAATAATCTATTATAGACTCAAATTCAATAACATCAAAGAAATACTTTTCGTTATTCCTTCTCATCCTCTCATACTTCTGAACAGCCTGCTTTATCTCCTCCTCCCAGTGATATCCAAACTTATCATCTTCCATCTTGCTCATACTTATCACACAAAAATAACATTAATTTCAAGAAGGCGGATCTGAGTAATATTCAATTATCAACAATTTAACATTTTTTTAAACTTCTAATATTCAATTTGATACAAGATCATTATTATTTTTTTTACATAGCACGCAACCTCCCCGGGCATATTCTCATCTACATTCTAGATTGATTAGGTTTAAACCCTATACCCAATATACCCTAGAATTAACCTAAATTCTACCTCAGAAGGACCGGGCATTCGCCCGGTTTTTCATTTAAGTATTTTTTATTAATATCTTTGTAATTAACGTATATGCCTGTTCACAATGAAAAAACCATCAGTTAAAACTCTGCAGGTACTTTTTTATGTGATATTTTTCTCCTTATGTATCACTTCATGCAAAAAAACAGAGAATCCTGTAAAGTTCCCGAAGGGAGTATTTCCTGATTCTACTATAATACTTGATGATCTCAACTCTCAATATGATGATCTTGAAATTACCAACATTGATCTTGTAATAGAAGAGACTGATCCTGAATCTTATCTGTTATTCGGGAATATAATGTCAATAATTTCAAGCAACAGGACCTACACCGGTGAACAATACGACCTGATACAGGGGCAGTTACATTTTAACTGGGATCAGACCACCGGTGAATTCATTGTAGAGACAGGTTCTGAGCAAAATGCTTTTCTTTCAAAGCTAATAGATGCTGCCAATACAACAGGTGATGACCTTGGTCCTTACAGGCGTGTAAGTACAGTTGATGGCTATGAATATATGATCTTATCATCAGTAAATCAAAGCGGGAATATGGATTTCTATTATTTTAAGAATCAACCTGCTAACGGATCAAATCTCCCTGCAATTTCCGGGCCATACCCTGTCCAGCTGCTTAACACGGGGGCTGATGATGCCTATCTGTGCATGGATACAAATATGGACACTGTATACTTTTCAACTAATATTGGCGGAAATTTCGACATATATTTAAAAAGAAGGCCGGCAGAGACCAATCTGACAACATGGTTCAACTCCACCTATGAACCATCTGTACCGGTTGACAGTATAAACAATTCATCTAATGACAAATGCCCTATGGTTTGCAGGGATATAATGGTTTTTGCATCGGACCGTCCGGGAGGTATAGGCGGATATGATCTCTATTACTCAAAATTTGAAAATGGTAAATGGAATTCACCTGTTAATTTTGGTCCTAAAATCAATACACATTACGATGAATACCGGCCTGTGATTGGATCTCATGCTGATTTTTCAAATCATTTTCTTGTTTTCTCCTCCAACAGACCCGGGGGAAAAGGCCTGTATGATCTCTATTTTGCCGGAGTTAGTATTAAGTGATCACTAATTTCAGCCGGTAGTTTCCTGCTTTCTTTTAGCAGCAACAAGTGTATTCCTGAGAAGCGAAACTCGTGTCATAGGACCTACACCTCCGGGGACTGGAGTAATAAACGAGCACTTTGGAGCAACATTAACAAAATCAACATCACCTGCAAGTCTCCATCCCGATCTGGTCCCGGGAGCTTCAATCCTTGTTGTGCCAACATCTATCACTACAGCTCCTTCTTTTACCATTTCAGCCTTAACAAACGAAGGTGATCCCAGCGCAGCTATTATTATGTCAGCCTCCTTCAGGATATCTGAAATGTTCCTTGTTCTGCTGTGAACGACTGTTACAGTGGCATCCATCCCTTTCTGGGACAGTAATATACTTACAGGTCTTCCTACTATGTTACTACGCCCTATAACGACACAGCTCTTTCCGGAAGTCTCGATTTTATATCGTTTGATCAGTTCAACGATCCCGTAAGGAGTCGCCGGCAGATAACCCGGCAGTCCCGTTACCATTTTCCCTATGTTGACCGGGTGAAACCCATCAACATCCTTCAATGGATTGATCGATTCAATGATCTTGTTTTCTGAAATCTGGTCAGGAAGGGGTATTTGTACTATGAAGCCATCGATATCATCATCGCTGTTAAGTTCCGCTACCTTTTCAAGAAGGATATTTTCAGCTGTTGAGGCGTCATAAGTGATGAGGGTGGAGCGGAAACCAACTTCCTCACAATCTTTTACTTTATTTGCCACATAAGTATGGCTTGAAGGATCGTTACCGACAAGTATTGCTGCCAGATGAGGTATTTTCTTCCCTTCTTTTTTAATCCGGTCGACCTCATCTGCAATTTCTTTTCTGATAAGTGAAGCAATTTCTTTACCGTTAATAACTATATACATGATTTCTGATTATCTTCTGTTTAGAAGCCTGGCAGGGTTATTGCCTTTTGTCATCATCTTCATCATTTTCCTCGTCTCGTCAAATTGTTTCAGCAGTTTATTTACATCCTGCACCGTAGTACCGCTTCCCATGGCTATCCTCTTTCTCCGGCTTCCGTTAAGCACAACCGGATTAGTTCTTTCCTCGGGTGTCATACTTTTTATAATAGCCTCAATGCTTTTAAAAGCATCATCGTCAATATCAAGGTCTTTTATGGCTTTACCCACTCCAGGTATCATTGCCATAAGGTCCTTGACATTTCCCATTTTCTTGATTTGCTGGATCTGCGCAATAAAATCATTGAAATCGAACTGGTCCCTGGCAATCTTTTTCTGCAGCTTCCTGGCTTCTTCAACGTCGTATTGTTCCTGGGCTTTTTCAACAAGAGAAACGATGTCGCCCATTCCCAATATCCTGTCAGCCATTCTCACCGGGTAAAAGATATCGATGGCATCCATTTTTTCCCCGGAGCTCACGAATTTGATTGGTTTATTCACAACTGACCTGATTGAAAGTGCTGCCCCACCACGGGTGTCGCCATCCAGTTTGGTCAGTACAACACCATCAAAGTCAAGCCTTTCATTAAATTCCCTGGCCGTATTGACAGCATCCTGTCCTGTCATGGAATCGACCACAAACAGGATCTCATGAGGATTGACGGCATCCTTTATTGAAGCGATCTCCTTCATCATCTCCTCATCAACAGCAAGGCGTCCAGCTGTATCAATTATAACTACATCATTCCCGTTCATTTTTGCTTCCTTCACGGCATTCCTTGCAATCTGAAGAGGATTAAGATTACCTTCCTCGACATAAACAGGGACTTCGACCTGCTGTCCAATTATTTTCAGCTGCTCAATAGCAGCAGGACGATAAACGTCACAGGCAGCCAACAAAGGTCTTTTACTTCTTTTAGCCTTTACCCATTTGGCCAGTTTACCGCTGAATGTTGTTTTTCCGGACCCCTGGAGACCTGCTATAAGTATAATGGCAGGATTGATTTTGATGTTTATATCAGTTTTATCTCCTCCCATCAGCTGGGCCAGCTCGTCATGAACGATTTTTACAATCATTTGTGACGGATTGACCGACTTAAGTACTTCCTGTCCAATGGCCTTTGCTTTGACATTATCTGTAAACTGCTTGGCTATCTTAAAATTGACATCAGCGTCAAGCAGAGCCCTGCGGACTTCTTTCAGTGTTTCTGCTATATTGATCTCAGATATCCTCCCCTGTCCCTTAAGTATCTTAAAAGACTTCTCAAGTCGTTCACTTAAATTCTCAAACATTTAATTATAGCGTATTATACATTTAGTTTATTACATCCTTTCAGGCATTTCGATCCCCAGGAGCCACATACCGGTGTGCAGGATATCACTTGTAACCTTTGACAATGCAAGACGGAAATTCCGTATCCCGGCATCCTTTTCACTGAGAATCGAGAAATCATGGTAGAACTGGTTGTATTCCTTTGCCAGGTCATAACAATAATTTGCCACAAGAGCAGGGCTGTAACTCTGTGCCGATTCCTTAACGATATCCGTAAACCTTCTTAGGAGTTTTACGAGATCAACTTCTTTCTCCCCTCCTTTCAGATCCGAAAGTTGTGATGGTTCATATTTTACACCCATCTGTTCACCCTTTCTGAATACTGACAGTATCCTTGCGTATGTATACTGTATAAATGGCCCTGTATTACCATTAAAATCAATGGATTCGGCAGGATTGAACGTCATGTTTTTCCTTGGATCCACTTTTAGGATAAAGTATTTCAGAGCCCCAAGTCCTATTTTCCTGAATATTTCCTCCTTTTCTTCATCGGTATAATCCGAAAGTTTTCCAAGCTGAAGGGATACTTCCCTTGCAGTTTCTTTCATCTCAATAATCAGGTCGTCGGCATCGACAACTGTACCTTCCCGTGACTTCATCTTACCTTCAGGGAGTTCAACCATCCCATATGAAAAGTGATATAATCCATCTGCCCACGAATAGCCCATCTTCTTAAGAACTGCCTTAAGTACCTGAAAATGATAATTTTGTTCATTACCAACAACATACAGGCATTTATCAAAATTATATTCCTTATGCCTGAGTACAGCGGTTCCAAGATCCTGAGTCATATACACGGCTGTCCCGTCTGAACGAAGCAGAAGTTTCTGATCCAATCCCTCGGCGGTCAGGTCAACCCAGATGGAGCTGTCTTCATTTCTGTACAGAACATTGTTCTCGAGGGAAGACAATACAATTTCACGTCCGATCTTATATGTTTCAGATTCGTAATATATCTTGTCAAAATCGACTCCGAGGGCCTTATAGGTTTTGTCAAATCCCTCGTATACCCATGAATTCATCATGTGCCAGAGATCCATAACTTCCTTGTCGCCTGATTCCCATTTAACAAGCATTTCCCTTGCTTCCCTTATCAGCGGAGCATTGTTTTTAGCTTCACCCGGTTCGACACCTTTTGCCATCAGCTCTTCAGCCTGGAACTTATACATCTTTTCAAAAAGTACGTAATATTTTCCAACCAGGTGATCACCTTTCATGCCTGACGACTCAGGTGTTTCTCCATTGCCGAATTTTTGCCAGGCCAGCATTGATTTGCAGATATGTATGCCCCTGTCATTCACAATGTTTGTCTTTATAACATTATGTCCGCACGCCTGAAGTATCCTGAAAAGAGAAAATCCGAGCAGGTTATTTCGTATGTGTCCGAGGTGAAGAGGCTTATTTGTATTTGGTGAAGAGTACTCGACAAGGATAGTTCCAGGGTCAGATACGCGGCAACGACCAAGCAGATTTTCATCCTTTGCCAATTCACGAAAATAGGATATCCACCATTTTTCTGATATCTCAAGATTCAGGAATCCTTTTATTACATTAAATCCTGATATCTGAGAGCAGGATGTCTTCAGGTATTCACCAAGAGTTTCCCCAGTCTTTTCAGGAGTATTTTTTGAAAAACGCAGCAATGGAAAAACTATCAATGTAAAGTCGCCTTTGAAATCCTTTCTGGTTTCCTGCAACTGAATCAGATCATCCCCTATATCAGCGTTATAGAGCGCCCTGACACCCTCTTTTATCCTTTCTTTTAAAAAGCCCTCCATACTTGGTATATTTACAGGCAGCAAATATAATATTTTAATATCTGGCCTCCATAATAATGCGCAAAACCTGTCCTGTTATTCGAAAAAACGGCTCAAGATATATTAATCAACAATTTTTTTTGACAATTGGGGATTTCTTTTTGATGAAAATTATAAAACAAATGAAAAGTTATTATATTTTTGGTTTAGGATTAATAACAAAGTTTCGTAACCATATTATTGTCAGGTGGAATTGAATAATGTATATATTGAGTCCACAGTAAAGACTCCTCAAATAGATCTTAACCATCTGACAGGGGAACTAATATTTTCCGGCAAATCTATTCCTGAGAATCCTGCAAAATTATACGAGAGCATACTTGAATGGGTTCAGGAATATGTGAAGAAACCACGCCAGACCACCAATCTCCGGCTAAACCTTGAGTACTTCAACACTGCTTCAGTGATCTGGATAGCAAAAATAGTGAAGGCATTATGTTCCATGAAGCAGCCTGAAAACACCCTTATTATACATCTTTATTTCGATATAGAAGAATTCGACAGTATGGAAACCGAGGATGTCAAGGAAGCTCTAAGCCCTGTCCTGGATATGGTCGGCACTCCAACAATAAGCCTTGGAATAAAAATATATGGCACTGACGATAACGGTGGCATAATCAAGGAATCAATGGTCCTGGTTTAGATTGTCTTTTCCCAAACAAATCCTTACAATATTCTTTATCTTGTTTTTTTGGTATAACTTTATTACTCCAAACTGTATTATACCATGCGGACAATAATTATTGTATTGTTTTCAATATTAAATATCATGGAAATATTCTCACAGGGCAAATCCGTTGACAGACAACCGTATGCAGCAGGCAGGTTTTACTCTGCCGATAAAGAGACACTTAATAAAGACATTTCTCAGCTTTTTAATGATTGCAGGAAGACATCGGAAAATGCTGAAGTAAGGGCAATCATTGTTCCCCATGCAGGCTACGTTTACTCCGGCAAAACTGCTGCTGCAGGTTTTTCTGTAACGCCAAAAAACACCACTTATAAAAATATTTTCATTATTGGTTCCAGCCATGTTATTTCTTTTCAGGGAGCTTCTGTTTATAATACCGGCGATTTTATAACTCCTCTTGGTAAAGCTAAGGTTAACCGTGAGATAGCAGATAAACTCAAGGCTGAAAACAAGGTCTTTCAGTTCCCTGTTGATGCTCATCTCAGGGATCATAACCTGGAAGTCCAGGTGCCGCTGATCCAGTATTATTATACGAATACACCAGCAATCGTTCCAATAGTAATTGGCACCGACAACACTAAAATCATAAAAGAAATTGCAGAAGCTCTTAGACCATGGTTCACTCCGGAAAACTTATTTGTAATAAGCAGTGACTTCTCACATTATCCGTCATATAAGGATGCCGTTGAGAATGATAAACGAACTGCTGAAGGAATTTTGACGGGTGATCCTGACAAGTTTCTTGCAGCAATCAGAAAAAACACTGCAAAAACGATCCCCGGACTATTAACAAGCATGTGCGGATGGACATCGGGACTTTGCATACTTTATCTTGCCCAGGATAATCCGGATCTGAAGTTTAAAAGAATTGATTATTGTAACTCGGGCGATTCACCATATGGCTCAAAAGATGAAGTTGTTGGTTATAATGCCATATCACTTGTCGATATATCAAAAAGAACCGCCGGAGGAGAATTGAATTCCGGGGAGTTCAGATTTACAAAGGAAGAAAAAGACCTGATGTTCTCAATTGCAAGGAACAGCATACATACAATGCTGTATGAGAAGAAACGGATCACTCTTGATGAAAGCAGGATGCCTGAAGCGTTGAAAAACAAATATGGTGCCTTCGTGACACTTAAGATCAACGGAAATTTACGAGGCTGTATAGGCCGTTTCCTGTCAGAGGATCCTCTTTATGAAGTAATAAAACAGTCTGCCCTCTCATCTGCCTTTGAAGATCCACGTTTTTCACCTCTTACAAAAGCGGAATACGAAAAGACCGATGTCGAAATAACTGTCCTGGGACCAATGAAAAGGATTAAAAATATAAATGAAATAATACTGGGGAAACATGGTATCTACATTAAGAAGGATTTCCGCACCGGGACCATGCTGCCACAGGTTGCAATCGAAAACAACTGGACCGTGGAAGAGTTTCTTGGTTATACTTCGAGAGATAAAGCCGGCATAGGATGGGATGGCTGGAAAAATGCAGAACTTTATATATATGAAGGACTGGTTCTTGAAGAAAACGGAAAGTAGTTATGTACCATGTTAGCGGAACAGTTATAACTGTTTCACTCCTTTACCTTTTAAGCTGGCTTTTCTGCAAAACAGGAATCTATTCAAGAAGCCTTCACAGGAAGATATGGAACAGCGTGCTGGCAGTATCTTTCCTGTTCACTGCTCTTGCCGGGATTTTCACTGCTCTTCAGATCAATTACAAGTGGAATATACAGTTCATAGATTCAATTCTGAAATGGCATGTTGAAACAGGGATCTGCCTGGGTGTAACCGGTATATTTCATTTCCTGTGGCATCTCTCCTACTATAGAGAGCTCTTTTCAGGGTCAAAAAGTTCTGAAGCATCCGTCAGTATTCCTATAACGGACCCTTCCGTGATAATCCCCAACTTATTTGTTATAGGTTTTATAAGCACATCCGTGCAGATCCTGTTAATCAGGGAGTTACTTAATATTTCAGGAGGTTACGAGCTTATCACTGGGGTCTTTCTTGCTTCCTGGCTCATTGCATCAGCCTTGGGAGCTCTTTTTGCAGTCAGGTCGGAAATAAACGATATAAAGCGGATCAATTTCATGTTTTCCATTACCCCGCTGATCTCCTTACTGATGATGATCCTATTATCACGGTTATTCCTGGAGACCGGAGAGACACCCTCGCTTTTAACTAGTATAATATTTACAATCCTCCTGCTTATCCCCTTCTGCATCACTTCAGGATTCACATTTGTTAAGCTGCTGTCAGCTGCGAAAGCAGCTAAGGGATTGAATCCCGGCAAATCTTTTTCTGTAGAAACAACAGGCGGAATTATTGCCGGCCTCCTGCTGTCGGTGCTTACCTCAGGACTCATAAATACATACAAGCTATTGCTCCTTATTATCCTTCTGAACCTTTCGTTTGTGATCCTGACTTTTTTTACGAAGAATGCCAGGATAAAATTCTCCCTGAAAATACTGTTCATTACTATTGCCGGTATTGTAATATTTTCTGATCCGGATCAGTTCTTCAGACAGCTGCTCTTACCAGGGATTGAAGTTCAGGAAACAAAGGATTCTCCCTATGGGAATATTACTGAAGGTGAATATTCCGGAGAAAAGAGCGTCTATTATAATCAGAGACTGCTTTCGTATAATGACGATGTTACGGAACGTGAAGAAGACATTCATTATGCAATGCTTCAGAAAGAGAAACCTGATAAAGTACTGCTGATCTCAGGATTTCTTCAATCACGGCTAAAGGAACTGCTTAAATACCCATTGAAAGAAATACATTTCATAGAACAGGATCCTATGCTTGTCAGTACCCTGATAAGGAAAGATTCAGTCCTTGATAAACGGCTGATAATTGAGAATAGGGATGCATTTACATATATTAAGAAAAGTAGCGGACAGTTCGATGTAGCTATCCTCTTACTTCCACCTCCGTCAACTCTGTCGCTTAATCGTTATTATACCCTTGAGTTTTTTAAACTCCTGAAAAAAAAGCTTACACCTGAGGGTGTTTTTATGTGTTCACCTGGTTCTGCTGACAGTTATCTGAATCAGGAATCCGTTAATCTGTATTCTTCAATATTCAACAGCATGTCGGAAGTATTCAGGCATGTAATACCTGTTGCAGGTAACAAACTATATTTCATCGCCTCTGATAATGATGTTTCTTCGAACATTTGCTTTCTGACTGAGGAAAAGGGCATCAGGAATACTTATGTCGGCCCTGATTACCTTGATGATGATCTTATAAAGAAAAGATCTGATGAAATTCTTTCAACAATCGATCATAATATAAGAAAGAACCGTATCGCTTTTCCGATAGCCTGTTTTCATTTCCAGTCATTGAGTTTCAGCAGGGATCTAAGTGAGAAGGGCACTGCCATTGCATTAATATTACTGCTCTTCGCACTACCGGTGATATCTGTTAAAAGGAATAACCTGATAATGTATTTCAGCGCTTCTGCGCTTGCAGGATTTGAGATAATTATACTTCTCCTACTCCAGCTGGCTGCAGGTAATATGTACCAGCTTACCGGGCTGGTTCTCGCTTCGCTGATGTCGGGTCTTGCTCTTGGAGCCGGAACGCATCTGTCTTTTTTACAATCCCTGTCCCTGAGGTTAAAATCGTTTGGTCTTCTTTTATTTTATATTTTAACTGCTATATCATTCAGTTTTATTCTTCAAATCAGGGGAATCTTTATTCCGGTTATGCTTATTTCGATTATCACAGTTCCACCTGCTTACCTTACAGGACATATATTCAATGAATTAACTCTTCGACAAAAATCAGATTCAGCTTCAGGTTCAATATACAGTGCTGATCTCATAGGATCTGCATCAGGTTTTATACTTATTTCAATTGTGATGGTACCTGCTTTTGGTTTAACGATCTCAATAATATCGCTTGCAATGCTTATTTTTGCAGGGATTATTTTTGGAAAACTGCAGGGATAAAATGATCTTTAAGAAGTTGGTCCGATGGGAGAAAATGATTTTGATCAAAGTAAACGTTCATTTCTTAAGAAGTGCCTGGCTTTCTCGGCCGGTCTTGCAGCTTTTCCGTATCCCTGTTCATTGAATGCCTTCTATTCTGAAGATGAGTCTGTTAAGCTGAAAGAAGCATTATTTCAGGAAGAGACTCCGCGAGGTATTATGTGCAGGATATGTCCCAATGAGTGTGTCCTTAAAGAAGGTGAAATAAGTCAATGCAACAACAGGAAGGTCAAGGGCTCAAGGTTATTTACGATGGCTTTTGGTAATCCTTGTTCAGCCAATATTGATCCTGTAGAGAAAAAACCCCTTTATCATTTCTTTCCGGGTACCCGGGCATATTCAATTGCGACTGCCGGATGTAATCTTGCCTGTCTGAACTGCCAAAACTGGACTATCTCCCAATCAAGCCCCGACAAGACAAGAAATTATGATCTGATGCCTGAAAAGGTTGTAAATGAATCTGTAAAAAATAAATGCCGGTCTATTGCCTATACCTATTCCGAGCCAATATCCTTTTATGAATATGTTTATGAGACTTCTTTAATAGCAAGAAAATCAGGAGTTAAGAACATTGTTAAGTCAAACGGATATATCAACGCTGAACCTCTTAAAAAATGGTGCAGTGTCATCGATGCAGCCAATATCGACCTGAAATCATTCAATGACAGTACATATCTTAAATTATCAGGAGGCAAGCTCCAACCGGTACTTGATTCTCTAAAGATTTACAGAGACTCAGGTGTATGGCTGGAGATAACACATCTAATCATTCCCAGGTGGACCGATAAAACTGATGAAATAGGAAGAATGTGTAAATGGTTAGGTGAGAATGGTTTTAAAGAAACACCCCTTCATTTCAGCAGATTCTATCCGACTTACAAACTTGAGCAGCTTCCTCCGACTCCCGTTGATATCTTAAGGAATGCCGCTAAAATTGCTTCCGGTGAAGGAATAAAATATGTATATATCGGGAATGTCCCTGGAAATGAGATGGCTGACACCAGGTGCCCGTCATGCGGAACAATTGTCGTGTCAAGACAGGGATTCACAGTTACATCGAATAATCTGACCGGCGGGAAATGCAACAAATGCGGGAAGAGTATTGATGGTGTATGGAGCTGACAGGCACAATAAGACCAGCATGAAACATTCAGAAGCAAAAATACGTATTGAAAAACTCAGGCAGGAGATTGAAGAACACAATCATAACTATTATGTTCTTAACAATCCGGTCATCTCGGATTTCGAGTATGATCTTCTGTTGAATGAACTTGAGACCCTTGAAAAGAAATTCCCTGAACTTGTAACCGATGATTCTCCGACAAAAAGAGTAGGCAGTGATATTACGACCGAATTCAGGCAGTATGAGCACCAATACCCAATGCTATCGCTTGGTAATACTTATAATGAAGATGAATTAAGGGAATTTAACACCCGGGTTGAAAAGGCCAATCATGCAGCGGCCGAATATGTATGTGAGCTTAAATTTGATGGTGCATCAATAAGCATAACCTACAGAAATGGATTGCTTTACAGGGCGCTGACCCGGGGTGACGGCACCAGAGGTGATGATGTAACACTGAATATCAAGACCATAAAGAGTATTCCCCATAAGATAACAGTTAAAGGCATCCCGGAAGAATTTGTTATGAGGGGAGAAATTCTTATGCCGATAGAGGTTTTCGAAAGGCTTAATGAAGAAAGAAATAAAGATGGGCTTACACCATTTGCCAATCCCCGGAATGCTGCTTCCGGCACTTTGAAGCTGCTTGACTCAAGAATTGTTGCTTCACGGCATCTTGACTGCCAGTTCTATTTTTTACTATCAGAGAACCTCCCCCACGACACTCATTATGATAACCTTATGGAAGCTGCACGGTGGGGATTCAGGGTTTCTGACAGTATTAAGCTTTGTAAAAACATTGAAGAGGTCATTTCTTTCATAAATTACTGGGAATCTGAGCGTAAAAAGCTTCCTTTTGAAATTGACGGAGTGGTAATCAAGGTGAATTCACTCACTCTGCAGTCAGAGCTTGGCTATACCGCAAAATCTCCACGCTGGGCAATTGCATATAAGTATAAAGCAGAACAGGTTACAACAAGATTATTATCAGTTTCGTTTCAGGTTGGCCGGACAGGTAATGTAACTCCTGTAGCAAATCTCGAACCTGTTTTACTGGCCGGATCGACAGTGAAAAGAGCTACCCTCCATAATGCCGATCAGATAAATCTTCTTGATCTTCACCTTGATGATATGGTTTATGTGGAAAAAGGCGGTGAGATCATACCAAAGATAGTCGGCGTTGATCATTCATCAAGAGCAAAGGGGAGCAAACCGGTAGTATTTATTAATACGTGTCCGGAATGTGGGACCCCCCTTGTTAGAAACGAAGGAGAAGCAAATCATTTCTGCCCGAATTATCTCCATTGTCCGCCTCAGTTGAAGGGCAGAATAGAACATTTCATAAGCAGAAAGGCAATGGATATCGATGGCCTTGGTGAAGAAACCATTGACCTCCTGTTCAGTAAAGGACTTATAAGGAATTACGCCGATCTCTATGAGCTCAAAGCAGAACAACTTGTGCCGCTGGAGCGGTTGGGGGAAAAATCGGCTGGTAATATAATAAGAAGCATCAGAGCGTCTCTTGAAACACCCTACCACCGGGTTCTGTTTGCCCTGGGAATAAGGCATGTCGGTGAGACTGTCGCTAAAACAATTGCATCCCGTTTTTCGTCAATAGACGATCTAATGAAAGCTGATAATGAACAACTTAAAAGCATAAGAGAGATCGGACCAAAAATAGCTTCAAGCATTGTTGCCTTCTTTTCTGATCCGGATAACATATTAATCATCAACAGGCTCAGATCCTTCGGAATAAATTTCTCGGGAGATAAGAAGACAGATATCACCGGAGACAAACTAAAGGGGAAATCGATCCTTATATCCGGCGTTTTCACTAAACACTCCCGCGAAGAATACAAATACTTAATCGAAAAAAACGGCGGAAGGAATGTATCAGCATTATCAGGAAATACATCGTTTATACTTGCAGGAGAGAATATGGGACCTTCAAAAAGATTAAAAGCCGAAGAAGCAGGGATACCTCTTATGAGTGAAAGCGAGTTCCTGAAATTAATTGGTGAAGAATAATAGCGATGATTTAATGATGTAAGCAAAAAACAATTAGGTTTGCAAAATGGAATTTTTTGAAAATACGAGACTGAAAATAGGAAATTCATTTCTGGCTAAGAAGATGGAAAAAGCCAGGAGAAAAACATATTATTCAGAGATCAGCCAGGTTAAAAATATAGGTATTGTATGGGATGCATCAAAGACAAAGGAATTTGGCTTTTTGTCGCGCTTCCATCAGAAAATGCATGAAGAAAGGAACATTGAAGTAAAGATCATTGGATACTATCCGGGCAAAGAACTTCCCGACCAGTACACTGCACTAAGATATCTGTCGTGTATCAGAAAAAATGAGCTGAATCTGTTATATACACCTGTATCTACTGAGGCCGATTACTTCATTAAGACAAGATTTGATGTCCTTATAGATATTAATTTCGAGAAGATCTTCCCCTTATATTACATTACATCATTATCGGTTTCCAGTTTTAAAGTAGGAATATATGATTCAGTAAACAACAGTTCAGTTTACGATCTTATGATAGAATTGAAGAAGCCCTATCAGGTTGAGAAATATCTTGACGAAGTAATACACTATCTGGAAATGATTAAATCCGGATCCTTACAAGGTTGATAAATAATAAATATGAAAAGGTTCAAAGGCACAGGTGTAGCAATAGTCACACCTTTCAAGAATGATTCCAGCATTGATTTTTCGGCTTTAGGCCGTATTGTAAATCATGTCATTAAAGGAGGGGTCAATTACATAATCGCCATGGGTACGACAGGTGAAGCGTCGACTCTTACAAAGGATGAGAAGCAGGCTCTGTTATCTTATGTTATTGAAGCAGTTGATAAAAGAATTCCTGTTGTCGTAGGTATCGGAGGTAATAATACTCAGGAGATAATCAACTGCATAAGAGAGATGGATCTTGATGGAGCAGATGGTATTCTGTCGGTAGCTCCTTATTACAACAAGCCGAACCAACGAGGCCTTTTACAGCATTTCAAAGCCATAGCAACCTGCAGTCCGCTCCCTGTAATAATCTATAATGTACCCGGAAGAACATGCAGTAACATTTCTTCTGAAACCTGTATAGAATTAGCCAATGAATGTGAAAATATTGTAGGTGTCAAGGAAGCATCCGGAGATCTGGCTCAGATAATGAGAATAATAAAAGGTAAACCGGAAAACTTCCTGGTGATCTCCGGTGATGATATGCTTACACTGCCTATAATTGCTGCAGGTGGTTCAGGAGTGATCTCTGTCCTTGCCAATGCATATCCGGCTGAATGCAGTGAAATGGTGAACACTGCGCTGAAGAATAATTTCAAGGCAGCCCGTGAAATTCATTTCAAATTCATGGAATCTATAGAATTGCTGTTTGCTGACGGTAATCCGGCCGGAATCAAGGCATTCCTCAGTGCAATTGGTTTATGTCAGAATAATTTGCGACTTCCGCTTGTTCCCGTTAACAAGACTGTCCTCTCACGGATCCAGAAAGTAGTTGAAGAACTCAAATAACAATTAATCAGGCATTTGGTCTGGACTGCTGATCCCCGGCAGCCTTTTGTGCCCCATGGCAATGCTTGTATTTTTTACCGCTGCCGCAAGGACAGGGATCATTCCTTCCGACTTTCTTATCAACACGAACTGGTTCGGTCTTCCTGTCCTTGTCAGGACCTGCAGCACCGGGACCTGATTGGATAGTATCTGTCCTTGAAGTTCTGAGGTTTTCCACCTGCCTTCGCCGCTGGGCTTCTTTTACCTGATCCGGATCCTGGATGGGGATGTAACCTTTCATCAAGGTACTGACAACATCCTTATTTATCTTGTTGATCATGTTCTGGAACAACTCGTATGATTCAAACTTATATATAAGAAGAGGATCCTTCTGTTCGTATGTGGCATTCTGTACCGATTGCTTCAGTTCATCCATTTCACGAAGATGTTCTTTCCATGCATCATCGATAGTTGCCAGGACAACCGTTTTTTCATAGGATCGGGCAAGTTCTTTTCCCTCTGATTCGGCAGTCGCTTTGAGATTTGTTACAACCTGGAACACTTTAACACCATCAGAGATTGGGACTACCACATTATCATAAGCGTGTGACATTCTCTCATATACATCCTTAAGGACGGGATATGCCTGTTGTGAAATGCTCTCCACTTTTCTTTTATATGTTTCCAGGACTTTGGAATATACTGCCTCAACGACCTCATCAGAAGTACTCTTGAGAAATTTCTCTGAAGGAACGGGGGAATCCATTGAAAACGACCGTATCAGGTCAAAATCAAAGTTTTCGAAATCACCTGCCTTATGATATGATCCCACCATTGATGTTATCACATCATACATTGAGTTTGCAATGTCGACACTCAGCCGTTCTCCGAGAAGAGCGTGCCGTCTTTTCTTGTAAATAACTTCCCTTTGTGAATTCATCACGTCGTCATACTCGAGAAGTCTCTTACGTATTCCGAAGTTATTCTCCTCAACTTTTTTCTGGGCTCTCTCGATTGATTTTGTGATCATCGGGTGCTGGATCATTTCCCCCTCTTTCAGTCCCAGGCGGTCCATTATTCCCGCAATTCTTTCTGACCCGAAGAGTCTCATCAGCTCATCCTCGAGGGATACAAAGAACTGTGAGGAGCCGGGATCGCCCTGTCTGCCTGATCGTCCGCGTAACTGTCTGTCGACTCTTCGTGATTCATGCCTTTCGGTTCCGATAATAGCAAGTCCACCTGCTTTTCTGACCTCTTCAGTAAGCTTTATATCAGTGCCACGGCCGGCCATATTTGTAGCAATCGTTATTGTCCCTGATTTACCGGCTTCAGCTACTATCTCTGCTTCCCTCTGGTGCAGTTTGGCATTGAGAACGTTATGCTTAAGACCTTTCATTTTGAGCATTCTGCTCAGAAGCTCGGAAATCTCCACAGACGTAGTACCAACGAGCACTGGTCTTCCCTTACGATTCAAATCAACTATCTCATTTATTACTGCATTATATTTTTCTCTCTTGGTCTTATAGATGATATCTTCTCTGTCATCTCTGATAACAGGTTTATTTGTAGGTATGACAACAACATCAAGTTTGTAGATATTCCATAACTCACCTGCTTCCGTTTCAGCGGTCCCTGTCATACCGGCAAGCTTGTGGTACATCCTGAAATAATTCTGGAGAGTTATTGTTGCATAGGTTTGTGTAGCAGCCTCAACTTTGACGTTCTCCTTTGCTTCAATAGCCTGATGAAGTCCGTCGGAATATCTTCTCCCTTCAAGAATACGTCCCGTCTGCTCATCAACTATCTTCACCTTATTATCCATCACAACATATTCCACATCCCTGTCAAAAAGGGTCCATGCCTTTAACAGCTGGGTCATTGTATGGACACGTTCTGATTTAACAGAATAATCAGCCAGAAGTTCATCCTTAAGTTTAATTTTCTCCTTTTCGGTTTTGCCTGATTTTTCCAGGTCGGCTATCTTGGAACCAACATCAGGCAGTATGAAGAAACTTGCATCTTCCACGGATGTTGAGATAAGATCAAGGCCTTTTTCGGTAAGTTCTATTGAATTAGCCTTCTCATCAATGACGAAATAAAGTTCATCCGTCACTTTCGGCATCTCCTTGCTGTTATTCTGCATGTAAAAATTCTCAGTTTTCTGCAAGAGTGTTTTATTGCCTTCTTCGCTAAGATATTTTATGAGTGCATTATTCTTTGGCAATCCTTTAAATGCCCTGAGGAGAAGCATGCCGCCCTCTTCGTTTTTGCCCTCAGAGATAAGGCGTTTGGCATCAGCAAGTACCTGTGTAACAAGTTTCTTCTGAGCATTTACAAGCTTGTCGACTTTAGGTTTAAGTTCATCAAACTGCTGGGTATCGCTTTTTGGTGTAGGACCGGAAATGATCAAGGGTGTTCTGGCATCATCTATCAGAACGGAATCAACCTCATCAACTATAGCATAATGATGCTTGCGCTGCACAAGGTCTTCCGGATTTATTGCCATATTATCTCTCAGGTAATCAAATCCGAACTCATTATTGGTCCCGAAGGTTATGTCAGCATAATATGCCTTTCGTCTGTCTGCCGAATTTGGCTGGTGTTTATCAATACAATCAACAGTAAGGCCGTGAAATTCATATATAGGCCCCATCCACTCGGAGTCTCTTTTTGAGAGGTAGTCATTAACTGTAACAATGTGAACGCCTCTTCCGGCAAGGGCATTGAGGAAGACGGGCAGAGTAGCAACTACAGTTTTTCCTTCACCGGTTGCCATCTCTGCTATTTTCCCTTTATGCAGCGCTACACCTCCGAAAAGCTGAACATCGTAATGGACCATATCCCAGATGATTTCATTACCACCGGCAATCCACCTGTTTTTCCAGTATGCCTTATCGCCTTTTACAGTTATGCTTTCCCTTTTAGCCGCCAGATCCTTATCATATTGACGGGCGGTTACAACAAGTTCATCATTTTCCTTAAAGCGCCTCGCAGTCTCTTTCACAATAGCAAAAGCAACCGGTAATAATTCATCAAGAATAGTTTCAAGCTTTGAGTCTATGCTCTTCTCGATCTTATCTATCTCAGTATATATCTCCTCTTTCCTGTATACATCCTCTTCAGATTCAGCTTTCTCCTTAAGAGATCTTATTTGGTTCTCATCTTCCTCGATACGGTTATGGAGCTCTTTTTTCAACTCCAGGGTTCTGTCTCTCAGTTCATCATTAGTCAGATCTGTTAGTTTTCGAAATTCAGCATGAACCTTTTCGACATAAGGATTTATTTCCTTCATGTCCCTCTCATATTTGTTACCAAGGAACAGACCAAGAACTTTATTAATAACGCTCATCGTTTATTATCTTATTTTCCTGAAATAAAACGCAAAATTAGTTTATTTTTCAGATAAATAGTGCCTAAAAGAACAGCACGCAAAAAAGAAAGCTTCAGTGAATATTTCATGACACCTCCGCATTCATAATACTGAATGCACACATCAAAACAGTCAGATAAATTACCTTGTCAGGATATACTTTAAAGTCCTGATGCCGTTATAACGGTGCAGAACAATAAGATACAGCCCTGTGGGACAATCTGATATATCAATTTTGATTTCGTTGCCGCCTTCGGAGATATCTTCCTTTACCAGAGATCCGACCGAATTGAAGATACTGTATTTAAAAGGTTTCATGTCTGCGCCTCCTGACTGATTAATAGTTATGTGACCTGAGCCGGGATTAGGATAAATAACCGGAGTCTGATATTCTATCTCCTCCACTGCGTCAATGACCGGTCCAATATGGAAATCTTCGATTACCCAACCCCATCCATGTGCATAAGGATCAGAGAATAATCTGAAACGGATCATCATCGGATCACCATTGGATATATAGGATGCCACTTTTGGGAATATATAATGCATAGTCATCATTGATCCGGTACCGACATATGTGGAATTATCTCCATCAACAGAACTGTTATATGCTTCTAACCAGGAGTTATTTATTCTGCTGTCGTAACCGTCAACCAGCGGGAACCAGGTTTTGCCATAATCCTTTGAACCTTCAACAATTACATAATCATAGAAATTTGATGACCAGAAGTCATAACCATCTTCACCCGGTTCAACAAGCACAAGCTCCTTAAAGCTAATTATCATTCCCTGGTCGTCATAAATTATTGGGGTCCTCAGCATAGCTGTGTAACCAATGCTGTCTCCTGTTTCTTCAGGGCTTTCATAAGGATGCGGTGTATGAATTCCAAAATTGGTGAATCCTTTGGGCTTCAATATTTGCATTCCGTCAAAGAAGAAATCCGAGGAAGCATTAAGGAAGCTGGTCGTGTAAGAAGTTTGTGCATTATTAATATTCTCGATCGATGCAGTAAAGAATTCTCCATCACTTGGGAATACCTTAGTATTGGGAACCTTGGCTTTATCAATGGCTATTATCCTGTAATTAAATGTATCTCCTCCTCTTAAGGCAAATGATTCAGTGTTAATAACGTTACTGTATTTGTCCTTTCCATTGGATTTTAGGCCTAGTGAGTAGGTTTCACCCTGATTAATCCTGTACTGAACATAAACTGTGTCAACTCCGATATTGTCAGAAACACTTAAGTCAAAGAATATTGAATCGATCGTCTCGAAGTAATATTTCTGAGGTGAGTAGGTAATTACCGGTTTTACTGTATCGACGCCGATGTAGGTTGAATAATGGAATTTTTCGATATATGAAGGCAGCCTGTATATTCTGGAAAAATAATCCTCTGTAAAGAGATAATAGTCGAATCTGCTTCCGTAGTAAGGTATTGCAAGCGTGGTTGAATAATTATCCCCGGATTGTGAAGAAAGAAAAACTGTATCTCTAAGTGCCGGATTTTCATAACCGTTAAAAGCATAGACAAGGGCCACCCTGTCGTGCTTATAGATAGTATCTGACCTTATTTCAGCTGAAATTGTTATTTGTGAAAGATCTTCTTCGGTATCATTAATCTCTTCATGAACAATCCTGGTGTTGATCCAACCCATGTCGCCGAGCATCGACATTATTAATTTACCCGGATCATGAATGGCTTCCCCGAGGTCAATGAAGGGAGTCATGAGCTGATCAATTTTAAGAGTTTCCTTTTCGTCAAGATGTGCAATACTTGAACCGGGATCAAAAATTGCCGGTGCATAGAGTTTGGCCCGTTTTCCTGATGTATAGTAACTCAGTAATGGACTGTTAAAGTACAACTCTCTGCTTGTAAACTGCTGGTTTAATGCAGGTGAAGGATTCAAGAAGTAAGTTGTATCTGTGAGTTTCTTCCCATCCAGACTTTCAACGAATGTATCGTATATCAGAGGTATTGAATTCAGACCGTAGGAACCGGTCCATTTTCCTTTTGTCATACTGTCAACAAAACCAAGCCCATGTATCAGCTCATGCAAGACTACTGTAACCATGTCGTATTTCGAAACGGGAGTAGTTCCATCTGTACCGTAATACCAGGCAGCAGAACTGTTGAAAGTCAGCTCAATATCAGCTTTAGCATCTCCGTTATAATCTTTCCCGGCTATTTTTTCACCAAGAGCCACAGGATAATAGGCATACGGATAAAGTGCGTCAATACCCCAACCCGCCAGGAAAGAGCTTGCAAAGGAGTTTGCCAGAACTGACTCATTTGTGAGATTTGCCCATGTTGCTTTAATCCTTATTAAGGTACCTGCGGGTAATATTGATTCAAGAATAGACACTGCATGGTTAAAAGCAGCTTTCGGAGCGTCAGGGAAATCAATATAACTGACAGAAATAGAAGCGCCTCTTTTCGATTCTGCCTTACTAAAGAATTGAGCCGGAGGAGGTATAAAAATCCTATTAACTTTCTTACCAGCATAACATACTGAATATAAAGGTGTCGGCTTCCCGGGATCCCGCATATTATATGCAGAAATATTCCCGGCAAGGCAGGCGCTTAGCAAAAGAAGAAAGAACTTTTTCATTCAGTTGCTGCAGTAACCCCCGGCTTTGCCCTCAGACTCATTATATCTCTGTCGAACTGATAGAGGTTATTCTTCCCTCCTATGCTCAGCTTATCAATTATGGCCTGAGCTGAAGCTTCCTCTTCATCCTGTTCGGTAACGAACCACTGCAGAAAATTATGGGTATTAAAGTCCTTCTCGGCAAGGGCAAGATCAACTATTTCATTAATACTTGATGTGACAAACTGCTCATGTTTGAGTACCTCTTTGAACATATCTTCTACACTTTTATAAGTCTCAGGAGGTTTTTTAAATGATGAGATAACAGCTTTCCCACCTCTTTCGTTAATGTACTTTATGAACTTCAGCATGTGCAGTTTCTCTTCCTCAGCCTGAGCGTATAACCACTGCGCCACTCCTGAAAGACCTTTAGTTTCGGCCCATGAAGCCATTGCAAGATAGAGGTTAGACGAATAACCTTCTCTTTCTATCTGCCGGTTACAGATATCTTCAACTTTTTTCTTTAACATAACTGTAGGTTTTAATATTACTCCAATATAACAAATGTTCTAAAAATAAGTTTCGTCCTGGTTCAATACTTTTTTTAACTTATATCCAGATTAAAAGCTTTTCTGAATTCTTTCAGATCCGGATATTTTGACTGAAGGTAATTATATTTCTGCTCATCAGTATATAATATTTCATTATCTTCGGAAAGGTCAACTGATGTTTCAATCTCAAGTTCATTTACTTTGAACCTGCTATGCAGGAAACCGGAGAGCTTCTGTTTATAATTCTGAATAAAGATATCTTTCTGAGCCGCGTTTGTTAAGTGAATTTTAATTGTATTATCCTCTTCCAGATCAGGTTTCACTGATTTAAACATGCTGATAATCCTTGGGCTCTCACCTTTCAGATCATTAATAAAATCCTGCCATGCAGCTGAGAGAGAATCTGCTGTAAGATCTTCCCTTGATTCTGCATTAACCGTGATATCATTATGAACACTTGCTTCTTTTTGTGCACTATTTTCCTTTGGTTCATCTGAGGCCGATATGACTTCACGGATAGAAAAAGATCTGACTTCTTTTTCGATATGAGGCTGATGTTTCGATACAATCCGGGGATTTCTTTCCGGAGCTTTTTTCTCCTGATCTTCAGTCTGGCGGACAATTTCTGACTTCGAGGGAACAGGTATTACCTCGTCGTTTGAATTCAGCTGTCCGGCTTCAGGCTTTTTTTTTTCCTGATCTCCGTTTGATTCAGAAGTGATCCTGCACATCTGAATTAATGCCAGTTCGACATGAAGACGCGGATTCTTACTATTCTTATATGTGATGTCGCAATTGCTTCCTATCTCAAGAGCTTTATAAAGGAAGCTCACAGGGCATTCGGCCGACTGTTGTGCATATCTCTGTCTTACAGAAGGTGTTGTTTCAAGCAGACGCAAGGTCGATTCGTCTTTACTGACAAGAAGATCTCGCAGATGGCTGTTCAACCCAGATATAAAATTATGCCCGTCGAAACCTTTCTCCAGGATTTCATTAAATGTTACCAGAAGAGTTGAGAGATTATTTCTCAATGCACCGCCTACTATTTTGAAATAGTATTCATAATCCAGTACGTTAAGATTCTCAATGACATCCTTATATATAATCTTCTTTCCGCACAGGCTAACTAACTGGTCGAAAATTGACAAGGCGTCCCTGAGTGCACCATCAGCTTTCTGGGCTATTATATGAAGAGCTTCTTCCTCTGCTGATACTGATTCATTCTTAGCCACATAAATAAGGCGGTTCACGATATCCTCTATTTTAATACGGTTAAAATCGAAGATCTGGCATCGTGAAAGTATTGTAGGTATTATTTTGTGTTTCTCAGTAGTAGCCAGTATGAAGATTGCATGGGCCGGAGGTTCTTCCAGTGTTTTCAGAAAAGCATTGAATGCTGATGAAGAAAGCATATGAACCTCATCAATTATATAAATACTGTATTTGCCTATCTGTGGAGGGATCCTTATCTGATCATTGAGGCTTCGGATATCTTCAACTTTATTGTTTGATGCTGCATCAAGCTCATGGATATTAAATGACCGCAGAGTGTTGAAAGACAGGCACGATTCACATTCATCGCACGGATCGCCATTTTCCCTGATATTGGAGCAGTTAATTGTTTTTGCAAAAATCCTCGCACAAGTGGTCTTTCCAACTCCGCGAGGACCACAAAAAAGGTAGGCCTGAGCCAGATGGTTACCTTTAATTGCATTTTTCAGGGTGTTGGTAATAGCATCCTGACCCACTACCATACTGAAAGTGGCCGGACGGTATTTTCTTGCTGAAACAATAAAATTCTCCATGTGCCCGCTTGTACAACCCGGTTGATTAACCTTACAAATATAGTTAAAAAGGCATCAGTAAAAGAGTGGGATCTAAAATTACGCATGCTTTCCGGCTCCGGGTTAATTGTCACCGTATTAAGTAATAATTTTCAGTCGATTATTTTTTGATTAAAGGAAAAAAATTGTACTTTTGCGAGCCAATTTAATTAAATTATTAAGAGATAAACTATGTTAAACCATTACGAAACCGTTTTCATTGCAACTCCCGTTTTGTCTGAGAATCAGATGAAGGAAGCGGTACAGAAGTTCAAGAAGATCATCACCGAGAATGAAGGTGAGATCATTCATGAAGAGAACTGGGGCCTGAAAAAACTGGCCTATCCTATTCAGAAGAAATCGACAGGTTTTTATTACCTTATTGAATTCAAAGGCGAAGGAACCCTTGTTGAAAAGCTGGAAGTCCAATACCGTCGTGATGAGAGGATCATCAGGTTCCTGACCTTCCGGATGGAAAAGTTTGCAGTTGAATATGCTGAGAAAAAGAGGAAACAAAAAGAAACAGTAAAAGCAAAGGAGGAATAAGAGATGGCACAGAATGAATCAGAAATCAGATATTTAACACCTCCTACTGTTGAGGTTAAAAAGAAGAAATACTGCCGTTTCAAGAAGAATAAGATCAGGTATATCGATTATAAGGATCCGGAATTCCTGAAAAAATTCCTGAATGACCAGGGTAAGATACTGCCAAGAAGGATCACCGGTACATCGCTTAAATATCAGAGGAAGGTTGCAAAAGCTGTAAAAAGAGCCAGACATATTGCACTTCTGCCATACGTAACTGACTTGTTAAAATAAGGAGGACATTAAAATGGATGTGATTTTATTACAGGATGTTCCAAAGCTTGGACAAAAAGATGATATGGTGCATGTGAAAAACGGGTATGGCTGGAATTATCTTATCCCGAAAGGGTATGCAATTGCAGCAACCCCTTCTGCAAAGAAAATGCATGCTGAGAATCTTAAACAGAGAGCTCATAAGGAAGAAAAGATCAAAGCTGAGGCCCAGATGCTTGCTGAAAAAATGGCCGGACTTAAAGTTGTTGTCGGTGCCAAAACCAGTTCTTCCGGAAAGATATTCGGTTCAGTAAACACTATTCAGTTAGCGGAAGCTCTTAAGGAAAAAGGATTTGAAATAGACCGGAAAAGCATTACACTGCCTGATGATCAGATCAAAGAGATCGGGACCTATAAGGCAGTTGTAAAGTTACACAGGGAAGTAAAGGTTGAGATCGATTTTGAGATAAAAGCCGAATAAGCGGTTAATTGTCTGAAAAATATATGAGAGGGTGTCTGATAAAGTCACCCTCTTTATTTTACGGCAATTGTCTCAATTTCGACAAGTGCGCCAAGCGGAAGCTCTTTTACGGCGAATGCCGCACGGGCTGGCTGATTTTCAAAATAGTATTGACCGTAAACCTCATTCATTGCTTTAAAATCAGCCATATCTGTGAGGAAACAGGTCGATTTCACAACCTCTGCAAAACTATAGCCTGCAGTTTTAAGAATTGCATCAATATTCTTAAACACCTGCTGAGTCTGAACTTTGATGTCACCTTCCACAAGCTTTCCTGTGCGGGGATCAATAGCCACCTGACCAGAAATATAAAGGGTATCATTGATCTCGACAGCCTGACTGTAAGGACCAATTGCTGCAGGGGCATCAGCAGTTTTTATTATTCTCTTCATATATCAGTATTTTAATAATTATCATGGTAATCTTTAGTTCTCTGGTATTTAAGATCTGACAATACAGCTGCCTTGACCCTGATTGTGAATTCCCAGCTTTTCATTGTGCCGTTTGGGATCCAGCTGAAGCTCATGTTCCAGCAATGAAGGTCGCGAACAACCGATATCTGGGTAGTTGTTATCTCTTTTGCAATGAAATCATAACCTGTACGGTATGTTATATCCATTTTTTTTGTCAGGGCAACGTGCCCATTGAGCGAAAGAAATTGTGACAATGTTGATTTTATGCTTTTTGAATAGTCAACTCTGTAACTTACATTCATAGACCATGGGACATCAAATTTCATATATCCGTAATCGTCATAAATATCTGTGGCAGCTGTCTGACTTAAGGAACCGGCAGCGCTTGCCTGATCGGCCTGTGAAAAAGATCCCTCCGGAATCCGCGCCGGAACCTGCGCAGCCGGCCTCTTATTCTTCCCTTCAAAGAGCCGGTCAAGGCTGAAATCAATGCTTGCCGACACATTGGTAAGACGCATAAGCTTTTTATCAGTTGAAAAATAGAAAGATCCTGTTTGTCTTCCATTCTTATCCAGACCATAAAGTGAAAAAGAACTGCTCCCTGAAATACTGATATTCTTAAACAAGGTCGTGCGAATCACCATAGAGATTGGGCTCCAATTCATAGAATCAGCAAAAATATTATATGAAGTGTTAATTCCGAAATTATCTATAATATTTACTTTCTGTGGTTTGCCTGTTGTATCTCCGCGTTCAAATACTTTTGCTTCAAGCAGGTTTGTCAGACTGAAAGAGACGGCTCCGTTTCTCTGAGATAAAGAAGGTGTTCCATAAATACCGCCCTGGAAAATTGAATATTCTTCGGTTCTTCCGGTTGTATCAGCCTGTACTTTCCTGTACATTTTTGTTGCAAGCTGCCTGATATAAGGGATATAACTAAAAGATACTGAAGGTTTAATTACATGGCGAATAGCCTGGATCCTGGCATTCGGATTTGTAAACTGGTATATACCAAAGATCTGAGGGTTATACCCTGTGCTTATCGATGGTTTCAGGGCATGTCCATAGAAAAATCCCCTTGTTGTATCAATAACTACTGTTGGGTTGACAGCTCCGGTTAAAGGGTTGACAAAATAAGGATCCCATGTTTTATTTATTTTCTGAGTATAGATAACACCCTCATAAGAAACCTGCGGGGAGATTGAGAAATTATTGAAAGGTCTGAACTGAAGACTTAATGGCACTCTGTGCGAAAAGCCATTCTGCATATTATTCCAGACCTTAGATGTGAACAACAAGTCATTTCGGGTGACGATCCTGTTATCAAGTTCTGCTGTATATTGTAACTGCAGGTCCTTATACCATTTCCCCGATCCGGCCTTGCCGACTCCCCTGAAAGGATATATTCTTGATGCACTGAAACTCACTTTAGGCAGATTAAGATTTACTATATCCGTCTTGGTATTCTGACTATGGTTCATACTCATCGAAAGGTTGAAAGGAGTACCTGTCCAACTTTTTGAATAGCTGATGCTTGATTGCTTTGTAGTTGTTATGAATTTTTCTATTTCGTAACTATTATTCCTGTCAAATCCTGATGAACTCATATCCACGCTAGCGTTGAATCGTGATCCAGGCCTTGCCTTTGAATCCTGATTGAAGTTCCATCCCAGGCTGTAGTTTGTAAAAGCTTTATAATCCGCCAGCCCTTTGTGTCCTGAAATGTTTTTAGCATAACTAAATGAAAAATTTCCGGAATATTTATAGCGTTTGTTATATGCAGTCTGGGCTGTAGCCATCCAGGTACCGTTTGTATAAATGCTTCCCTTCAGAGTCAGATCAAAATAATTGCTCAGCGCAAAATAATAACCTCCATCCGTAAGAGCGTAACCCCTGCCCTCTTCATAATGAACCTTTGGCATTATAATTCCCGATTCCGCACTCTTAGTCTGGATCGGGAAAAATCCGAAAGGAAGATAGAGTGGCAAGGGTATTCCTTCAAGGACCAGATGCCCGGGACCTGATATTATTTTCTTCCCCGGATATACCTTTGCTTTTGGCAGGCTTATATAGAAATGAGGGATCTCAGCATCACATGTTGAATATGTGCTTCGGTATATATTCGATGTTCCATCATCAAGCATTTTTCCGATGGAGCTTCTGAGCAATCCTTCATCCTGCTGTGTAACGATGACTTTGACGACTGCAACTCCCGTTTTAAAATTATACCTGAGGGTATCTGTTTCATATTTTTGCGATCCTACTTCGAGAACAGGTTTACCACTGACTTTCCCGGTTGAATCCGGAAGGCCTACAGCAAACACTTCGCTTGTCTCCATGTCAAACTCAATTGAATCGGCAGTGATTTTAATATTGTCATAATTAACAACAGCCTGATTAACTATGGTGGCTTTCTTATTTATCACATCGTTCTTGATATATCCGGCTGAAGTATAGGTCACCTGTTTTGCCAGGGCATCAGAAGATATACGTTTAAGTCCCCTTATTGTATCTGTAACTACCGAATCTCTGGCGGTCTGAGGCGGATTTTGAATAAGCTGATCGTTCTGTGACAATAGTGAGACTGACCGGACCATCACGAGGAGCACGATAACTAACCGCTTTAAATTAAAAAAATACAACTTAAATACTATTTTTGTATAGTTTTTGTGTGACTTCATGATGTCAGCGGCAAAACTATTAAAAAAACATGAACTTAGGATGCGTATAAATATTAAAAACGGCAAACTTCATACCATTAATATATATGCTACATATCTTCTTTTTACCCTTGTACTTATTTCAATTACTGCACCTGCAAGACCATTGCCCGTTCCTAAGAATGAAGGAAAATGGATCATAGTAATTGACGCCGGTCATGGAGGAAGGGATCCCGGAGCCCTGGGCAGGTTCAGTAAAGAGAAGGATATTAATCTGGCAATAGCTTTAAGAACAGGAAAGTATATCGAAGAGAATCTTGAAAATGTTAAGGTTATCTATACAAGAAGGAATGATTCAACCTTGAATCTGTACGATCGTCCTGTATTTGCAATAAAGAACAAAGCTGATCTTTTCATTTCAATTCATGCCAATTGGGCAAAGTACAGCAGTATTTCAGGAGCAGAGACTTACGTAATGGGTATTTCAGGCAGTGAAGAAAACCTTGAAGTGGCAATGAAGGAAAACGAAGTTATCCTTCTGGAAGATGATTATACGACACGATATGAAGGATTTGATCCAAAATCGCCGGAGTCTTACATCATTTTCACCCTTATGCAGAATGTTTTCAAGAAACAGAGTATTGATCTTGCTTCAAAGATCCAGTCTCAATTAATTGAAAAGGCGAAAAGAAAAGACAGGGGGGTGAAACAGGAACGGTTCCTGGTACTTTATAAAAATACAATGCCAAGCGTCCTGATAGAAACAGGTTTCATGACTAATCCAGAGGAGGAAAAGTATCTGAATTCTGCCCAGGGCCAGGATTATCTGGCTTCAGCCATCTACAGGGCTTGCAGGGATTATGTAAATGAAATAGACCGGATGAGCGGGATCTCGACTAACCGGGAAGCTGAAACCGAAGAAAAAAACACTGTGACGGCTGTTCCATTAAAAGGGGAAATTATCTTCATGGTGCAGGTAGCTTCAGCTTCATCCAGGAAAGAAATAAAGCCTGAAAATTTTAATGGGATCACTGACATACATGAGATTCCTTCCCATAATCGTTACAGATATGTAACAGGGTCTTTCAGTGATTATGATGATGCAGTTAAGCACCGGAGAGATATTGAATCAATTTTTCCCGGTGCCTTTGTGATAGCGGTAAAAGACAGCGAAGTGTTACCTTTGCAGCAGGCATTGGATGAGAAAAAGAAAAAATAAAACCTAACAACAAAAATGAAAATATCAAACGAAGTCAAAGTTGGTGCAGTTGCCCTGGTTACTATTGTTGTATTTATCTGGCTCTTTAACTTTCTGAAGGGTAAGGATTTTTTCAAAAAGACAGTGAATTATTACTCCATATATGATGAGATAGGAGGTCTGGCAGAATCGAGTCCTGTTGAGATAAACGGATACAAGGTGGGCGTTGTACAATCGATTGACTTTGTTGATGCTGAGACAGGGCGGCTTTTGGTGGTGTTCTCTGTCAACAGGGACTTCAGGCTTCCTGTGAATACAGTGGCTGAAATAGTTCCGGTATCAATTATTGCAGGAATGAAAGTACAGTTCGTTTATGGTAACGGACCAGGCTTTTATGAATATGGGGATACTATTCCGGGCAGGCTTTCCGTCGGGTTACTTTCCAAGCTGGAGACTGAATTAATGCCCGTGAAAGACCGGGTGTCAGAACTAATCTCTGTTCTGGATTCAGTCATAAGTTCTGTCAATGATATAATGGATCCGGAATTCAAGAAAAACCTGAATGGCACAGTAGCAAACCTTAAAACCACATCTGGAAGCATCAGCAATATTATCGGATCAAGGGAAAAGGAATTGAAGGAGTCTGTTGAGAATCTGACCCGTTTCACACAGATGCTTTCAAACAGTTCCGGAGAGATAAGCAATACCTTCAATAATCTCAGTGCTATTTCCGACACGCTTGCTGCAGCAGATATTTATTCATCCATTAGAAATTTAAAGAGCACCCTGGAAAATACATCCTCTATACTGGGAGATATTAATAAGGGAAAAGGAAGCGCGGGACAATTGCTGACAAATGATTCCCTTTACAATAATATTTCTCATAGTCTTGCAAGTCTGGATGAACTTTTAAAGGATCTCAAAGCTAATCCAAAGAGGTACGTTCACTTTTCTATTTTTGGTAAAAAAAATATTCCTGCCGAATAACTCAGAATTAAAAAAATCAGATTATCTTGATACTGAAAAAGAAAACAGAATCAAGGTCAAAATAATACGCATTTTAGAATCTGATTGTTGAATTTTGAGCAGGAGTTTATAATGAATTGTAATCCACTTATTAACTTAAAAATAAATAATTAATTAACTTATAATCAGTAATTTATATTTATAATAAAAAATATTTGCTATAAGTTACTGATGGTTAAAAACATATAGTTTTTTTGAAAAAATCAAGTGAAAAAAATTTTTTTTTTAAGTTTTTTTTTTACAAATATTGCTACTTAATTTGACCTTATAAAGATCTTAGAAAAACGACCAACCTAAATGAATAAAACACATCATGACGTATGGAATAACTGTCTGCAGATAATTAAGGACATTATCCCGTCTGTCAGCTTTAAAACATGGTTTGAACCGATCGTTCCCCTGAAGCTGGAAAACAATATACTTACCATTCAGGTACCCAGTCCGTTCTTTTACGAGTACCTTGAGGAACAGTATATTGATATCCTTAGAAAAACACTGAGGAGGGAAATTGGCTCCGATGCAAAGCTGGAATACAACGTTGTGATGGAGAATGCCAATTTTTCTGATGGAAAGCCTTACACAGTAAGGTATCCGTCAAAATACAAGACAGACCTGCATAACAGGCCGGTACAGGTTCCTTTCGACGTTACTCAACCTTCAATAAAAAATCCGTTTGTTATCCCGGGGATCAAGAAGCTCCATTTCGATCCAAAGCTTAATCCCGATTATAACTTCAATAATTTTGTTGAAGGCGAATGTAACAGACTGGCGAGGTCAGCCGGTTTGGCTGTAGGAAATAATCCCGGCGGTACTGCATTCAATCCGCTTATGATCTATGGTGACTCAGGTCTGGGAAAGACACACCTTGCACAGGCTATAGGAATTCTCGTGAAAGAAAAGCATCCTGATAAAATTGTCCTCTATGTAAATTCCAACAAATTCCAGACGCAGTTTGTGGAATCGGTCAGAAATAATAACAAGAATGATTTTCTCCATTTTTATCAGATGATAGATGTTCTCATCCTAGATGACGTGCATGAGTTCGCAGGAAAGGAAAAGACACAGGATACATTTTTCCATATCTTCAATCATCTTCACCAGTCAGGTAAACAACTGATACTGACGTGCGATAAACCTCCGGTTGATCTCCAGGGCATGGAACAGCGTCTGCTATCGAGGTTTAAATGGGGACTCCAGGCTGATCTTATGCGCCCCGATTATGAAACACGGCTGGCCATACTAAAGAAAAAAGCCTATAACGACGGCATAGAGCTGCCGGAAGAGATATTCGAATTCCTGGCATTAAATATCTCAAACAATATCCGTGAGCTCGAAGCAGTCCTTATCTCCCTCTATGCACAATCAACACTTAACAGAAAAGAGATAACTCTCGACCTGGCTAAGATGATGGTTGAGAAACTTATAAGTACAACCCGGAAAGAAATTACAATTGAATACATCCAAAAAATCGTCTGCGACTATTACAAGATACCAATAGAACTTATCCAGGGTAAAACCCGAAAAAGGGAGATAGTCCAGGCAAGGCAGGTTTCAATGTATTTCTCCAAGAGCCTCACAAAGGCTTCGCTTGCAAGTATCGGATCTCATATAGGAGGAAAAGATCATGCAACTGTCCTGCATGCATGCAAAACAGTAAACAACCTTATTGATACCGATAAACATTTCAAGAACCAGATAAATGAAATTGAGAAGAAATTAAAAGTCTGATTGATGGACACTAAGTTCTTTTCTGAAAAATTTTTTGAGAAATATGGGAACAGGAATAATAATCCTGTTCTTTTTTTCTCTCCCGGACGGGTCAACCTTATAGGAGAACATACCGATTATAACGGAGGGTATGTCTTCCCATGTGCGCTGAACTATGGAACCTACCTCCTTATAAGGAAAATAAACGATAATTTTCTAAGGTTCAGCTCCGTCAATTTCAGCAATGACGAGGAGACAGAGCTTCAGCAAAACATTGCCAGGAAAGCAGGTAACTGGAGCAATTACCCCCTGGGAGTGATAAATGAATTCCTTAAGAAAGGAATAAAACTGAGCGGGCTTGAATTGCTTTTTTATGGTGATGTACCAAATGGTGCAGGACTCTCTTCCTCTGCATCAATAGAAATGGTAACAGCAGTGGCTATAAACGACATATTCAGCGCCGGTCTGGAAAGACTTGAGCTCGTGAAAATGAGCCAGAGGGCCGAGAATGAATTTGTCGGCATGAACTGCGGAATAATGGATCAGTTCTCTGTCGGCTTTGGGAGAAAAGACAATGCTATATTCCTGAATTGTAATACATTAGACTATGAAAATGTTCCTGTAAATCTGAATGACTGCATCTTCATAATAACCAACACAAATAAAAGGAGGGGTCTTACCGATTCAAAATATAATGAAAGAAGGGCAGAGTGTGAAAAAGCTGTCGGACTGCTGCAGGCATACAGATCAATAAATAACCTGAGCGAATTATCTACAGACGAAATACCTGTTCTTGAAAAGTATATAACTGATAATATCATCTTACGACGCGCGAAACACGTGATCAGTGAGAACGGAAGGGTGCTGGAAGCGGTCAAAGCATTGAAGGAGAATAACCTGGAAAGATTCGGCGAGCTTATGAACTCATCTCATGATTCATTAAAGAATGATTATGAAGTGACAGGGACAGAGCTTGACACTTTAGTTTATGAGGGAAGAAAACTGCCGGGAGTTATAGGAACAAGAATGACCGGTGCCGGATTCGGAGGGTGCACCGTGAGCATTGTAAAAAAAGACAGTTCAGGAGAATTCATGACACGGCTGGCAGAATCCTATTACAAAAAGACCGGACTTGTACCGGATTTTTATCTTCCTGAAATAGGTAATGGAGCCGGCAAAATTGACCCTATCGTTTCACCCTGAAATTTCTGCTGTCGATGTCTTTGACACATCTGAAACCTACTGTTTCACTTCTGTCAAATCCTGGTGAGACAAGAAGCATTATCTGAGTTCTGTCAAGCGGTTGCGGCCCGCCCTGGATATACCATGTGCTTGATTCCGGATTGAAATAGCTCCCGCCTCGTATTACTGTGAAATAACTCGTTCCATTGAAATACATATCATTTGTTGTCTGCCAGACATTCCCAACAAGGTCGATCACTCCATAAGGGCTCTGGCTTTTAGGAAATGCATCGACCGGAGTGGGTCTGCCAAAAGCATTATTGCAGTTTGTAGCATGGAATTCGTTACCCCAGGGCCATTTCCTTCCGTCAGTGCCCTGAGCAGCTAACTGCCATTCATCTTCGGTAGGAAGCCTTTTACCGGCCCACCTGGCGTATGCCTGCATATCTTCGTAACTTAAATTCACAACCGGGTACCTGTCCTGCCCCTGTCTGAAAGTGCCTGATTCCCAATGCCTCAAATAACGTGAAGTATCAGAAGGCATGTATCCTGAGCTGATTATGAATTCGTAATACTGGGCATTGGTAACCGGGTATTTATCAATAAGAAAACTGTCAACTCTTACTGAATCGCGCTTTAGTGCCGGATACGGAATAAAATCCTCTCTTGTTGTCACACCATAGGAGAAAACAGCTCCCGGCACAAGCACCATACCTGAGGGAATTCCCACTGCTCTTACAGTTTCTGAGGAACGGCTCACAAGCCATGGTTTACCTCCTTTAAGAGTTAGTATGTTTTCATCTTTAAGTCTTTTATTTTCAAGAAGCTGAATTACTATTTTACCTTCGTAATAACCGAAAATATCAGTTACACTTACAGCGGTATCAGCCGGAGCCCTGAATTCCCTGGAGCTTGTTTTGTAAGAAGGATCTCCCTTCCAGATGATTACCCTGCCTGCTCCGGGGCTTTTAATTATCAATGAATCACCTGATATTTGAGATCTGAGCAATACCGGAAATTCAGCTATGCAATCGACAGAACCTTCTTTCCTTGTTCCGGTGGCTGATGCCGGCCATCCTGTTGCTTCAACATATATCGATGCAGTTGATGAACTAAATCCGGGCGTTATATTTTCATGATTCCACAAGGACACATAGTGTTTACCTTTAACCGCCGGTATTTTAAATACTTCACCACTTATCCCTTCAGACCTCATATTCAGAACTGTATAAATACTTTTCTCTCCTGATCTCCAGCGGTTAACATATACCTTATCGGCTGACGTTTCAATAAGAGGGGTCCAGTTCTGATCAAGGAAAGCATTATTATTCTGTCTGAGGATAAAGGTTGTTGATGCGAGGAATTCAAGATCTTTTATGTAATTCTCATCTCTCCCACCCGGACGGAACATATTAAGTTCGGTCCCATAACCATTAAAGAAAGCAATGGCAATCTCGCGATGGTTAACATCTTCGCCTACATCACACACTCTGAATATCGAGAAATCAGGTTTTATAAGCTTATTAAGATTAAGTTCAGGACTGTAATAGATAGCGTTATGAACCCGTCCGGAAATAATACCCGGCATGTCCTTTACCACTGCCATTCCCTCGGAATACATAATGACTCCTTTTCTTACGCTGTCAGCTGCTGCCTGTATCTCACGGCTGGAATTTCCCATGATGTCAAGGACTACACCATCAGCTTCAATTTCTTTAATAACCGATGCCATCCCCCTGAGATGATCTTCACTTCTTGTACTTTTATCCCAGGGATTATAAGCAATGAAGAACTTTGTCCCGTATGGATGAGTCATTTTCACAAAGTTACCGATCTGGGTAAGACCGCCCGGAAGATCCTTATACATATCCCACTGGTTTCTCCTGTCAAGTCCCAGTCTCGGCCAGGTGGGCCATATACCGAAAACATCTATATTGCCAAAGTACTCCATTCCTTTCTTCAGAAGATCGGCATAAGTGTATTTACCAGTCTTCCTGTTATAAAATTCCCTGTCCCAGGCCATTGAAAGTATTATTATGTAACTCTCTCTTATCCATGCAAGATCCTGCCTTTCATACAATGTATTATCAAATTTTTCCAGGTCGTAGAGGTACCTGTCCCTGAACATCAACCGCAGTCCCTCCTGCCATCCACCTCTGAAAATATCGGCATTGAATGAATACCTGACCTTCGACCCTGGCGGCATAGTAGTTTCATAACGTTTTTTCTCAGCCCCTTCAGTATTTCTTCTTCTGGTGAGAGCACATAATGAAATACTGTTCCCTGCTTCAAAAGATGAATATCCCAGCTCCCAGGCATTATCAGGAAGGATTACACGAAGAGGTTCGAAACCCGGACGGAACAGTCTTGCCCTGGCAAGATCCGAAGGGCCGTAACCGGTAATGTAAACAGATGACATGTCCTCCCCAAACGGAACAATATTTGAAAGTGTTACAGTGTCTGATCCAGTATTTTCAAAGATTATCTCTCCAGAAAAACCGTTGGAAGCAACACCTGGAAAGTTCGCTTTAACCGACACACTATTATTAACGTTCTGGGAGAAGACACCCTCCTTGTGACTGGCAGCAAAATCGGCTGAAGTAAAGTATTTCCCTTTTATGTTGAAGCTGAATAAGGGGCGGGGGTTACTTAAATAGAGAATTGAACTGTCAGACAAGGTCACTGAAGTTACCCTGAGTCCCTGTCTCGCGTCGATACCCAGGCTGCTTATTTTCTGCGAAAAAGCATTTTGACCTGAAAAAAGCAACAAAACAAGGAGAAATACGTATTTATATAATATAGCCTTGTTATAATATGCCGGCACTTTGTGCATAGCCTGGTAAATTCTAATATGTATTAAAGATAATGAAATAAAAATTTCTGACTTTTCATGTTACAAATAATAACACTGTCTGACTTGAAAAATTGTATCTACTGGTTGTTGAAAATAAGTTAATATAACTTAAAATGATGGTTTTTTTATTTGATAAATAGTTGTAATTTTAGGAACCAATCACACATTAAGGTGATCATGTCTAAGATAATCAGGATATTAAAATATATTTTTTTGTTCATCCTTCTTGTGATGGTCACAGGTTGTGCTCCTGCCAAACAGAATCCCTACCTTAAGAAGAGGCAGAGTGCATCAAGGGTAAATGCATCACAGCTGGGAAGAAACAGGTATTATTTTTCCAACGGTTACCAGAAAAAGCTGATAAAGAATTATAAGAAGAGGGCAAACCGCGATTAATCTTCACATTCAATAGAGAGCCCATCATAGGCAAGGTATATGCCATTCGGCAGTTCTTCGGTCACTTTGCTGTGCAATCCCATCTGATGGCTAATATGTGTTATATAAGCTTTCTTTGGGGATATCTCCCTGATGAAATCCAATGCTTCCCTCAAACTAAAATGTGAAATGTGTTTCTCCTTTCTAAGTGCATTGATAACAAGATATTTCACTCCTATCAGCTTCTCCTTGCTCTCCTCCGGAACATAATTAGCATCGGTTATATAAGCAAAGTTGCCTATTCTGAATCCATAAATCTCCAGATGCAGGTGTCTCACACGGATAGGTATTATTTCGATACCTCTGAATGTAAAATTATAGTCGGTCACCGGATTCAGTCTCATCCTTGGTATTCCGGGGTACTGGTATTCAGCAAAAACATATGAAAATTCCCTTTTTACAGCCTTTTGCACCCTGTCTTCGGCAAAAATATCGATAGCATCCTGGCTCTTATAATTAAAAGCCCTTACATCATCCATTCCTGCAATATGATCTTTATGCTCATGTGTCAACAGAATGCCATCCAGTTTCCTTATGTTTTCCCGAAGCATCTGCTGGCGGAAATCAGGTCCGGCATCAAATAAAAGGGTTGTACCGTCCTTTTCAAGGAGAAGGGAAGTTCTAAGTCTCTTGTCATGAGGATCCTGAGACAGGCAGGTCATGCAGTCACAGGCAATAACCGGAACACCCTGAGATGTACCCGTACCCAGAAAAGTTATTTTCACTGTTCAGTTATTTGCAGACAAACCTATATTAAAAATCACAAACAGCAAACCCGTACATCATTTTTTTTAGCAGTACCAATATGCTTATTTTAATATATTTGATGAATAATATAATCAGGTGAAAGGAAGTATCTATCTAATTCCGGTTACACTTGGGGGCACTGAGGCAAGTGCCGTTATACCGGATAAAGTTCTCGAAATTACAAGGGGATTAAGGTTCTTCATTGTTGAAGAAATAAGAAGTGCCAGAAGATTCCTAAGGCTGATTGACAAGCAGTTCCCGATCGATGAATCGTGGTTCAGGGAACTGAATGAGCATACAAAGGAGGAGGATATTTCAGGCTACCTGGAACCGGTAATGCAGGGGAATAATATAGGATTAATGAGTGAATGCGGACTTCCGGGCATTGCCGATCCCGGAGCCAGGCTTATCTCGACTGCCCATCGTAAAAGAATAAAAGTAATACCTCTTTCCGGGCCGTCATCAATCCTGATGGCCCTTATTTCATCAGGTCTAAATGGTCAGCAGTTCACTTTTAACGGATACCTGCCGGTAAAACCTGAGGAAAGAGTCATCAGACTTAGGGAACTTGAAAAGAGAGCCAGGGAAGGGTATGCTCAGGTCTTTATGGAAACACCTTACAGGAACCAAAAGATGTTCAATGACATACTAAAAACATGCAACCGTGATATGCATCTCTGCATAGCTTCTGATATTACCTTGCCCACTGAATCCATTATTACAAAGAAACTATCAGAATGGCAGTCTGATCTGCCGGACCTGAATAAGAGACTTGTGGTTTTTGTCCTTCAATAGATTAGATTGCCAGAGGCCTTACAGGAATCAGGATCCGTTATCCCGTAATCCGGAATCATTTTTTACTGGGGATCCTGATCTCGTAAACAAGCGTTGATCTTGGCGGTATCTTTTTCCCGTCACCCTTTAGTCCGAAAGCAAGAAAAGGCGGCAGGATAAATGTCCCTTTCCCGCCGGGCTTAAGCATTCTCAATGCCTGGTTCAGTCCGGGTTCCATCTCACTTCTTCCGAGTATCAATTCCCTGGGACCAAGTTCGGTTGATGAATAACAGAGTGTGCCATCGATAAGAAAACAGTCGTACTCCATTATAATCCGGTCATTATCAGTAAAATCAGATCCCTCTCCCGCAACTTCAATATAGTACCACAATCCGGAAGGTGATTCTTTCATTGGCAGGTCCCTCCTGTCTATGTAACTTTCAATTCTCTCCCGGTCTTTCTGAACCAGGTACCTGTTCATATCAGCAAGCTCTTTTTTGCCAGGCAGTTTACCTTGATATACGTTCCCGGATTCTGACCGGCATGAAAATGCAGTAAGCGATACTGCCAGTATCAGGAATATGATCAGCATCTGTTCCTATTTCTTATTAAAACGCGTGAAATTTTCCTTCAGTACCTTCAGGAAATATTCAATAGTATTTTCAAGCGTATCATTGTATTCTCCTCCCGAAGCATTAAGATGTCCCCCACCAGAAAAGAATTCCGAGGCAAATTCATTGACCGGGAAATTTCCTTTCGACCGGAAAGAGAGTTTGATATGAGTTTCTTTTTCAATAAAAAGAGCAGCAAACCTGATACCCCTGATTGACAGGGGCATGTTCACGAACCCTTCTGTATCACCTTTTACGTGGTTAAAAGCTGCAAGATCATTCATCGTGAGATATATGTATGCTGTCTGATATTCAGGTATTACGGTCATTCTCTTATTAAGTGCAAATCCCTGTAGTCGCATCCTGTCCTCAGAGAAATTATTGTAAACAAGGCTCAGTATCTTATCTCTGTCGATTCCTGCATCAAGGATATCAGCAATAATTCTCAAAGTCTGTCCCGAATAATTGCCGTATTCAAAATTCCCGGTATCAGTTATTATACCTACATATATTACTTCAGCAATTGACTGATTCATAAATTGTTTGCTGCTCAACAATGAAATCAGCTCATAAACCAGTTCTGAAGTGCTGCTTTTTGATGGATCTGATATTGTTATATCAGCAAAAGGTCTCGGATTGAGGTGGTGATCAATTATCACTTTCGTTGCCTTAGAGGCCATAAGCAGATCCTGCATCTCACCCAGTCGTTCGGGCTGGTTGAAGTCAAGCAGAATAACAAGGTCTGAATTGCGGATAAGGTCTCGGCAATGATCGCGCTGACGGATAAAAATGTTTATGAGATCAGCGCCCGGCATCCATTTCAGGAATTCCTGAAGATTGTTTGGAGATATCATTTCCACATTCCGGCCGCAGCTTCTCAGATAATGGAATAACGCCAGCTGAGAACCGACGGCATCGCCATCAGGATTTATATGGCATATTAGCAATATATTATCAGAGGTTGAAAAAAGTTTCGATAATTCCTTTGCATATTTCAATAAATCTGCCACTTTTGCTATCCGTTTTAAGGCTTCAAAGATAAGCAATTATCCTGAAGACAAACACTGCATTACCACTACAAAACGAAGCAATATGAATGGCAATTACACCTTTGCAATAATAAAACCGAATGCTGTCAGAACAGGAAAGACAGGGCCCATCCTTTCAATAATCAATGAAGCGGCTTTTGAGATTGTTGCCATGAAAATGACAAGGATGTCACTTGAGCAGGCTAAGGATTTTTACAGCATCCACAAGGGAAAACCCTTTTTTGACACTCTTGTTGAGTTTATGTCATCAGGTCCTGTTTTTGTGATGATACTTAAGCATAAAAATGCTGTCGAAGAGTTCAGGAAACTGATTGGAGCCACAGATCCTGAAAAAGCTGAACCCGGAACGATCAGAAAATTGTTTGCCGTATCAGTTACTATGAATGCCATTCATGGATCTGACAGCGATGAAAATGCCGTCCGGGAAGCTGATTTCTTCTTTTCTGAGTCTGAAAGATATTTTTAGCCTGATTAAACTTTTATTTTCCTCCGTTGTTCTTTGTTTTTAAGTTTTGGAAATAGTTTTAATGGAAAAAAAGAGCATCAACTTTTCGGACCCGAAAACCCTTGAGAAGTATTCTTCAGCCTTTACACTCTCCGATATGGAGATTTTTATTTTCCCGGAGTTATTCTACCCGCTCGTATTGGCAAATATTATGTCCCCGATCATATGGGAATGGAGAAATGACACCTGGTTCAGTAATTTTGAAAAGAAGAGTTTCAGCTATAAAACAAACAGGATCAAACAGTTCATAATTCAGAACTATGCATTCAATCTTGATCTTTCTACCTGGGGACTCACTACAAAGCCAAGGGAAATAGCACGTTTCAGGGATTTTTTTGATATCGACCTGCTCAGGAAGTCTAATGCACTTTTCGGATATGAGGGTGACAAGTATTATTTTGATATCGATATAAGGAAACATTTCGGACTTGATAAATACAATTCTGATGTTATTCCCTACTGGAAAACAGAGACAATTGAAGCGATGACTGCTTTCAGGCATAAGGAAAATTTTGCCACCGGCGCCGGAGAATGCGTTTCATTGTCTGCACTTTATGCAGCGGCCATGTTTGTCGTGGGGAGAATTCCTCTTGAAAAAATATTCCTGATGGCCACTCCCCTCCATTCCCAGAATTTCATACTTGAAAAGGATGGCCTGATAACAAATAATCGCAGGATAGTTACGAAGAATATGTGGTTCAACGGAACTTCACTTTCTGAAAAGGCACGAAGGGCTCTGAAGAATGAGAAGGTTACTATTGTGTCGCATATCTCAGGGTACATCCATTTGATCTACAAAGATGCCACGATAGACAGGAATGCGTACGAAAGGTTTTCCGCCGGTCTCCGTGAGTTTCTTGTATCGGATCTCACAAGAGCTATTTTCCTTAACTTCCTGAGGTTTCATTCAAAATACAAATTCCTTTTCCAGTTCAGATGTGAATGTTCAGGAATTTTCAGATATATATCTCTTGAAAAGATCTTTGAATATGAGCATACAAGCAGATACAGTATATCGGATGATACCAGGGAGCATCTCATAAGGGAAATTGAAGGCGATGAATTTCATCTTAGTCCACTTCCGGACAGGATCATATTGAATGAGGTAGAAGAAATAATTGAAGAGAATAAAGGAAAAGGCCTAAAAGCTATTGAAGATCAGATCGTAAGTTCAAACAGCCAGATATCTGAGTTAATACTTCATGAAATGTTTATTGACATTTCAGATTTCCTGTACACTGATCCGAACCTTCCTGACAGTGACAAGAACTATGTCAATTATAATGTTCCCGAAATATCAGTAAATGACAACCGCAAGGATATCATAGATAAGATCACTGAAAATGCCAGGGACTCTGAATTATCACGCTTGACTCTTTATGCATACAGGCTGATGGATAATATTGACTGGCTGCCTTTTATAAAAGCTGCTGTTGAAAGGAATCCTGTATGTTTTCAGGATCTTAACGGCAAGAGCATTCAGGAGGTCTTATATGTTTTAAATGCCATGACGGATGAGTCAATTTATGATGGACAGAGGCTTGCCCAGCCTGATGAGGTATGGAATTTCCGGCGCGGTGATGGTATTGAAAAAGCTTTGCTGCTGGCTGATTATATTGTGCAAAAGGATGGAAAAGCTGATATTGTTATAACTATTGAAAATCACAAAGTCAGACTGATCAGCAACGGGAGCGAGTACCGTTTCAAATCAAACAAATCGTTTAATAAAACGATAGAAATAAAGAGTAACGACATTAATTCACCGCTTACCCTGATAGTAAGATAATATTTTATTTCAGCACTATATCTTTTATAACTTCCTTCCCTGCTTTCTCATTCAGCCTGTCCTTGAGAGCATTTCTGAGCATCAGCAATTCATTTCTCACAACTGAAGAGCTGAGATGCACATAGAGGATCTGATCTTTTATGTAGATCTTCTTTGTTCTTGATGAAATGGCGCGGCCAACCATTTCCTCCCATGAACTTATAAGTCCGACCTCCGAGAGCTTATCCCCAAGCTTCATCTCACTTATGTAGTCCTGCAGAGCTTCTGCAAGAGATATGGTCTTACTTCTTCTCATTCAGATATTTGCCATTGTGGATCTTTTCACCGACCTTATTATTTTCTATTATAAAAAGCTTATAATCGGTATTATGTGTTGAAAGTATTTCATGAAGCCGGTTCTGGTGTGTATCTGTTATAAAGATCTGACCGAATCGGTCACTGCCAACCAGTTTTATTATCTGTTCCACACGTTCCCCATCGAACTTATCGAATATATCATCAAGGAGGAGGATCGGCGAAATGCCTGATTTCCGTTTTATATAATCAAATTTAGCAAGCTTCAGTGCGACAAGATAAGATTTCTGCTGACCCTGGGAGCCGAGCGATCTGACGGGCCAGCCATCCATCCTGAAAACAAGATCATCCTTATGGATCCCAAGGGTTGTGTATTCCAGATAACGGTCCTTTGCCACTGATCTCACAAGAGCTTCCTCATAGTTACAATCAGCAAGATGCGACTGGTATGCAAGTTCTACTTTCTCTCTTGTCGACGAAATACCTGAATAATGTTCCTGGAACACCGGTATAAGTTCGTTGGTAAGCAGTTCCCTCTCGTGGAAGACATATTTCCCGTATTTTACCAGCTGTGAATCCCAGATCGTTAAGGCATCATTATCGAACTGTCCGGTCGATTTAAACTCTTTAAGAAGCTTGTTTCTTTGCTGCAGGGCTTTCGTATATTGCAAAGCCGAATCGAGATACTCAATATTATACTGGCTTATTATCTTATTCATGAATCTGCGTCTCTCTTCGCTTCCTTCCGTGATAATGGCACTGTCGGCAGGCGATATCATTACAACCGGATATTTTCCTATATGGTCAGACATCCTTTGATACTCCTTGCCGTTCTTTTTCATCACCTTCTGTTTCTGCCTCTGAAATGCGCAAAAGATATTGTCCTCTTCATCATTCTTTATAAAAGTCCCGCTTATGATAAAATAATCTTCACCGTGACGGATACTTATACTATCAATATTGTTGAAGAAACTCTTGGTAAGTGAAAGATAATGTATGGCATCAAGTATATTGGTCTTGCCCACTCCGTTATTTCCCACAAAACAGTTTATCCTTGGGGAGAATTCAAGATCAGTCTGTTCGTAGTTTTTAAAATTCGTTAAAGATAGCTTACTGAGGTACATATGTTAAATAATTACGGTGCAACGGTGCAACGGTACAACGGTGCAACGGTGCAACGGTGCAACGGTATGGCGGTGCAATGCAATTGCTGTATCAGGGATCAAAGTTAATAATTGTGAGAATATTTATTCAACAATCATATTGGAATATGGATCTATCAGAATCTTAATAATCAGATATCTAAGATAATGCAAAAAGAATCATTTAACTAAGATTAAATAATTGTTTCATAATAATCTGAAATAAATTACTTTTGCGGTGGAAAAAAATAAACAACGATCAGAATAGATATGGCAAAGAAAATTAAACAGGAAAGTCCTCAAAGCCTGAAGAATGTTGAAGAAACACTTTCAAAAACAGAACAATTTCTAGAAAGTAATTACAAACCCCTCCTTATAATACTGGGGATAATTGTGGGATTAGTTGCGCTGTTCTGGTTAGGCAGGATGTATCTGACAAGCAGGAATAATGAAGCGCAGTCGCAGATATACCAGGCTGAGAGATACCTTGAAATAGATTCGCTGAATCTTGCTCTTAACGGCGACGGGAATTACCTTGGATTCGTTGACATATCTAAAGATTATAAGTTTACAAATACCGGAAATCTTGCAAGGTACAGTGCAGGGATCTGTTATCTCAGGCTTGGACAATACGAAGAAGCGATTGAATATCTCAATAAATACTCAAAGAAGGATAAAGTTCTCGGATCCCTTGCGATCGGAGCTACCGGAGATGCGTATGTCGAACTTGGTGATACAAAAAAAGGTATAGATAAATATATGGAAGCTGCAGAATTTGCAGGCAACTCATTCAACACGCCCCTTTTCCTTATGAAGGCTGCGGAGCTTCATGAGCTTGAAGGCAGGTATGATGAAGCGCTGAATCTGTATCTGCGTATCCAGAATGAATACCCCGAAAGCACAGAAGGTCAGAGCATTGAAAAGTATATAGCCAGAGTGAAGCTTCTTAAAAAGTGAAATGGCCACAACCAATTTGTCAGTATATAATCCTGATGATATTCCTGATGCCGGTGATATGAAGTTCGGCATTGTGGTAGCTGAATGGAATTATGATATAACAGGGAAGCTTCTCGATGGTGCTGTTAAGACGCTCCGGAAGCATGGCGCATCGAAAAAGAACATTAAGGTGATACGCGTTCCCGGAAGCTTTGAGCTTACATCGGGGGCTAAATTGCTTGCCGAAAGTCATAAAAAACCTGACGCCATAATCTGTCTTGGATGTGTTATCCAGGGAGGAACACCACATTTTACATATATCTGCCAGAGCGTTACCCAGGGCATCACACAATTAAATCTGGATTATGAAATCCCTTTTATCTTCGGAGTCCTGACAACAAATAACAGGGAAGAAGCTGCTGACAGAGCCGGAGGTAAATACGGCAACAAAGGAGATGAGGCTGCTGTTACTGCTATCAAAATGGCTGCACTGTGCAGATAAGTTGCCTGGCCCCCGTTTTCCCTAAAGAATAATTCGAACTATATAATTCTCATTTATAGTTAATTAAATGTTACTATTATCTGAAAACTTTCTTTATCAGGTAAGAAGTATTATTGTAGTTTTGGGTAAGTATTCATAAAATATTATGAAGAAGTACAAAAAAGTGCCTGTCCGTGATGTCCTTGTCATGCTGTCAGGATATGCACGAAGCAGGATCATCGCTCAGATAAAATCGGTAGCATTTATAATCATTTACCTTGTTGTATTTCAGATCCTGATATTACGAGTGCCCTTAAGTAACGCGTTTGGGACTGCCGGCGGCATTGCCCTGGTTATTTTTGGACTTGCATTCTTTCTGGAAGGACTTGTGTTGGGATTTATGCCACTTGGTGAACGGGTGGGTGTCAAGCTGCCTGCCCGTGTCGGCATATTTGTAATATCAATATTCGGACTGATCCTCGGTTTCGGAGCTACCCTTGCCGAGCCGGCGATCAGTGCATTAAGAACAGCCGGATCGACTGTTAAAGCGTGGGATTCTCCATTACTTTACATGATACTTGAGCATTATACAGAATGGCTGGTGTTATCAGTGGGTATTGGAGTAGGTGTTGCAGTTGCCCTGGGAATGTTCAGGTTCTATTTTAACCTGTCAATAAAACCTTTCATCCTTGTAATAATCCCTGTTCTGCTGATCCTGTCAGTTTATTTTTCGTTTGATACAAATCTCAGTAAAGTTATAGGTCTTGCATGGGATTGCGGGGCAGTTACAACAGGGGCTGTCACAGTTCCTCTTGTACTGGCTCTTGGAATAGGAGTTTCAAGGGCCGCAAGCAAGGGAAAGGGAACAACAAGCGGATTTGGTGTAATACTGCTGGCTTCAGCCTTACCTGTCCTGGCTGTAATGGTTCTTGGGTTTATACTTAATTTCAAAGCGCCCGGGCCCGTTGATGAAGTCAGTTTCTTTTCACCGGAAGGCAGAAAAATGGCGCTGGCACTTTTCAACAATGAACAGATGATCAGGCGCCATGCTTTTACCAATGGAAGCGAAGCAGGCAGACGTGCTTTTTTTGCTGACGATAAGGAATACAAGAGGAACTTATTATCATTGCAGGAGGATCAAAACAGCAGGATTGCCCTGATCGGCATGATGCCTGTTGAAGACTGGATAATAAACATAGCTTCCGATTCTGAAAGGGAATTGCTTTCAGGAGTTAAGATAACAGGAAAGGGAAAACTACCCTCATTCGGCAGCACTTTAGCTACCGAATCTGTCGCCGGTATCAGGGCAGTTATTCCTCTCTCACTTTTGCTTGTCATCGTACTTCTTGGATTTCTGAGGGAGAAATTAAGATACAAGGATGAAATTGTTCTGGGCATAATCTTCACATTGATCGGAATGACACTCCTTACATCAGGAATAAAACTCGGACTGGCTTCACTGGGAGGTGAGGTCGGTGCCCAGCTTCCGAGGGCTTTTTCAAGTGAGGAAGAGTTCATCGACCGTGTGGTTATAAATAACTTTGACAAGGATCTTCTGTATTATACAATAGAGCCTGACGGGACACAGAAAACTTATTTTAATTTTTCTGAGAACGGCAGGATAAGACCAGTAGAATTTCATGAGGAACTTTTCGATGAAGCAAGTGGAAAATATGAATACATTATAACCCGCCCTCCCCTGTTCGGAAGCAAACTTTCCGTGCTGGGAATAATTCTTGTGCTTGCTTTTGCTTTCGGAATGGGCTATGGTGCAACAATGGCTGAACCTGCATTAAGTGCCATGGGTATGACTGTTGAAAGTATAACGGTCGGTACCATCAGGAGGACGCAGATTGTCCAGGTGGTATCATTCGGAGTGGGAATCGGAATGGTTGCGGGCCTTTGCAGGATATTATTTGACCTTCCGCTTGTCTGGCTGATAGTCCCATCTTATATATTGCTCATCGCTCTGACTCTTATCAGTGAGGAGGAATTTACATCAATTGCATGGGATAGCGGAGGCGTCACAACTGGTCCTGTTACAGTGCCTCTCGTACTTGCCATGGGTTTAAGCATCGGCGGAGAGCTGGAAATATCTGATGGTTTCGGAGTCCTGGCCCTTGCTTCGGCTTTCCCTATCCTGACAGTATTGCTCTTCGGAATTTTTGCTCAGGCAAAACAAAGGAGATCTATTCTTTCAACTCAAAATTCACCTGAAAATGAGTAATGACATCCCTCCGTTAAAGGATAAAGTATTTTCACCTTCAAGGACTGTATGGAGAACTCAGATGTCGAAGGGACAATATACCCCTCACCGGGTAAGCCGTATAACCTGTATTGTGAATGAATTCCTGAGTGAAAAATTAGCTGATTTTCTCAATGGTCTGGGAGTAATAGTCTATATTGAAAACGGCAGGATCGCACGTAAAGTGATAAAATCAAGACAATTCGGACTCCCAGGGGAAATAACAACATTGAGAGATTTCCCGGTTGATGTTTTCAGATTTACGGTCCCGAGGGAAAATTCGAAAGATGTCTTAAATCATATTATCGATATCGGTGCATTGGATGTACCGGGACGTGGGACTATATATTCTCAGGATTTGATGGAATTCTGTAAAGAACCACCTGATATCAACAGGGACTTTCTGGCGGAGATAAAATGTAACGACTACGGAGATATACTACTGCATAAACTATCTTGCGTGGTGTGTGTACTTTCGGAACCGGGAAGTGGTGAACTAATGGCTAAAACTGCTCTGGACCTGGGAATATGCGTACCTCTTGTAACCTTCGGTAAAGGAAACGACATCCGTGATCAGCTTGGACTGATACGTATAACAATTTCTGCCGAGAAAGAAATAGTTCGTCTTGTGATGCCTGAACAGGATTCTGAAAGTATAATCAGGATACTTGTTGAGCAGAGCCGGCTCGACAGACCGGGACGCGGTTTCATATATCAGACACCAGTTTCAATGGGGCTTCTTGATACATATCTGAAAATAGGGAAACAAAAATATGCTGCAAGCATAGAACAGATAATAGCTGCAATTGACCAGCTCAAATCAGGAACAAGCTGGAGAAAAAGACTTGACGCCGAGCATCAGGAAAAGAGAACCGGGAAATCATTGTTGCCCCAGGATAACTGCGAGATCTCAATAATTTCTGACGAGGACAGAATAGAAAAGCTCCGGGAAGCCTGCCTGAAAGTCGGAGCGAGAGGAGCTATATCAGCAAGAGTAGTGCCTCTTACCGGAAAAGGTGAAGAAGAAATAACATCAAATATGATCAGAAGCGCGATCAGTGTCCCTGCAGATATTACTGATAATGTGATCGATATACTTCTTGAGAACAGTACAATCAAAGATGATACAACAGACCGGATACAGGTTCTCGATTCACCGGCAGCTTATGTCCATACTATTTAGTTCCTTATGCTGCTAATTATCCTGTTAATCAGATCAATATCACCTGAGACATAATTTTCTGTAAGGACAATAACTGCACTTGCTCCATTTATTAACAGTCATAGTAAAGGGCTCACCAATATTGAATATTTTCTGAACTGTTAAATTAAGATAAGCAAGAAATTCTTCCCTTAAATCGTGATAATCACTAACAATACTATTCCTGCCGATCCTGAGCTTTTCGGAGTCTTCTGATCCAGGGTTCTTTTTCAGCTTATAGACTGAGGGCACAATTATCAGATCCGGCTTATTTGTCAGATACGTCTCACAATAGAGAAGTGTCTGCAGCCAGGCATCCAGGTTTTTATCCCTGTTATCTTTAAAAAGTTCGCTCACTGAATTCACTGAACCGGCAACTTCTCCGGTTTTATAATCTATGATCCTTATTACCCCACTCTTCTCATCTATGCGGTCAATCCTCCCTCCGATCATTAATTTCAGATCTCCTACATCATTTTTTAATGTAAGAGGGAACATATGCAGATCCTCGAATGATATTATTCTGATAGGAGAAGCTGCCTTGTCAATCTGAAGTATCCTTTTGATAAACACAGATATCACATTTCTGATAATCAATTCATTACCTTTTGCAAGAGAATGATTATCAAACCCGAAATGACGAATAATATTATTGCTTATCAACGAAGATATGAGTTGCTTATCTGAAGACAGTCTTTCAATCTCTTCAATATCAAGAACTTTCCCTATATATTCTGAATAAAGGTCCTTTATTGTGGAATGCAGAAGAGTTCCCACTTTTGCATGATCAATTTCTTCGGTGACCTTTTCTCTTTCCTCAAGTCCGCTGACATACCGGTAATAGAATTTCATCCTGCAATTGAGCCATGTATTAATTGCTGAGGGTGATATATATCTTCCGGTACCTTTCCCGTTTTCCGAAAATCTTGAAATCAGTTCCTGATTGTGATCGTCGGTATGTAAAACAGAGTCGTTTACAGAAGCGGGATTCCGGATCTCAAAACTGACAGTTATTACCTCCGGAGCAAGTTTTTTTTCATATTTCATTTGTTGCAGGAAGCGGCTCATTTCTCCACTTCTGAGCCCCTCTGAACTGGAATTATAAACAAATGTGACATTCTCGGCTCTGTGAAGCAGTCTGTAGAAATGGTAGGCATATATTGATTCCTGATGATTCAGAGAAGGCATTCCAAAACCTTCCCGTAATGCAAAAGGAACAAATGACGATGCAGCAGTGACTGAAGGAAGTACTCCTTCATTTACTGACAGTATTATAAGGTTTTTAAAGTCCAGTGTACGCGTCTCAAGTATTCCCATGATCTGAATTCCCGATAACGGTTCTCCTGAAAACGGAACAGTCTGGTTTCGTAACAACCTGTCAAGTATCCTGGCCCATGTCTGAACCGAGAGCTTTATTTCGGGGCTGTTCACGATTTCATCAAGCCTGTTTAGCGAAAGTATTATCCTGTAGATAAATTCATTTCGAACATTTCTTTGAAGGGAGATACTTCGCATATCTTCATCCTGATTTTCAGCGACAGATAAAACCATTGCCAGGATTTCCTTAAGGTAGCCGGAAAGGTCAGCCGGGCTGTCTGCTTTTCTGAAAACAGCTGAAAGAACCTGAGAACCTGATAATCGGTCAGATGTTATCCATAGCAAATTCTTTTCAATGATTTCATTCAGTAACTCATTTCCTTTGCCATTGTTCAGCCTTACTATTTCGCCATTCTTAAGTATCCTGACCACTTCCCTGTGACTGAAACGGGTGATCCCACTTTCGGTCCGTGCGTTCATCTGAAGATCAAGAAGCTGCCTGACAAGCAGATAAATAGATGTTTGCCGCAGAGGATAACCCATAGTTATGTTAATATCATTGACTCCCTCAGGAATACTTGATAGTGCAGGTACCAGGAGGTTTTCATCGGCAAGAACGACAGCGGTCTGATATGCTTTCGCAGATCCTGTTTCACCAAGTTCCTGCAGTATACGATCAAGCAATTTAACCTGTGCTATATCAGAAGATGTATTGATAATACGTCTTTTTGACTTCTCAGCGCCGGAGGAAAGGAAGGTATCGTAGCTCCATTCTGCCGGCATGTCATTACCGAAGGTTTTTATGTTGTCGCGGAGAAAATAACCTGCAGAATTAAGGTTCTTCGCTTCAATGTATGAATTATCGTAATCCCAATAGAATCTTGCCCTTCCCTCCTCCTTCAACACCTTCATAAGCTTTATTTCGCAATTATTAAGTGCATTGAAACCTGCAAAATGGAAAGTTGACCATTTATTCGCCGGCCCGTTCATTCCTTCCAGTTTCTCAGCAACATCCCTGAAGATCATCCCTTCGTATGCCAGATTTTTCTCCCTGAGAGTATTCCTGAATTCAGCATAGATATCGTTCAATAATGTCCATACACCCAGAAATTCAGATTTCTCACGTGTCAGTTTTGTAACATCAGCGTTGACCCAGAATCGTTTGACTATTTCGGCCTGCTCTTTTGTCAGACCGCCGAATTGTTCATCAATCTTTTTAAGATCCCGTACATTAGTGAAAAGCTGAGAGGCATTAACGAGATATTTATCCACATCGTCAAAATCATTAAGGAGCATATCACCCCAGAAATAGAAATCATCAAAACTCTCAGAGCTTTTCCTGATTTTACTGTAGACTTTGTAAAGCTCAAACAGTAGTACCTCATTTTCAGCCAGTTGCAGGTCAGATAATGAATAAAAGAGGTCGTTGATTGTCAAAGTTGCCGGTGCCCATACCGGGTTTTCAATCAATTCTGCAAGGTATTTCCTGAAAAAAAGACCTGCCCGCCTGTTAGGGAACACAAGGCAATGTTCATTCAGCCGGTTGCCGTAACCGGAATAAAGTGTTTCAGCTATCTGTTCAAGAAAGTATTTCATATTAAGTCAATCCTTATATAATCTTCCCTGCCAGGTATCAAGTTCTGCCAGACGCTTTTCGATCATGATCCCGATCTGTTCGGCTCTGATTTTCCCCCATGGTATATGGGCAAGGAATCGTGGAGGAGCTTCACCTGTAAATCGTTCCACAACTATGGCAGGGTTTAGCGATTCAAGGAATTCAACAATAAAATCTATATAACCCTGCAGTGAGAACTGAAAAAAATCATCAGGATGTTCAATAAATTCTGATTCGATTAAAGTACCTTTCATTATTTGCAACTGATGGAATTTCACAGTCGTCAGGGGGAGCCCTGATATTATTCCTGCTTCGGCAAGCATTTCCTCACGCGATTCACCGGGCAGACCAAAAATAAAGTGGGCACCGGTTTTAATGCCTTTCGCTGCAGTTCTTTCAACGGCATCAACGGCTTCCTCAAATGAATGTCCGCGATTAATTCTCATCAGTGTCTTGTTGTAACATGATTCGATGCCGTATTCCACTGCAATATGATGAGTACCCGAGAGCTCCTTCAGATAAGCGAGCTTCTTCTCATCCATGCAATCGGGCCTTGTCCCTATCACAAGTCCGGCTACCCCGGGATATCTCAATGCTTCCTCAAATCGTCGGCGCAGAGTCTCAAGAGGAGCATATGTATTTGAATATGCCTGAAAATATGCAAGATATGAGCCGGCTTTTCGGTACCTCCATTTATGGAACCCTATTCCTTCGCTTAATTGTACTGTAATTGATTTTTCAGGCCTACAGTATCCCGGATTGAAAGCATCATTGTTGCAATAGATACAACCACCGGTGCCCCTTGTACCATCGCGGTTCGGACATGTAAATCCGGCATCAACGGATAATTTCTGAATTCTTGTACCGTAAAGCTTTCTGAAATAATCTGAACAGGCATTGAATCTTCTTTCATGGCCCCATGGGTATTTCCGTTTATTCAGTGAAGCAGAGGACATTATACAGTTACAATTTTATTATTGTCTACATACCATATAAATGAATCGATGTTTTTATATCCCATTTTTAAGAGGATTTCTCTGTATTCCCTGAGCTGACCTGCATAATGGGCATTCTCCTCTCCAAACTTAAAATCGATCAGAACAGTCCTGTCATTTCTCAGAATGATCCTGTCGGGCCTTCTGGTTTTACCCGAAGGTAGAATGATCTCTGCTTCCCGCATAACTCTGTTGCCTTTATCAAACCATTCAGAAACGGGAAGAGATGAAATAAGTGACATGATTTTTTTCTCAAGGACATCAGATTCAGAAACGGATAATTTCCCTTCAATGATGAGTCTTTTAAGTATCCTTGGGATATCTTCTTTTTGGTCAATACCTTCGAATACCTCATGCATGAGTTTACCATAGTTTATCTTCTGCCTGATCTCTTCCTTTCTGAACAGAAAATAGTTTTCACCATGCAGCCTGAGCCTTAAAGAATCAGGTTTCTTGCTCACCTTATAATCCTTCAGTATTATCTCATTTCTTATGGCAGGTCTTACAGTGGCAACTGGCATTTTTCCCAGTTCAAATAACTTTTGATCATCATTATAAAAATTCCTGAGTACAATGCCACGTTCTCCTGCAAGGTTCTTATCGCTTGCAAAAGCATTCCTGATAAGATCAGAAATGGAATTCCCTGATTTTTTCTGTATAGCGGGCAGGAAACCATATAATGCATCTGTTGCCCTTGTCATTGCAACATATAAAAGATTCAGATTGTCGAGGTAGGATGAGCATTTTTCAATGTAATATTCTTCAGCAAAAAAAGTATCAGCCAATCCTGGGGAATACCTTACCGGTACGAGTCCGAGATCATTAAAAGGAGGCTTGTCCGGTCTTACCCACAGAACCGGCTGCTTAAAGCTGCCATGATCAAGTTCCCAGGACAAAAATGGAAGGATAACAACTTTAAATTCAAGCCCTTTGGATTTATGTATAGTAAAAACCCTTGCAGCATCCTGATTATCGGGAAGTATCACGGATTTTGAACTGCCTGTCATCTCCCACCACTCAAGAAATGTGTCAAAGTCAGTGGTCCTGCTTCCCGGGAAATTAATTATCAGGTCCTGGAACGTATTCAGATAAGCCACATTAAAAGGACTATCTCCAAGATCAAAATGCTGAATTATATTTTCGACAGCGTCAAAAAGGTTGATATATCTTGTTCTGTCGAGGAATTCCGGGGTTCCGGCAGGATAATATTCTGTGGATTTGTCTTCCCGGCTCCCTTTATATAAGGGTACGGAACCAGCGTTTTTCATTCCCCTGGAAAGCATAAAGAACCTCAGCATTTCAGCTCCGGCAATCTGATCATCAGTGTCGTTCAATAATTTTATAACAGCAACTATAAAATTTATTACATGAGAATTTGAAAGCGTGAGTGAATCATTCGATACCACATTATAGTTGAACCTTGTTTTATCCTCCGTTGTTGTATTGCTGCTGTGATCCACCATCCTTCGCAATACTGCTTCTCCCTCTTTTCGTTCCCTCACAAGAATCCCGATATCCGAGGCGCTGTACCCATAACTCTGGATTTCCCTGATCACATCCGGCAATTTTTCGAGAACTATATCATTAAATGACCTTTTATTTTTACTTTTTTCATCCCCGGAATCGTCCTCACTGCTATCATGTTCATTATCAATAAACTCTAGTCTAACATATCCACCACTGCCTTTCCTGGGATCGTCCTGTACTGCTTCTGAATACAGGTCTGTGAAACTGAAAGGGAGTTGATTTTCCGGAAATGATTCCTGTATCTGAGCCGGGATAAGGGAAAAAAGAGAGTTATTGAATCTTATTATCTCTGAAAGGCTTCTCCAGTTTGTAGTAAGTGGCTTACTCAGAATTCTTTTCTGATCGACATCCTCTTCTTTCATTCTGCCCAGTATCTGCCAGTCACTGTTCCTCCACCTGTAGATCGACTGCTTTATATCTCCTACGACAAGGTTGTCATATCCTTCTCCCATACTGTTATTAATGAGGGGATAGAAGTTCTTCCACTGGAGGATTGATGTATCCTGGAATTCATCGATCATGTAATTCTCATAACGGTTACCTATCTTTTCATAAATAAAAGGCGCCTGATCCCCCCTGGTTATAAGACTTAGCACCTCTCCCGCATCTGAGAGCAAAAAACTATTTTCTGAAGTAGCGGTCAGACGAACCTCATTAAGTACATCTGCCAGAATACCAAGAGTGTAAATATTTGATTTAATGACTCTTGCTGTCAGGTACCCGGTCCTGTTCTTCTCATAGAAGGCTAAAGCTGCTTTTAAGGTTTCCTCCAATCCGCTCCTTATAGCATTCTGTAACTGAGTAGACGGAGCCCCGGTCGACCATCTCGGAGGATCCTTCATAATCTCCATTACTGCATTTAAGGGCGGATCAGTCCGGCCTGCAATGAGACTTCTTATAAAAGCCGGTATACCATTACCTTTCCGGTAAAACATCTCTTCAGTCACACTGTTTTGTGAGAGAATATTTTCGCACTTTTTTCCAAAATCCACCAGACTTTGTTCGAACCGGGTGATGAAAGATGATATATTCGTAATATATCCCAGGAGGAATTTCTTGTCTCTGAGCTTATCAACATCATTTTCAGATAGTATCTTGAATTTCTCCCTGAAAAGTTCCTCCGACAGCCTTACTATTCCCTGCTTCAGGTTCCAGTTTTTCTCCTGTTCAAGATTAGCCATCACATATTCCCTCAGCCATTCCTGAAGTTCCTGGTCATCTGCTGAAGAAGCAATCATTTTGTCGATTGCAGAAGAAAGAATCTGGCTGTGATCAAGCTCTATATTGAATCCGGAATGCAGCCCAGCTTCCCTTGTGAAAGACCGAAGCACTTTCTGGAAGAAAGCATCAATAGTGGATACAGAGAATCTCGAAAAATCATGCAGGATACTCTTAAGGATACTGCCTGCCTCACGCCTGATAATATCTTCTGATCTGCCAGTTTCCCTTACCAGATCAGGCAGATATTCCGATTGCTTCCCTGATGCAAGATTATAAAGCTGCTCAAGGATCCTGCTTTTCATTTCAGCGGTGGCCTTATTAGTAAAGGTTACTGCCAGGATCTTTCTGTAATTATTCCCTGGTTTGAACAGTTGTGACAGATAGATCCCTGCGAGTCTGAAAGTCTTGCCTGATCCTGCTGAAGCGCTGTATATGGTAAGAGTGCCTGTTCCCATGCCGGACTAAAGTTAGTATTTTTCGATATCTTTGCCCAATGAAACGAAGGGTTGTGGTTGGATTATCGGGCGGAGTAGATTCCAGTGTTGCAGCATGGATCCTCAAAGAACAGGGTAATGATGTAAGAGGACTATTTATGAGGAACTGGCACGATACTACAGGATTGATCCAGAGTGAATGTCACTGGGAAGATGACCTTATGTTTGCGGAAATGGTTGCCAGGAAGATCGGTATACCGTTCCATTTTGTCGATCTCAGTGATCAGTACAGGGAAAGAGTTGTCGAGTACATGTTCTCAGAGTATGAGAAAGGAAGAACTCCCAATCCTGATGTACTGTGCAACAAGGAGATCAAGTTCGATTCTTTTGCCGAAGAAGCAAGACGAATAGGAGGAGATTTTGTTGCTACGGGGCATTATTGCAGAAAAGAGCAGTTTGAGAAAGACGGAAAGACTTTATACAGATTGCTTGCCGGTACCGATGAAAACAAGGATCAGAGTTATTTTCTATGCCAGATCAGCCAGGAACAGCTTGCTTTCTCGATGTTCCCAATTGGTGATCTGAAGAAGCCAGAGGTACGTCGTATTGCAGATAAAATCGGGCTGGCAACAGCTCACCGGAAAGATTCACAGGGGATATGCTTCGTAGGTAAGGTTCACCTGCCGACGTTTTTACAGCAGAAACTGAAAGCTAAAGAAGGTAAGATAGTTGAGATAGCATCTGAAAGCGGTATCAGGACATGGGATCCGGGATTCCCTGGCGAAAACGTCACGGAAGCACTCCTGATGGAAATGACTGAAAATCATAAGTTTGAAAATATCCCGGGGAAAATTGCAGGGACCCATAACGGGGCGCACTTTTTTACTATCGGTCAAAGAAAGGGGATTAACATAGGGGGTTATAAGGAACCTCTCTTTGTGATAGGTACAGATGTAAGATCGAATATCCTGTATGTCGGGGAAGGTCAGTCACATCCGGGATTATACAGGAAAGGGCTTTTCATCAGGAGAGATGAGATACACTGGATCAGACGAGATCTTAAGATGAAAAATGAGGAGAGCCGTGAGTATCTTGTCAGAATCAGGTACCGGCAACCCTTGCAGAAAGCTAAACTTTACATGACCGGCCGGGGCATTTATATTATCTTCAACAAGCTTCAAAGGGGAATTTCTCCGGGTCAGTTTGCCGCATGGTATGAGGGTGATGAGGTCTTAGGGTCGGGGGTAATTAGTAATTAGAAAGGTGCAACGGCGCAAAGGCACAACGGCACAAGGGCATTACGGCGTTTCGGTTCAGATTCGGCACAAAGGGATTCCCCCTTTGAAGGGGGTTAGGGGGATGTAAAAAATGGGGTTACGGCACAGTGATACGAGGTCCGAGAGTTTATCTGCGCTTATCTGCGATCCCGATAGCTATCTGGACTGCGGGAAAAAATCATAGATAATATTATTAACCTTTTCTAAATCATTAATTGTCATGGATATAAGTATTCATGATAGTTTTTAACTCCCCTATCTGGTTCTGTAATGATTCGATTTGCTTCTGTTGCTCTTTTATTCCTTCCAGAAGTACTACTGTTAATTTTTCATAAGATACAGCCTTGTAGCCGTTGTCATCTGTCCTGACAAGCTCAGGGAAAACTTTTTCAACTTCCTGGGCTATAAGACCTATCTGCCTGTCCTTGTCAAACTTCATTTCAGGGTATTCATCATCACGCCAGTTATATCTAAAGCCCTGTAATTGTGTTACGTCAGATAGAATATTCCGGAATGGCTCGAGGTCTTTTTTCCATCTGATGTCTGAACCTGACCAGCCTCCTGTTGAATAAGCGCTTCCAACGACATAAAGCGAATAGGATCCCGGACTTCCAGTCGTTCCTACAGCAACCTTATCTGCAAAAACATTATAGGCTCCTCCATAACCCCAACTGTAAACAGAACCATCGTACCACAGAGCTTCTGACCCATTTACTCTCAGCGCAACTCCACTTGTAATACCTCTGTTAAGATTCACTAAACCATTGACATCAAGTTTATATCCCGGGTTCGGGATACCAATGCCTATGTTACCATTCTTCAGTACCGTAAAAGCGTTGGACCGGGCTGTAGCTGAGAGTCCATTTCCTATTATGAACATAGGATCACCGTTCACCCAGTTAACAGGATCACCCGAAATGATATTATATGTTCCTGTTACAAATAATCCAGCTGCCTGGGCTGTAGTATGGTAACCGAAGGCTGTTGATGCATATCCTGTTGCGTTTGTCTGATCACCGAATGTTGATGATAGTTGTCCACTTGCTGTTGTTGTAAAGCCTGTAGCAAAAGAGGTATGGCCGCTTGCATAAGTATGATCTCCGAAAGCCGATGCAAAGAAATTCCCTGCTTTTGTACCAAATCCGTTAGCCATGGCACACAACCCTAAAGGTTCTACCTTATTCCATAATCCTGTGACTGTTGAAAACCATCCGGAAGCTGTATCTCCGGCTCCGAAAGTGAAAGCTCCCAGGCCTGAGGATACTGAACCCAGTCCAATAACAAATGAATAATCTCCTGAAGCAGTAGTCCGGATAGAAGTGAGATTCCCGTCCCTGTCCCTGCCAAAAGATCCGAGCGCATAGCTTCCATTCCCGGAAGCTATTGCTCCGGCACCGAAAGCATAGGAATCTTTTCCTGTTGCCTTTGGAGAATCGCCCAGGGCAAAGGAGTTCGTTTTTCCGGCAATTGCATTTTTGCCGATAGCAGTCGAGTAATCTCCCCTGGCAACAGCTTTGTAGCCCAAAGCCTGTGACCAGTCACCGATTGCTTTCGATTCATATCCGGTGGCAAAAGAATTCTCTCCCACACTGTCTGGTCTCTCGACAAGTACCCTTCCTGTCAGTAAGGCATTTTTTAAAGGATACCACACAACCCTGTTTTCCGAGGGATTTATTATCCCGTTTGCATCAGTCGCCACATCAAAGAAATGACCGCTTGTCGACTTTGACATATTAAATCCTCCTACAGCAAACCCACCCTTGGCTGCTTTGCCCGAAGTATCATCAATGTATGCCCTTATACTGTCAGCATCCACATACAGATATTTCTGGGATACAGACTTGCCTGTCCCGAATCCTCCCACTGCAAACCCTCCTTTTGCCCCTTTGATCTTTCCATCTTCAACATATACTCTTACTCCTTCATTTTAGACAGCAAACACTGTCTGTCCGATTTTATTCTTTACTTCAAACAGCGCCTCTTCAAGGTTGCTTGTTGTACCCTGTATACCCAGTTTATTGACAGGACCTTCAACATCCTTTGCGACCATCGAATACGGCACCGACCAAATCTGAGAGGTACCCATCACCGTCCATGTAGTTCCCGGATAACGGATAGTCGTCTTTAAGTATAATACTTGGGCATTCCAGTCAATAGCCGAAAATGAGGATGCTGTTCCTGATATTTTTGTTCCGGTTCCTACAACCAGCGATAATACGCCAAACTGATTGGTAGTGACAGATAAATGCTCTTCCTCCCAGATGGTTGTCCCTCCTGAGAGCGATGTCTGTATCGCAATTCGCACCGGAATAGCAGCATTGGTTATTATCTGACCTGTTGCATCACGCGCAACAGCCTGATAATTAAACCCCTGAGGGATCTGGGAAAATGACAGACAACAGAACAGTGAAAAAATAGTGGCGAGGGCGAGCTTTGTTTTCATGGTATAAAGTCATTAAGGTGTTACGGCATATTGTGTTAAGGCGTTAGGGTGTTACGGTGTAGGAGCAATTCTTAAAATATGCTTAAAATAAGAAAGTTACGATAAATATTAAGGAAAGTCAAGGATTTTTTGACGAGATAGATCAATTATATGACTGGGTGACGGAATTTAGTGGGAAGTTGGAAGTCAGAAGTCGGAAGAAAGAGGGGGTGATGAGGTGACAAGGAGCAAAGCGACGAAGTTCCGCGATAACGGAAGGGGGCGACGTACAAGAGTGAGAACGAGTTCTTTCTGCGAAAATCTGCGGGATCTGCAGGAAAAAGTAGGTCAGGAGACCGGGGACCGGGGACCGGGGACCGGAGACAGGAGACCGGGAGTATAGTTAAGACAGGCGGTTTTTGTAATCCCGATAGCTGAATTTCCTTATTAGCCTGAACTTGTTGTCAGAGGTCCAGATGCCTATGGAAGGATGCTGTACCCCGTTGAAGGTCGTAGTCTTGACCATCGTATAATGGATCATATCCATGAAAATTATCCTTTCCCCGGGTATAAGTTCATGATCAAAGGACCAGTCGCCTATGAAGTCGCCTGACAGACAGGAGTTACCTCCAAGCCTGTATGTGGGTTTACCAATCACCGGATCGGTGGCATTTAATACTTTTGGTTTATATGGCATCTCCAGGCAATCGGGCATGTGAGCTGTGAATGAGACATCAAGGATCGCTGTTCTGATATCAGTGTTTACAACGATATCTTCTACCGTAGCCACAAGTTCACCTGTTTCCCAGGCAAAAGCGCTTCCCGGTTCAAGGATAATATGCAAACCTGTCCTTTTCTTAAAATCTCTGAGCAGGTTTATCAGATGGTCAGTATCATAATTTTTCCCGGTTATCAGATGACCGCCTCCCATATTGATCCATTTAAGTCTGCTGAAGAGATGCCCGAAATCAGATTCGACGACCTTCAGTATCTTCCCAAGAGCATAGGAGTCTGATTCAAACAGAACATGGAAATGAAGCCCCTCAATACCTTCAGGTAACCCTGATCTGAGATCATCAGCTGTTACTCCCAGGCGTGATCCCGGAGAACAGGGATTATATAAACCATGGCTTATTTCAGAAAATCCGGGATTGATCCTTATACCCGGAGATATTTTTCTCCTGTATCTCTTTAATCTGTCAGAATACTTTTTATACTGGTACAAAGAATTGAAAGTGACATGAGAGCTGTACTTCATGATGCTTCCAAACTCTCCTTCCCTGAATACGGGCGAATAGGTATGAGCATACGAACCTACTTCTTCGAAACAGAGCCGGGCCTCATTTACCGAACTTGCTGAAGCTCCGGAGAAGTATTCCCTGAGAATATCAAATACCCCCCACATAGCAAATCCCTTGAATGCCAGGATGATCTCGACCCCGGCATCATCAGCTGTCCGTCTGATCTTTTCAAGGTTCTTTCTGAACCTCAGTTCATCCATTACATAACAGGGAGAAGGAAGTGTGTCGTATTTTATGTTCAATTGAGTTTGGATATGAAGGTTATAATTAAGTACAGCGTTACGGCTTTACGGCGTTATTAGGTCTACATCTTAATGCCTTAATGCCTTAACGCCCGCCCTAAGACCTTTTATAGCTCCAGGTCCACATCATGCAGCTCCACCCATGGTAAACCCAGCAGATTCAGTTGTTCCATAAAAGGATCGGGATCAAACTCCTCAACATTGAACACCCCCGGTTTCTTCCAGATATTTTTAAGGTACATCATTGCTCCTATTGCTGCAGGAACTCCTGTTGTATAGCTAACAGCCTGGGCACCGGTCTCTGCATAAGCTGCCTGGTGGCTGCAATTATTATAAATATAGTATGTTTTTTCCTTTCCATTCTTAAGGCCTTTTATCCTGCATCCTATTGAGGTCCAGCCTGTATAATTGGCTCCAAGTTCTCCCGGATCGGGAAGGACAGCCTTCAGGAACTTAATGGGCACAATCTCACGTCCGTCGAACATTACCGGTTCAATGCCTGCCATTCCGATATTCTGTATCACCCTGAGATGTGTCAGATATTCCTGTCCGAATGTCATCCAGAATCTTGCACGTTTCAAGGTCGGGAAGTTCTTAACAAGTGATTCCAGTTCCTCATGGTAGATAAGATAAGATTCCTTCGGACCTATGTTGGGATAGTTCAAAGGTTTATGGATCTCATGAGGTTTTGTATAGATCCATTTCCCGTCTTCCCAGTATCTGCCCTTCTGTGTCACTTCACGTATATTGATCTCCGGATTGAAATTTGTAGCAAAAGGTTTTCCATGATCTCCGGCATTACAGTCTACAATATCAAGATAGTGCATTTCATCAAAATGATGTTTTGCTGCGTAGGCAGTAAAGATTGATGTAACTCCCGGATCAAATCCACAGCCGAGGATTGCGGTGATTCCTGCTTTTTTATATTTTTCCCTGTAGGCCCATTGCCAGCTGTATTCATATTTTGCCTCATCAAGAGGTTCATAGTTTGCTGTATCAAGGTATGATACACCTGTCTCAAGACATGCATCCATGATATTGAGATCCTGGTACGGAAGCGCCACATTTACAACAATATCCGGTTTGAATGATTTGATCAGCCTGACCAGATCAGGCACATTGTCAGCATCAATTTGCTCGGTCCTGACCTTATCTTTACCTACTTTTGCTGCTATTGAATCACATTTTGATTTAGTCCTGCTTGCCAGCATTATCTCGCCGAAAACCTCGGGCAATGAGGCCATTTTATGGATCACAACAGTTCCTACACCGCCAGCTCCGATTACCAGTACTTTTCCCATAGATATCAGTTTTAAGTAACTTGCTAATTATAACAATATTAATTAATTATAAAGTTAAGATGACATGTTTATTACCTTTTTCAAATATAGAATATTAAAATGACCATCCAACATATTTTTATCATACATTACTTTCAGGATGTTTTTAAGGAAATCAAGGATAAAAGATTTTTCTGAATATCTTTGCATCTCCGGAACCAAGTATGAAATTTATAAATCCACTGGTAGTTCTGAGGATTTTCAGCACAATCCTTTTCATTACTGCAATATTATTCCTGTTGTGTCTGCCGGTTGCATATATATATAATGAGTCACCTTACCCCTTTGTCTGGTCTTCCATAATCTCAGTCACCACTGCAGCAATTCTATATATAATATCAAGAAAAGCCGGTGCTGCGAAGCTGACCAGCCGTGAAGGTTTTCTTTCGGTCTCGCTGTCATGGATATTATTATCTGCGTTGGGGACATTGCCATTTTTATTTAGCGGGACTGTTGATACTTTCATTGATGCATTTTTTGAATCCGCATCAGGATTCACCACAACAGGTTCCACAATAATGAAAAACGTGGAGATACTTCCTCATACAATCCTGTTCTGGAGAAGCCTGACACATTGGGTCGGCGGGCTGGGAATAATAGTCCTGGTGATCATAATACTTCCTTCTCTAAAAATAACTGCCCAGCAATTATTCAGTATGGAATCCTCCCTTAAGGAGAAAATCATGCCAAAAACAAAAGCTATTGGAATCCGGCTCTTGTTTATTTACCTGGGGCTTACCTTTGCTGAAATAATATTGCTGAGCATGGGAGATATGAATCTGTTTGAAAGCATCTGCCATACCTTTGCGACGGTAGCTACAGGTGGTTTTTCAACAAAAAATGCAAGTTTAATGGCATTTTCATCCTATTCTCAGTATATAGTTGCCCTGTTTATGCTTCTGGCGGGAGTGAGTTTTGTTATTTATTATTATCTGATCAAATTTAAATTCAGGAAGATTATCAGTAATGAAGAATTATGGTTTTATTTAGCCGTAATATTTGTTTCCGGTATATTAGTGTCTGCAATTCTTTCAACAGGAACCGCTGAATCCCGGGAGCAGGCCTTCAGACATGGGTTCTTTCAGGTTATTTCAATTACAACTACAACAGGATTCACCACTACTGATTATCTGGACTGGCCTCATTCAGCCAGTCTTATAATATTCCTCCTCCTGTTTGCCGGGGCAAGCACAGGATCAACTACCGGAGGAATAAAGATGGCGCGACATCTCATTTTGCTGAAAAATGTAAAGGCAATTTTTAAAAAGCTCATTCATCCGAGTTCTTTTACGCAGATTAAACTCAATGGCAACCCCATTCTTGAAAAAACTAATATTTCAATAATCTCATTTGTTGTTCTATATCTCTTTATTTTTATTCTGGGAACAATCCTGATAACTTTTGCCGGCTCTGATCCATTATCTTCGGCAAGTGCAACAATAGCTTCACTAGGAAATGTAGGACCGGGATTTGGTACAATAGGCCCCAAGTATACTTTTGCCCATATGAACGGATTCAGCAAATTGATCTTCAGTTTTCTTATGATAATAGGAAGACTTGAGATTACAACGCTTTTTATTCTTTTCGGAAAATCATTCTGGAGGTTATAGATTCCGGATCAAAGGCCAGATGCTGATAAATGATTTCTTACTTCTTCAAGAATTTCAATTGTGCCGACATTTGCCCAGTATCCTGTGTCATCACGGTATGTATAGATTTTATGTTCAGCAGCAAGCTGAAGATAAAGCGTTGTCATTGTGTAAACACCTTCCGTCATATATTTGAATATTTCCGGTTCAATTATATGCATACTGGAAAAAGCAATTTCAGTCAGATTTTCATCTATGCCTCCTGCAATTATTCTCTCTCCCGTCGATCTGTTACACCAGCCTCTCAGTAATCCCTTTTCATCAACAAGTAAAAACCTTGCTCCCTCACGCTGCCGTACAGCAAGGGTTGCAAGGCCTTTTTTTTCAGTATGATAATTAAATAGTTTAATAAGGTCAAAGTCAGTTATTATATCAGCGTTATAAAGCAGAAAAGGATCATCGTCAAAAAAATGCCTCGCTTTAAATAGCCCTCCGCCTGTCTCAAGGAGCTTCTCACGCTCATCGGAGACAGTAATCCTGAATCCGTCTTTTCTCAATTGTCCGATTTCATCCTCAACCTGATCAGCAAGATGATGAACATTAATAATAATGTCATCAAATCCGGCTGAAGAACATTTCTCAACAGCCCGGTGGAGTAAGCTCTTTCCATTTATATCCAGAAGGACTTTAGGAATTTTATGGGAGATCTCTCCAAGTCTTGTCCCCTTGCCCGCTGCCATGATCATTGCTTTCATCAGTCTCCCTTGATTAATCCTTCCTTGAGATCCCTGTAAGCCCTGGATTCCGGGATTGATCTTATCGTCCTGAATAATTCAGGCAATTTCAGATGATCTTCAGTTTTATTGATGATTTCAATCAAAAGCCTGACTCCGGGCACAATACTGTCGGTAAATGTAGGTTTATGTTCATACAAACCCCTGAATCCAAATGCTCCCAGCGCCTGCATTAAACGGATCATGCAGAATCCATTGTAATATTCCCTGAATTTATCCTTCTCCTCCCCTGTCACGGAACAAAAATTCTCAATATAGTATTTCAGGAATAATTCTCTGTCAACTGGCTGCATCTGTACTTTTGCATCATATAATAATGAAGCTAAATCATACTGGGAGGCCCCTTTCCTACCGCCCTGGTAATCGATGAACCATGGTTCGCCGTCAACGATCATTATGTTGGCAGTCTGGAAATCGCGGTATAAGAAATAATCCTGACCGGGCAGAAGAAGATAATCAGCAAGTGAAATGAAATCATGTTCAAGGAGCTGTTCATTAAATGGAATAGCTAATAACTTAAGCAGCATGTACTTAAAATAGTTCATATCCCACATCATAGACTGACGGTCAAAGCTCCTATGAGGATAACATAATCCCAGATCCAGATCTTTGATCCCTTTAGACTGGAACAACAGAAGGGAATCCAGTACCTTATTATAAATTTGTTTTGTCTCCTGGTCAAAAGTATCACCTCCCTGTTTCCTTTTCAACCAGGTATAAAGATTAATATCCCCCAGATCCTGCTGGAAGTAAACGTTCTCATTTTCCATGTATCCGAAAATCTCAGGGACTTTCAATCCTGCCTCCCTGAAGTGCTTCGTGAATCCCACAAAAGCATCATTTTCCTCACGGACCGGATTATAGGTACCAATAACATTCCTGTTTCCGGAGTTTATCCTGAAGTATTGCCGGTCGGATCCTGATCTGGGTAATGAAGCTATCTCTATCTCTTCATTTCCGAAAAACTTATAATAACATTTCGTTATAAGACCCTGTATGTCTAACATTTTTTTTAAATACACGTGTAAAAATAACAATTTAACCGGTCTTCCGGTCTGCATGAAAAAATTCTTACTTTTAAGCCTGAAAACGGAATTCTAACAATTAATGCATCCAAGGGGGCCAATATCTTTTCTTTTTTGCCTGATAATATCTCTTACTGAGGTCAATGCACAGAAAAAAGATCCTCCTTTTCTTCAATATATGAATCATCCCTGGGTTGATTCTGTCATCAACACTCTCTCAACAGACCAGAAAATAGCTCAGTCGATCTGGATCCCGGCCTGGTCAGACAGGGATTCTTCACATGTAAGTACAATTATTGAAGCAATAAATAAATATGGGATCGGAGGCTTAATCTTCTTCCAGGGAAGCGCTAAAAAACAGGCAGTCCTGATCAATCAGTATCAAAAGATCTCAAAAGTTCCGCTCCTTACAGCAATGGATGCTGAATGGGGAGTGGGAATGAGGCTTGCAGATGCGGAGAAATTCCCATATCAGCTGACACTGGGTGCGATCAGGAATGACTCTTTGATATACAGTTTCGGGGAAAAAGCTGCAGAGCAATGCCGCAAAACCGGGATCAACATCAACCTTGCTCCTGTTGCAGATATAAATAACAATCCTGAAAACCCTGTGATCAATTACAGATCTTTCGGAGAAAGCAGGGAAAATGTTTCTTCAAAGGCTGCAATTTATATGAAAGCTTTGCAGAACAATGGTGTAATGGCCACATTGAAGCATTTCCCCGGGCATGGCGATACGGATGTGGATTCGCATTCCGATCTCCCTGTAATGCGGCACTCCAGGGAAAGACTTGATACAGTTGAATTATATCCTTTCAGAAAACTTATAGACGAGGGGGCAGGAATAGTCATGACAGCTCATCTTAACCTTCCATTGCTTGACAGTACAAGCAATATGCCTGCCTCTCTTTCGTCAGTGATAATCAAAGACATACTTATTAAACAACTGGGCTTCAGAGGTCTTATAATGACCGATGCAATGAATATGAAGGGCGTAACAAGATATTTCAAACCCGGGGAAGCGGAGGCCCTTGCTTACAGGGCCGGTAATGATATCATTGAATATGTTTCTGAGATTGAGGCCACTCTGTCGGAAATAAAAAATGACATAAAACTAAAACGGATCTCAGAGGAAGAAATAAATCTGAAATGCAGGAAAATACTGGCCCTGAAATACTGGTCACACCTGGATAAACCTGAGGCAATTGACACTGCTGATATTTCAAAAGATATCAGCTCTGGTGAGATAAAGGCTCTTATAAGGGATCTTTACGCTAATTCCCTTACACTTCTCAGGAATGAACAAAATATACTGCCAATACGGAATCTTGGAAATATCAGGATAGCAACAGTGGCAGTAAATCAGGAAAAACCCACTCTGTTCCAGAAAAGGATCTCACAATATAAAAACGCTGATAACTATTTCATTGATCCCGGTAAAGCAGGACAAATTGATAATCTGATCAGAAAGTTATCAGAATATGATCTCGTCATAACAGGTGTATATGGAACCAGCCAGAGGCCCGACAGGCAATTTGGTGTGACTCAGGAGCTGAAAAATCTTCTTGAGAATCTCATATCTAAAACAAGGGCGGTAATCACATGGTTTGGTAATCCTTATGCCCTTGACAAGGTTGAATGTCTCAGGAATGCCGAAGCACTGCTCCTGACATACCAGGAAAATGAATACACCGAGGATCTTGCGGCCCAGTTGATATTTGGCGCCATCGGCGCCAAAGGTTCCCTGCCGGTTACTGTCAATGGTGAATGGCCTTACGATTTTGGAATTATAACCCCGGGCAATTTAAGGATGCAATACGGATTACCTGAAAATGCCGGTTTATCATCGGAGCAATTATATGAAAGGATCGATTCAATAGTAAATAAAGGACTGGATCTAAAAGCTTTTCCGGGCTGTGAAGTGATGGCTTCAAGGAAGGGTATTGTTATTTTCCATAAAACATACGGTTTTCATACCTATGATAGTACGATCCGGGTCCGGGAAGAAGATCTTTATGACCTGGCTTCACTTACGAAAGTTACTGCCACTACAGCAGGACTCATGCTGCTGGATAGCGACGGCAAATTCAATCCTGAAGAAACACTGGGACACTATTTGCCTTTTTTCAGGAATTCAGGTATGGGAAACCTGAAGATGAATGAGATACTTGCTCACCAGGCCGGTTTTAAAGCATGGATTCCTTTCTGGGAGCAGACAGTAAAAAAAAACGGAAAATTCAAGAAACGTATTTACAGCACATCTTATTCTGATAAATATCCTTCAGAAGTTGCCAACAACCTCTTTATCAGGAAGAATTACAGCAGCAGGATAATCAGGACAATAAAGAAATCCTCCCTAGGTGAAAAGAAGTATCTGTATTCTGATCTCGGATTTATTTTATCTCCATGCATAATTGAAACTCTGGCTGGTGAAAGATGGAATGAATTCATCTCAAAGAACATTTATCAAAAGCTGGGAGCTGACGATATAGTTTTCAATCCCTATATTAAATACTCTCCCGAAAGGATCATTCCCACTGAATATGATTCACTTTTCCGGCGCCAGTTACTGCACGGGACAGTACATGATGAAGGAGCAGCAATTCTGGGAGGCATTTCGGGTCATGCGGGTCTTTTTTCAACAGCAAACGACCTTATGAAGCTAATTGAAATGTACAGGAGAATGGGAACTTATGGCGGAGAGCCGATAATAGCAGAAGATGTGATGAGGAAATATACAAGTGTTCAGTTCCCTGAAAACAATAACAGGAGAGGTCTTGGCTTTGATAAGCCACTTCTTAATAATTATGAGGTTCTGCCACAGAACAGTAATACTGCTATAAGTGCATCTATGTCGAGTTTCGGACATACCGGATTTACAGGAACTTATGTCTGGGTCGATCCTGAATATGAGCTCAGTTATTTATTTCTCAGCAACAGGGTGAATCCGACAAGGAATAATAATCTGATAACCGAACTGAATATCCGGACGAATATCCTTCAGGCAATATACGACTCCATTGTCCGGTAAGGCGGGCTCTTATCAAAGCCTGCCCTTCTGCAGATATTTTTTCGACATCCTGTCGTTAGGATACTTCACAGAGAAGCCGGCCCAGTAATCAGCAATAGTGCTCTTTATTTCCTTTCGCAGGATCCACAGACCAATAAGGTTGGGGACAGCCATAAAAGCAATTGTGATATATGATAGTGACCAGATTATGGTTGTATCGGTAAATGATGCAATAAAGAAAGCGGCGACATAAATGATCCTGTAATAGATCACATATTTCGGCCCGACGAGAAATGTCAGGGCACGGTCGCCATAATATGACCAAGAAATCGCTGTTGAAAAAGCGAAAAGGAGTATCCCGATCGAGACTATATATTTACCCCATTTCCCCAGAATGCTTCTTTCAAAAGCGACAGTAGTAAGCGGTGCACTGTGGATCAAAGACTTACCAACCACATTAAGGGAAGCTGACTGAGGCTGCCATTTTCCCTGAATCACGTCTATCTTACCTGAAAAAAGATTCTTATTGTAATAAAAAGTAAAATCTTCGGCAAGTGATCTTGAACAGATCAGAGAGACCGGGGTCATCATTTTGCCATCAACAATTTCAAGCTGCCCGTTAAATAATGGAAGAGCCTTGCCGTTCCTGATATAATCAACTACCATTTGTTTCTGATCCGGGATATTCTCATCATACACCCTGTTCAGGAAAGTCATATCGGCGCTTTGGAACTGGTTCTCAATCTTCTCGGTCCATACACCGGATGCCAGTACTGTAAGACCGGTCAGCATACATATAATAATAGTATCGATAAACGGCTCAAGTATTGCAACCATACCTTCAGATACCGGTTCAGGGGCTCTGGCTGCAGAGTGAGCAATCGGTGCAGATCCCTGTCCGGATTCATTTGAGAAAAGTCCCCTGTTAACGCCCCTGTTAATTGCAAAAGAAACTGAAGCTCCCATAAATCCTCCTATTGCTGCCGTTCCGGTAAAGACAGTAGAGACCAGTGAAACAAGAGATGGGATAATATTCTCATAATTGGTTAGTATTACGAAAATGGCACCGATAAAGTAAAATATTGCCATACCGGGGGTCAGCTTCTCCGTGACCTTTGCAATACGTTTTATACCTCCTATAATAATCAAAGCCAGAAGAACAGAGAGAATAGCTCCGGTAATAATATGGTTTATTCCGAATGTAGTAAAGATAGAATTTGAGATACTGTTGATCTGTGGCAGGCTTCCGGTACCGAAAGATGAGAGCACAGTAGCAGCGGCAAAAAAAGCTCCTATTACTGCTCCGGTTTTAATTACTTTTCCACTTTTTGTAGTGATATTCAATCTCTTTTTCATATAATACATTGGGCCGCCGGAAACACTTCCATCAGATAATATATCACGGTATTTATGGGAGATTGATACTTCAACAAATTTTGTGCACATCCCTATTGCAGCAGTGATAAGCATCCAGAAAAGAGCAGCCGGACCGCCGAGGTGAATAGCTAGAGCAACACCTGCAATATTCCCGGTCCCGACCGTTCCTGATAATGCGGTAGCAAGTGCCTGAAAATGAGACGTGTCACCTACGTCGAGATGATGATCATACTTACCCTTTACAACATCTATTGCATGCCTGAAATATCTTAACTGAGGAAAACGCAGGTAGAGTGTAAAAAAGATGCCTGTTCCCAGGAGCAATATAACGAACCATGGATGACCACCTATATAACCATCCAGCATAACAAGAAAATCATTGATTTTTTGCATAAGGAGATTTTTCGGGGTAAATACTCTCGCCTAAGACAAATGTAATGATTTCCTTAAAAGGTCAAAACCCAATTCAAAATAAATGTCATTAACTGGAATTTAACGGTGCAAAGGCCCAACGGTTGAATGGCGCAAAGGTAGAAAGGTACACGGGGTTCGGAGTCCGGTTTATTCCTACCCCCCGCTCCCCGCTCTTCGTTCATCGCTTTTTATAGTGCCCAGAACAAGACTCGAACTTGCACACCGTTGCCGGCACCAGCCCCTCAAGCTGGCGTGTCTACCAATTTCACCATCTGGGCGATTTAGCTCAGGGCAGAGGTCTCAGAGCTCAGGGCTTTCATTCCCTTTGCTCCCCACTCCCCGCTCTCAGCTTTTTTTGGTGCCCAGAACAGGACTCGAACCTGCACATCATTTCTGACACTAGTCCCTGAAACTAGCGCGTCTACCAATTTCGCCATCTGGGCAATTTGGCTCAGGGCTCAGGGCTCTGTGCTCTGTGCTCTGTGCTCTGTGCTCTGTGCTCTGTGCTCTGTGCTCTGTGCTCTTAATTGCGGGGACAAAAATAACAAAAAAATCATAAACAATTAACCGGGTATTACAGAAAAGTATATTTTTGCACACTGATTAAAAGATTATGCGTTCAGTATCATCAAATCCGGCAAAGTTGAGATCACCCCTGCTTGAAGGATCTTCATCAGTTGCACCTGGGAATTTGTGATGATTATATTAACGACCTGCCTGAAATGCAGGTTTTTTTATTAACTTAAATTGAAAATGAACTTCGTAAAAATCATGAAATTTGGAGGGACTTCAGTAGGCAGTCCCGAGAGAATGAGGGCTCTGATCCCGCTCATCACTGATGATGAAAGGAAAATTGTTGTTCTTTCAGCTATGTCCGGTACTACAAACAGCCTTGTGGAGATATCTGACCTGTTGTACTCAGGAAATGCGACCGGGGCTATGAATAAAATTGAGATCCTCAGGGAAAAATACCATAAAGTGGTAAATGAACTGTACGAGACTGAAGCTTTCAGAAAAAGCGGGCTGGAAATGATAAACAGTCATTTTGGTTCACTCACAAATATAGCATCAAGGTCATTTACAAAACAACAGGAGAAAGCTGTTCTTGCAGAGGGAGAACTTATGTCAACTGCGCTGGTGCATTTAATGCTGCAGGAAAAAAATATAAAATCATACCTTTTGCCTGCGCTGAATTACATGAGAGTTGACAAGGACGGTGAACCCGATTATTTCTACATTGAGGAAAACCTCAAGAGAGAACTCAGAAAATGTGACTCCAAAAGCATCATTATCACACAGGGATTCATCTGCAGAAATGCATATGGAGAAATTGATAACCTGAAACGCGGCGGCAGCGATTATACAGCTTCAATCATAGGTTCTGTACTGAAAGTCAGGGAGATCCAGATATGGACCGACATAAGCGGATTTCATAATAATGATCCACGCTTTGTCGAAAATACCAGAGTGATCCGTGAATTATCTTTTGATGAAGCGGCAGAGCTGGCATACTTCGGCGCTAAAATACTGCATCCTGCTACTGTAAATCCGGCAAAAATAAATAACATTCCCGTAAGGTTGAAGAATACGATGGAGCCCGAAGATGAAGGGACCCTGATCACTGCATCAACTACCCAGGCCGACTATAAGGCTGTTGCAGCAAAGGATGGTATATCTGTTATAAGGATAAGGTCCGACAGGATGCTGATGGCTTACGGATTCCTTAGAAAAGTATTTGAGATCTTTGAAGCATACAGGACTCCCATTGATATGATCGCTACATCAGAAGTGTCAGTATCTTTAACAATTGACAATCCTCAGAACCTCGAGCAGATAGCAAAAGACCTTAAGGAACTCGGAACTGTTGAGATAGAGAAAAACCAGACTATTATATGCATAGTTGGCGATTTCCGCACTGAAAGGAAAGGATCAGCACCAGAAATATTCAGGGCTTTGAACACTGTCTCACTAAAAATGATCTCATACGGCGGAAGTAATAACAGTCTCTCTTTGCTTATTGATACTGCCGATAAGATCAAGGCTCTTAAACTTCTCAGTAAACATTTATTTGCTTGAAAAATGATCAATAAAGAAACTATCCGGAAATTCAGGGATCTGCCTACTCCATTTTATTATTATGATCTGGATGTTTTGAAATCTAATCTTGATATCCTGAAACAGGAATCCCGGAGTTCAGGAATCAAAATTCACTATGCTGTAAAAGCAAATCCAAATCCCAGGATACTTAAAATGATCTGTTCCTATGGTCTGGGAGCCGATTGTGTAAGCTGGAATGAGATAGCAGCTGCACTGGAAGCAGGTATTAAACCTTCGGAGATCGTTTTTGCAGGCGTCGGAAAAAGTGATAAAGAGATTGAATCTGCTATCAAAGCCGGCATTTTTTGCTTTAACTGCGAATCAATACCGGAAACAGAGGTAATAAACCAATTTGCAGCAGCACAGAATAAAGTTGTAAACATTGCATTGAGGATCAATCCGTTAATTGAAGCTCATACCCATAAATATATCACGACCGGAATTGAAGAGAGTAAATTCGGCATAAACACCTGGGAGCTTGAAGAAGTTCTTAATAAGCTGAAGGAATTAACAAACCTTAAGCTAATAGGAATACATTTTCATATTGGTTCACAAATAACAAGGATGTCGGTTTTTCAGAGTCTCTGTGCACGGATAAATGAACTGCAGGATTGGTTTTCTGCAAGAAATGCCGAACTGAAGATAATCAACATAGGTGGTGGCCTTGGAATTGATTACCAGGATCCGGATAACTCACCAAAATTCGCTGAATATTTTTCTCTTGTAAAAGAGTTTGTGCGTCTCAGGCCGGGTCAGGAACTCCATTTTGAACCTGGCAGATCAGTAGTGGGCCAGTGTGGTTCGCTTATCTCTAAAGTGCTGTTCATCAAAGCCGGGAGTAATACTCTTTTTGCTGTTCTGGATGCAGGGATGACTGATCTGATAAGACCTGCTCTTTACCAGGCATACCATAAAATTGAGAATCTTACCTCCGATGGAAAAATATTCAGGTATGATATAGTCGGGCCAATTTGTGAATCATCAGATACATTCGGTAAATATGTTGAGCTTCCCGAGACCCGGAGAGGTGATCTTATTGCTATTCGTTCGGCCGGAGCATATGGTGAGTCGATGGCTTCGAGATATAATCTCAGGGATCTGCCGAGGGCTGTTTTTTCGGACGAGATATAGGCACGACGGTGCAACGTTGCAACGGCACAATGGCGTTACGGTGCAGAACCTAAGACAACTTGAAGATTCCCAGGGAATAAAGAAACACAATTGCGATAGCTACCGGAGCTACGAATTTCACTATGAATATATAAGTGGGCAACAGTGTACCTTTAAGTGATCCTTCATTGGTAAATTCTCGCTTAGTAAGATCTTTACTGTAAAACCATCCGATAAATATTACTATAAATAGGCCTCCTATCGGCAGCATTATATTTGATGTAAGGAATTCCAGAATACCGAATATGTTCCTCCCCCCTACCTGTAAATTACTAAGAGCTCCGTATGAAAGCACGGTAAGCAACCCAAGTATTGACACTGAAAGCGATGCAGCAATTGTAGCTTTCTTTCTTGACATTTTAAGCTCTTCGACGAGGTAGGCTACTATCACTTCAAGAACGGATATCGTTGATGTCAGGGCTGCTATTGAAAGAAGAAGAAAGAACATAAATGCAAAAACTGAACCCAGCGGCATCTTATCAAAAATCCCTGGCAGAACAATAAATGTAAGACCTGTTCCTGAAGCGGGAGATCCGCCAAGCGCAAATACAGCAGGAAAGATTGCTATTCCGGCCAGGACAGCAACCGAGGTATCAGCAAGTGAAACAAGGCCTGCGGAGAGGACAAGGTTTTCATTCTTCCTGATATATGATCCATATGTAATCAGAGTACCCATACCAATGCTGAGTGAAAAGAAAGATTGCCCCAGGGCCTCAAGGATAACTTTAGGTGTAATTTTATTCATATCGGGATGGAACAGGAACTGAAGTCCGGCTTTTCCACCAGGAAGAGTTAAAGACCTGATACACATTAAGATAAGAATCAAAAACAAAAAAGGCATCATAATTTTTGTGTACTTTTCAATTCCTTCCTTTACTCCGGAGATAATAATGAATGCTGTTAAACCCATGAAAACAATGAACCATAAAATAGGACGGAAAGAGCTCTTAAGGAAAGAGTCGAACATATTAGTGAGTTCAATATCTGTCCTGCCCAGCAGATTGCCTGTCAGTGATTGATAAAAATATTCAAGTGTCCATCCGGCGACTGTCGTATAGAAAGCGAGAATCATAAAAGCAGCCGCCACACCCATTATGCCTATTAGGTACCATGGCTTCCGTGGAGCCAGTTTCTTAAAAGCACCATAAGGATTTAGTTGAGCGGATCGTCCGATTATGAATTCAGATGTCATTACCGGGATTCCGATGACCACAACACAAAAAAGGTAAACAAGCAGGAAAGCACCCCCTCCATTCTCACCTGCGAGGTACGGGAACCGCCATATATTTCCAAGTCCGATTGCCGAACCTGCAACTGCAGCTACAACTGCAAATCTGTTTGAGAAAGAATCCCTCTCGCTTTTTACGTTATTAGTCATAGATTTATTACATTAGAATCTTGTTTACTGTCGGTCTTTCAGTCATGATCTTATTATAAGATTCGCAAGATAATAAACCTAATCCTGAACCTATTGATAGCAACAATGAAAAAAATTAAAAAGTCAATTTCAAGACGGAGTTTTCTTCAAAGCTCGGCAGGCATGGGAGCTGGTATACTACTGTTTCCATCGGTGAATCCTGTTACTATTCAAAATAGAAGTACAGGTCTCAGACCCCTGATAATCACAAGTCATACAAATGAAACAGGCCATAAAGCCATGGAGCTGGGATGGGAAGTCCTGACTAAAGGCGGCAGCGCTGTTGATGCCGTAGAAAGAGCAGCAAACACTATTGAGCTCGACCCGGAAGATACAAGTGTAGGTTACGGAGGATTACCAAATGAAAATGGCGTGGTACAGCTGGATGCATCCTTTATGGATGGCAAGACATATTCTGCGGGGGCAGTAGCCTGTCTTGAGAGGATCAAAACTCCGGCATCAGTGGCCAGGCTGGTGATGCAACATACTGATCATGTTCTGCTCACCGGGCAGGGAGCTCTTGATTTTGCAAAGGCATGGGGATTCAGGGAGGAGGATCTCCTGACCGAGAAAGCCCGTAAGATCTGACTCCGATGGAAAGAGGAACTTTCTCCCAACGATGACTGGGGTGAACCCGATCACCTGAAAAATATCATCAACAAAGAGTCTTACCGAAACGATTTTCCGGATATTGAACATCATTATGGGACTACAAACATTCTGGCAATTGACACAAACGGAGATATTGCCGGCTGCACAACAACAAGCGGTCTTAGTTTCAAAATTAACGGGAGGGTCGGTGATTCACCAATCATAGGCGCAGGATTATATGTTGACAATGAAGTTGGGGCGGCCGGTGCAACAGGCCGTGGGGAAGATGTAATAAAGTCCTGTGCAGCATATTACATGATCATGAGAATGAAAGAAGGCCGCACTCCCCAGCAGGCCTGTGAGGATGCCCTTCATATGATAGTTGAAAAATACAGCAGGATCAATCCGGGCTTTTTCCCGAGTGAAAAGTTTGTCGCGATCAGTTCAAGAGGTGAAGTGGGCTGTGCATCAATGAAAGGGGAAAAGGAACCCCAGATGTCTGTAAGGAACGAAAAAGGTTTCAGCCTCTATACCGGTACCATTGCGTATAGGGGTAAATAATCTCTCATATCTGCCCTGCCGCTGAAACCTCTCCCGGCAAAAGCCGGCAGGTCGATTCTGATAGGTTCAGGTATTCAGTGTTTATTTCACCCTGATGCTTCTCTTGTATAGCTCCTGCCAGTTCTCGTCAGTTGGCAAAGATTGAACCGGAGTACGAGCTGTATTCCTTTCCAGCTTCTTAATAACATAAGTTCTGTCGCGGGTTCTTTCTCCCTTGCCGTGCTCGACATAATCGACGAGAGCGATAAACCTGTTGATCTTGTGAGGGATGACCTCTGGTGTGCGTATCAGAGATATATCATAGTCCTTGATATCATAGTTGTCGTGGTTTTCTTCCCATATATCGGTATAGTATACGTAAGGACCGAGATGAGAGAAAACAACAATCCCATATTGATCTGTGTACCCTTCTGTTTCCATATTTGTCTGGTCTTCCCAGTCAGGAAGAGTGGGATATAATCTGACGCTGGCATCAGGAACGATATAGTCATCATAGTATTCACGCACTTCAATCTCAAGAAGTGTTGGTACCATGACATCTATTATAATCGATGCCTGGTCTGATTCTCCTGAAGGCGAATAAGCTGTAAGAATTACTTGGAAGGAACCTGTACCGGTAAATATGTGTACCGGATTGGGTTCGTATGATATATATCCATCACCAAAATCCCATTCGTAATCAACAGCATTATGCGAGCGGTTTGTAAAACATACCTCCTCACCCACTTCAGGATCAATGAGATCGACACGGAAATCCGCTTCGGGGAATGATTCGCAGGAGAATAAAATAACCGGCAGTAAAAGAATAAGGTAGAATGATTTTTTCATCGTAATAAGAATTTATGCTAAAATAGAAAATCAAATAATATGCCATCTTTATAAATCAGGTTATAATATCAGCTCCTGCATGGGATTTTTGAACATGTTAAAAAAATATGACTATCTTTGCACTCCACTAAAAATAAGCTTCAGAGCATGATTAAAATAACATTCCCTGACGGGACTAAAAAAGAATATAAAAAAGGCATAAGCAGTCTTGAAATTGCAGAAGAGATAAGTCCGAAACTTGCAAAAGAAGTATATGCAGCAAGTGTCAATGGTGAGATCCGCGATCTGAGCAGGCCTATTGATACTGATGCAAATTTAAAGCTTCATAAATGGGATGATGAAGAAGCCAGGCACGCTTTCTGGCATTCTTCTGCCCATCTCATGGCAGAAGCGCTTGAAGCAATCTATCCCGGGATCAAGTTTGGTATCGGCCCTGCAATAGAGAATGGATTCTATTATGATGTTGATCCGGGCGACGGAAGAGCTATAACAGAAGCGGACCTTCCTGCCATCGAGAATAAAATGAAAGAGTTTGCAGCTCAGAACCAGTCTTTCATAAGGAAAGATGTATCGAAAAAAGAAGCAATGGACCTTTTCACAAGTAAAGGTGATGAATACAAGACTGAGCTGATAAGCGAACTGGAGGATGGTACTATTTCATTATATACCAGTGGTAATTTTGTTGATCTCTGCCGCGGACCACATCTTCCTTCAACGGAACCGATAAAAGCCATCAAGCTTACAAGTGTTGCAGGAGCTTACTGGAGAGGTGATGAAAAGCGCAGGATGCTGACAAGGATTTATGGCATAACCTATCCGAAGCAGAAAATGCTTGATGAATATCTCGTTTTCCTGGAAGAAGCAAAAAGACGCGATCACCGGCGAATAGGTAAGGAACTGGAGCTATTCACTTTTTCACCAAAAGTAGGGATGGGGCTACCGCTGTGGCTTCCAAAGGGCTCAGATGTAAGGCAGCACCTTATCGATTTCCTGACAAAGATCCTGAAGAAGAGAGGCTATAAAATAGTTACCACTCCTCATATAGGTAACGTAAACCTCTATAAAGTATCCGGGCACTTCGAGAAATACGGAGCAAGCTCATTCCAGCCGATGTCAACGCCCCAGGAAGGAGAGCAGTTCATGCTTAAGCCTATGAATTGTCCGCATCACTGTGAAATATACAATGCAACTCCGCATTCATATAAAGAGCTGCCTTTAAGAATGGCTGAGTTCGGTACTGTGTACAGATACGAGCAGAGCGGAGAACTTCACGGACTTACAAGGGTGAGGAGTTTTACCCAGGACGATGCTCATCATTTCTGCAGGCCCGATCAGCTCAGGGAAGAATTCAAGAGTATAATAGATTTGATCCTTTATATTTTTAAAATACTCAATTTCAACGATTTCACAGCCCAGATATCACTCAGGGATCCTGATAATAAAGAAAAATACATCGGAACTGATGAGAACTGGGAGAGAGCTGAGCAGGATATAATAAGCGCTGCAGGAGATAAAAACCTGAAAACCACAGTTGTACCGGGAGAGGCGGCATTCTATGGCCCAAAACTCGATTTTATGGTCAGGGACGCTATCGGACGCAAGTGGCAGCTGGGAACCATCCAGGTGGATTATAATCTTCCGGAGAGATTCGACCTTACATATAATGGAAGCGACAATCAGAAACACAGACCGGTAATGATACATCGCACCGTCTTCGGTTCGATGGAAAGATTTGTTGCTGTGCTTATTGAGAATACTGCCGGTAAACTTCCACTGTGGCTTGCACCGGAAAAAGCGGTCATTCTGCCTATAAGTGATAAATTCAATGATTATGCTTTAAAAATTTTGGAAATTCTAAATAATTCCGATATTTGCACCTTAATTGACGACAGGAGCGAAAAAATTGGTAAGAAGATCAGAGATAATGAATTAAAGAGGATTCCCTACCTTCTGATCGTAGGTGAAAAAGAAGCAGAAAACGGAAGTGTTTCTGTCAGGAAACAAGGTGAAGGCGATAAAGGAAGTATGAAAATTGAGGAATTCGTGAATTTCATCAATTCCGAGATAAAGAAAGAAATTGAGATTTGAACGTACGTACAGTTAAATAAAGTATTAATTAAAATAAGGAGGAAATAGTTATAACAGGACCGATCAGACGAAGCCCTGCAAGGATTACCCAGCCGGCTCATAGAATCAACAACCGTATCACAGCAAGAGTGGTCAGGGTTGTAGGTGATGAAATTGAAACACAGGTCATGAGTATTCAGGATGCCCTGAAGCTGGCCGACAAAATGGAACTTGATCTGGTTGAAATCTCTCCAAATGCTGATCCACCGGTATGCAAGATAATTGATTATCAGAAATACCTTTATCAGCAGAAAAAGAAACAAAAGGAGATAAAAGCAAAAACTGTAAAGGTCACAGTTAAGGAGTTAAGATTCGGACCTAATACTGATGACCATGATTATAACTTCAAGCTGAAACATGCTATCAAGTTCCTCGAAGAAGGTGCGAAGGTAAGAGCATACGTCTTCTTTAAAGGAAGATCGATCTTATTCAAGGAACAGGGCGAAGTTCTGCTTCTGAGATTTGCGAACGACCTTGAAGAGTACGGAAAGGTTGAACAGTTACCAAGACTGGAAGGAAAAAGGATGATAATATCCTTCTCCCCGAAAAAAAAGAAATAGTTTTTAATTATATAGAAAGATGCCAAAGATGAAAACGAATCCGGGAGCAAAGAAAAGATTCTCTCTCACCGGAACAGGGAAGATAAAAAGGAAACATGCATTTAAAAGTCATATACTTACCAAGAAAACAACGAAACGTAAGAGAAATCTTACATATTTTGGACAAGTAGACAAAGCAGATCAGAAAAACGTAAAGCTTCTGCTGGCCAGCAAATAATAACAAAATCATATAGTATTAACAGGATGTTCAGCATAATAAGAGTCCGCCAATTGGCGGAACGCTGACATTCAAAATCAATGAGTTATGCCAAGATCAGTAAATTCAGTCGCTTCAAGAGCGAGAAGAAAGAAAGTCCTTAAACAAACCAAAGGGAATTTCCTTTCAAGGAAAAATGTAATAACAGTAGCAAAGAATACCCTCGACAAAGGTCTGGGGTACGCATACCGCGACAGAAGGAAAAAGAAAGGACAATTCAGGTCACTCTGGATACAGAGAATAAATGCCGGTGTCCGTCAATATGATATGAGCTATTCGGAATTTATAGGTAAGCTCGAGAATAAAGGGATCAAACTCAACAGAAAAACCCTTGCCGACCTGGCAATGCATCACCCTGATGCATTCAAGGCAATAGTGGAAAAGGTTAAATAAAGTAACTATCTTACTTTCATAAACATCCGCCTGAAGCGGATCTTTTTTAACCCCTTAGCTTCCTTATCGATAGAAAGCCAGATGAACTTTGGCTTTCCTACGATATGATCTTCAGGTACAAATCCCCAGAACCTGGAATCGGCTGAATTATGCCGGTTGTCACCCATCATAAAATAATAATCCATTTTGAAAGTATAAGTGGTGACAGGATGACTGTTTATATATATAGTAGCTCCTTCAACCTCCAGATCATTGCCCTCATATACATCAATAATCCGCCGGTATAATTCAAGGTTGGATGTATCCAGCCTTACAGTGGTTCCCTTAGCCGGTATCCACAGCGGCCCGAAATTATCCTCATTCCATGCAAGGGATTCATTATAAGGAAAAACAATAAAGTTTAAATTACCTTTTCTTGATGTTGCAGGTGTAACTTCAGTTACATTGGTGAACTTTGAGATTGTTTCAGCTGAAGCTTTCGTGAGTGGAAGATAATAAACTGTATTTGAAGCCATTGCCTGATCTGACTTCGATATGCTGAGGCGTTCGAAAGCCTTTGGATTAATTGTTGTTCCATTGGTGCTGACATAGTAATTTTTCTGCTGATTTTCATTCTCAGGGAAGAGCACTCCGTTTACATATACCGAACTCATCTCTATTTTTATCGTGTCACCCGGCAATCCGATACATCTTTTAACATAATTGTCACGCCTGTCGACAGGCCGGTACTGCATATGATAATTCTTCCACACTTCCTTCCTTGCCATAGGCATATAATATTCCAAAGGTCTGGAAGAGTTATTATAAAGATTTTCCCTCATTTGAAGGTCTTTTGCGGTTCGCATTATGATCTCATAATAACTTGTATTTGTATTCTCCAGGGCAACAGTATCACCAGCAGGGAAATTGAAAACTATCGGATCTCCGTGCTTCACCTTTCCTGCTCCGGTCAGTCTTTTATAAGGTAAAACAATAATATTCGACCAGGATCTGCCCTTTATTAAAGGAAGCGTATTCTGCGTGAATGGGAAAGCAATGGGAGTATTGGGCATTCTGGGTCCGTAGGCCAGTTTGCTTACAAAGAGGTGATCACCCACAAGAAGTGATTTCTCCATTGATGGAGTCGGGATCCTGTAATTCTGAAAAAGGAATATGTTTATGAGAGTAACAGCTATTACAGCAAATATCAGCGCATCGAGCCATTCGATAAATGAGCTGTTCTTTCCATGCCGTTTCTTCCAGAAGGTCCAGTTAACTTTCTCTGAGATATACAAGTCAAAAATGATCCCAAGTCCAAGTAGAAGCCAGTAGTTTCCTATCCATATTACAACCAGGATATAGATTATTGCAACTATGGCAAACCTGATATACCTCATTTGGAGCAGATTAATCATTTTGTTAATTATTTATGAAGCGGTAAAAATAGAAAATATTATGAGAAACCAAGTACTTCCTTCATTGTGAATATGCCCGTCCTTCCCTTAATGAATTCAGCAGCTATCACTGCTCCAAGTGCAAATCCTCTCCTGCTTTTTGCTTCATGCCTGAGAGTTATTGTATCAATTTCAGAATCCCATGTAACAATATGTGTACCGGGGACTGTTCCTTCACGAACCGGCTTTATTGGTATCTTGTTATCAGATCTCTCATTGTCAAAACACCAGCCATCAAATGCACTGTGCTGCTGCCTGATACCTTCGGCCAGAGTAATGGCGGTCCCGGATGGTGCATCAAGCTTCTTTGTATGATGTATTTCTTCAATCGATGCAGTATATTCAGGGTAACGGTTCATCTGTTTTGCCAGCTCCTCATTAAGATGGAAAAGCAGATTGACCCCGATACTGAAATTTGAAGAGTGAATGAATGCAGTACCTTTGGTCTTGCAAATCTCTATAACTTTGTCAAGATCCTTCACCCATCCTGTCGTTCCTGAAACGACAGGAACCTTCATATTCAGACATGCAGAAACATTCCTTAGTGCAGATTCCGGGGATGAAAACTCTATTGCAACATCAATGCCTTTGAATTTTTCGCTATTCAGGTCATTGTAATTATCAACATCAACAGTAAGACCTATTCTGTGCCCTCTCGCCACTGCAATTTCTTCAATTATATGGCCCATCCTGCCATATCCTATCAATGCTATGTTCATTCTTTTAAGTTTTATGCGAAATTATGGCTTTTAACATATGAGGGCACATAAGAATTACATAAAATTCTTAACAAGAAGTTAAATTATTTAAATGGAAAGTATTTACCAGGTCAGAAAAAAGGAATCAGAAATTCACTGATCAGCTGCCTTTTTGTTCAGATTAACAGTAAAACCGGCTCCAAAAAACAGATTTCCATCCAATCCGATCTCAGGCCGGAAAGCCCATTTGTCAAGATCGCTGCTGAGTCCTAATCCGGCGCCTATTGCCGGATTAAACTGAATCCCGTCACCAATGAAGATGTGAATCTTTGGAAAGAGGTTAATTTCGAGTTTCTGACTTTTTCTGAAAGTAACTATATACCGGGGATCGATAGCAAAGATGAATTCTCCCTCATAATCATACAAACCGACAGGGATATCAAGAGCCATTTTGTCTTTTTTCAGATTTATCTTACTGCTTAACTCAAAATAGTTAAGTTTTCCCCGGTAAGGTTCATTATCATCAAACAGTTCGAATTCATTTCTTATGAACAGATGCTCATATCTTAATCCAAGGTTGAACTTGTCGGTAAAACCAAATCTCAAAGCTAATCCAAGATTATCATTATAATGGATCAGACTTTTACTGTCCTCTTCGCCCAGGTCAAAGTCAGGACCATAATAAGTTGAAGCGCTTGCCTTTACCTGCAGCTCGTGTTTCGAAGGCAATGTGGCATTTTCAAATACTGAGTTGAGCGGTGCAAAACAACCCTGGATCAAAAATGCTGCTAAAAACAAGAATAATACACATAATGGTCTTCTCATTTCAGTAATGGTATAAAATATCACAGATAAGAAATAATTCAGCACTTACCTTATAAATTCAGAGCCTGAAGAAGACACATGCACCTATGGCCGGCCATATTGGTAAATTGAAGTCAAAGATTCTGTCTTCATCAGGAATCATTTTATGCCTTAATTGAATCAGGGCTCCTAATTCGACATCAATACCAATTTTCGGAGATATATTCAGGTCCCTTCCGAACCTTAGGTCCAGAAAAGTGAATTTATCCTTAAAATCAGGCATCGCATCACTGAAATAAGAGATCCCGGTCTTTAAATACCATGGTTTTGTCGAAGTATATTTTACTGTATCTCCGAAATGGAAGTATAGATCTCCACCAAGAGAAAATACCTTTTCATCTTTGAGGAATGGCCATGTTCCGATGTTGGTCCCTACCTGAATCTGCTGCCACTGTAGCTTAAAACCTGCATTTACCATATCGAAAACGCCGATCCCGGCTGAAATATTTACTTTCGGCTGCGGATAACAGATTTTGGGAACAGAAAGAAGAATTACTGTAATCAGGCTGAAAACTATCAGATATTTCCCTTTATTCATTGTCAGATGACCATAAAGGTCAAAAGTCCGATCAAGTCAATTATATAAAGTTATGCTAAAAACAAGCATGAAGCAAATTTATTTTTTCATTTAATTCATTTTTAGTTTTTAACGTTATACTTTCGTGATCAGATAAATACAATATCTATGAGGTTAATTTTTGAAATAGCAACTATAATACCGATCATGATAGCAGGCGGATGTCAGATCCGTGATAAAGCAGATCTGATGATCATTAACGGGAAGGTTCTTACCATTGACAATGAGAAACCTTATGCTGAAGCGATAGCAATAAAAGGGGATAAGATTATAGCTGTCGGGACCGCAAGTAAATTGGAAATATACAAGGACAAAGAAAAAACTGAGGTCATAGATGCCGGAGGCCGACTTGTAATACCGGGTTTTAATGATGCACATGCTCATTTCGGGCCACTTGATCCGGATTATATAGAATTGAGGTATACCACTGATCCTTCGATCATTACAGGTAAAGTAAGAGACCAGGTCCTGAAATCAAGGCCCGGGGAGCTCATCCGCGGAGGGCACTGGGAGCATGAGATGTTCTATGATAAAAAATGGCCCTCAAAAGAGCTTATTGATAAGGTATCGCCGGATAATCCGGTTATTCTAAGCCGCGCAGACGGCCATTCGGTTCTTGTGAACAGCTATGTACTTAAAATGTCAGGGATAGGAAAGAACACCCCTGATCCTGAAGGCGGAGAGATAGTTAAGGATCCGGAAACAGGCGAACCAACAGGTATCCTGAAGGAAAACGCCCAGAACCTTATCATAACCGGTGATGACAGGAAGGAAATGACGCCGGCAGAGACAGAAGCAAAAACCTGGCAGGGATATCTTATGGCCCTTAAGGAAGCAAGGGAACTTGGGGTTACAAGTATTCAGATCCCCGGGGATGCCGACTTCAAAGCATATGAAAAACTTTATAACGAAGGACTGCTTACAAGCAGGATCGACATAGGAAAATCTCTTACCGGAGATACAGCTCTACTGAATAAATATCTTGAAATACGTGAAAAATACAATCCCGATAATAACTGGCTAAGGTTCGGGTATCTTAAAGCTTTCATTGACGGGACTATCGGATCGGGGACAGCTCTTATGTTCTCGCCTTTCACAGATAATCCAAGGACATCAGGTCTTGCCATGATGACTTATAAAGAATTTGAAGATATGGTGGTAACTGCTGACAGGTACGGTTTCCAGATAGGAGTTCATTCAATCGGCGATAAGGGAAATAACTGGACATTGAACGCTTTTGAAAAAGCTGGAAAAGTAAACGGGAAACGTGACAGCCGTCACCGTGATGAGCATGCCCAGACCTTGCAGCTTTCAGATATACAAAGGTTTGCTGAGCTGGGTGTTATTCCTTCAATGCAGCCGACTCACTGTATATCAGATAAGAAGTTCTGTGAAAAAAGGATTGGATTCGAAAGAAGCAAAGGTGCCTATGCATGGAGGAGTCTCACTGATGCCGGCGCTTCAATAGCTTTCGGTACCGACTATCAGGTAGAGCCCTTAAATCCGATGGAGGGACTGTATGCAGCTGTCACAAGAAAAGAACGGCTTGGTGAGGACGGTGAAGGCTGGTTCCCAGAACAGAAGCTGACAATGGAGGAAGCAATCAGATTCTATACTCTCGGGTCAGCTTATGCTCAGTTCATGGAAAACAGAAAAGGAATGATCAGACAGGGCTATCTGGCTGATATAGTTATTGTTGACAAAGACCTGTTAACGATACCCGAGACAGAAATAATGAAGACCAAAGTCGATTATACAATTGTCGGGGGCAAGGTAGTGTATAGATCAGGACACTGATCACTTCAGCCTTCCAATGCCGACAATATCCTCATTGCTTCCTCTCTGTCAGATCCGCAAAAATCAGGTTCAGCTTTGAAATCTATACATACCCGGGGCCGTGAGGCATCTCCATAAAGGGCACATCTGTAATCACTTGAAAGATGGATACATCTCACGCCTGCAGGTTTGCCATCAGGCATCCCCGGAATGGGTGAAGATATTGATATTGCAATACAACAGGCTCCGCACCCTGGCCGACAATCCATCTGTGTTATAGTTTAAGCTCCGTCTTTAAAGTGATACATTAACAGTACTGACATTCCATCCTGCGACTTTTATCACAGGATTTTTCTCCTTTAACTTTTCTCCCGTATAGGTCGCAGTGAGCTCCTTCTTTTCCCCCGGAAGCAAGGCAAAGTAATTATCATCCCATAAGACGGGGATTATCTCTTTACCGTTATCATTATTGGCAAGCATTACATTCACGCCAAAAGCAAGTTTGTCTGATGGGTTACTTACTATAATTCTGACCTGCCCTTCGGCCTTCTCGGTATCAATTTTGCCTGTGACTTCAAGTCTGACTTCAGGCAGCGACTGAAGAGCTATATAATCGGGATAGGATATCATAGGTGTGGTCCAGAAATAAGATTTCTCCCAGTTGAATACTTCTTTTACTGTAGAAAGCCAGTAAAAATTTGAACTGACTATTTTGCCGGCACTATCTTTCAACTCCAGCTTCACAAAGTAAGTTACCGAAAGGTCTTTTATTTCCGGTATTGTATCAAGTCTTTTAACACCATCGGGTTCCATATCGAAAGTAACAGTATTTGAATATTTCTCCTTCAGATCGAAATTCAATACGGAGACTGAAGCTTTTAATCCCTTGTAAGTCTCAAGGAAAGAACTTACTGCAACGACTGACCGGTCATCATATGAATACTGTATATGGAGAGGTTCGCATGCTTTTTTAGTACCGAAATATGAACCGCCTGTTCTCAGGAAATAGTCGTAAAGGTTCCAGTATACACCTGGCCATGCATTGTTCATCATCCATTGAATTACTCCTGTGCTTATATATTTATTCCTTGCATATGCCTCAAACATTGCCCTCTTTCCTTCATAAGCCTGCATATGGGATTTCTTAACATAATCCTCAAGGTTCTTCGCCTTACCAAACCTGGCGTTTAATGCCGCGTTATCGATATCCAGCATTTTTGCAGGGTTACCTCCTCTGGCGTGGTAATGCCAGTAATCGTCAACCGGCCACAAATGGTCCGCAGGGAACATTTCAAGAATACTTTCCATTTTTGGTATTGATGCTCCCGGTCCGATCTCGGCGTTAAAACCAAAAGCACCTCCCCGTAAAGTATCTAACAGCCAGTATGATGGTTCTGTAAAGAAGTAAGGGCCTTCCATTCTTATTCCTGAATAACCGGTAACCTCAGTGGGTTTCAGTGCAGCCGATGACTGGTGAGGATTCGGCCAGTTGTTTTCTTTGAATACTTCAAGATACATTTTCTCAACCTCAGCCGTCGGAGGATAGTCACTCCCATAAAGCCAAGTCAGTATACAGGCATGGTTCCGTAATCTCCGCACCTGGTCTCTCAAGCATTTCCCGGCAATAATATGGTCCTCAGCATCCCAGTTTTTCCATTTTTCCCAGTGATCGCAGCAACACCATCCGGGCATAACAAGTATCCCATTCTTATCGCAAAGGTCATAGAAATAATCATTTTCAAGTTTCCCCTCTAACCTTATAGTGTTGAGATTCATCTCTTTAACATATCTTATTTCAGTTTCGAGACGGGTCGAGTCAGTTCTCAGGAGCAAATCTGATGCCCTGCCCCCTCCCCTTATCAATATGTTCTTTCCATTTATTTTGAACAGCAGGTAATTGTTGCCTGTCAGCTCTGAAGTCACCTGCCGGATGCCAAAATTTATTGATTGTGAATCTGATATCTTACCTCCCGATTCAAATTCCATTTTCAATGTATAAAGATCCGGATTGCCATAATGTACCGGCCACCAGATCCGAGGATTCTTAATGTTAAGCTGTCGATATTCATCCGGTGTAAATGTGACCACTTTTACCTCATTGGCTCCCAGTGAGACTTTTTTTGTAAATTCAATATTTTCGATCGTCCCTTTCAGAGTTCCCCTGACAGGCTTATCGCTGTAATTCTGAACTTCCGCACTTACATTCAGATGGGCCACTTCCAGGGATGGAAGATCAAACTCAGTTACTACCTGAGGATACCTGACCTTAACAGGATCTGATGCAGTTAAAAGTACCTCATGCCAGATACCCATGTTCTTATCGGGTGGTGCAGGATTCCATTCCACCCATGTAATGGCCAGGTCATCCTTCCGTGGAGCAAAAACCTCAACAGCCAGATAATTATTGCCACTAAATTTTGCATAGTCGGTGATATCAAATTCATATACCCTGAAACACCCCGCAACTTCGGTTGAATCAGCCAGAAGCTTGCCATTGAGCCAGATATTTGCCCTGTAGTTGATACCCCTGAAATGCATCTGAACTGATTTATTGTTGTAATCGGCAGGTAACTGAAATTCAGTTCTGTACCACCACGGGACACGGAAAGGGCTTTTCTCAGACATTGAAAGATTCGAAAAGTTCCGGTAAAGATCATAATCCGTTCCCGGGATCGATCTCAGATTCATACCGAAAAAAGGATCCGGATAGACATTGTTATCAACGAGTACTGACAGAACAGTCGCCGGAACGGTTGTTTTATACCATTTCTCCGGCACAAAACCTTCGGTTGAGATCAAATCTCCGGTCGTTTTTATGCTGTCAGAGGACTGGATCTGCCAATCATCTGTAAGAAAAAACTGCCGCGCTTGATCATCAGTTGTCCGTTTACAGGAGCTTATAAGAGTCATCAATGCAATCGCATAAAACATCTTCATAAAAAGTAAGCAGGCTGGCTTTTTCATAATTATATTTATTAATAGGCTCTACATATAAGTCTGATCCTTAGCATCAGGCAGTGTACTCATTTATATTACCGACCATAGACTGAACATTTACAGGGATCTTTCCGAAACCTTTCACTATCCTGCCACCCGGTTGAAGCTCCCCGGTAAGGTTTTTTACAGTGTTTCCATATTTCCCCAGAGTATCTTCAACAACCCAGTAGTCAAAATCCGGTATTATCTTTTCAAACTCCACTCCCAGCCATTTGCTGCCTCTTCCTCTTAAGGCTACATCCAGCATAGTAACAACTTGTTTTTCAAGAGGTTCCTCCGAATCGAGAGTAATTGCCCCATAGAACTCCTGGCACTCAGTATATCCTGAATTATGCGTACCGGTATATGGTTTCATTCTTGCCAGACCTTTGGTAATACCCGGGATATCGGAATAAAGATAATCTCTCAGTGATGAAGCAATTGTTTTCCCATATTTTTCCTGAACCACTCCCAGCATTTCATCTGTCCGCGAATTGAAAAAGTCGATCAGTGCTTTTTCCTGGATCTTTGCCGGTTTGTCATTTTCTGCAATGTCTGCATAGGCTTTAATTCCTGTAACGAAACCTTCTTCCACCAGTTTTCTGAAATATTCACGATATGATGTTGATCCACTTTTTCCAGAAAAAATACTTCTGCGGCAACAGGCTGTCAGTCCGTCTCTTTTATATGATGTTCCCAGATGCATAAACTCACCTTCGGCAATTGGTCTGTTCAATGCAGGTCCTATCATTGTGGCGCAGGCTGTATCAGAGCCCACCATTGTCTGAAAGCCCTGCCGTTCGCAGCCCATCCATTTTGCCAGCATATCTCCGAAAGCGGCCACTTCTGTTTCATCCATCCCCGGCTCTGTCACTGCAAGCATAGCCCTTAACGCCAGAGATGTAATATAACCTGCATCCTCAATAAGCTTCATTTCATTATCGCTCTTAAGGTTCTTTACCTTCTGAAATGGCCCCTGAGTATCTATAACGTTATCCTTGCCGGCTATTTCTTCAAGATTGGCGATTATCCCTGCAGGTATCACCTGCCGTGGACTTAAGAGTCCGATTCGCCGGATCTTATGGCCTGCAATTGTCTCAAGGATATCTTTAAGCGAGAATCCTTCAACAGGATATTTCTCATCCGCAAGCTGCAGACTCTCCGTTGGATAAACGCGTATTGCAGCCCGGCTGGCCAGCTGGCCGGCTATATAGACACCTTCAAAACCTGCAATGATACCTGAGGACAGAGGGTCAGGTCCAAGTCCGAAAGCTACCTGCTCAATTGAATAATTAATATTGCCTCCGAGATATGGTACATCACCGCTGTAATGTTCGTCAGAAAAGGCAAAAGCAACATCTATATCCGCTATCGATATAAGCTCATTCCAGGTTTTACGGCGACGTTCAATAAACTCATCTGCAGGAATTGAATAATAACGGTCAATAGAAGGCGATCTGTCAATTATTATCTCAAGCTTTCTCAGCTTGGAAGAGAAGGATTCACGTGTCATAAAGGTCAGTACTAGGTTTAATAAGCAAGTAAAGAATTTTTATCGTCTTATTCAGGGAATTCACTGTGTATATTATCGGAATTTTTCATTTTAAATATTTTTAACTTTGCACAAATCACAGGTATGAGAATAGATATTCTGACCGCCGTTCCGGAACTCCTTTACAGCCCCCTGAACAATTCGATTGTGAAAAGAGCCAGAGATAAGAACCTGGTGGAGATCAATGTGATTAATCTTCACGATTATGCAAAAGACCGTTACAGATCGGTTGATGACTATGCATTCGGAGGTGGTGCAGGAATGGTAATGATGATCGAACCTGTTTTTAACGCTATCGGGAAACTCAAGAGTGAACGTGATTATGATGAGATAATTTACACATCCCCCGACGGTGAACATTTTACGCAGAGAATTGCAAATCAGCTTTCGTTGAAGGAAAATATCATTATTCTTGCAGGTCACTATAAAGGAGTCGACCAGAGGATACGTGATAATCTGATAACAAGGGAAATATCAATTGGCGATTATGTCCTTTCCGGAGGTGAACTGCCGGCTGCAATCATAACCGATGCCATTGTAAGGCTTATTCCAGGTGCTCTCGGGGACGAACAATCTGCTCTCTCTGATTCTTTTCAGGACGATCTTCTCGCTCCTCCAGTATACACGCGACCTGCAGATTTTCGGGGCTGGAAAGTCCCTGATATACTTCTCTCAGGTCATGCTGCGGAAATTGAGAAATGGAGACACGAGCAATCCCTCGAACGAACAAAAAAACTCCGGCCGGATCTCCTGAAAGATGATTGAAACATATTCCAAAAATCTTAATCTCCCCCTTCTGTCGCGGAACTTCGTCTCCCGATACTCGGGATTTCCTCACTCCGTTCGTCAAACTTCGTTCCTTGCCTCCCCTTTTCAACTCTTCAACTCTTCAACTTTTCAACCCGCCTGAATAATGCTTTTGGAAATAATAAAAAGCTTTTGTAAACTTGTGACTTAATATATCAAAAATATAAATAATTAATAATCAATTAAATGAACACACAGGATTATATTAAACGGGAAGACAAATACGGAGCTCACAATTATCATCCGCTTCCTGTTGTGCTTGAGAGGGGTTTAGGTCCATTCGTTTGGGATGTTGAAGGCAAACGGTACTTCGATTTTTTATCAGCCTACTCAGCTGTAAATCAAGGCCATTGTCATCCGAAGATAATCAAGGCGCTGACTGATCAGGCTTCAAAGCTGACACTTACTTCCAGGGCATTCTATAATTCTGTTCTTGGTGAATATGAGGAATACATCACCAAATATTTCAAGTATGATAAAGTACTGCCAATGAATTCAGGGGCAGAAGCGGATGAAACAGCACTCAAGCTATGCAGGAAATGGGCATATAAAAAGAAAGGTATTAAGAAAGACAGAGCTAAGATAATCTGCTGTGCAGGTAATTTTCATGGCCGTACAATCACGATAATTTCAATGTCGACTGATCCTGATGCTACAAATCATTTCGGACCATTTACTCCGGGATTTATCATTATCCCTTACAATGATCTCCAGGCTCTTGAAAAAGCTCTTCAGGATCCTGACGTTGCAGGTTTCCTCGTTGAGCCTATACAGGGCGAGGCCGGTGTTTTTGTTCCCGATGAGGGTTATCTGAAAAAGTCATATGACCTCTGCAAGAAACACAATGTTCTCTTTATAGCCGATGAAGTACAGACCGGTCTTGCACGGACAGGAAAACTTCTTGCCTGCGATCATGAAGGAGTACGGCCAGATATACTCATTCTGGGGAAAGCACTTTCCGGCGGAGTGATGCCGATATCTGCCGTTCTTGCCGATGATGAAATAATGCTCACTATCCTTCCGGGCGAACATGGGTCGACTTTTGGAGGTAATGCTCTGGCCGGTAAGGTGGGAATAGCCTCCCTTGAAGTAATTAAGGAGGAAAAACTGGCTGAAAATTCTGAACGTTTAGGAAAAATATTCCGCGATGAATTGAAAAGCATTAAGTCGGATATGATCGAAATCGTCCGCGGTAAAGGATTATTAAATGCAACAGTGATAAAACCAAAAGGCGGCAAGACAGCATGGCATGTTTGCCTTGCAATGATGGAACAGGGACTTATAGCAAAACCTACTCATGAACATATAATAAGATTTGCCCCGCCATTGGTGATAACTGAGGATCAGATAAGAGAAGCAATATCGCTGATAAAGAAGGCATTTGCGATGTTTGAATAAGGATAGGTTGGAAGGCGGAAGGCGGAAGGCGGAAGACGGAAGTCCGGAGTACGAAGTCCGGAGTACGAAGTCCGGAGTACGAAGTCCGGAATCCGAAGCAGGGACAAGGGTTTTATTAGTATGTAATAGTTTGGAAATTTGTTAATTAACAAAGTATAGAAAAAGACGCACATGTTAATTACAGGACTTTTTAAAAACATCACACGGGTATCAGTTGTGATGTTTTTTATTTTTCTTTTATCATGCAATTCAGGAAAGGATATAACTGAAGGTGAATTACGGGACCACATTTCATACCTGGCTTCTGATTCACTCAAGGGAAGACTGACAGGCACTCCGGGTGATAGTCTTGCTGCCGTGTATATAAGGGAAGAACTTGCGTCCTATGGTTTTAAGCCAGTTTCAGGTGACGGATTCCAGAGATTCAGGGTAACTCTTAAAATGCAGGCAGGACCGGAAAACTCGCTGTCAATAGACGGAAAACATTTCATCCAGGGGACAGATTTCGCTCCATCGCCATTCAGTTCAAACAGTGGTCTTATTGCAGAAGCAGTATTTGCAGGTTATGGTTTCAGTATTAATACCGACAGCCTCCAATGGGATGATTATAAGGGTATTGATGTTAATGACAAATGGGTACTGCTTCTAAGGGCCGATCCGGATACTGACAAGCCCGTGAGCAGGTTCGCGCAGATGAACAGCGATCGTGATAAAGCCTTGATGGCCAAAGATATGGGAGCTGAAGGTGTTTTACTGGTCTCGGGACCATCCTTTGATCCTCAGGATATTCTTGAGTCTCCGGATACTGAATCCTCTCCTCTGGGTATCCCTGTTTTGAGGATAAAAAGAGAGGTTGCTGATCTGATCCTGTCAAAGTCTAAAAGAACGATATCAGATCTTGAGAAAAAGATAAACAATTCAGGGAAACCCGTAAGTTTCATCACCGGCACCACTGTAAGTGGAAAAGCTGAGCTGCTGAGTGAGACAGGGAACACAAGGAATATAGTGATGATGCTTCCCGGGGAAGATGCTGCACTGAAGAATGAATTCTTAATAATAGGAGCACATTTCGATCATCTTGGATTGGGAGGCCTGGGATCATCCAGCAGGGCTGTCGATACAGTGGCGGTTCATTATGGTGCTGATGATAATGCATCGGGTGTAGGTGCAATGCTTGAGATCGCTGAAAAATTTGCTCACTCACCAGGCAGTCATCCAAGGACCATTGTCTGTATAGCATTCTCAGGAGAAGAAAAGGGACTTCTTGGTTCAAAGTATTTTGTAGAAAATCCACTTGTGGATCTTACAAAGGTTAATACAATGATCAATCTTGATATGCTTGGCAGGCTTCAGGAGGCAAAAACAGTACAGATAAGCGGTGCTGGTACTGCCGAGGGACTTAGAGACATAATAAGTTCACAGAATGATTCAAGCTTGCTGAATCTTACAATCACTGATGAGGGATATGGCCCCTCAGATCATTCTTCATTTTATGGTAAAGATATTCCGGTATTATTCTTCTCTACCGGAGCTCATTTTGATTATCATACCCCTTCTGATACATATGACAAAATAAATTATTCAGGGATGGTCAGTGTTTCAGACCTGATATTTAAAATTGCAAAATCGCTGGCTTCTCAACCGGATAAGCTTGAATTCCGTGAATCAGGTCCAAGGGTCGACCAGCAGAGACAGATGAGGAGAAGAGGGGTTACAATCGGAATAATGCCTGATTTTGCAGGTAACGTTAAGAACGGCCTCAGAGCTGATTTTGTTTCACCCGGACGGCCTGCAGCCCTTGGAGGAATGAAAAAGGGAGACATAATCAAAGCAATAAACGGCAAGAGCGTAAATAATATTGAAGACTATATGTTCAGGATGAATCAGATGAGTCCCGGACAAACTATAAATGTTGAAGTTCTGCGTGATACGAGCAGGATATTACTGATCATACAATTATAAACTCAGGATAATTAAGGTATTGGGAGATATGAAAAAATCCATTCTGTTATTTCTTGCTTTTCTTATAACTGCCGGTGCAGCAATATATCAGCGCAAAACCGGCCCGACATATCCTAAGGAGGTGACAGTCAATTTAAATGACTCTCTTTACACAATTGAACTTATCAGAAGTATCGGTCTGGATGAAAGACCTGAAGTAAAATTGAAAATTACCGATACTACAATCAAGGCGAAGCTTTTTTTTAAAAGATACAGGACACAGGATGACTATCAGCTGAGGGAATTTATTTATAAAGAATACCCTGTGAATTCTTTCATAATGAATAAAATATTCCATATCAGCAGTGAGAAGGGGTATTTCGCTTCTGTTCCCCAGCAGCCGCCTGCAGGGAAAATACAATATTATATAGAGCTTGAGGATAAGTCTGGTTCTAAATCTGTAATGAAGGATACCCCGGTGGTAATCCGTTTCAAAGGCGGTGTACCCGGGTATATACTTGTTCCTCATATTATTTTCATGTTCCTGGCAATGCTTTATTCAACAGCAGCGGGATTATTCGCAGCTTTTAAAGTGCCGGTATATAAGAAATACAGTAAATTGGCTCTCGGGCTGTTAATCGCAGGAGGCCTTTTACTGGGACCTATAGTGCAGAAATATGCATTTGGTGAATTCTGGACCGGTATACCATTCGGCTGGGATCTGACTGACAATAAATTACTTATTGCTTTAGCATTCTGGGTTTATGCAGTTGTAATTAACAGGACAAAAGAGAAGCCTCTTCCGGCTTTAATTGCAGCTATAGTCTTACTTCTTGTATATTCTATCCCTCATAGCTTGTTCGGTTCTGAGCTGGATTATTCATCAGGAAAGGTTATTCAGGGACTTATACTAGTTTTTTTTCTTCAGGTCTCAAAAAAATCTTAAATTGAGTGCAACATAAAATTATTGCTCCCGTCTTTTGATCAGATTAAAGAGATTTAAAAGGTGGGTGCAGCATCTCATATAAGACAAAGCCTTACGGTAAAAATGGCAAATGTAGAAGCAGCATTCAGAAATTTGCACCAGGACTTGCTTGACGGATGTAAAGAAGGTGACCAGAGGGCACAGTTCCAGATTTACAAGTTATACTATAAAGCAATGTATAACACTAGTCTGAGGATTGTGAATGACACGATGGAAGCCGAGGACATTATGCAGGAGTCTTTCCTGTCGGCCTTTGAAAAAATTGAAACTTACTCAGGGACTGTGAGTTTTGGAGCGTGGCTGAAAAAAATTGTTATCAACAGGTCTCTCGATACACTTAGCAGAAGGAAAGCGATCTTTGAAGATATTGAATCACATACAGGTATAAGTGATGAAAGCACAGATGATACTGCCCGGCATGAGGAAATTGACTCTAAAATCGGAGAAGTGAAAGAAGCAATTGAAAAATTACCCGATGGTTACAGGGTGATCCTTTCACTATATCTTCTGGAAGGGTATGATCATGATGAAATAGCGGAAATATTGAAAATCTCAAGCAGTACATCAAGATCACAGCTGTCAAGAGCCAGGCAGAAGCTTATCAGTGTATTAAAAAATGGAAAATAATAAAGGAATGAAAACAATAGATGAATTAATAAGGACTAACAGGGATTTCTTCGAAGACGGGGAGCCTTCGGAGGGCCATATGGAAAGGTTCAACAGGAAGCTGGAAATAAGGTGTCAGAAAATGAAACCATCCAGAAGTATAGTGCCATATCTGCTTAAAGCTGCTGTGGTAACTCTGCTGATTACTATTTCTTCGCTGTGGACATGGGAACATTTTATAAGATCCGACAGGGACAGGATGGCTCTCGGTGATGTATCTCCCCAATACAAAGAAGTCGAGAATTATTATATGCATCAGGTGAACCTTATAGAAAGCGAAATAGGGACAGTTGAAATTACTAATAACCCTGAACAGAAAGAGATGCTGATGAATGAGATCAGAAGCATGGATTCAGTTTACGTGCAGCTTCAGAAAGAACTGAGAGCTAATCCCGGTGATGAAAGAATCATTAATGCCATGATCGAACATTATCAGACAAAAATTGAAGTGATGGGTTTTATAGTAAATCAGCTGAAAACAATCAGGAATGAAAACTCTAACTCCACACAAAATGAAGAAACTAGTATATAATCAAAGGACACTCCTCCTTACATCATTGTTATTCTTCTCCTTTGCCCTATCAGCTCAGGAACTTAAGAAAGAATATCATGAGGAGTATAAAGTTGAGAAAGGTTCAACTCTGGACCTGAGCAACAAATATGGTGATATTATAGTTGAAACATCTGAGACCGATCAGGTAGTTATTGATGTAAAAGTCACTCTTATGTTTCCCAACAGGGAGAGAGCTGAACGACTGCTTAATTACATCAATGTTGACTTTTCGAGGAAGGATAATACAATAACTGTGAAAACAGTTATAGATGATAAGTTCAGCTTTACAGGCTGGAATTCCAGCTCACGAAGATTCTCGATAGATTACAATGTCAAAATGCCTGTATGGATGAATCTCACTCTTGTAAACAGGTATGGGAATACCGATCTGGATGATATTAATGGTCTTGTGGATCTCAATATTAAATATGGGAACCTTAAAGCTCTTAAGTTTGGAAGAGGTAACGAAAAACCAATTAACTCACTTGTACTGGCATATGGCAAAGGATCCATCGAAGAGGCCGGGTGGCTGGATCTCAATCTCAGGTACAGCGGCAGCTTTACTCTAACGAACAACCAGGCACTTTTGCTTGACAGCAGGTATTCAAAACTTCAGTTGGGAACTGTCAGTTCCATCGTTGGAGAGACAAAATATGACAACATCAGGATTGAAAAAATCAATAACCTGGTATTGGATGCCGGTTATGCTGATATAAATATCGGAACCCTTTCAAAAAAGCTGGAATTTGAAGCAGGATATGGATCATTCAATGTTGAAAAAGTACCTTCAGGATTTGAGTCTATTAAAATAGATTCACGTTATTCAGGTATTAGGATAGGAATAGATGAAATGGCCAGTTACGATCTTGAAGCAGAATTATCATATGCAGGATTGAAATACAATGAAACCAATTTCCAGAACAGAAGAAGGATAATAGATAATAACTCAACAGAGATAAGCGGTGTGGTCGGAAAGGATACTAAGCCTTCATCCCGGGTAGTTGTCAAAGCATCATACGGATCAATCAGGTTATATTAATATTTTTCAGAATGATACATGTAGAAAAACCAACAGAAGACAAGCTCGTTAAGCTGGATGTCAGGTCATGGCCAATATGGGAGAAAGAAGAATCAGAATTCCCGTGGTTCTATGATGAAGCAGAGACATGTTATATCCTTGAAGGTGATGTTATGGTCACCCCGGAAAATGGTACTCCTGTAAGCTTCGGAAAAGGCGATCTTGTTATTTTTGATGAAGGTTTAAGGTGTACCTGGAAAATCAATAAAGCTATCCGGAAACATTATAAGTTCGGATAAGAAGTTGATAGCTCCGGGGATTGCTAAAAATCCATTTCTACAACGGTAATGCCGGAACCACCCATATCGACGTGCTCGTCGCGGAATGATTTTACAATATTAAGTGTCCCAAGGTAATCTCTAACCAGTTGTCTGAGAATCCCGTTGCCCTTTCCGTGAAGGATGCGCAGGTTCCTCTGCTGAACAATAAGGGCATCGTCGATAAGCTCCCTGACACGGGTAAGTGCCTCCTCTCCTCTTACTCCCCTGATATCGATTTCGGGTTTGAAATTGAGTTTCCGCTGCGAAATAACAGGATCTGAAGGTAAGGGTCTGTGCGTTGCCCTGATACTCTCTCTTAATTCCGACCTGCTTATTCGTTCTATTCTCGCAGCCGGAACAGATAATCTCAGGCTTCCGGTCTCGACCTGGACCATATCATCCCTTACCGATACTATCTCTCCTGCAGCCTCAGTGTTAGTGATCCTAACTGCGTCACCAACCTTAAATTGTTTGTCCTTATCACCCTGCAACTGTGGCTTTTCCGGTTTCCTGTCCCGCTTAAAACGTCTTGCTTTTTCAGCAAGGTCCGATATTTTCTTTTCATCAGGTGACTCAAGAGGACCTGATTTTTCGACAATAGTGTTCCTGAATTCTTCAAGCTCCTGCCGGACTTCCCTTGTTTTCTCTTTTTCAGCCTGTGATTCTTTTATCTTGCGGATAGTAGTTTCGATCATACGGTTGGACTCCCTGAGAAGACTCTGAGCCTCATCCTTTGCCCTGGAAATTATTTCTTTTCTCAATGACCTGGCCCCCAACAACTCCTTTTCATATTCTTCGATCAGCTCTTCGAGACGTTTCTCATGCTGCCTGATATTCTGACGTTTATTCTCCCAGTATCTTTTGTCCCTTGCAATATCCTTCAGATGCCTGTCATAATTGATATTTTTTACTCCGGCTTTTCCGGATGCCTCATCCAGAATGTTCTCCGGCAGGCCAATTTTCCTTGCTATCTCAAAAGCAAAGGAGCTCCCCGGCTTTCCAATTTCAAGTTTGAACAGCGGCTGCATCAGGTGATTGTCAAATGCCATGGCACCATTGGTAATTCCATCTGTAAGTGAAGCAAAGTGCTTAAGGTTTGTGTAATGTGTTGTAAAAACTCCGAAAACTTCCTTCCGGTTAAGTTCACTGAGTACTGCCTCAGCGATTGATCCTCCAATAACAGGCTCTGTGCCTGTTCCTAATTCGTCAATAAGTACCAGACTTTCCCCGGAAGCGTATTTCAGAAAATACTTCATGTTTATAAGATGTGAACTGTAAGTACTTAAATCATTTTCAATACTTTGTTCATCACCTATGTCGATAAGGATATCACTGAAAATGCCGCATTCTGATCCCTCCTCAACAGGGATCGTAAATCCGCATTGAAGCATATACTGGAGTAGGCCGACTGTTTTCAGACAGACTGATTTCCCTCCGGCATTGGGACCGGATATCACAAGGATCCGGTTGCTGCTATCGATCTGTATGTCAAGAGGGACGACTTTACGCCCCGGTGTCCTTGAGAAAGCCAGGAAAAGGAGCGGGTGGACTGCCTTCTTCCACGAAATGAAAGGTTCTTTTACAAGTATCGGTTTGATCGAGTTCAGGTGGTTGCAAAAGAGAGCTTTAGCCCGGAGGAAATCGATCCTGCCCAGGAAATTATTTGATTCGATCAGATCATCAATATATGGCCTGATATTATCGGCAAACAATGTGAGGATCTTGACGATCTCTCTCTTTTCCTCGTATTCAAGTTCAATTATGCTGTTATTTATCTCAACTATCTCTTCAGGTTCGATAAACACAGTTTTGCCTGAAGAGGATTGATCATGGATAAGCCCTTTTAACTTTCTTTTGTTATAAGTGCTTACCGGTATGACCCCTCTCCCATTCCTCACTGAGGCAGATGTATCGGAATCAACGATACCGTCGGCCTGTGCCTGCTTCAGTATTGCATTAAGCCGTTTGGATACCTGGAAGTTTTTCGATATTATTTCAGTTCTGATTTCTTTCAGCCGGGTTGAAGCATTATCCTTTATCACTCCGTGACGATCAATAATCCTGTCTATGGAATCAAGAACATATGGATAAGTCTTTACCGGACTGCACATCTTCCTGAGAAAAGGGTATCTTACCTCATCCCTGGCTTTGAAAAAATTAAGTATTGATCTTACCGTTTCCAGTGATCGTTTAAGATCATATACCTCTCTCACTTCAGGAAAAGTGCCCTCTATTCTTATCTTGTTCAGACAATCGGAAAAACTGAAATAATTATCTGACGGGAAATTTTCTTCAAACTGCAGGATCATCTGGAATTCATTCGTAGCTGAAAGTTCTTCCGAGACAGTTTCCAGATCTTTCTCAAATCGGATATCATCGATAATCTGAATACCCATGGGACTCAGACATCTTTCCTTCAACAGATCACGAATTCTGTCAAATCCTATCTTATTTTCAAAATTATCAGGGTAGAGCATTCCTATAATACCTTCAAAGACAAAAGTACAAAAGTTTAGCTCATTAATATCGTTGACATTTCACGGGTTTGCCTTAAGGAACCGTTTCATTCTGGATTGCATCATGGTTATGAATAGATACTATTAAGATTGATTTTCATTTTTAACTATTTTTAGCCTCAAATTTTAATGCAAATAACATATAAATATAAGAACGATGAACATCACCAGAACTTTTAACACTCTTGCCGTATTGTTTTTTACAACTTTATCGGTTCACTCACAAACAGAAACAGTTGATCTTTCAATGATTTACCGGATCAAGCAGGAGGAATCGGCTAATTCGAAGGTTGAAGACCTTGCTTTCTGGCTTACCGACTATGCCGGGCCAAGACTTACAGGTTCTTCAGGAGCAACAAGAGGTTATGATATAGCTAAAAAGAAAATGGAGGAACTGGGATTTCAGAATGTAAGGATTGAGGCTGCAAGGGAATTTAACAGGGGCGGATGGGACAACCTTAAGACCTATGCTGCAATGACAGCTCCGTATTATTTGAATATTGCATGTAATCCGGTAGCCTGGACAGGAAGCACTGACGGAGCAATAAAAAGTGAAGTTGTGCTTCTTGAGATAAGAACAGAATCTGACCTGGAAAAATACAGAGGCAAACTTGCAGGGAAAATTGTTTTAATGATTCCGGCCTCAACTGCACCTTTTGAATTAAGTTATGAACCGCTTGCATCAAGATACACTGATGAACAGCTTGCAGGGATAGCCAGGGAGACTTTTCCTGCCGGAGGAAGAAGAGTCGGCATGCCTGCTCCCGGAGGAAATCCGGCATTATTACTGAGAAACAAGATTAACGAACTCATAAAAAGCGAAAGGGTGGCTGTTATTCTGAATAATTCAGGTACATATAATATTCCGAGATCGACCGGAGCCGGTTATAACTCCGGTGAAGAGGAACCAATTGCCGAGCTTAACATCCCTATGGAGGCTTTTCAGAGGATGGAGAGACTGTTAAGACACGACGTCAAAGTTGAAATGGAGATAGAAATACAGAATAAATTCTTCGTCAGTCCGGTGATCTATAATGTAATCGGTGAGATCCCAGGTACTGATAAGAACCTTAAAAATGAAGTTGTATTGCTCGGCGCCCATCTCGATTCGTGGCATGGAGGAACCGGGGCTGCAGACAATGCTTCCGGGTGCATAGTAATGATGGAGGCCCTTCGGATCCTTAAAAGCATAAACGCTGCTCCCCGCCGTACAATCAGGGTCGCTTTATGGGGTGGCGAAGAACAGGGTCTGTATGGCTCACAAGGATATGTTGAAAACTACCTGGTTGATCCAAAAACCAAGGAACATAAACCTGATTATGACAGGTTTGCAGCATATTTCAACATGGATAACGGATCCGGCAGATACAGGGGTATTTACCTGCAGCAGAATGAAATGGCAAGGCCTGTTTTTGAGGAATGGATGAAACCATTCGCTGATCTCGGCTGCTCGACAATAGCAATCAGGAATACAGGAGGCACTGATCACCAATCTTTCGATCGCTACGGACTGCCCGCTTTTCAGTTCATCCAGGACCCGATAGAATATGGCAGGACATACCATACAGTGATGGATACTTACGAGAGACTCGTGATGAATGATCTGAAGGTCAATGCGGTGATCACAGCTTCGTTTGCATATAATGCTGCTATGAGGAATGAAAAACTGCCGCGGAAACCTTAAACAACTGAGGACTTTTTCTGATCAACATCTTTCATGGATAACTGGATCCTTTTTCTTTCTATGTCGACTGACAAGATCTTAACCATAACATGCTGGTGAAGCTTTACGACCTCAGAGGGGTCCTTTACAAAAGTTTTACTCAGGTTGGAAATGTGAACAAGACCATCCTGCTTTATCCCGATATCTACAAATGCTCCGAATTTTGTAACATTTGTTACAATTCCCGGAACGATCATTCCTGTTACAAGATCCTGCATCTCATGTATATCGGCAAATCTGAACTCTCTGATCTTTGACCTCGGGTCCCTCCCCGGTTTTTCCATCTCATCCATGATATCCTTCAAAGTAGGCAGTCCTGTTGACTGTGTTACGTAGCGTTCAAGCTTGATATCTTTTCGTTTACTTTCATTTCTGATCAGTTCACTGATATCGCAGCCGATATCCTTAGCCATACGCTCAACTACATGATAACTTTCGGGGTGTACGGCACTACTATCAAGAGGATTATCGGCATTCCTTATTCTCAGGAAGCCGGCGCACTGCTCAAAAGCCTTGGTACCCAGCCTTTTTACCTTGAGGAACTCGCTCCTTGACCTGAAAGGGCCATTCTCACTTCTGTAATCAATAATGTTCTGAGCCAGCTGAGGACCCAGCCCTGATACATAGGTCAGGAGGTGACTACTTGCCGTATTCACTTCCACACCTACTGCGTTAACACAGCTCATAACCACTTCATCGAGAGAAGCCTGCAGTTTCTGCTGATCAACATCGTGCTGATACTGCCCCACCCCTATTGATTTCGGATCTATCTTGACAAGCTCGGCAAGCGGATCCATCAGCCTCCTGCCTATTGATACCGCACCCCTGACGGTAACATCGTAATCAGGGAATTCATCCCTGGCTACCTTTGAAGCTGAGTATACCGATGCTCCTGCTTCACTCACCACAAAAACCTGGATATCCTTTTCAAATTTTACATATTTAATAAAATCTTCCGTCTCCCTGCTGGCCGTACCATTACCTATAGCTATGGCTTCTATCTTATATGCATTAACAAGGGAAAGGATCTTTTTTACAGACAAAGCAGTCTGATTCTGGGGAGGATGAGGATAGATCGTTTCATTATGCAGCAGATTACCCTGCCTGTCAAGACAAACGATCTTACAGCCTGTTCTGAATCCGGGATCAATAGCCAGTATATTCTTTTCGCCCAGTGGCGGAGCAAGAAGAAGCTGTCTGAGGTTGTCTGCAAAGACCCTGATAGCCTCTTCATCAGCTTTCTCTTTGGAGATATTCCTGAACTCGGTTTCCATCGAAGCGGATAAAAGTCTTTTCCAGCTGTCAGCAACAGCCTCTCCGACAATTTCAGACGATTGGTTAGTTGCTTTAATAAACACCGATCTAAGGATATCCAGAGCATGATCTTCTCCCGGTTCCATCGTCAGTCTCAGGAACCCCTCTTCTTCCCCCCTTCTCATAGCAAGAAGCCGGTGCGACGGGCATTTTTTCAAAGGCTCGGACCACTCAAAATAGTCACTGAATTTGTTGCCTTCTGCTTCTTTGCCTTTAATAACTTTAGAATAAATAATTGCTTCTTTTTCATAGAGAAGACGGAGTCTCATACGGGCTGTTTCATTTTCGCTGATCCATTCGGCAATTATGTCTTTGGCACCTGCAATAGCTGCATTAATATCTTCCACCTGTTCATTCACAAACCCTTCTGCTATTTTTTCGGGATCAGTTTCTTCCTGCCTGAATATTATTTCTGCCAGAGGTTCAAGTCCTTTTTCCTTTGCTATTGTGGCACGCGTCCGTCTTTTCGGTCTGAAAGGCAGATAGATATCTTCCAGCTCAGCCATCGTCATAGCAGCTTCAATCCTTGTCAGGAGTTCAGGAGTCATTTTCTCCTGTTCTCCAATCGACTTGATTATGCTTTCTCTCCTGGCATCCAGGTCCCTTAGCCTGTTATATTCCTCCTTAATGCCTGATATTGTGACCTCATCCAGGCTTCCGGTCATCTCTTTCCTGTACCGGCTGATAAAGGGTATAGTTGCTCCTCCGTCCATCAGCCTGATTGTATTCTCTACCTGCCACTTGTGCAACCCAAGTCGCCTGGAAATCAACTCAATATTCTTGTCGATGCTCATTGCATTATTAATTCTTTACTTTTTCACCATTTTTTATCTCCCCTTTCCGCGTTGCTCCTTGTCTACCTCATGCCTCATCACCCCTTCAATTCTTCAACCTTCTCATTCAACATACAGCACCAGCCCCTTCAGATACTCCCCCTCCGGGTGGTATATATTTACAGGATGATCAGGAGGCTGGCTAAGCTGGTGGAGTATCCTTACCTGGCGACCGGTATTGGCAGCTGCTGCAAAGACCGATTTTCTGAAATTCTCCTTTGTAACAACCTGGGAACAGGAAAATGTGAAAATAATTCCGCCAGGACTAACTTGTTCTATGGCTTTGATATTCAGCCTTTTATATCCCTGAAGCGCATTAGCAAGCACATTATTGTGTTTAGCAAATGCAGGCGGGTCAAGAATGATTACATCGTACTTATCCTTTATATCATCCATGAACCCGAATGCATCTTTCCTGAAAGATTTGTGTCTGTCGTCCTCTCCGAAATTCAATCTTACATTTTCATCAGCCAGATCAATAGCCGGTCCGGAACTATCAACGGTATGTACAAGGCTTGCATTTTTCATGGCATAAACGGAAAAACCGCCTGTGTATCCAAACAGGTTAAGAACTCTTCTTTTCTCCGTGTAAGATTGAAGCAATAGCCTGTTTTCTCTCTGATCAATAAAAAAACCTGTCTTTTGTCCTGATATCCAGTCAATCCTGAAAGTAAATCCATTCTCTGTAACTGTCGAGGCCTCTGGGCTGCCGCTCAGGTATTCATTGGTACCCTTAATTCCCGCCATATAGGGAAGTGTATCTTCACTCTTGTCATAAACTGCCTGAAGTTTTTCTCCAAGGATGTTTTTCAGTATATCAGTAAATTCATTTCTTAGCCTATACATGCCAATTGAATGCATTTGCATTACAGCCGTGCCGTTATAAAAATCTATTATAAGGCCCGGTAAACCATCGCCCTCTGCATGGACCAGCCTGTAAACATTAGTGTCATTATTATCTGTCAGTCCCAGAGACTGTCTGTATTCAAATGCCTTTTTAAACCGTCCCATGAAAAAATCATAATCAATCTTTTCATTCTTGAATGAAAGGATCCTTACCGCAATTGAACCAGGCTGATAGTGGCCGGTAGCAAGAAATGAATCTTTATTGTCATAAACATCCACAATATCGCCTTCAGACGGTGATCCATAGATCTTTTTAATGGCACCGGAGAATATCCAGGGGTGATACCTCCTGACTGACTGGTCCTTACCGGATTTGAGAATGATCTTTATTTGTTCCACATGAATACCTTTATGGTTACTTCCTGCCAGCAACCGTATCGTTATTGTTTAATTTCATATAAATTTCCCGGCACACCCAGGCGTCGGTTGCTGCATAGATCTGCTGGGCTTCGGTAAGCTCCTTTGCTTCCCAGTCGGTCACCTGCTGCCGCTTTGAAATACGAAATCCAAGAATTATGGCAGTCAGCTTCTTCAGCCCCGAACTTTCAATTCCGAATTCCTTTACATAATTCTGCAGATCCACAAAACCATCCGGGTTGAATTTTTTCAAAGTCCTGAGATAACGTATATCGTCACGAACTGCCACTCCTATCTTGGTTATACCGGCATCGGCCAGAATACGGGAAAGGTCACCAGGGAATCCTATCTTATTGATCCTGAATAAATATGCTGTGTCAACTGTCGAAAACTGTATAAGTGAGACCTTGTTTTTGTGGCCTTTCCTGAAGGAAGGCTTGGTCTCAGTATCAAATCCAAGGTATTTTTCCTTTAATAAAGCGGGTATCACACTGTTGAATGCAGCCAGGTTGTCAACCAAAACTATCCTGCCCTTGAACCAGTGGAGATCATAATTCTGAATTTCTTCAGCCGAAATATTGTTCTGGTATCCGCTATTCTTTATTGTTTCTGAACTCTTTTTGTCTTTTTGAGATGAACCACTCTGATGTATTTCTCCTGTCATTGTTCTCCTTTTCTTCTTTTTCCGTCAAATCAATTTCTTCGCCTGAATAGATGAATCTGTGGATAGCTTTCATCGAATTAACCAGTTTCTGACCCCAGATATTCTCAAAGTTCATCTTGCACTCCCATATTGCATCATTCATTACTTCCTCTGTGCCTGTCTGATAGAGAAGCAGAAAATCTTTTAAGTCCTGATAGATATCAGCCATGTTTTCAGCAAGGCTCGAAGGTACGGGAATTTCTGATTCATTGAACTTTTCATCGAAAAGCTCCAGAAAATCATCGGCATTCCCGAACTTCTTCTTTAATGTATCGTTTATCCTGTTCCAATCGGTTTCCGTAACGAACTTCTCATTGCCATCTTCAAAATATGGTTCAAAGGAAGGAAGTAATGAAGCTTTGATATACATCAGTGGAAGAATACGTTGCAGAATCCTGAGGAGATCATCTCCTTTCACTTCTGCTGCCCGCTCAGCATATTTACAAAACTCATTTGCAACAGCCACAAATTCAACTACATTCCTCGAATAAACAGGATTTGACTTCTTAGCCATCTTGTTTTGCATTTGTTTGCAAAATTAGGTATTTATCGGATAAGGATTACAGATTATTTTAACATACTCCGATTAAAAAAAAATTAAAATATTGGTATCTTACCGCGGAAAACAGAAATTTACTTTTCTGCTGATCATGCCCATTTATTGAGGTTCTTCGTTAACAGGACGGAAAAGAGATAATAAATATGAGATACCAGGTTTTTGTTTTAGCGGCGGGATTTATGTTGCTGACCTGCACTCCGGCACATGGACAAATTGAGTTTCCGGTCTTTAAGAAATCTACTCCCCAGCCTCAGATCCCGAATCAGCTTACGGAAGAGAACATGCCCATTATCGGTGTCTGGCAATGGAACGACATGGTATTGCAACCTGGCGGATATAAAAGCACAATTGAACAGGTATCCATGAATTCCCCGTTCAATCTTCTGATACCTTTCCTCAGGTTTCCTGATAAGGAAGTAGTTGATGAAGTAATACACAGGCAAATGGTCCTGGCTGCTGACTATGCCGTTGAACATAATATCGGGCTGGTTCCTGATCTTGATCTGCGATCGGCAAGAAGGGCGTTCATAAGCAGCTACCCTGATGAACTTCAGGAGATGCTAAGATTACAGGAAGTAAAACTTGAAAAGAAAAAATCAACAGAAACAATAATTGCAAGCATAGATAATCTCAACGATCATTATGCCGGCGGTAAAATACCTCCGTATAACGCCGTTAAAAACAATGTCCTGAGAGTATATGCATATAAAAACGGTCCGGCTGGGATCGAACCTAAAACACTGTCGGATATAACACAACAATGCAGGATTGAAATAATCTCAGAGGATTCAGTGAGAATAATCATCCCCCCTGCAGGAAAGAATCAGCCGCATGCCTGCGCGATGGTTTCATTCACACTTTTTTACCCTGATATCTTTGGACCGCATCTGATAGAATTCCAGAAGCAGATACTTCAGCAGTATTCAGATGCCCGTCTCTCAGGAGTTTGCAAAGATGAATGGGGATTCCCGCCATATTTCCCGAGGTTCTATACTGAAAATACTTACGATTTCTGGTATTCAAAGCACAGTGCTGAAGAATATGCCCGGAAAACCGGTGGCAGGGAGCTGCTTTCAGACTGCCTTCTTATGGCGAGACCTATGAAGAAAAAAGAGACTGAGCGGCAGGTTGCAGTGAATAACTTCATGGAAATGGTATTACAGCGTAATATCCTGATTGAGAACAGTTTCTATGATGCCGTTAAAGAGATCTTCGGAAAGGATGCTGCTGTCACTGTCCATCCAACATGGTGGCCCTATCCCGATTTTAATGAGTTTAAAAAGAATGGACTTGACTGGTGGGGTGTAAAAAGAGACTGGGCTCAGACAGACGAGATCGTTCCCTTTGCTGCCAGAACAGCTCTCAGCAAGAAGTGGGACAGCCCTCTCTGGTATAATATGTATTATACGATGAAGTTACCTGTTCAGGTATGGAGTTCGGCACTGGCAGGAGGAAGAATTAATTACCTTGGTTTCCAGACTCTTTATGATAAGGATCTTATGCGGGCTGAGAACAGGATCAGACTGCTGAACTATATAAGCAAAACGCCACTCGATTGCCCTGTGGCTGTTGTTTTTGGTCATGCTGCCGCTGTTAACTGGGCAGGACCATACCATAATGACGTAGGGATGAAACTTGCCGACACTCTCTGGTTTTCGGGATACCCTGCCGATCTTATTCCAACAAGTGAAATAGAGAACGGCAGCCTTAAAGTGGATAATGAAGGGTGGATTTGCTATGGAAAACAGAAATATTCTGCAGTAGTGCTCTATAATCCTGAATTTGAGAAAAGCTCCACAGCCGGATTCTTTCTTAGAGCGGCCGGAGGTAAAACAGCATTATTCAGGATAGGCAACTGGACCCGCGACTTTGATGGCAACATAATTGAGGGTAATAATATTTTTCCTTCTGAAATGATAACGGCAAAGGACTATAAAGAAGCATTCCCTGAGATAATGAGTGTCCTGAAAGAAAGAAAGATTGTTATGCAGACACCCGCGAGAGATACTCTTGACAGCAGGTATTTTACCCTGAGGGGATTCAATACAATCTCATACTTTCCTCCGACTACAGGATCATCAAGGCTGATCGACGGAACAGTGATAAACGTAGCCGGAACAAATAATATAAGCGGCGATACGATCCTGAAAGAATTTGAGATCGGTGGTAATAAAGTAAGTTTTGACGCTATAGGAATAGCTGCGGTCAGACTTGACCTTAACGGTAATCCTGAAGCAATAGCTGCAGGCAGCCTGAAGAGTTTCAGGTGTGGTAACATTGAAATTAACCTTAACGAAAGGCTTGATCTTGCCCTATGGATTGATCAGAACGGCCAGTGGCGTGGTGTAATCCAGGGGCTCCAGGGAACTGTACCGCAGGAGTTATTAAAGATTACACGTAACTGGAAACGTATAGGGCTGCCTGAATCTCCTGCCAAACCTGCGGTAAACCGATGAATGATCTGTATCTGATTAAGACCCGGATACCTGATCATATTTATGCGATCATGTAAATTATCAGACCATGAAATACAGTTTTCTTCTGATTGTTCTGACACTTTTCTGCTCAATAGCTCCCCAATGCAGTTCCCGGGCAGGAAATATAGACCGCAAAAGCCTGGTAAACAAGCATATAGTTCATATTGACACGATTGATATTTTAAATCCTCTCACTGTCGGAAACGGGAGATTTGCATTCACTGCTGATATTACCGGATTACAGACCTTCCCCGAATTATATGAGAAAGGCATTCCCCTCGGAACACAATCCGAATGGGGTTGGCACAGTTTTCCTGATACGGAAGGCTTTAAATTCGGGGAGAGTCTTCAGGATTATGACTACTATGGCCGTAAGGTCCCTTTCTCTGTTCAGATCCGCACACCCGGACGAAACAGTGAAGCTGTGAACTACCTGAGGCAGAATCCTCACCGGCTGCATCTCGGAATGATTGGACTTGATATAATTAATCCTGACGGATCTCCTGTAAAAGCTGATGAAATAAGTTATACAGATCAGGTACTTGATCCCTGGACTGGTGAGCTGCACAGTAAATTCAGGATAGGAAATGTGCCTGTTGAAGTGACAACTTTTTGTCACCAGGGAATGGATCTCATAGCTGCAAGAATAAAATCCCCGTTAATTAATAGAGGGTTACTTCGTGTCAGAATTTCATTCCCCTATCCTACCGGACAACATACAGATTCGGGATGTGACTGGACAAAACCAGATAAGCATAGATCAGAACTGACACCGGGTCGGACTTCCGCTTCAATCAGGCGCATAATTGATGGTACTTCTTATTTTATGAAATTAGGATGGAAAGGAAAGGCAAATATCTCCGAAAATGAACCGCATATATATTATTTGCAGCCCGCTAAAGGAGCATCTCAGATCTCATTCAGCTGTCTTTTCACACCTGATAATAAATCGGGCGACATCCCTGACTTCAATTCAACAGCAGTCAATAATAAATCATCCTGGCAGCAATTCTGGATGAGCGGAGGAGCAGTTGATCTTTCAGGAAGCACAGATCCGAGAGCCCCTGAGCTTGAACGCAGGATTGTCCTTTCACAGTATCTCACAAGAATACAGTGTGCGGGTGTCTATCCTCCCTCTGAAACCGGACTCACATTTAACAGCTGGTATGGGAAATTTCATCTTGAGATGCACTACTGGCATGGCATCCATTTCGCTTTATGGAACAGGACAGATCTGCTTGAAAGAAGTCTCGGTTATTATAACAATATAAAGGAAAAGGCAAGGGAGACTGCCGGCAGGCAGGGGTTTGAAGGCCTGAGATGGCCCAAGATGACAGATCCTTCAGGAAAAGACAGCCCTTCAAGCGTGGGATCCTTCCTGATATGGCAGCAACCCCACATAATTTACATGGCTGAGCTATGTTACCGGAACAACAACGATATAAGGCTCCTGGAAAAATATTCCGATATTGTTTTCGGGGCAGCTGATTTCATGGCCTCGTTTGCCTGGTACGATTCGCTTAATGACAGATATGTACTCGGCCCTCCGATGATACCTGCACAGGAGAGGTTCCCTGCTGAAACAACTATGAATTCACCCTTTGAGCTTGCCTACTGGCAATGGGGCCTTAAAACTGCATGCGAATGGAGAAAAAGACTTAGACTGGGCCCCCGGCCGGAATGGGAAGCGGTTATTGAAAAACTCTCTCCACTGCCTCAGAAAGATGGACTGTATTTATCAGCTGAAAGTGCCCCTGATTCATATACAAATCCACGTTTCCTAAGCGACCATCCGGTTGTCATCGGGATTTATGGTATACTCCCCAACAGCGGAATGATCGATTTTGAAGCAATGAAAAGAACTTTCAGCTACGTATGGGAACACTGGCAATGGAATGACACCTGGGGCTGGGATTTCCCGATGACTGCAATGACGGCCGCCAGGCTTGGTTTGCCTGAAAAAGCAATTGATGCTCTTTTCATGGATGTTGAAACAAACACTTTCCTTTCAAATGGTCATAACTATCAGAATAAGAGTCTGAAGATATATCTCCCCGGAAACGGAGCACTGCTTACCGCTGTTGCGATGATGTGCGCAGGATGGGATGGATCGCCTGAAGTAAACGCACCAGGATTCCCGCAGGACGGAACCTGGAACGTAAAATGGGAAGGATTGAAAAAAATCCCGTGATCATAAATGGATTCCCTTCTAACAGCAGCTCACTGATTCACTTCATACTGTCATCTCGAGAACAGATCCGGTTCTTTCCACGATAACATATGATTATCGTCCATAACAAGTTTATTGTGATCCAGTAACCATCTGATAATCTTAATTACCTTCTCTTCCGGATGATTTATTCCGGCTACCAGATCATGCGCATCATATTTTTTTTCTGACAGTTTATCCTTGATCTCCTCAAGTATGAGATCAAATTCATACTTGCTCAGATCCAGTTCATTTCTTTCCCTGCAGACATCGCAGATACCGCACCTGTCAGATTCCTCGCCGAAGTAATCGAGAAGGACGACTGACCTGCATTTTGTATTGAAATCTGCATAATCTATCATCTTATTCAACCGTATAATTTGCTTCTCCTTTACCTGAAGGTAGTTTTCCGGAGATATCATCAGGGATTTTCTCTCAAGTCTCTCCTCCGTGAAGATTACCAGGGCGGTCTTTTTTCCGGGGATATATTTTATGATGTTCAGTGATGAGAGTTTCACAAGGAATTTATATACGGTATCCCTTGACAGTGCTGATTTTTTTGCAAGGATATCCTCATTTATCGCTACAAATTCGGAAAACATTCCCGTGTAAGATCTCAACAGCAGCTTTATAAAGCTGTCAAACGTTTCATTTGCTACCTGGAATTTATAGAGGTCGTCACGTCCCACAATGAAATGGACCCTGGAAGGATTGTTGATCTCCTCTGTGAATTCGACATATCCTTCCCTCTGCAGAAACTTTAAACTATTAAATGTCTCTATAACTGGTAACCGGTATTTTGAGAGGAAATCCTGCATGCTGAAATCAAAAACATTATCCTTTCCGGCTCCTTCGGGAACCTGTAGATAATTGCATAAAGCTTCATAAACATCTTTGATCTTATCAATCGGAGGAAATTTCTTTCTAAGAGATTCTTCAAGGCGGCCTTTATCGGATGCTGAATATAAAAGAACTGCAAATGCGGGTTTATTGTCACGTCCTGCACGTCCGCTCTCCTGGAAGTATTCCTCAATACAATCAGGCATTTCCCAGTGAATCACAAAACGTACATCGGCTTTGTCAATACCCATTCCGAACGCATTTGTTGCCACAATAACCCGGGTATCTCCGGATGACCAGGCAAGCTGTTTCTTATCACGTAATTCAACCGGAAGGCCAGCGTGATAGAAATCGGAACTGATGCCGTTAGCCACAAGCAGTTCAGCTATTTCCTTACATCGTTTCCGGCTGCGAACATAAACTATCCCGCTCCCACTAATCTTATTAAGTGTTTTAATAAGATAAGAACCTTTATCCTCTACCTTTCTGACCAGGTAAGAAATGTTCTTACGTTCAAAGCTGGTCCTTAATACATTCTTTTCTCTGAACTGAAGTTTGTTCATAATGTCCTCTGTAACCTGGGGTGTCGCTGAAGCCGATAGTGCAAGAAAAGGGACCTTGTCGGATACAAGTTCACGCAGCAAAGCTATTTTCAGGTAAGAAGGTCTGAAATCATACCCCCATTGCGAAATACAGTGAGCTTCGTCAACGGCTATGAGGTTGAGATTCATTTTCTGAACCCTGGCCTGAAATATCCTTGTCGATATCCTTTCCGGCGAGATGTAGAGGAATTTATAATCACCGTAAATGCTGTTCTCGAGTACTATATCAATTTCTTCCGGTGACATACCGGAATGGATTGCCAATGATTTAATTTCAAGGCTGTTAAGACGAGCCACCTGTTCCTTCATCAAGGCTATGAGAGGTGTAATGACGAGGCATAATCCATCCCTGGCGAGGGCAGGAACCTGGAATGTCATTGATTTTCCTCCTCCCGTTGGCATAAGTCCAAGAGTATCCCTGCCTTCAGCAACAGATTTAATGATCTCTTCCTGCAGAGGTCTGAAAGATGTGAACCCCCAGTATTTTATCAGTATCTGTCTGTATGGTTCGATATTCATTCTGACAGCGGAACATTAACATAACAAAAATACTAACTGTAATTCAATTTTTTATGTGATACAAAAGAATGTATGTTTTATGAGTAATGAATTTTTCGTAATTTGCGGCATCAAAAATTTAAAACCCTGCCTGATGTCGTTTCTGGAAGATAAAATAGTATATGAAGGACTGACATTTGATGATGTGCTTCTCCTTCCTGCATATTCGGAAGTACTTCCGAGAGAGGTGGACCTTAGTTCGATGTTCTCAAGGAATATCCGGATCAACACGCCGATTGTTTCGGCTGCAATGGATACTGTCACTGAAGCTGAACTGGCAATAGCCATTGCCAGGGAAGGTGGTATTGGAGTTATCCATAAGAATATGAGTATTGAAAAACAGGCTTCACAGGTAAAAAGAGTCAAGCGTGCAGAAAATGTAATGATTTTCGATCCGATCACAATCAATCTGAATGCAACCGTAGCTGAAGCAATAAGTCTTATGGCTGAATATAAGATAGGTGGAATTCCTGTCATTGATGAGAACGGCATACTTAAGGGAATAGTGACAAACAGGGATCTCCGTTTCGAGAATAATCACAACAGGAAGATCACCGAGGTTATGACAAGTAACCTTATTACAACAAATCATCAGACCGACCTGGAGGCAGCTGCAAGAATACTTCGCAAGCATAAGATTGAAAAGCTTCCGATGGTCGATGAAAACGGAAAGCTGATAGGACTCATAACATATAAAGATATCACCAAAACAAAAGACCGGCCAAACTCATGCAAGGATGAAAAAGGGCGTCTAAGGGTCGCTGCCGGAGTAGGAATAGCTGCCGATACACTTAAGAGAGTTGAATCGCTTATAGTTGCCAACGCTGACGCAATTGTAATTGACACGGCTCATGCCCACACAAAAAGTGTAATTAAAATACTTAAGGATATAAAGAAGCACTTCCCTGGAACAGAAGTTGTTGTCGGAAATATTGGCACCGGAGAAGCTGCAAAGAAGCTTGTCCAGGAAGGAGCTGACGCAGTTAAAGTGGGAATCGGCCCGGGATCGATATGTACGACAAGAGTGATAGCAGGTGTCGGTATACCACAGCTCTCAGCAATCTATAATGTTGCCAGTGCCATTGAAGGATCAGGGGTCCCGGTAATCGCCGACGGAGGGATCCGTTATTCTGGTGATATTATCAAAGCCATTGCAGCAGGTGCTGATTCAATAATGACAGGGTCATTATTTGCTGGTGTCGAGGAGTCACCGGGCGAAACAATTATCTATAACGGCAGAAAATTCAAGGCTTACAGGGGAATGGGATCTCTGGAGGCAATGCAGCAGGGATCAAAAGACCGCTACTTCCAGGATATCGAAGACGACATTAAAAAACTGGTTCCTGAAGGAATAGCTGCAAGGGTACCCTATAAAGGAACTCTCGCGGAGGTTATTTTCCAGATGACCGGAGGACTCAGGGCAGGAATGGGATACGTTGGCGCCAGGAACATAAGTATCCTCAAGAAGGAGAGCAAGTTCGTCAGAATAACCAATTCAGGTATAATTGAAAGTCATCCCCATGATGTCTCTATAACAAAGGAATCACCAAACTACAGCAGAAAAGTAGTTGAATAACAGGCAGCAAATTATCCTGATGAAGATCAGATCATCAATCCTCCTCGTACTATTATTACTGATCCCTGCTGTTTGCAGGGCACAGGGACTGAACGACAGTACTCTGATGACAATAGCCGGAAGAAAAATTGAAGCCGGTGAATTCATAAGGATGTATAATAAAAGCTATGAACCGGGGAAGCTGCCTGATCCTGAAAGCTACCTTCAGCAATACATAGTCTTCAGGCTGAAAGTCGCCGACGCTATCAGCGATGGTATAGACACGACAAGAGAATTCATCAATGAGCTGAGTGGTTATAGAAACCAGCTTGCGCAGAATTACCTGACAGACACTAAAACCAGGGAAAAACTAATACAGAAAATGTACGACAGGTCCCTGTTGGAGATCAATGCATATCATATTCTGATCAACTGCCCCGAGGGGGCTAAACCAGTTGACACTTTAAATGCCTGGAATAAAGCTGCCGCCGTTAAACAGAGGATACTTAGGGGAGAATCCTTTGAGCAGGTAGCCCGCAGTACATCGGACGATCCCTCTGTAAGGCTGAATGGCGGTAACCTGGGATACTTTACAGTCTTCCAGATGATTACCCCGTTTGAAGATGCAGCCTACAGCCTTAAGAAAGGATCTGTCTCAGATCCTGTAAGGACTCCCTATGGCTACCATATAATAAAGGTAACTGACAGAAAACCTTCCAGAGGCAAGATTCTTGTCGCACATATAATGAAATCTGCTCCCCCGGGAATTACTGAAAAGGAAGAAAAAGAGGCTGAAGAATCAATTAATAAGATCTATGAAGAGCTGCTGAAAGGAGCCTCATTCAGTGAACTTGCAAGGAAATATTCTGATCATAAGCAAAGTGCCGTCAATGGCGGCAAGCTTGACTGGTTTGGAGCAGGAGAAATCGTCACAGAATTTGCCGAAGCCGCATTTTCAATCCGTGATACCGGCCAGTATACTAAACCGGTCAGGTCTTCCTATGGATGGCACATTATTAAGTTGCTTGACAGAAAAGCTCCCGGATCATTTGAAGAGAGCAGATCATATCTCGAAAGCAGGATCAATCAGTCATACCTGAATTCCCTGAGTAAAAGATCCTTTATAAATACGCTTAAAAAAGAGTATAAATTCAGGATAAATCCCACAGTATTTAACTGGTTTGTAAGTAATACTGACACTCTGATTATCAATGGTCTGTCTAAATATAACAGGAGTTCCATTCCCGGAGGCTATCTTTATTCATTTGCTGATCAAAGGCTTTCAGCAAGGGATTTTGCGGCATACATTGAGAAGAGGAAATCAATGATCGTGACGACTGACCCTGCAATCTTCATAAACAGATCTATTGAAGCCATCTCAAATGACCAGTTAATTCAATATGAGAATTCAATACTCGAAAAGAAATACCCTGACTTCAGATACCTTATTAATGAATTTCACGATGGTATCCTGCTTTTCAATATATCAGAGAAGAAAATATGGAGCAGGGCACAGGAAGATTCCGCGGGACTTATCAGGTATTATGATGAGCATAAGGATGACTTCCTTACAAGGAAAGGCATTGAAGCCAGTATTTATACTTTACATTTAGCAGGTGGAGATAAGAAACTGGCATCGATATACAGAAAGTATTCAAGAAGAAAAGAGGGGGACAGGCTGATGATTGAAAAAATCAATGGAAAAAATGATTCCCTCCTGGTGATAACAAAAAAAATATGGTACGAGGGCGATGATCCGGATCTGGATAAAATCCAATGGATTAAGGGGAAACAAAATATCAGAATGGGCAATTTTCCTGCGATAATCATCATAAACAGGCTGATTGATCCTGTTCCAAAACCCTTTAGTGAAGTCGAAGCTGAGATGATCTCGGGATACCAGGACTATCTTGAGAAAGAGTGGATAGAACAATTAAGGGCGAAATACACCGTTAAGATTAATGATCGTATTTTTAATATGGTTAAAAAGAGTTTGATGGATGAATAGGTTTGTTTGTTTAGTGGTGCTGATGCTGTTATTGTACGGTTGCAATAGCCCCGATAAAAAATCCGGCAGGCTTCCTGTTGCGAAAGTCGGGAATACTATATTATATTATGATCAGATACCGCAAATATTTCAACCGGGAGAAACTGAGACTGACAGTGCTGCCACAGTTCAAAATTATATTAACCGCTGGGCCAGGAAGGAATTGTTGTTACAGAAAGCAGAGGAAAACCTGACTCCCGAATACAGGGATGAAATAGCCAGACAGATCGAAGAAACAAGGGCCAATCTTCTAATCTATCAGTATCAGAGGCAGATGATGCTTGAAAAAATGGATACTGTTATCAGCGACACTGAACTTGAAAAATATTATTCGGAAAACCAGGGTAGTTTTATGCTTACCTCGAATATCGTGAAGGGTTTATTCATTAAAATCCCTGCAGAAACTCCAAATGTTCTGAAAATCAAATCCCTTGCCAGGTCCAGCAAACAAGAAGATCTCCAGGAACTTGAAATACTGTGTTATCAGTTCGCTGATAAATTCGATGACTTCAATGAAGAATGGATAACCCTTGACAGGATATCCGTTGAGCTGCCCGAAGAAATTAACAACCAGGAATCTTTCCTGAGAAGAACAACATTCTATGAGACAGCCGACTCTGACTATCTTTATTTACTGACAATCCGGGACTACAGGCTAAGGTCCACACTTGCTCCCATTGAGTACGTAAAAGAAGACATTAAAAGAATGATCTGGAACATCAGGAGAATCGAATTCATTCAGTCACTTGAGAATGGTATTTACAATGATGCACTCAAGAATAATATATTTATGATTTATAACAACCAAAAATGATGAGAAGAGGCCGAAGATTATTTTTGATGCTGGCCGGAATAATCCTCTCCGGAATGACTTTGATAAATTCACAGGTCCTTGTTGAATCAATTGCTGCAATCGTCGGTAATGAGGTAGTGTATCTTTCTGATATCGAGGAAATGGTCACTGAGATCAGATTAAGGGGAGAAAAGACACCGATAGACCAGTTAAGATGTATGGTACTTCAGGAACTCCTTGTTTCAAAACTGTTCCTCGATCAGGCCCGTATCGATAGTATAACGGTTAGTGATAATGCCGTTGAAGGAGAGGTCAATGCCCAGATCAATAACGCCATAAGGCAGGCAGGGAGTGAACAGGTACTGATGGATTATTTCAAGAAAAACATGATCGAAATCCGAAGGGACATCAGAAAGAGGATGGTTGAGCAGGAAATTATAAGACAGGTTCAGGGAGTTATTTCGGAAGATGTCACACTGACTCCCAGAGAACTGAAGAAATATTACTCTGATATACAGAAAGACAGCCTGCCGGTAATCCCGGCCAGGGTCCAGGTAAGTATCATACAACTCGATCCCCCCCAGAATGAAGAAAACAAAGCGGAAGCCCGCCAGAAACTTCTGGATCTCAGGGCACAGATATTGGAAGGGAAAAGTTTCAGCATGCTTGCTGTATTGTATTCTGAAGATCCGGGTTCCGCAATCAACGGAGGAGAAGTGGGATACAAATTGAGAGGAGAACTGGAAAAACCGTATGCCGATGCAGCCTGGAGCCTTACTAAAAACACTGTTTCCAGAATTGTTGAGACCCGCTACGGTTTTCATATAATCCAGATGATAGACCGTAAGGGTGATATGATGAATACAAGACATATACTTATCCGACCCAAAGTCAAGCCGGAACAGGAAGCTAAAGCAATGGCAAAACTCGACAGCATTGCTAACCTGATCAGAAAGGACAGCCTGACATTTGCAAAAGCTGCTGTAATGTTCTCCACACATAAAGACAGCTGGATAAACGGAGGAAAATATGTCCATTCCGATCCGACAAACCGTAATACTTGGTTCTCCCTCGATGAATTTGACCCGGAAATGTATGCGAAAATAAGGGAACTTAATGTTGGTGAAATATCAGCACCTTTCAGAACAAACGATGAAAACAACAATACTGTTTTCAGGATAGTACGGCTTGATGATGAGATCCCGGCCCACAGAGCCAACCTGAAAGATGATTATAAAACTCTTTATGACGCTGCTCTGCTGGAAAAACGTTCTAAAATATACCAGGATTGGATTAAGAAGAAAATCGCCATTACTTACATCAAAATCAGTGATGAATTCAAATCATGTGACTTTCTGAACCAGGGATGGTTAAAATAGAGCTTCCTAAGAATTTGCCAAAAGCAATAAATTATAAAATATGGCTGTTAACCCTCATACTGATCTTATCAATCAGCATGCAGGGACAGGTCAAGTCCGGTCAATCGTCAGGCGGAAAGCGCCGGATAGATCTGAAGCACGCTGATGAGGATATTATTGAAAGAGATAAGCTCTCAGGCAAAGACTGGCATCGTCTGATAGGAAATGTCGACCTGGCTCATAATGAAATAACAATGAAGTGTGATAGTGCGCACTTCTTTCCGGAAAAGAATCAGGTTACTGCATACAGCAATATTCACATTGAACAGGGAGACACACTCGATATAATGGGCAACTATCTCTTTTATGACGGCACAACCGAAAAAGCAACACTTAAAGGAAATGCGGAGCTGATAGATAAGGAAACCCATTTATATACAAATTCCGTGACCTATGATGTAAGGAATAAGATTGCACGATATACAGAGAGAGGAAGAATAACTAACGGCGACAACAGGCTTACCAGCATAATCGGTATATATTACCTTTCCACTAATACTTTCCACTTCAAAGACAGTGTTAAAATCGTCAATCCGGATTATATAATGAATGCCGATACGATGGATTATAACACTAAAACAGAGACGGCATTCTTTACGGGCCCTTCGGAAATGAAAGGTGACAGCTTATACCTATACTGCGAAAAAGGCTGGTACGATACAAAGAACAATATCTCAAGAATCTGGAGAAACGCACTTATAGATAATAAGCAGCAGATCATCCGGGGTGATTCTCTGTTCTACAACGAGAATACCGGATATGGGCAGTCATTCGGGAATGTCAGCATCTCAGATACAAATAACCATATTGTAGTAGCCGGAAATTATGCCTGGTATTATAAAGAACCTGAAAGATTCATGGTCACTGACAGTGCATTATTTATCCAGATCTCAGCAAAAAATGATTCATTGTTCCTGCATGCAGATACTATAAGTGCCGTGGCAGTATCCGATACATCAGCGAAAGGATACAGGCTGGTGAGAGCTTATTACGGATGCAGGATCTTCAGTGAGGATCTTCAGGCAAAATGTGACTCTCTCTCCTACTCTTTCAGGGATTCAGTCATCAGATTCTATGAAAAGCCTGTGCTGTGGTCAAGGGAAAACCAGCTCACTTCCGATTCGGTAGCTGTATTCACAAAAAACCGGCAGGCTGAGAGGATGGAATTATATAATTCAGCTTTTATTGTAAACCAGGTTGATTCCCTGAGATTCAATCAGATAAAAGGCAGGTCACTGACCGGATATTTCAGGGATAACGACCTTTATAAAATAGAAATAAACGGTAACGGGGAATCGATATATTATCTTGTCGACGGAGATGAAATTGTAGGAGTAAATACTGCAAAGTGCTCAAGAATAGAGATATTGATAGAAGACGGCAAGATCACGGATATCTTTGAATACCAGAATCCTGACGGAGTAATTGATCCTCCCTCCTCTTCACCGGAAACTGATAAACGCCTGGACGGATTCAACTGGTTTGATCATCTGAGGCCTGAGAAAATGAAAGATATTTTTACAGCTGCCGGCGAAAGAAATTAGTTAGATTTTTAGTAATTAAACAGGAATCCGGATATTTTATACTAAAATAAACTCCGGGGTACAACTATGAAGCATTGAACTGCTTTAATACTCATCTTCATTAAAAAAGAAATCATCTTTACTGGGATAATCAGGCCAGATATCCTCAATACTTTCATATATATCACCTTCATCCTCAATCTCCTGAAGGTTTTCAATAACTTCCATCGGAGCTCCTGACCTTATGGCAAAATCAATCAGTTCGTCCTTGGTTGCAGGCCATGGTGCATCTTCAAGTTTTGATGCTAATTCGAGCGTCCAGTACATAATTTCCTGATTATTATTTCCTCCTAAAAAGTCTGCAAATATATATATTATTTTTCTTTAAAAACAATAGCATTTTTTAAAGAACTATCAATAATCAGTCAGACCACATAATCTCATTGATATGAAGATCTAAGCTTATTTTTCTACTGAGTACGAATAAATAGTCGGCAAGACGGTTCAGATATTTTGCTGTCAGCGGAGGGATAATTTCCTTTTCGGCAAGTTTTGCAAGCTTTCTTTCGGCTCTGCGGCATACACATCTTGAAATATGTATATAAGAAATCAGGGGATTTCCACCCGGAAGAATGCATTTTTTTAGTCCGGGAAGGGTCTCCTGCAGACTGTCGATCTCTTTTTCAAGGATGCCGACCGGATCACCACCTAAAAACATGTCTTCTGGTCTCTTTATATTTTCAGCAGCAAGGGCTGAACTGAAAATCATGAGTTGTTTCTGTATATTAATAAGAAAGTTTCTGTGATTGTATACTTCCTCATTTACCCGCAACAAACCGATCCAGCAAATAAGTTCGTCAACTGTTCCAAGGGCTTCTATTCTCGGATGATGCTTGGGAAGTCTTTTACCCCCTGAAATTGAAGTAGTTCCATCATCACCGGTACAGGAATAGATCTTCATAATTAAAAATTATAAGATTATCCTGCAATATAGGAATTTACGTTTAAGTTTCAGTTCTGCTTATATTTTTCATTAGCATAATCCTGGGCTACTTCACCGTCGAAAAGCCTGATTATCCTGGCAGCATGTCTTGCTATGTCTTCCTCATGAGTAACCACTATGACAGTATTCCCGTTCCGGTGAATTTCATCAAGCAATCCCATGATATCAAGCGAGGTCTTGCTATCGAGATTCCCTGTAGGCTCGTCAGCCAGTATAATTGAAGGTTTGTTTACAAGTGCCCTTGCAATTGCTACCCTCTGCCTTTGTCCGCCTGAAAGCTCATTTGGCTTGTGAGTCATCCTGTCTGCAAGTCCTACATGATCGAGTGTCTCGATGGCCATTTTTTCTCTTTCGGCTTTCTGCACCCCGGCATAGATAAGCGGAAGTGTTACATTTTCAAGTGCAGTGTACCTTGGCAGCAAATTGAAAGTCTGAAAAACAAATCCGATCTCTTTATTCCTTATCTCAGCAAGGTAGTCATCCTCCATCTTGCTCACATCTGTTCCATTGAGTATATATGACCCACTGGTAGGTGTATCAAGACAACCGAGAAGGTTCATTAAGGTAGATTTGCCGGAACCGGATGGTCCCATTATTGCAACATATTCGTTCCTGGCAATATCAATTGAGACTGATCTTAAAGCCCTGACAATCACAGATCCAACCTGGTAGTTCTTTACAATATTTTGAATCTCAATAACTTTGTCCATACGTTTAAAATTTAAATTTCCGAAATTAGATTAAATTGATTAAATAATAAATTATCTGTTCTTAATTTTTGTTAATACTTAATAATATAATCAAAATGATTCATTCCCCGCCTGAAAAAAACCATACCCATCCTGAATATATCTATAGTAAAAGATACGTTCTTCATGTTCCTTATCTCTGACCATGCTTCTTCCATTTCTTCCGATAAATGGATATCATCAATTATGACCACACTATCCCTGTTTATCATTTCCGTTATCAGGGCAAAATATTTCAGAACCGGCTCTTTCCTGTGGTTCCCGTCAATGAAAACAAGTCCCGGATTAACACCAATGTTTATAAGTTCCGGAAGTTTATCATCAAAGGATCCGGTCAGCAGCCTTATATTTTCAAGCCCGGCGATATTGAAATTCTCTTCGGCAATTTTACTCAGGACCGGACAACCTTCAATAGTATAAACAACTGTATCGGGCCGCTGGGCTGCCATATACATTGTGCTTAACCCGAACGAAGTTCCTAATTCAACAATAGAATTATTTCCAAACTCCTGTGCCATATTCGCCAGAATACTGCAATATTTCGGAGGTACTGCTGAATATTTTGTTATATCTGAAATCTTTTTCAAATTATTTTTCATTTTCACTGATCCTGCTCCAAGATCTGTAACACGGATCTTCTGTTCGTCAGAATTTCTGTTTTTTCTAATATTCTCAATAGTTAAGACAATAGCAGGATTGATTTTATTCCTGAACACCCTTGCAACCAGATCGAAAACAAAAGGACTGTGAATGCCATGGCCTCTGATGTGCCTTGAAATGAGGAGGTACCTTAAAAATCTTATGGTATAAAAAAAATTCATTCCCCGCGGAAAATATTCGTAGGTAAGGTTGTCAAAATTAAGTATTTTCGGAAATCTATTCATCGCCCGTTGATAAAGACTATAACATGCAGGATCTGCTTGATACTGAAATTAAATACTTACAGGGAGTTGGTCCTAAAAGGGCAGAGCTGCTTAATAAGGAACTGAATATATTCACTTACAGGGATCTGCTGTATTTTTTCCCGTACAAATATATAGACAGGAGCAGGATATATAAGATAAATGAACTTGATCAGGAACTTCCCTTTATACAAATAAAAGGTGTAATTAAAGGATACTATACTGAAGGAAGAGGCTCAGGAAAAAGATTAGTAGCTGATTTTCAGGACGATACAGGTAGTATAAAATTAGTCTGGTTCAAAGGGACAAAATGGATAATGCAGAGTTATGTACCGAATGCAGAGTATATCGTATTTGGAAAACCAGGCATATTTAACGGAGTGGTAAATATTATACATCCCGAAATTGAGGCAGCAGAGAAAATTGCGCAGAGGATTTCTTCCGCATTCCAGGCCCAGTACAGTACAACAGAAACCCTGAAGAACCATTTTCTTACATCCAGGGCGGTCAGCAAGCTGCTGGGAAATCTTTTCAGACAGATAAATTTCCGACTTCCTGAGACCTTACCGGACTATATATTGTCAAAGTACAAGCTTGCCGGACTCCACGAAGCCCTTTTTAAGATCCATTTCCCTTCAAATGCGGCAGATGTTGAAAAGGCTGGTTACCGTCTTAAATTCGAAGAACTATTCTATATTCAACTGAATCTTATAAGGTACAAAAACAACAGGGCAAGGAAACAAAGAGGATTTATATTTTCGAATGTGGGAGAGAATTTTAATAATTTCTATTTCAATAATTTACCCTTCAAATTAACTGAAGCCCAGAAGAGAGTCATGAAAGAGATACGCAAGGATCTGGGGTCAGGGAAACAGATGAACAGGCTTCTGCAGGGTGATGTGGGCAGCGGCAAGACACTGGTTGCTCTTATGAGTATGCTGATTGCAATAGACAACGGATATCAGGCCTGCATAATGGCTCCTACTGAGATACTGGCCGGACAGCATTATTACACCGTGACAAATATGCTTCAGGGATTGAATATCAATGTCAGGTTGCTTACAGGATCCTCAAAACGATCGTTGCGAAGTGAAATAAGCGATTCATTGATTGATAGTTCACTTAACATTTTAATTGGCACCCATGCATTGATAGAAGAGAATGTCAGGTTTAGCAATCTTGGGCTTGTTGTCATTGATGAACAACACCGTTTCGGAGTTGAACAGAGGGCTAAGCTCTGGAAAAAAAATCTTAATCCCCCCCACGTGCTTGTGATGACAGCTACTCCAATACCAAGGACGCTGGCTATGACTCTATACGGCGATCTTGATGTTTCAGTGATTGATGAGCTTCCACCCGGAAGAAAGCCAATCATGACGATGCATTTTTTTGATTCAGAAAGAAATAAAGTCTATGGTTTTCTCCGGGAAAGGATAAGTGAAGGAAAACAGGTATTTGTTGTATATCCGCTTATCAAGGAATCTGAAAAAATGGATTATAAAGATCTTGAAGACGGATGGGATAATATGTCGAGGGTATTTCCTTCTCCTGATTATTGCATAAGTGTGGTTCACGGGAAGATGACACCGGCTGTTAAGGAGGAGTCAATGAAGCTTTTCAAGGAGGGCAAAGCGCACATACTTATTGCCACAACGGTCATTGAAGTTGGTGTTGATATCCCCAATGCCTCTGTAATGGTAATTGAGAGTGCAGAGAGGTTTGGTCTTTCGCAACTGCATCAGCTCAGGGGACGTGTTGGAAGGGGAGCTGATCAGTCTTACTGTATTCTTATGACTTCCGGTAAGCTGTCAAAGGAAGCCGCTGCCCGGATAGAGGTTATGATAAGGACGAATGATGGCTTCGAGATTGCGGAAACCGACCTTCAACTAAGAGGTCCCGGAGATATTGAAGGAACAATGCAGAGCGGAATACCTTTTGATCTGAAAATTGCTGACCTGGGCAAAGACGGACAGCTGATAGAATATGTAAGAAGGATTGCCGAAGATATTCTGGCTAAAGACCCTCTTCTGGAACAGAACCAGAATCTGATCCTCAGCCAGGAAATGAACCGGCTTTTCAGTAAACGGCAGTCATGGAGTAACATAAGCTGAAGGGTAATTTTAACATTAAATAAGAAAATTAATATAAAATAATGATAAAAAGCAGATGCAATTCCGGCAGCAATTATAATTTTGCGGATTAAAATTTTTCCGGAGCAATTCGTAATGAGTGTTTCAAAAAAATACGAAAGCATCGAACATGAGGGTATTGTGGAACGTGCTGATGACAGATCTGTAACGGTAAAAATAATTGCAAACTCAGCATGCTCCGGCTGTCATGCGGAGGGCTTTTGTCTTGCGTCGGGACAAAAGGAGAAGGATATAGTTATTCCCGGGAAATACCAGGTATCGCCTGGTGAAAATGTGAAAGTGCTGATGAAGAAATCGATGGGTTATAAAGCCCTGTTCCTGGGATACATACTCCCTTTCATCGTATTTATGGCTGTTCTGATCTTTCTTGCGGTATTTTCTGTCGGTGAATTATACGCTGGATTGGGAGCCCTGGCAGTGCTGATACCTTACTACCTTATTCTCTGGTTTTTCAGGAAGCGTATTGAAAATAAATTTACATTTACAATAAAAGCATAATTATAAATGAGTTCCACAGTTATTATAACAGTAGCTTGTCTGAGTCTGATCGCTTTTCTGGCTGCAGTCATTCTCTACTTTGTTGCACAGAAATTCAAGGTATTTGAAGATCCCAGGATTGATGATGTCCAGGCTATCCTGCCGGCCGCCAACTGTGGAGGTTGTGGTTTTGCAGGTTGCAGAAACCTGGCTGAAGCACTTGTAAAAGCTGAGACTTTCGAAGGATTGACCTGTCCGGTAGGAGGCGCATCGGTAATGGATCAGGTAGCAAAAATACTCGGGAAAGAACCCCCGGTTGTTGAACCTAAGGTAGCCGTTCTTCGCTGCAATGGTTCTCCGGAATTCCGGGCCCGGACTTCAATATATGAAGGCGTGCCGGACTGCCGTATAGCCCACAACCTGTTCCAGGGTGAGACAGACTGTAGCTATGGATGCTTTGGTCTGGGCGATTGCGTCAGGGCATGTGCCTTTGAGGCTATATATATCAGCACCGAAACCGGTCTCCCGGTAATCAGTGACGAGAAATGCGTCTCATGCGGCGCATGTGTAAAAGCATGTCCCAGAAAACTTATAGAATTAAGAAAGAAAGCAAAAAAGGACCGTAAAATATATGTTGCCTGTTCAAACTGCGATAAGGGCGGCCCCGCAAGAAGAGCCTGTAAAGTGGCATGCATTGCCTGTTTAAAATGCCAGAAAGTATGCGAATTCGACGCTATAAAGATTGAAAATAACCTTGCATATATTGATGCAACCAAATGTACCTTCTGCAGAAAATGCGTAACAGAGTGCCCGACCGGATCAATACTTGAGATCAATTTCCCGCCGCGAAAACCCAAGGTTGAGGTTCAGGCTGAAACAGTTAATGCTTAAAATGATTGTCATATCTAAAACTATAACGTGTTGAAAACATTTCCCATAGGAGGTGTTCACCCACCCGAAAATAAACTGACTGCAGGAAGCAAAATCCAGAAACTGGATATCCCTGCGACTGTTGCCATACCAATATCACAGCATATTGGCGCCCCCGCAACAGTCAGTGTGAACAAGGGAGATTCCGTAAAAGCCGGACAGGTGATAGCAACAAGCAAAGGCTTTGTGTCTGTAAACATCCACTCCTCTGTATCAGGAAAAGTGAATAAAGTAGATACTCTGATTGATACTTCCGGATATAAACAGACTGCTATATTCATAGATACTCAGGGTGATGAGTGGCTCGAAACGATCGACAGAACGGATGAATTAAAAACAGAGATAAAACTTAGCTCTGAAGAGATTATAAAAAAATGCCAGGAATCAGGCATTGTAGGACTGGGTGGAGCCACGTTCCCTTCGCATGTCAAACTTACGGTTCCGGCCGGGAAGAAATGTGATGTTCTTATAATTAACGGAGTCGAATGTGAACCCTACCTGACTTCTGATCACCGTTTAATGCTGGAACATGGTAAGGAGGTCCTTGTCGGGATCTCAATCCTTATGAAAGCATTGAAAGTTAACAGGGCATTGATCGGAATTGAAAACAATAAAAGTGATGCTATTGAACATCTGAAAACCCTGGCAGCATCTTTCCAGGGAATCGAAATATGGCCTCTTAAGGTCAAGTACCCTCAAGGCGCAGAAAAACAGCTGATTAAAGCTTTAACTAATAGAGAGGTACCATCCGGTCGTCTCCCTATTGACGTAAACACGGTCGTCCATAATATTGGAACCGCATTTGCAGTATATGAGGCTGTTCAGAAGAATAAGCCACTATTTGAGAGAGTCGTGACTATCACAGGGAAATCCCTGCCCAAACCGGGGAATTATATCGTAAGGATAGGAACACCTGTAAATAAACTGATAGAAGCTGCCGGAGGATTACCTGAAAATACCGGCAAGATAATTTCCGGAGGCCCCATGATGGGTAAAGCACTTATCAATACTGATGTGCCTGTTGTGAAAGGTACATCGGGTATCATTCTGGTCCCCCAGGACGAAGCAGGAAGATCGGAATCGCAGGTATGCATCCGGTGTGCAAAATGTATCGCTGTCTGCCCAATGGGTCTTGAGCCTTATCTTCTGATGAGCCTTTCACAAAAAGACTTGTTTGAAAAAGCTGAAAAAGAACGCATTACAGATTGCATGGAATGTGGCTCATGCAGCTATACATGTCCTGCCGGACGCCCCCTTCTCGATTTTATTCGCCTCGGGAAATCGACTGTTATCAGGATGTCCCGCGAAAGAGTTGTAAAATAATCAGATCAATATTAATTGTTCATGAGTAATATATTAAAGATTTCACTCTCACCCCATTCACACAGCCCGGAAACTACGAGGAAATTAATGTTCGGGGTGGTAATTGCTCTTCTTCCTGCACTTCTTACTTCAGTATTTTATTTTGGATACGGAGCAATAATAGTCACATCGGTTTCAGTTGCTTCCTGCCTTTTATTTGAATATCTTATTCAGAGATTTGTATTAAGAAAACCAGTATCGATAACAGACGGTTCGGCTTTGGTAACCGGATTATTACTGGCTTTCAATGTACCATCAAACCTCCCTGTATTCATTGTTATTATTGGCAGTTTCGTATCAATAGCCATTGCAAAAATGACTTTCGGGGGACTTGGCAATAATCCCTTTAATCCTGCGCTTGTGGGCAGGGTGTTCATGCTGATCTCCTTTCCCGTTCAAATGACATCGTGGCCGGTACCCGGAGGTTTCGGGACAGGTTATACCGATGCAATCACCGGAGCAACCCCACTGGCTATTATTAAGGAAGGTATCAAGAATGGCGAATCATTATCGCAGCTTGTAACACAGATCCCGACTCCTGCACAGATGTTCCTTGGAAAAATGGGAGGATCACTCGGGGAAGTGGCCGCTGTTGCCCTGCTCATCGGATTCATTTATCTGCTGGTCAGGAAAATCATCACCTGGCACGTCCCGGTATCTGTAATTGGAAGTGTGGCAGTTTTTACAGCTATCCTCTGGCTTATAAATCCTGAAAAATATGCAAGTCCAATGTTCCATATTCTGGCAGGAGGAGTTCTCCTTGGTGCTATCTTTATGGCAACAGATTATGTAACCTCGCCTATGAATCACCGGTCACAGATCATTTATGGCTGCGGAATAGGTATTCTGACGGTAATTATAAGAGTTTGGGGTGCATATCCTGAAGGTGTATCGTTTGCAATACTTATCATGAATGCATTTGTTCCGCTGATGAATGCATATATTAAACCCAGAAGATTTGGTGAGGAGGTGAAAAATGGCTAAGATCGAATCATCCTTTAAGAACATGGCGCTGTCGCTGACGCTTATTTCATTAATAGCATCAGCATGTCTGGCTTTCGTCTATCAGATCACGAAGGGGCCTATCGAAGCTTCAGTTATGAACAAGAAGATTTCAGCCATTAAAACGGTCATTCCCGAATTCAATAATAATCCTGATGCTGAGATGTTCCGTCTGCCTACAGGCGAGGGTGACAGTCTTGACATATACCCTGCCAAAAAAGACGGAAATCTTTTAGGATTTGTGGTTAACACTTATTCGCCGTCAGGATTTAGTGGGAATATATCGCTCATGGCCGGGTTTAAAACTGACGGTACAATAATAAACATTGCCGTGCTTGAACAGAAAGAAACTCCTGGTCTCGGAACGAAAATGACCGGACCTGAATTCAAGGATCAGTTCAATGATAAAAATCCTGCTGAATTTGTCCTGAAAGTTAAGAAGGACGGCGGTCAGGTAGATGCGATAACAGCTGCAACAATAAGCTCAAGAGCATTCTGCGATGCCCTTCAGCGTGCATATAAGACTCTTTTCACGGGCAAAGAATGGAATGATTCTGCAGTACCTCCGGTTCCCGGTAATACATCACAGGCAGAGCCTATAAAGGATAATAATTAAAAAGTCACAAGATGAACCAATTACAAAATTTTACGAAAGGATTCTTCAAGGAAAATCCAATCCTTGTCCTGGTTCTTGGAACCTGCCCCACACTGGCTACAACATCATCGGCATTAAACGGAATGGGAATGGGTATTGCCACTACTTTTGTTCTGATAGGTTCGAATGTGGTTATCTCTCTGCTGTCAAAAGTCATACCCGACAAGGTAAGGATCCCGGCATTCATAGTAATCATAGCATCTTTCGTGACAATAGTGGACCTCTTTATGCAAGCCTATGTGCCGTCCCTTTATGAAAAACTTGGGATTTTTATTCCATTGATCGTTGTCAACTGTATAGTTCTTGGCAGGGCTGAAGCATTTGCCAGTAAGAATTCTGTATTATCATCATTGATTGATGGTGCAGGTATGGGACTGGGATTCACAATGGCCCTGGGCATTCTTGGAGCATTCAGAGAAATAGTTGGGAGTGGGGCTGTATTCGGATATAAATTCATTAAGGGTGATGGAATTCTTGTGTTTATCCTGGCTCCCGGAGCGTTCATTGCTCTTGGTTATCTTATAGCTCTTATAAACAAACTTAAAAGAACATAAATATCACTGATATGGAATATATTCTGATAATAATATCTGCTATATTAATCAACAATGTTGTCCTGGCCCAATTCCTTGGAGTTTGTCCATTTCTCGGTGTTTCAAATAAAGTCTCGACTGCTGTCGGCATGGCTGGCGCTGTAACTTTTGTTCTTGTACTGGCAACAACAGTTACTTATTTAATCCAGACGTATGTGCTTGATAAACTGGGCATTGCATTTATGCAAACAATCACCTTTATTCTGGTCATTGCTTTCCTCGTGCAGATGGTTGAGATCATCCTTAAGAAGATAAGTCAGCCCCTTTACCAGGCGCTTGGAATATTCCTGCCTCTTATAACGACTAACTGCGCTGTACTTGGTGTGGCAATTCTTGTAATAAAGAAAAATTATAACCTGCTTGAAGGTGTTGTATTCGGTGCTTCAACTGCTATCGGTTTTGGTCTGGCGCTTATAATCCTGGCTGGTATCAGAGAACAGCTTGAACTTGTTGATGTACCAAAGGGCATGAAAGGAGTTCCTTTATCGCTTATAATTGCAGGAATCCTTGCCCTTGCATTTATGGGTTTTACAGGAATAGTCAAATAATATAGCTACTTTTGTCATAGAATAACCGTTAGGTTAAATATGACGCTGGAGGATTACTTCCATATACTTGGCCTGCCTGCAGACTCATCACTTGACGATGTAAAAAAAGCCTACCGACAGAAAGCTCGTCTTTATCATCCCGACATAAACAAAAGCCCTGATGCTATCGAGAGATTCATAGCTGTAACGGAAGCCTATGATTTCCTGATCTCCAATTTTGATAAAGTAGCTGATGATGCTGAATCATTTCGTCAGGCTATGGAAGAGTGGAGAAAATACCGGCAGGATCGTTCAAAACGAAAAGCAAATGTATATGCCAGGGCATCTTATATTACATTCAAGAAAACCCAGCTCTATAAAACAACCAGGATATTTGACGGTACGACAATAATATTCAGCCTGGCTATATCAATAATGGTAATTGTCTATACTGTTTTCGGATATATTTACAGGCTAAAACATCCCATCCCTCAGTTTGGCAAACCCTCCGTCCTGGTATTTATTATGTTGCTTCTTCTTGGAATCTTATTCTTTTCAATTTCACTGATCTATCTAAAAGATTATCGCAACTCGTCTAAAAAACGCAGAAAAAAACGAAACAGACAGGAATAATATGAATATTATATTTAAAACTCTGTTGCCCATTCTTATTCTGTCAATTATGCCCATTAGAAATACTCATGGTCAGGAATCGCCAAATGATAAGGCGCAAAAGCCTCTCTTCAGATTTGGAATCATTGCCGATGTGCAATACTGCCCTTCTGAACCGGAGGGAACAAGATATTACAGAAATTCACTTCCAAAACTCAGGGAAGCTTTGAGTTCTTTTAAAACTGACTCAGCTGAATTCATTGTTAACCTGGGAGATATTATTGACCGGGATTACAGTTCCTTTGGTACTGTCCTTGATATTATTGATTCGTCAGCAATCAGGACTTACCATCTTACCGGCAACCATGATTATGAGGTTAATCCTCGCCTGCGCAAACATTTGCCCCTCAGGATGCCTTCAAAGGAAGGGTACTATACCTTCTCTGAAAAGAATTTCAGGTTCATTGTGCTCAACGGAAATGAGCTGAGCACATATGGCTCCGGAAATAAATCGGTAGTCAGAAAGACTCAGGATTATCTGGATGCACTGAAAAAGGAAGGTAATATTAATGCAATAGAATGGAATGGCGGCATAAGTGTCAGACAGTTTCAATGGCTTATGATACAGCTTGATAAAGCTGCAGCAGATAATGAAAAAGTTATTATATTTTGTCATTTCCCGGTTTACCCGGAAAATATCCACAATCTTCTTAATTATAAAGAGGTCCTGTCAGTGTTGAATAATTACAGCAATATTGTGGCATGGTTCAACGGGCATAATCATGCAGGCAATTACGGAAACACAAACATGATCCATTTTCTGACAATGAAAGGTATGGTAGAGACTGAGAATACTAACAGCTTTGCCCTGGTCGAAGTTTACAGTAACAGGATATGGATAAAAGGCTACGGAAGGGAGAAAAGTCAGATACTGGCTTATTAATCAGCTGAGTTTGATAAAGGTGAAAGGGACCTCAAGAATAGATGAGAAATATTCTCCCCGTTCAAGGATGTCTTCATCGCCATCCTCATAGTACCAGTTTATAATGTACTTCTTGTTCTTCAGGCTGACATGTTTGATCTGTTCCAGCAAATGGATGAAAGCTTTAGCACTTGCGCTGTTAAAATATTCAAGGATCATATCAACGCAGGTAATATCTGCAGGGATCTTTAGATATTCTGCCACCCATTTCTCGACAGGCGCAAAGAACTCATTTACGTTCTCATGTATAGAGCGCCCCTTGATCCGGATCGAGCCTTCAGGAGAGAGAATAATCTCCGGTGAAGTCTTTGTAGGTGTAATTTTGAGTTCTTTCATCCTTCAAAATCTGATCCGAATATAATTAATTTAACGTTACGATCAATTATTGAACCTGTCAAAAATAGGATCACTAAAGTTATTAAAGGATATTTTTCTTTTCCCCTGTTCAATTTCGTGGATAATATTGACCACTGCCCTGTTAACAGGCACTTCGAGATGAAACCTATCCGCATTCTTTACAATATATCCATTGAGGTAGTCTATTTCGGTAAGCTTACCTCTTTCCACAGACTGAAGGCTTGAAGATTTGAGTTTTCTGTATTTGAATCCAATCACCATAATGAAAAGATGGCGGCGCAAATCTGCAATTATGTTATTGCCGGACAAAAATTTATAGAAATTAAGCTTATCTCCGAATACTTCAATCCTGATATTTAATTTGTCAGCAATGAGAACAGCTTCTCTGATTATCTCGATAAATATCTTTCTTACTTTTTTTATGGAAAGCATTCTGCCCAGATAGAGCCCGCAGATTGCACCGAGAGAGGTGATACAGGAATTTATGATAAGCTTGGCATAAAGATGTCCCATGAAATTATCAGTCAGTTTAACAGGTACAACTGTTGAGAGCACCTCTCCTACCGATTGAAGAAAATCATCGGGAGCCCTGTCGGGATAACCTATTACAAAATCGCCAGTGGAAGTCATCGTCAGTTTTCCATGGGAATCCATTGTAGCTCCCCATCCGGTAATGCATCCTATCAACCTGTTTCTGCCGAGAACCAATGCCATATCATCAATACATATGCCATTCTGCATTGAGATAACATATCCTTCATCCTTAAGGAGAGACTTTACCGATTCTGCCGCTTCAATCATATCAGTTGCCTTGGTTGCATGAAGGATCAGGTCTTTCTTTCCCTTCACCTCCCCCACTGAAGCATAAGCAGGGATCTTTGCATTCACATTTCCACAGGCACCTGTCACTTCGATTCCCTGTTCCGAAATAAGAGTGGCATATTCGGGGTACTTACTGACTATTTCAACATTATAGCCATCCTTTTTAAGCAGAGCTGCTGTTATACCACCTACGGCGCCTGCTCCTATAACAAGGATCGACAGTTCTTTTGTTTCCATATTCTTAAAAGTTAATAATCAGAATCTGGCAAGTGGTGCAATATCCTGATCAGCAAATTCTCCTCTAAGATATTTATAATAGCCGGCAATTCCAATCATTGCCGCATTATCAGTTGAATATCCTGCTTCAGGGATGAACAGGTTCCATTTTCTTTTTTCAGCCTCTGTCCTCAGAGCATTTCTTAATCCAGAATTCGCAGAAACACCGCCGGCAATACCGACCTCCTTTATACCTGTCTCAGTTGAAGCCTTTACAAGTTTTGAAGTAAGGACAGATATGATCGTATCCTGAAGTGATGCGCACAGATCAGCTTTATTTTTCTCTATAAAATCCGGGTCTTCTTTAATACTGTCGCGAAGGAAATACAGAAAGCTTGTTTTTAATCCGCTGAAACTGAAGTCAAGACCTTTGACTGAAGGTTTCGAGAAACGGAATGCTTTTTTATTGCCTGATGCTGCCAGCCTGTCGATAGCCGGACCAGCGGGATATTCCAATCCCATCAGTTTCCCGCATTTATCAAACGCTTCACCTGCTGCATCATCAATTGTATTGCCAAGAACTTCCATCTCAAGGTGATTCTTCATCAGGATTATTCTGGTATGACCGCCGGATACAAGCAGGCAAAGAAACGGGAAAGAAGGTAGTGCCGCTGGGGTATTATCCTTTTTAATAAAATGAACAAGGACATGAGCCTCAAGATGATTTACTTCGATAAGAGGGATTCCCAGTGACAGGGCAAAACCTTTGGCAAAGGATGTCCCGACAAGAAGAGACCCAAGCAATCCTGGTCCGCGTGTAAAAGCGACTGCATTAATCTCCGAGATCTTCACTCCTGCTCTCTTCAAAGCCTGGTCCGTCACAGGAACAATATTTGCCTGGTGTGCACGGGAAGCCAGTTCAGGTACAACCCCTCCATAAGACCGGTGTATATCCTGACCTGCTATCAGATTGGAAAGTACATAACCATCCCTTACAACAGCAGCTGATGTATCGTCACAGGAAGATTCTATTGCCAGAATAATAACCGCCATTATCTCATTTCAAAAAACAAATATCGGATTATTTTGCTTCAGAATATTTATCCTTTGTGAAAATGGCCGTACTTTCAGTGAGTACGGTACAATCTTTGTGTATAGTATTGCAGATTACAGAGCTGAATAAACAGGTGTATTTATTATCTTTATACCCTGCAAATTATGATGATCCAAAGCGGAGTATAGCAGGCTTATAGCAAATTAATGACCAGAAGAATTAAAAGATCAGTCAGTTTTATAATCATAATTGCAGGGATCTTTATTACGATCCCGGTCATGATGGCAATTGCATTAAGCCTTCCCGGAGTACAAACCCTGATCATAAAAAAGATCACGGGTAATATTTCCGAAAAAATAGAATCGACGATCTCTGTAGGAAAAATTGAGTACTCTTTCTTTAACAGGTTAAGACTTCAGGATGTCCTTCTGAAGGATAAAAACAATGACACTTTGCTTTATGTTGCGCGTGCAGCTGCGGGAATAAGGAAACTTGACTTCAGAAACAACTCAATAGTACTGGGAAGGGCAGTTGTCACCAATCCTGTGGTAGCTTTTATAACTGATTCGACAGGATCAAATAACCTCAGATGGTACCTCGACCTTATAAAAAATCCTGGTCAAACAAGCGAAAAGAATACCAATATTGTTATTAATCAGATAGATATCAACAAGGGAAGGTTTGCTCTGATCAACAGAACCCGGGAAAAAGGAAAAACACTCATTAATTTCAACGATCTTGGACTTGCCGGAATAAACGGAATTGTGGAGGATTTTAAAATAAGGAATGATTCTGTTTCTTTCAGCATCTACAATTTAACCTTCAGGGAAAGCTCCGGATTTAATCTGAAAAAGATGACAGGCGAAATTCTCCTGGCAAACAAAGCGATCACCTTCAATTCCGTTAAACTTTTCTGCGATACAAGTATACTGGATATTAGTCATCTCAGTATTATCCCGGATTCGACAGGTTCTTTCGACGATTTTATAAACAAAGTCAGGCTTGATCTCCTTCTTGACAGATCATACCTGGGCTTCACTGATCTCCAGTATTTCATCCCTGCTATTGAAGGAATGGAAGAATCGGTAAATCTATCAGGACATGTACTTGGTACAATATCCGAATTAAAGGGGCGGAATATTGAGCTATCGTACAGAGACAGTACATTTCTTGACTGCGATTTTGATCTTTCTGGTCTTCCGGAAATCGACAACACCTTTATATATATCGGAGTCAACAGTTTGAACATCAGCAGTTACGATGTTTCTAAGATTTATATTCCGGAAAAGGGGACTATTATTCTTCCCGACATCCTTAAGAAGCTTGGCTATATATCATTTAACGGTAATTTCACAGGATTTACGACAGATTTTGTCACATTTGGCAAAATGACATCCAGTACCGGTAACATAAGCACTGACGTGTCATTCAGACCTAAAGGCCGGGGTGGATACAAGATAAAGGGAATTGTTAACGGTCAGGGAATTGCGCTGGGGAAACTGATCGGTGAAGAAGATATGCTTGGGAGCCTAAGCATGAAAGCAAATCTTGACATGTATGCATCGTCGTTAAAAGCATTTTCAGGAAGCATGTCAGGGCTTATTGACAGCGTTGAGATAAATGATTACAAATACCGGAACATTTCCCTGAATGGTACTTTCAGTGAACATACCTGGGATGGCAGCGTGAAGATATCAGAACCTAACATTAAAATGGATCTCCTGGGGATGTTCGACTTCAGCGGTCAACTTCCGGAATTCGATTTCACCCTGAATCTTGCTGAAGCTGATCTCTACAGACTTAAACTTGCCAAAGACACCTCTGCTGAGGTTTCAGTGCTACTTACTGCGAATTTCAAAGGATCCAACATAGACAATCTCGATGGAGAGATCAAGCTTCTGAATTCAAATCTGACACTGAAAGGAAATGATCTTGAATTTTATGATTTCTCACTTAGAACTTTCTCTGAAGATTATAAGCCGGCGATAAGTCTGCGGACCGATTATGTTGATGCTGATGTAAGAGGTTATTACAATTTTTCAGGTTTGGAAAATACTGTAAGATCAGTGATGGCTACCCTTATGCCCTCACGCTTCACCGCTCCACCTAAAACAAGGAACCCGAGAAACAGATTCACTTTTGATATCAGCTTTAAGAACACTGACAAAATAAATAATTTCTTCAACACAGGCCTTCTGATTTCTGAAAAAAGCACCTTAAAAGGATCCATTTTCCCTGACAGCATCTTGCTGATTACCGCCAACTTCAAATCACTTAACTTCAGGAACAACATTTTAAAAGACGTTTCGGTTGAAGCTGTTTACACTTCTCCTTACTCCCAGGTAAAAATTAATTCCGCCTCTCTCACTGCAATGGGACAGACGGAACTTAAGGGATTCCGTATTGACCTCCTTGCCGAACCTGACAATTTCAGATTAAACCTTAACTGGGACAATCATGATAAGATTAAAAATAGTGGCAATATAACTGCAAGAGGAACCTTTATTAAAGAGCCCGGACCCCTAATGAGACCTGTACTCAATATTGACGTTGATTCAACAAGTATCTTCAATAAGAACAACCGCTGGAAAATAGACCAATCGAAGATACTCGTCGATTCAAATGCAATTAAAATCAACCGGGTGTTTATCAGTAACAAAGACAACTACTACCAGGTAAATGGAACAGTTTCGGAGAACCCGGCAGATACTCTCCATCTTGAATTCAGGGGAATCGATATATCACCTATTAATTATATATCGAAAAAGAAAAAAGAGCCCGACGAAATATCTCTCGATCTGAAAGGCATTCTTGAGGGGAATATTCTGCTCACAAGCCTGTATAAGAATCCTCTTCTCGAAAGTAACCTGAAAATAAGTAATTTCTCATTGTTGCAGAGTAATTATGGCGAACTAGCGGTTGTCTCAGCATGGAATTCCGAGAAAAAAATGGCAGATATAAGGGTCGGAAATAACTTAAAAGGGAAGAAGATGATAGATGTAGTGGGAAACTATGACCCGGCTGCGAAAAAAATAGCTCTCGATATAAAAGCTGACAAGCTTCCTGTTGACGCACTGAATCCTCTGCTTAGGATCTTTGCCTCAAACATTACCGGTACAACAACAGGAAAGGTAAAGTTCACGGCATCACCTGGAAACATTATTTTAAAAGGTGCTCTTTTAGCAGAGAACACCTCAATGAAAATTGACTATCTTCAAACGATATACAGGCTTAATGATTCGATCAGATTTGATAAGAATAACATTATTTTTAAAAACATCACCGTTCTTGATGAAAAAGGGAATACTGCCCAGCTGAACGGATCAGTCTCCCACAGGAATTTCAATGATTTTAAGGCTAATCTGGTCATTAACACAAATGATTGCATGGTACTTAATACCAGGCCAAAAGATAATGAGCTGTTCTATGGTACCGCATTCGCAAGTGGGATGACAACAATCAAAAGCGGCACCAATTCACTTTCATTCGATATTTCAGCAAAAACGGGAGGAAATACCAGATTCTATATCCCCTTGAACTCCAGTGAGACGGTTTCAGATTATTCTTTCATCACTTTCCTCAATACAGATACTGCTACACGGAAAGAAGAGATCACAAAACAAACCACGGTGTCTCCCGAATCTGAAACAGCCCTTGATCTTAATTTCGACCTCGAGGTAACACCTGATGCTGAAGTGCAACTGATTTTTGACTCAAAAGTCGGAGATATTATGAGAGGCCATGGTAACGGCAATCTTAATATCTCATACGACCAAAAAGGTGATTTCAAAATATCCGGCGACTATATAATTGAAGATGGCGATTATCTTTTTACGCTTGGCAATATCCTCAACAAACCATTTACTGTTGAAAACGGAGGGAGGATAATCTTTAATGGAAATATCGACGATGCAGAAATTGAGATGAAGGCTATTTATAAGCTTAAGGCTTCATTATATGAGATACTCCAGGACGAAAGGTTCAATGAAAGGATCCCTGTTGAATGTCAGATAAACCTGTCAGGCAGATTGTTCAATCCGGTTATAGGTCTTGATATCTTCCTGCCGACTGCAGATGAATCGACACGTACCTATCTCAAGAATGTGATAACAACCGAAGAAGAACTGAGCCGTCAGTTCCTGTACCTACTGGTCATGAACAGCTTCTATTCCGATCCTACGTACAGGTCCGGTCTCACTTCAACTACTTCGACCGGGACATCGGCTATGGCTGTTACCACAACTGAAATGGTTTCCAATCAGTTAAGCAACTGGTTATCGCAGATCAGCAATGATTTTGATATTGGTTTTGTCTACCGCCCGGGGTATAAGGATATTAATGCAAATGAGGTTCAGCTTGCGCTTTCCACACAGCTCCTGAACGATAAAGTCATAATAAACGGCAATTTCGATGTTCGCGGAACCGGAAGTTCATCATCATCGACCGACCAGCTGACCGGTGATTTTGATATAGAATATAAAATCACCGATAAGATCAGGTTCAAGGTTTTTAACAGGTTCAACAATCCCTATACCGGAAAACAGGCACCCTATACCCAGGGATTTGGTCTCTTCTTCAGACAGGATTTCGATAAGTTTTCCGATCTGTTCAGGAAGAAGGAAAAACCTGAAATGAAAAAAGAGGAAGAGCCTGTGGTAATGGCCGAATAATCATTTCACCAACAGGTCATCTCTGTTTAAGTTGATAAATTTTCAGGCTTTGTTATTAACCATGTATAATAGAATGGATGATAAATACGTTTTTTAATATCTTCGCACGTGAATAAAAAACTGAAATATCAGATAAGCAATTAATTATAACCAGAAACTAGGAATATGGGATTTACACAGTTTATTATGCAGGGAGGAGCCCTTCCTGCTGAGGCAGCAAGTGAAATTAAACTGACTTTACTTGATCTTGCAATCAAGGGTGGATGGGTTATGATACCCATTATACTTCTGTCATTTGTGGCAGCATATATCTTTATCGAGAGATTTTACGTGATAAGAAAGGCCACAAAAGAGGATCAGAATTTCATGAACAGGATCAAGGATTATATCCACGATGGTAAAATAGATGCAGCACTGGCTCTGTGTAAATCAACAGATTCTCCCTCTGCCCGGATGATTGAAAAAGGAATAAGCAGACTTGGAAGACCATTGCAGGATATAAGCACTGCAATTGAAAATGTCGGAAAACTGGAGATCTCAAAACTTGAAAAAAGTTTCCCTACACTTGCTACAATTACCGGAGCCGAACCTATGCTTGGATTCCTTGGGACAGTGATAGGGATGGTACGATCCTTTTACGCAATGTCACAAGCTGGTAATAATATAGAGGTTTCCCTCCTCTCTGACGGAATTTACACTGCCCTGATAACTACTGTAGCCGGGCTTATAGTAGGTATACTGGGATATTTCGCCTATAATATACTTGTTGTGAGGGTAGAAAAGGTAGTCTTTAATCTCGAAGCAACAAATACAGAATTCATGGACATTCTGAATGAACCGGTAAAATAGATACTAATATGGCAATATCTCAAAGAAATAAAATAAGTATTAACTTCAGTTCGGTCGGGATGACAGATGTTGTTTTTAATCTGTTGATATTCTTTATGCTGACATCAACACTGGTCCATCCTACCGCGCTTAAGCTGCTATTGCCGAAGGGTTCAACCCAGACGTCAGCCAAGCCGCAGACTACAGTGTCAATAACAGCAGATCAAAGATATTATGTTGAGCAGCAACCTGTTACCCTTGAAGAGCTCGAGAATGTTCTGAAGCAGAAACTGGGCAGCGCCCCTGAAACATATATCTCTTTGCATGCAGACAAAACAGTTCCTTTCGAAAGTGTTGTCAAAGTATTAAATATTGCACAGGCAAATAATTATAAACTGATAATTGCAACCACTCCAAAATAATGACATTCGGAGAATACCTTCGGAAAAGAGCAAGGGATTTCTCGGGACCGCAGTAATTCATGTGGGTGTTTTTGTTTTAATGCTTATAATCGGTTTTACCGTACCCCCGCAGAAACCTGAGGAAGAGGGAATCCTTGTCAATTTCGGGACTGACGAGACGGGTTTGGGAATGATTGAACCATCTCCTGCCCCTGTTATTGAAGAAAGTGTACCTCCTCCCCCGGCTCAGGAAGTCAAAACATCTAACGAAGAACCTCTCCTCACTCAGAATAATGAAGATGCCCCTGAGGTAAAAAAAGTCGATCCTGATGCTGAGAAAAAACGTCTCGAGAAGATCGAAGCTGACAGAAAACGAAGAGAAGAACTGGAAGCTGAAAGGATAAGGAAAGAACAGGCAGAAATTGAGCGAAAACGAATTGAAGCCGAACAGAAACGGCAGCAGGAAATAGCTGACAGAACAAGGGCCGCTCTGGCTGGCGCTAAAAACGCCGGAACCAGTTCGACAAGTGAAGGCGTTGCAGGAGGACCGGGCAATCAGGGTTCTCCCACAGGATCTGTCGATTCGCAGAACAGAGGAGAAGGAAGCGGGCTGGGAAATAACGGAATATCCTACGACCTGTCTGGTCGTGGAGTCCGGAAATTACCCCTGCCAAAATATGATTACCAGGAAGGAGGTAAGGTCGTCGTGGAAGTAAGTGTTGACCGGTCCGGGAAAGTCACACAGGCTGTTGCCGGGGTAAAAGGATCAAATACCCTCGATGAATATCTCCTGAGAGTAGCGAGAGAAGCTGCTCTCGAAACCCAGTTTGAACCAAAACCAGATGCACCGCTTGTTCAGAAAGGAACTATAACCTATAATTTTATTCTGAAGTAAGATCAGCTTTTACGTTCAAAAAGCTCCTTGATCGCTATATGAAGATTATCAATAAGATTATGATCCTTGATAACATAATCGTCAATTCCTTTCCTCGCTAATTCAAGAACAACTTCTCCGTTATCCTGCCCCGAGAGCATTATCACTGACATATCGGGTTTAACAAGTTTGATCTTGTCAAGAACCTCCATTCCGTTCATGAATTCCTTATCTTCTTTGGCAAATAAGTAATCAAGAATTATAAGGTCTGGATTTTTGTTCAGGGCTTCCAGACACTCCTCTCCTGAGCTATAAGCTTCAAGCTGGTATCCTTCTGATGAAAATCTCTTGACTACCAACATGTTAATAAAAGGATCGTCGTCGACAACAAATATTAGTTTAGGATTGCCCATCATCGAAAATTCATAAGGAGGATATAGGTAAAGTTAGCAATAAAACTTTTATGTTATCACATTTCTGTCTAAAAAAATGATATCACATTGAGAAAAGAGGATAAGGAGCCATCATTCTTTTAACTTCTTCTCCTACTTTCATAATAACTGATTCATTATCAACATCGCTTATGACCTCATCTATCATTTCAACAATTTTACCCATCTGATCTTCCTTGAGTCCCCTTGTAGTAATGGCGGGCGTTCCTACTCTTAATCCTGAAGTAAGGAAAGGTGATCTGCTGTCAAATGGTACCATATTCTTATTTATTGTAATATGTGCCTGTACTAGTGCATTTTCAGCCTTCTTTCCAGAGATATCGGGGAACTTCGGCCTCAGGTCTATCAGCATAAGGTGATTATCAGTTCCATCTGAGATTACTTTATATCCCTTGTCAATGAATGCTTTTGCCATTACTTCGGCATTTTTCTTTACCTGCTTCTGGTAATTTCTGAATTCAGGCTCCAGGGCTTCACCAAAGGAGACGGCTTTCGAAGCTATCACGTGTTCCAGCGGACCCCCCTGTATTCCCGGGAATACGGCTGAGTTGATAAGTGATGACATCAATCTTATCTCTCCTTTAGGAGTAGTAAGACCCCAGGGATTCTCAAAATCTTTTCCTATCAGAATAATACCGCCGCGTGGTCCCCTGAGTGTCTTGTGAGTAGTGGATGTGACAATATGTGCAAATTTCAATGGGTTTTCAAGCAGACCGGCTGCGATCAATCCTGCCGGATGAGCCATATCAACCATCAGGATGGCACCCACCATATCTGCAATCTTTCTCATCCTCTCATAATCCCACTCACGTGAATATGCAGACGCCCCACCTATAATCATTTTTGGTCTCTCTTTCAATGCAATCTCTTCCATCATGTCATAATCAACGGTACCGGTTTCCTCTTTCACACCATAGGCAACAGGCGTATAGAGTATGCCGGAAGTATTCACTGGAGAACCGTGAGAGAGATGTCCACCATGAGCCAGATTAAGACCCATGAATTTATCTCCCGGCTTGAGCACTGTCAGGAAAACAGCCATATTAGCCTGGGCTCCGGAGTGAGGCTGAACATTCACATACTCGGCATTGAAAAGCTGTTTCAGGCGGTCTATCGCAACCTGCTCTGATTGGTCCACAATCTCACAACCACCATAATACCGGTGACCTGGATAACCTTCTGCATACTTATTTGTCATCACCGAACCCATAGCTTCCAGTACCTGGGGACTGACAAAATTCTCTGAAGCGATCAGCTCGATCCCGTTAAGCTGGCGTTGTTGTTCCTTTTCAATCAGATCAAAAATCAATTTATCTCTTTTCATATTATTTGTTTTAAAAGTTATTCTTCCGAAAACTGGATCAGTAATTCACGATATGTTGTATATATCCTTGACTTTGAAATAAAACCGACGTAATATCCGTTATTGAGCACCGGCAGGTTCCAGGCGCCTGTCTTACGAAATGTCTCCATAACCGTTTCTATATTCTCCTTCATGTCAATGTATGAAGGCGGAATAGTCATCAGGTCTTTCACAAAAATAGTATTATACAGATCCCGGTTAAACATCACAGATCTTACCTCATCGAGCGACACCACACCTTCCAGAATATTATACTCATCAACAACAGGAAAAAGATTTCGTTTTGAATTTGATATTGCTTTGACAAGGTCGCCCAGGGTATCAGTCGATCTCACCTTTGACAGATCTGTCTCAATCTCTTTCCTCCAGTCCATTAGGGTTAGTACAGCTTTATCCTTGTCATGTGTTATCAATTCTCCTTTTTCAGCCAGCTGAACATGATATATCGAATGCCGTTCAAAGCTCCTCGTTGTAATATATGCTGCAGTTGATGTAATTATGAGTGGTATGAGCAGATCATATCCCCCTGTAATTTCAGCAATTAAAAAGATAGCTGTAAGCGGGGCATGCATTACTCCGGCCATCAATCCTGCCATTCCTACGAGAACAAACCTGTTATCGGGCAGGTCAATATTAAGGAATCTGCTTAGCAGGCTTGCAAACAGGAAACCGACTGTGCCTCCAGTGAAAAGAACTGGAGCAAATATACCACCCACTCCGCCCGCCCCGTTTGTCGAGCTTGTTGCCAGGACCTTCAGGAATACAAGGCATGCCATAAAAAGTGCAACCATCCAGAAATTATCTGCAAACCTGAAGAATATACTGTTGCCTATAACCGGATCAACTCCTCTCTGAAGGAGAAGAAGTACCGTATCATAACCTTCCCCGTAGAAGGAAGGGAAGAGGTAAATAAGCAAACTCAGTATCAATCCCCCGAGGCACAATCTAACATACACATTGCTCACTTTTGCGAAGCCTTTTTCAAGGAACAGTGTCATCTTCGAAAAATAGAGAGAAATGAATCCGGAGCTTATCCCAAGAAGGATATACCAAGGGATATTGGCAACATTAAACGCTTCCGTGATGTTGAATGAAAAAAGGACTTTCTCGCCCATTGTAAAATAGGCTACGGTAGCGGCCGTGACTGAAGATATAAGAAGAGGGACTATTGATGAAATCGTAAGGTCAAGCATTAAAATCTCAAGAGTGAAAACGATCCCTGCTATAGGGGCTTTAAAGATACCTGCCACAGCACCGGCCGCTCCGCATCCTATCAGCAGGGTTATGCTCCTGTAATTGAGTTTGAAGAAACTTCCGACAGCTGATCCTATAGATGAACCGGTAAGAACGATAGGCGCCTCTGCTCCTACCGAACCACCAAATCCTATCGTCAGCGTTGTTGCAATAATCGATGTCCAGGTGTTATGAAATTTCAGCCGGCTCTTTCTCTTCGAGATTGCATAGAGAACCCTGCTTATCCCATGACCTATGTTGTCCCTGACTACGTACCTGACAAACAATACCGTAAGGAACATTCCTGTAATCGGATAGGCAAGATACAAATAATTACCTGATTCTCTGGTTATTCCACTGGTCAGTATCTGATGGGTGTAGTGAACAGCATTTTTCAGAATGGCAGCAGCAAGGGCACTCAGAAACCCCACTAAGAGACTGAGCAAATACAACAGTCTTACCTGATCAATATCCTCAAACCGTGGTTTTAGTATTTTTCTGAAAAACCTGCTTTTCAACATGATTATGCAAATATAAAAACATTACTAAAGCTTATCTTCTTTTTTATTTAAGTTTGTCTTTTCGGATAATTATCCCCTTCAGGGGCTCATGATGTTATTTTCAATACATGATAGAATTCACAAAATTCCGTCTCGATAACGGTCTGAGAGTGCTGGTTCACGAAGACAGGTCCACTCCTCTTGTAGCAATGAATATCCTTTATGATGTGGGCTCGCGGGATGAAGATCCTCAGTCAACCGGGCTGGCACATTTATTTGAGCATCTTATGTTTAGTGGAACCCCCCGTATCCCCGAATATGATAAACATCTGGAGCTTGCGGGCGGGGAGAATAATGCGTTTACCAATTCTGATATTACAAACTATTATATCTCAATACCTGCTCAAAACATTGAAACAGGTTTCTGGCTTGAGTCAGACAGAATGCAATCAATTGATTTCTCCGAAAGGAATCTGGAAGTTCAGAAGAAGGTAGTCACAGAAGAATATAATCAGCGTTACCTCAATCAGCCATATGGCGATGCGATGCTACTCCTGAGACCATTGGCATACACGATGCATCCTTACAAATGGCCTGTGATCGGATCAGATATTGCCCATATAGAAAAGACCACTATAAATGAAATTAAAAGGTTTTTCTTTTCACATTATGCGCCAAATAATGCTATCCTCTCAGTAACAGGCAATATATCAACTGACAAGGTTTTTAAACTGGCTGAAAAATGGTTCGGCTCTGTCAAAAAGCGGCAATTAAAGCAAAGAGATCTTCCGGTTGAACCGTTACAGATTCATAAAAGGATCCTGCAGGTTGAAAGGGAGGTCCCTTCTTCAGCTATCTACATGGCCTGGCATATGTGCAGACGTAATGACCCTGATTTCATGACACTCGATCTGATCACTGATCTCCTTTCAGAAGGAGAATCCGGCAGATTGTATACAAAACTTATAAAGAAAGAAAAGCTTTTCAGCGAGATAAGCGCTTACCTTACTTCAGATATTGATCCCGGACTTATAATCCTTCATGGAAAACTGATGAACGGTATTGCACCGGAACATGCCGGTGAACGTATTAATGAGGTGATAAATGAATTAACGAATAAATACGCTCCGGCCAGTGAAATTGAGAAAGTGAAGAATAAATTTGAGGCCTCGGCAGCAATAGGAAACTTAAATATCCTTAATAAAGCCTTCAATCTTGCATATTTTGAACTCCTTGGGAACCCCGGGCTTGTCAATAAGCAGGTGGAACTATACAGGAAGACCAACAGAGATTCAGTTATTGAAATATCGCAGAAGTATTTCAGGGAATCAAATTGCAGTACGATCTATTATAAATCATCCGGGAGGAACAGGCAATGAACAGGAAAGACCTTAAAGGACCTGTTATAAAACAGGCATCTCCCGGAATAATTCCTGAAGCCCGATGTATAAAGCTGAAAAACAATATACCGATATTCATTATTGAAGCGGGCTCAGAGAAAGTAATTCGTCTGGAATTCATTTTTGATGCCGGTCACCTCAGGGAGGATAAACCGCTTGTTGCTTCTGTAACAAATCTGATGCTGACGGAAGGATCAGCATATCACTCCTCTTCATTTATTAACAAAACCCTTGACTGGCATGGCGCCTTTTATAACCAGTATACCGAAAGAGACAGGGCAGGATTTACAATCTGCTTCCTTGAAAGACATTTTGAAAAGCTCGTCAAGCTTTCAAGAGAAATACTTCTTAATCCGGCATTCCCGGAAAAAGAACTGAGTATACTGCTGAAAAAAAGATACCAGCATTTCCTCATCAACAGGGAAAAAGTACAGAATCTTGCATTGGAGAAGTTCTTTAATTCAATTTTTGGCAACCATCCTTATGGCATAATGATCCGGCCGGAGGATTTCAGAAATATAAAAACTGATGACCTGAAAGATTTTCACTCAAAATATTATGTGCCATGCAATATGGCAATACTTGTTACCGGATCCATTCCCGAAGCAATGATTGATCTTCTTGAAAGCTCTTTCGGTGATCTGCCTGTTTCAGTTGTACCACAGAAGATTAATAAGTCTCCCCGTAGTCGCAGCAGGAAATACATCAGTATTGTTAAGAAAAATGCCATACAGGCAGCGGTTGTTATTGGTTCACCGACAATTAATAAATGTCATGCTGATTATCCGGGTTTAAAGATCCTTAATGCAATCCTTGGCGGGTATTTTGGTTCCCGCTTAATGAAAAATATCAGAGAGGAAAAGGGTTATACCTATGGTATCACATCTTCAGTAACTTCGCTGAAAATGAGCGGCTACAAGATCATTTCAGCTGAAGTGAATAAAAAATATGCTCAGGCAACGATTGATGAGATATTTAAAGAGATCCGCACCCTTCAGAAAAAGCCTGTCGGAAAAGAAGAACTTAAAATAGTGAAAAACTATATGCTTGGGGAAATGGTAAGAATGTTCGACGGGATGTTTGCTCTGGCTTATAGCTTCAGGTCCGTCTGGGATTTTGACCTTGACAATTCATACTTTTACAGGTTCACTGAAAAAATAAAATCAATCAAGGCGGAAGAAATAATTTCACTGGCTGATACGTATTATAATATTGACGATTTGTACGTTATTACTGCAGGCTGAATATGTTCAGGAATTATTTTGTTATAACGTTTATTCTTATCCTGTTATGCGATAACTCAATCATCAGGGGTCAGACCGATACTATACCTCCAAAAAGTCCTGTGCTCGAACTAGTTTCAGTTGATTACCTGCCTGAAGACGTTAATTTGTCCTGGTCCCTCAGCCCATCGCCGGATGTTACAGGTTACATAGTATACCTTTTTAAAGATAACGCCGGGTATTCAATAGATACTATCTATGATCCTCTCACTACTAGTTATATCTATACAGCTTCCGGATCATCATTCTACAGCGAATCATTTGTAGTCGCAGCATTTGATTCAGGGAATATCAGTCCGCTTTCGAATCCGTTGACGACAATCTTCACTGAAGCCGTCCTGGATAGCTGTAACCGGAAAATAAATATAACATGGAACAGCTATACTGGTTATCCAAAAAAGGTACTCAGCTATACAATATTATTATCTGTCGACGGAGGAGGGTTTGTCAAAGCCGGCGAAACTGATGCAGAAACTACAAGCTTTACTTTAAAAGATTTCCAGACCAACCGGCAGTATTGTTTTCTTGTGAATGCTTCACTGGAGGGTGGTTTTGCCTCTATGTCGAACAGGGCCTGCATAAATACAGCTATGCAGCGAACTCCGGATTGGATCAATAACGATTATGTGACCGTCAATGATGAAAATCAGATTCAGATGGCATTTACAATTGACCCTGCTTCTGAGATCAGAAGGCTGAATGTGGAAAGGAAAACCGGTTCAACCGGAAATTATGAATGGATCACTGAGCTTCCTCCCTCGCCTGATACTCAGGAATATATCGATTCCAAAGCCGATCCATTAAAGGTCAACTTCTACCGGGCTTATGTGAAAAATTCCTGCGGTGTTCCTGCAATTTATTCCAATTCGGGGTCAAATATGGTATTATCAGCAATATTTACTGACGCGGACCTTGTCCTGAAATGGAATCCTTACAGGAAATGGGCCGGGGGCATCAGCAAATATGAGATATTTGTTGATGCCGGACGAGGATGGGAGAAGGAAGCTGTGCCTGATCCGGATGATTCGACATATGTATTCAAAAATATAGCAGGGCTAATGTATATGGCTGCCGGAGATGAGATCTGTTTCAGGATAAGGGCATATGAAAATATGAATCCTTATGGTGTACCAGGAGAAAGCCAGTCGGCTGAAATATGCATTCCACTGATAGAAAAAATAACTGTTCCGAATATTTTTACACCTGATAATAACACAATCAATGATCTTTTCCGGCCTGTGTTGTCATTCACACCGGTTGAATATCATCTGCTGGTCACTGATCAGAAACGGAGAACAGTTTTCGAGGCTGAAGATTACACTATGGAATGGGACGGCACTGCCGGAGGAGAACCACTTCCGCAGGGCGTTTACCTCTGGTTCCTGAGAGTAAGATCTCCTTCAGGCAGATCCTTCTCACAAACAGGTACTGTGACGATTGTTTTCAATCCTTGAACAGTTGCTAACCTCATCCGTTATATAAACAAAGACTTTGATTTAATAACGTTATATTTGCAGTATAGACTGAATAGTTTTAAAATTTTTATGGGGAAAAAGGATTTTTTTGATGACGAGGACAAAAAACGTATTCAGGCTGATTATGAATCGCTGATAAATAATCTTCTCAGGTGCAATAAACCCGGTGACAGGGAGATGATAGACAAGGCTTTCCGGATCGCCAATGAAGCCCACTGGAACATGCGCCGCAAATCCGGAGAACCATATATAATCCATCCTATAGCTGTTGCCAAAATAGTAAATCAGGAAATCGGTCTTGGTGCAAGGTCAATTACTGCCGCTCTGCTCCATGATATGGTTGAAGATACTGATTATACCCTTGATAACGTAAAGAGGGATTTCGGAGCCAAAATTGCCACCCTTATTGACGGACTTACAAAAATCTCAGGAACATACGATAAAGAAGCATCATCAAGTCTTCAGGCAGAAAATTTCAGGAAGATGCTTCTGACCCTGTCAGATGATATGAGGGTTATTCTTATTAAGATCGCTGACCGCCTTCACAATATGCGAACCCTTGATTCAATGCCTGAGCATAAAAAGATGAAGATCGCCGGAGAAACAATCTTCTTATATGCCCCTCTTGCCCATCGCCTGGGATTATTTGCAATAAAAAGCGAACTGGAAGATCTGAGCTTTAAGTTCAGACAGCCTCAGATCTATGAAGAAATATCTTCCAAACTGAAACTTAGTGAACGGAAGTATTATAACCTTCTTAATAAATTCTCTCTTCCGATAATTGATAAGCTCTCAAAAGCAGGACTAAAATTTGACATAAGCAGCCGGCCAAAATCGGTATTTTCAATATGGAAGAAGATGCAGGCGAAAAATGTTCCTTTTGAAGAGATCTACGATGTGCTTGCAATAAGAATAGTATTTGATCCGGCACCTGATATCTCGGAAAAAACGCAGTGCTGGAACATCTATTCCATGATCACCGATTCATACCTCCCAAAACCAGACAGGCTTCGCGACTGGATAAGCAGGCCTAAACCGAATGGTTATGAAGCACTGCATGTAACAGTAATGGGACCGGAAGGCAACTGGATAGAGGTGCAGATACGGAGCAGGAGGATGGATGAAATTGCGGAAAGAGGATATGCCGCACACTGGAAATACAAAGGAGATACAGCCCAGGAGAGCGAACTGGATAAGTGGATCAAAAAGATCAGGCAGATGCTCGAGAATCCGCTTGAAGATCCGATAGAGTTCCTTGATGAATTCAAAATGAACCTGTTCTCGTCGGAAATAATGGTTTTCACGCCAAAAGGTACTCTTGTAAGCCTTCCAAAAGGTGCATCTGCTCTTGACTTCGCTTACGAAATACATACCGAGATAGGTAATAAAGCGATCGGAGCTAAAATAAACTATAAATTAAATCCCATCAGCGCTACATTAATGAGTGGCGACCAGGTTGAGATAATTACTTCAGATATTGCCAAACCTGAAAAAGAATGGCTGTCGTTCGTAAGGACTTCAAAAGCCAAGGAAGCAATAAAAGATGCTCTGAAAACCGAAACAACAAACAGGATTCAGAAGGGAATGGAGATTCTCGATGCAAAACTCAGGGAAATTGACATAACTCCGAATGCAGAGATCTTTAAAAAGCTGTTCCTGGCATTTGATGTACTTAATAAAGATGAACTGTATTCCAGGATCGAGCTTGGTATTATAAACCTCGATAACCTGAAAAAGATCCTTAAGAAAAATGTCAGCAGGAATGTTATCAAATACTGGGATTTCAAACTTATAGGTTCAAAGAAGGAGCCTAAGGAAATACCGCAGACACAGGAAAAAATCGATACGAGCGTACCCTTCCTTCTGAGAGAGAATATTGAAAATGCAGAACAATCTTATGAGATTGCCACCTGTTGTAATCCTATACCCGGAGATGAAGTCACCGGTTATATCTCACCTGCAGGTCCGATAATTATTCATAAACCAAAATGTGCCGAAGCGATCCGGTTAATGTCGAGCGAAGGCAACAGAATAATTGCAGTTAAATGGGCAATACATAAACTTGTCTCATTCCTTGCACGCATAAGCATGACAGGCATTGACAGGATTGGCCTTGTGAGGGATATTACTACAATAATATCATCTGAACTGAAAGTCAATATGACAGGGATCAACATCTCAGTTCAGAAAGGCATATTCCAGGGTACAATCGACCTGTATGTACATCATACCAAAGACATTAATAACCTCATACTCAAGATCTCAAATATAAAAGGCATTGAAAGCGTAAAAAGAGTTGAGGATTTCTCAATTAATCCTTCCTGAATCTTTATTTCTCCGCTTCATTTATTAAAAAAATAATAAATTTGCCTTTATTTTAAATTAGTCCAAATATGTTTAATGATAATACAAAGATCACTGTAAGGAAGATCCTGACTGACTATCTTGAAAAGAAGGGACACAGGAAAACCCCGGAAAGATACGCGATCCTGGACGAGATATATTCAAGGGAAGGGCATTTTGATATTGAATCGCTTTATATTTTCATGAAAAACAAGAATTACAGGGTGAGCCGGGCAACACTCTATAACACAATTGAGGTTCTCCTTGATTGCGGTCTTGTTGTAAAGCATCAGTTCGGTAAAAATATAGCCCAGTTCGAAAAAGCATATCAATGCAGTCAGCATGACCACCTTATTGATGTCGAATCAGGGAAAGTTGTCGAATTCTGCGATCCGAGGATCAACGAAATAATAAGGACTGCCTGTGAACTGAATAATTTCATCCCCCATTACCATTCACTTTATATTTATGGTGAATTTAAGGATTCAAAGCGTTAATAAACTGGTATAATTGTTAATTGCTTTAGAATTATTCTATATATCATGTGGTTTTTAAGTATTAACTTGCATTTTAAACCTTCTTCAGATTATGAAATGGTGTTAATAATTTCAGTTGAATAATACTTATGAAAACCATTAATTAATTCTTTAACCGACTATGAAAAGTGAATTTGTCTCTATTAAAAAAATTGCTGACAGTTTATTAGTTATCATGCTTGTTACCTGCCTTTCGACCTTTTCTCTCTCTGCTCAGCAAAAAGTAAAGGGTGAACCGGGCAAAACATATCAGATAACTACTACTGATGCGTTAATAAATCGTTGATACTAAATAAATTACTCTGTTCTTTGACATTTTGATTGATTTGCAAT